>JASHOB010000258.1 GCA_030041335.1 Alphaproteobacteria bacterium | reverse complement strand
GCCACTGCCCGAATGGAATGCCTTTAAGGCTGGGCTGTCGACACCTTAGCCGCCGGTAACGAATGCTCTCGCCGATTGACCGCGCGTCGCCTGGGTTGTCGGCTGGCTCGCGGTTATAGTGGGCTCCGACACGAACTGTGGCGACTCTGGATCGCCCGATCCCGTTCCAAGATCGCGAGACGCGAGGTATTGGGCCGCATATTGGATTGGCCCTATCGCCGGCTGACCTGAACTGACACCATTTCGGGACGACCTTCGTCCCGCATCGTCCGGAGCTTGTGCGCTAATTCTCGGCTACGGGCGGCCAAAGTGTGTAATTGAGACGGAAAAATCACGGTAAACCGGATACTGCGGAGCGGCCCGATGTAGCCGTGGTTGGCGGTCATCTGCCGACCCGGATTAATCCAAGTGTGCTCGGCTTTCCCGACTGTTCACCCCAAGGTTATGTTGCTCGCTCAAGCTCGCCGCTTCGGCTGCCATCCCGCTGAGGGCGAGAAGCCCGCCCGCGAGGTGCGATCCCGAAGATAGCTCTCGTTAAGAACGCCTCCATCCCTACCTTCCTCTTAATTTGTTTATTTTACGCCGGCGCGGCCGCAGCACAGAACCACGACCCGCCGCCGCCAAATTGCCTTTTAGCAAGGGGGCGGGATACAAAATTCGCGAGAAGCGTCGCGAGCAGGTCGGCTTGTCTATATCTAACCCCTCGGCCCAAAGATGCGATCCGTTCTCGGCGTCGATAAGTTGCGCATTAACCCATAGGCGATTTGAAGTTTGCTGCACTGACCCTCGAGCACGTAGCGCACGCCCAACTCTTTCCCGATTTCCCTAAGGTCGACTGCCTTGCTCTTGTAGGTCATCGCCGTGTTCCGTGCGATCACCAACGAATCCCTTGCCGAAGCTGCGTGCGCCATAGGTCGTTAGCTGATCGGTGATGACGTCGGCGAGGTAATCCTGCTTTTCGTCGCCGCTTAAGTTTTGAAAAGGCAGCATCACATGGACAAATGCGCCGGCGTGTACACGGCGCGGGTGGCGCCAGTCGCACCACGACAGATCAGGCCGCGACGCCAATAATGACGATGAATGGAGCAATGCCACCGACCACTTGGATTAGCGCCGAGTGTCTCTTCGGTGACGGCGTTGCAACCGAAATTGGCGGTTCGCTTGCTTTGCCTGCGCCGGCTTCCCGACCTGCACCGAGTATACATGCACAGGCTCGGGGATGTTCTTCAGTTCCTTGTTGCCGAGATCGGTAACGGCAAGATCAAGTCTTGATTTGACCTGCCAATAAGCCGGCTCCGAAAGGCAGATGGCGCCAGGTTCACAGATGTTTTCGAGGCGCGCGGCGATGTTGACACCGTCGCCCATCAGGTCGCCGTCCGCTTCCTCAATCACGTCGCTGAGATGAATGCCGACGCGGAGCCAAATCTGCCGTTCCTGAGGAAGGCCGGCATTGCGCTCAACCATGCCGTTCTGCACTTCGATCGAACACCGCAGGGCGTCGACAACACTGCGGAACTCAATCAGGATGCCGTCGCCCGTCCGTTTGACGACGCGGCCGTGGTGAACAGATATGGCCGGATCGATAAGGTCGGTTCGGAGACCACGCAACCGGGCTATGGTACGCTCTTCATCAGTCGCTGTGAGACGACTATACCCAGCAACATCCGCGGCTAGAATCGCAGCGAGCTTGCGGGTTTCGCTCATTGTCCTTGGGTTTTTCCCCTGATCCCTGGAGCAAGCTTACCACGCAAACGGTAGCAAGTTAATCAGCGCGGGGTCTCCTTTGTCCAAGAGCGCGGTGAACGTTCATTGAGGCTTGGCTAGCTACTGACAAACGCGCAGAAGCCGCGTGGGAATCCGGCGCGATACGATTAATATCGCGATGCAAAGCTCGGAGTGGGTGACCCCTACTTTAAGGTTCGTAAAGGCCAAATTTGCATGGCGTCGTGCGAAGCCCCTATATTGATCGCGCACAGAACGAGCCCGCTTGCCCGCAGGCGCTCGGCCGGGTTCGTTCTTCGGCCGCTTCCGTGCCGTGCGAAGCGCCGCGTTCACCAATGCCGTCGTCGTCCTGTATTTGGTCTCGGCGCCGCTGGGCGCCATCGTATATTTGGATTTCAAGGTCGAAATCAGTCCCTTCATGGAGCGTGATCGTCACTGGCGGGCGCTGGGCCTCCCTCGACCTCAAGGAGGATTTCGTCTCCATTGGCCTGGGATTGCTGCCTGCCTACTGGCTGTGCTGGCGGCCTATGCTTGGCGAGGAGGCTGGTGGAACCCGTGGGGCGTGACCAGCTTGCTAGCCTTCATCGTATGGTGGGGCTTCATCATCGGTCACGTCATGACCGACACCATGGGGTCTGGTCATGACGTCAGCAGCTAGGGCCCGCAGGTTCACATTCGGATATGGGGCAGCGTTCTCCGTGCTTTACGTAGTCGCGGGCGAAGGGTCTCGCGCTATTCACTGTGTATCCCACGCTTGGGATTATCCTTCCCGGAATGCATCGTTCCCGCGATGTCGCCGACCCCGTGTTTGACTTTCTGGCGCCCGAGATGTGGTCGGGCCAACGCCATTGATCCGCCGATGTGACAAGCTCCATTTCGGCACAACAGTGGCACGGCAATTGCTCCGCAATCGCCGTCCGTAACGACGACCGCCAAAGGAGATTCCCATGACGCGGGCCGAACTCATCGAGCGACTACTAGACATAAAACGTGAGAAAGGCTGGAGCTGGAAACAGATTTGCTCCAAGATCGGCGACATGTCGCCGGTTCTGATCACCGGCGCCTTGCTCGGCCAAATGAAACTGACCAAGCCGCAGGCCGCAAAGGCGGCCGAATTGTTCGGCTTGAGCAAGAGCGAGGAGGCGTTGCTCAACGAGGTGCCGTATCGCGGCGCGCAGATGCCGCCGACCGATCCGCTGATCTACCGGTTCTATGAACTGGTAATGGTCAACGGTCCGGCGCTGAAGGCGCTGATCGAGGAGGAATTCGGCGACGGCATCATGTCGGCGATCGACTTCGATCTTGCGATCGAACGCTTGCCAGATCCGAAGGGCGATCGCGTGAAGCTCACAATGTCCGGTAAGTTTCTGCCGTACAAATACTATGGCGCAACCGGCAACGCGCAGACCTCCGGCTACAAGGAAGATTAGCGGTCCCGCCGCGGCGCCGCGGCTTGATCGTTGCCGGTTCGCCTTAGGAAAGGCCTGGATGCGCGGATGTGCAGTGCCGGCATAGTCCAGTACGTCCATTCCTCGGCGGACTCCATCACCCATACATCAGGATTTGTTTTTCGCAAGGGATAGCGGGCGCGGATTGATGTCGATTCGTCGCTCATCAGTCGCCCTTGATAGAACCGCGATCAACGGTGCCGCCGTCGCAACTCATGTCGACTTCAACTGTGACGGATCGATCGGTAGTTTCCGCAAACGCTTGCCAGTCGCCGCATAGATCCCATTGGCGACCGCGGGCATGATCGCCGAAGTCCCGGGCTCGCCCATCCCACCCGGCTCCTCGGAACTCCGGACGATATGCACCTCAATCGTCGGCGCCTCATCCATCCGCAGCATTCGGTAGGTATCGAAGTTGCCTTGCTCGACACGACCGCTCTTGAGTGTGATCTCCCCATAAAGCGCGGCCGTGATGCCGAAAATGATCGCGCCCTCGATCTGCGCGCGCACGGTGTCGGGATTGACGACGACGCCGCAATCGACGGCACAGACGACGCGCCGGACGCGGACGGCGCCGTTCTCCGACACTTCGACCTCCGCGACCTGTGCCATGTAGCCGCCGAAAGCAGACTGAACGGACACGCCGCGCCCAGTCCGGTTCGCCATCGGCCGTCCCCAGCCCGCCTTTTCGGCCGCCAGCGCAAGGACTGCCTTGGCGCGGGGCGATTTGTCGAGAAGAGAGCTCCGATAGGCGACCGGATCCTGGCCGGCAGCCGCGGCGAGTTCGTCGATGAAACTCTCGACCACAAAAACATTGTGCGATGGTCCGACGCTGCGCCAGAAGGCCGTCGGAATACCGGGCGGCTCAACATGCACATATTCGACGTGCACGTTGGGCAGCGCATAGGCGAGATTGATCGCGCCATCCGTCGTGTCGGAATCGAGGCCCTTGTCGAAGGCTGGAGGGAACCATCGTGCGAGGACCGAGGACCCGGCGAAACGATGGTTCCATGCCAATGGCATTCCTTTCCTATCAAGCGCGGCGGAGATACGGTCGAAGAATAGTGGTCGGTACATATCGTGGCGGATGTCTTCCTCGCGGGTCCACACGACTTTCACGGGACCCTCGACGTGCCGCCCGATCTGAACGGCGCGTGTGACGCCGTCGATCTCGAGACGGCGGCCGAAGCCGCCCCCGATCAGGTGATTGTGGACGACGACCTTGTCCGGAGGAAGGCCGGTGACCGTCGCCGCCGCTTCCTGCGCGCGTGCGATGGCCTGGTTGCCGACCCATACTTCGCAACTGTCCTTGTGGACGTGCACCGTGCAATTCATCGGCTCCATTGTGGCGTGGGCAAGGAATGGAACCTGGTAAGTTGCCTCGACCTTCTTGGCGGCGCTCATCATCGCTTCGGTGACATTGCCTATGTTCTGCGCGACGGCGCCCGGTTGGAGCGTGGCTTGTTCAAGCTCACGCACGACTTCTTTCGTTGTGAGGTTGGCGTGCGGACCGTCGTCCCACTCGACCGCGAGCGCCGCCAGCCCTTTCTTCGCAGCAAAGAAATGATCCGCCACCACGGCGACGGCGTCATCAAGACGAATGATTTGACGAACGCCCTTCACGCTCCTCGCGACGGTATCGTCTACACTCGTGACGCGGCCACCGAAGACGGGCGACTGGGCCAGCGTCGCGATCTTCATCCCGGGCAATCGAACATCGATGCCAAAGACGGCCGTTCCATTGACCTTCGCCGGCGTATCGAGCCGCTTGGCGGGCGTGCCGATCAGCTTGAAGTCCGCCGGGCTCTTGAGGGGCACATTTTTCGGGACCGGCAAGCCGGCGGCGGCCGCAGCGATTTCTCCATACTTGATTTTCGAGCCAGAAGCTTCGTGAAAGACTTCACCGCTTTGTGCGCGGCAGGTCGCGGGATCGACATGCCAACGTTGGGCGGCTGCCGAGATCAGCATGGTACGCGCAACCGCTCCGGCCTCGCGCAGCGGGAGCCATGCGGCGCGAATGGATGTCGAACCGCCCGTGCACTGGATGCCCCCGAAAATCGGATTCCCATAGAGCTTGGCGTTGGGCGGCGCGTGTTCGAGCCTCACCTGTTTCAGATCGACTTCAAGTTCCTCCGCAATCAGCATCGGGATTGAGGTGTAGGTGCCTTGTCCCATCTCGACATAGGGCATCGTCAAGACGATCTGCCCATCGTGCTGGATGCGAATGAAGGCGTTTGGCGCGAGGCTCTCAGGATCGATCGCCGCCGAGGCACGTGCCAATGGCAGCTTCAGGCTCAGCATCAGGCCGCCGGTGACCACCCCGATCTCAAGGAACCGACGCCGCGACAGATCGGCTCGATCGACGAGCATCTTCAGCCTTCCCCGCCGTGAGACCTTGCCGCCCGCTTGATGGCCTCGCGTATTCGGCCATAGGTCCCGCAGCGGCAGATGTTGCCGGACATCGCGTTCTCGATGTCGGAATCGGTCGGATGTGGATTGCGCGCGAGGAGCGCCCACGCGGACATGATCTGTCCCGACTGGCAATACCCGCACTGAACGACCTCGCGGTCGAGCCACGCTTTTTGGATTCGTGCTCCCACGGCGCTCGTTGCGGCGGCTTCGATCGTCGTGATCTTGGCCCCGCCGATACTCCCGACCGGGGTCACGCATGAACGCATCGGGTTGCCGTCAAGGTGCACGGTGCAAGCGCCGCACAACGCCTCGCCGCAGCCGAACTTCGTACCGGTCATCCCTAGCACGTCGCGCAACACCCAAAGCAGCGGCGTATCGTCATCCACGTCGACGGCGTGATCGACCCCATTTACCGCAATCTGAAACATCATCGGGAGTCTCGCAGATGGTTGCGGACGAACAGTCAATCGGCGAATCGATCGCCGAACATTGGTAGGCCGCTGACGGATTCCGCCTTGGTCGCCTCATCCTGAAGAACGTCCCAGTGCTCGGCGAGCTTACCATCCTTCATCCGCACGATGTCGGCTGCGACCCACGACCTCGGACGGCCATGGCCGGAAAAGCGTCCATGCGCGATGACGTAGTCGCCTTCGGCGAGGATCACGTGATTGTCATAGCGGAGCGTAGTGGGAAGGGTACGAACAAGGTTGAACAACCCGTCGCGGCCGGGCGGGATATGGGCGCTGTGCTGGATGTAGCGCTCAGACCAGAAACGCTCTGCCCTAGCATAGTCGCGCTTGTTGAAGAGAGCGTCGAAGGCTTCGAGCACCAACGCCTTGTTCTCTTCAGATGACGTACGGCTCATCCTGTCCTCCCTAATAATTCGCATCAGTGCGCCGCTAGGCCGGCGCCAAGGCCGGCCAAATCGGTGCGAAAGCGCAAAGTCTCTCCGGCCAAGGACTCGTAAGCAGGATGGGAATGCCTTGGCGGTTGTCGTTGCGGAGGAATCGCAGCTTCAGTCCGTCAACTTCGACCACCTTCGTGGCTTGAAAATCCATTTCTTCGGACACGGACACCATTTCGACAAGCAGCGCGGCACCCCCGACGCGACGGTCCGATCGGCAAGGGTAGCGCGGGCCGTTAATCCGGAGTCTCTATGCTACCGTGGGCCCACCGCGGCCGTCCGGTACGACCCTGCCCTCTTTCGGACAAACCGGGCCTTTACCGAAGCCCCTCCTCGCATTGTATCGAGCCCCCGTTTCGTGCGCTCTTGACATTTAAGACGACCGGTCATATTAAGTTCGTATGCCTAGACCAAATGTCCGCGAAAAGATCGTGAGTGCGGGACTCAAGGTCCTGATCGAGAAGGGTTTCAACGGCTGCGGTGTTCAGGACATCACCGAGGCAGCCGGGGTGCCCAAAGGCTCCTTCTATAATCATTTCGAAAGCAAGGAAGCGCTCGGCGCGGAAGTTGTCGATCGCTATGGCCGCGACAATCCGCGACGCGCCACGCTCTCCGACAAATCCATTCCGGCGCTCCAGCGCTTGCGACTTCATTTCGAGCGCCTCAACGAGGTCTATACCGATGCCCAGTTCGGGCGTGGATGTCTTTTGGGAAATTTCAGCGCCGAACTTTCGGACCAAAGCCCGATTATCCGCGAACACCTCGCCCAACTGTATCTCGCATGGTCGACGGACATCGCCACGGTCATCGCAGAAGCCCAGGCCGATGGCTCGATTTCGTCCGGGGCCTCAGCGGCGGATTTAGCCGCGTTTCTTCTCGATGCCTATGAAGGCGCGCTGTTGCGTGTGAGGGTCGAGAAGAACGGACAAGCTTTCGATCGCTTCATGACCGTCGTCTTTTCTCAAATCCTCGTCTGATTTTGCAATCCGGCACCGCGAACACGGCTCATTCTCGACCAAAACTCAAGATGACCGACCATCTCACGATATGGGAGCATTCCATGCCGAAGACAGCACCCGGCTCAACGGCGAGGCTCTACTGGCTGGCGTTGGGAACCTTCGCGATTGGCACCGAGGGATTCATGATCGCGCCGCTTCTGCCCGATCTCGCGCGCGATCTGTCTGTGAGCGTCGTCAGCGCTGGTCAACTCGTGACGGTGTTTGCCTTGACCTACGCGCTTAGTTCGCCGGTCCTCACCGCACTTACAGGTGATGTGAATCGCCGGCGCCTTCTGATTGCTTCGATGTTGGGATTCGCCGCCGCGAATTGCGTCGCTTGGTCGGCGAACAGCTATGGGACGCTGATGGCCGCGCGCGTCCTGCTTGCCATCGCCGCCGGTCTCTATGTTCCAAACGCGAGTGCGCTTGCGAGCGCTCTCGTCGATCCGTCGCGGCGCGGCACGGCTCTCTCGATCGTCACCGGCGGAACGAGCGTCGCGGTCGCTCTCGGCGTTCCTTTAGGTGCGCTCATTGGCGACCGTTTCGGCTGGCGGCTGAATTTCGCGGCCGTCGGCGTGCTGGCCTTGATCGCGTCCGTCGGACTACTGACAGGCCTGCCGCGCAAAGTCGCCGACGGGCTGCCCGTCGCCAGCCTCCGCCAGCGACTTGACGTGGCGCGTCAGCCTGCGGTTCTTGTTGCCCTGCTCAGCACGATGACCTGGGCGACGGGTGCGTTCACGGTCTACACCTATCTCGCCTCGTTCCTCGCCCGCGCGGCGGGGATCGGAGGGTCGTCGGTCAGCGCCGTGCTCTTCATGTGGGGCGTCGCCGCCGTCGTTGGTCTCAGGCTCGGCGGACTGCTGACCGACCGCTTTGGGCATCGCCGCGTGATCGTCACCAGCCTGTCGCTGCTGACCTTCGCCTTCTTGAGCCTGTCGGCGAGCGGCCTGCTCTTGTCGCCGACCGAAGCACGCGTACCGATCCTCGTCGCGATCGCGGCGTGGGGGCTGTCGGGATGGGCGTTTTTCCCAGCCCAGCAGACGCGGCTTATCAGCATTACGGACATACAGGTCGCGCCGGTGGCACTCTCCTTGAACGCGTCGTTCCAGTTCCTTGGATTTTCTGCGGGCGCGGCGCTTGGCTCACTAACACTGTCGAACGCCTCGCCGCTCGCGCTGGGCGCGGTCGGCGCCGCCTGTGTGATCGTAGCGATGTCGCTCGTCTTCGTCGCCGGCTGGCGCGTGGGCAACCAGTCGCACGTCGCGTCCAAATTAAAAGGACAGCAAGCGGTTCGCCCTGCAAAGCTACCTGACATCGTCGGGGCTTAGACCGATGAAGGGGAGGGGCGACGACATTGCCATAATCGGCGGCTCGGCCCGCGGCCAGGTGGATACGCTCCGGAGTGCGCGGAGCGTTGCCGAGATTCTCGCGAAGCGCTTCCGGATCGATCCGCCGCCGACCTTAGTGGCGCGCCGCAATCCGCGCGCGCAGATCGCCTTCTCGCGCATGCGCAGCGATCACCCGATGGGCGGGCGGTCCCTGACGGTGCCCGCCGAAGCAGCATTTTCATTTCATGTTCCGTTGACCGCGCCGTTCTTCTCCGACCTCCGGATCGCAGGGAAACGCACGACGCTGCCGCCCGCCACCTTGGGTGATGCGTTCCTCTTCGATTTGCACGAGAACCCGACCGTCGGCCTCGACACGTCCTTTGACTCGCTGCGTTTCTATCTCCCGCAAGCTGCTCTTGACGAGATGGCGGACGAAGCGGGGATCCCGCGCGTGAAACGGCTTCAAACGCCGCAATTCGGCCGGCGCGACCCGGTCATGTACGGCTTTGCCCAAACGCTTGCCGGCGCCATGGCCAGTCCCGGCGACGGCTCGGCGATGTTCTGCGAGCACATCGCGCTCGCCTTATTTGCCTATATCGCGCGCGCCTATGGCGGCGTCGCGATCACGCCAATCTCGCGCGGCGGCCTCGCGCCGTGGCAGCTGCGGCGCGCTCAC
>JASHOB010000257.1 GCA_030041335.1 Alphaproteobacteria bacterium | reverse complement strand
ACCCGCGCGTCAAAGTCTCGCACAAGGTTTTCAATGCCGATCGCAAGATCGACGAAGAATTGACCTTCTGACTCCGCCAGTCGCCGCTATCCTCAGGTCTCGCCTCAAACGCTCACGCCTGCACGTCTTCCGTGACGCTCCGACCGATCGGTATTGTTCTACAGCTGAATTTTCATAGCAATATCAATATCCTACTGCAAGGTTGCAAGGTTGCAAGGTTGGCTATCGCGTGAGGGTGCGGCCAAGTAACATCAATATAACTGATAATACTTCTCTTAACTGATAATACTTCTCTTAAATTTTCTCGTAACTGCGATAGAATGTTTTGCGTTTTACTGTGTAAATGAACCGCGGCTTTTGTGATCGTTGCATCTCCATCTAAATTACGCGTGCTTTCTCGTTTTTTGCTTTTTCAAAACCGCAGTCCGCAATCGGCTAAGTTTATCGTTGCGCTTTGCGCGTGCGTTTGACGCTGCCGTGCCCTGTGCTACCGTCCGATCCATGTCGATTATCCCCCCCGATCCCAACGATCGACCGGAACGGTCGATGACGACAGAAACGCCGACCGGGGGAGCGGGGCTCCCTACCGACGAACAGCCACAACCGACGGCTCGTGCGGAGACTCAAGGCCAAGACATGCCCCGGAACTCCCCGAACGGCGACCAGCGGCATCGCCGCCGCCGCCGGCGGCATCGTCGTCCACGCATTGAGGCGACTGCGGCGGCGGTCGGCGATGGCTCGATGGCGACACACAAGATCGCTGCTCAACAAGCCGGAGCAGAAGTACGATCCACGACTGCAACAGGACAAGTAGCGCCTCCCCAACCGCCGACCGGAAATGGACCGCGCAAAAGGCGGCGACGGCGCCGCGGTCCACACCCCGGCGGGTCCAGTCCAGCCGTGAGGAGCGATACGACGTCAGATGTGTTAGGCAACGATGTCCTGGAGTCGGCTGCGATTCAACAACGTGGCCAAGCGCCAGCTCGCGACGGGCGCCGTCATCGGGGATCGCGCGGCAAACGGTTCGACCGCGAAGACCGCGGAAAAAAAACGGACGCACCGCGGATGGGCGAGAACCGGGGCGTTCGTATCCGAGAGCCGCACAATGGGCGCGATGCGCGCAGGCCGGACGGCCGACGTAGTGAGCGAAATCGGAACGATCCGCGCAAGAAGCCCGAGCCCAAGATTTATCAGCTTGAGGCGATCGTCGATCGCGGCTTCCAGGATGTGCCAGATCCCACAACGGAAGGCGCGACTCGGCGTGTTCAATGGACCATCCTGAAGCGCACGACCGCTGATCAGCGCACAGCGCGGACACTCTCGTCGATCTACGTCGTGCAGCGCGATGGGGTCGACACAGAGTTGCCGCATTTGAGCGCCGCGCGCGCAGTAGTTAATAAGAGCATCAACCATCCCGAGAAGCTGACTCTCTCAAAAGCGGATCATGCCGCGGCAAGAGGCGCGAAAAAATAGTGCGTAGCCGACGACCGAATGAAGCAAGCTTTCACTAACGCCTGCGACATCGCCAGACAAGCCGCGTAACATGCTCGAATGGCGCGGCTAGCTGGCGCTCGCCGAACTGGCGGGTTCTTCAATCTCGAATTGCGGCCGTGCCGGAACGATGGACGGCGCGTTGTCCCTTTCGAAAGGGAAAGGTTTGCGAGAGCGGATACGTTGGTTTACGTCGATCTGCCCCTCGCCACCCATCACTGGTGGGTCACAAAGCGGCTTGCCAAGGGTCTGTTCGTCAACCCGGAAGGCTGGCCATCAAATAGTCCGATCTGAGCCAGCACGATCAACAGCTACAAGGTGCTTTGGCGTTGCCATCGTAAACTGACGCCCCGGTACCGAGAATTCGTCGCCGAAGCAGCGACGTCGAAGCGGGTTTACCTGAAGTCACCCCGAGAGATCAGAGCTTTTCTCGACGCAGTCAAGTCAAGCGCCAGTGGGGCCGCGTAGGCGACTGAAACAAAATGAGGATCTCGCATCGGTCTCGGCCAATCTCTAAAGAGCAGAAAGACACTTGTTGCCCGCATTGAGCGGGATAAGAAGCGACAACGCTTCGGTCGCCCGATGACCTAGCTCGGCTTACCTAGCAGTTTGTCCAAGGTGATCGGCAGATCACGCACACGTTTCCCGGTAGCGTGATGGACGGCGTTGGCGATCGCGGCGGCGACTCCGACGATGCCGATCTCACCCACGCCCTTGATGCCAAGCGGATTGCTGTCGTCTGCCTCATCGACAAAGATCACCTTGATATTGTGCACATCGGCATGAACCGGCACATGATATTCGGCAAAATTGGCATTCATAACGCGGCCGAACCTGTGGTCGATCGCGGTTTCCTCGTGGAGCGCCATGCCGATTCCCCAAACGACGCCACCGAGGATTTGGCTGGTCGCGGTCTTTGTGTTCACAATGCGTCCGGCCGCGATCGCGCTGACGACACGGGTGACGCGGATCACCCCGAGCTGCTCATCAACCTTGACTTCGGCGAAGACCGCGGAATGGGTGTTGTGCGCGCGTGCGGCATCTTCTATTGGGTTCGTGGTGATCTCGCGCTCGATCTGGTCCACGGCACTATGCCGCATGGCATCGGCAATGGACACCGCGCGAGCGTTGTCACGTCTGCTCACCAGCATGCCGTCGACAAGCCCAACGTCGTCCGCTTCGGTGCCGGACAGGGATGAGTCTGGCATAAGCGCTGCGAGGCGCAGCAGCTCCTTGCGGATTGCATCCGCCGTTGCGGCGATGCCATTCGACACCGAAGCCGCAATCCATGATCCGCCTTCGACCGGCGATGCCGGCAGCGTCGAGTCGCCAAGCAAGACGCTGACGCTATCGAGCGGCAGACCCAGCATGTCGGCCGCAACCTGCGTCATGACGGTTGCGGTACCGGTGCCGATGTCGGACGTGGCGCATGCGACCTCAGCGTGCCCATTGGCGGACAGTCGGATGCGCACCGTTATCGCCGCTTGGAATGCGTCCCAGACACCGCTCGCCATGCCCCAGCCGACCAGTTCACTGCCGTCTCGCATCGCGCGTGGCTCTGGGTTGCGCGTGTGCCAACCGAACGCTTCGGCGCCCTGGTGGTAGCATTCGCGCAAGGCCTTGCTGCTGTACGGCCGGTTGTCATGCTGATCGCGGTCCGAATAACACCGTAGGCGCAGTTCGACAGGATCAATCTTCAACGCGGCGGCCAACTCGTCCATTGCGCATTCGAGCGCATAGACGCCGGTCGCCGCGCTCGGACCACGCATGTCACACGCTGTCGGCAGGTCCAGCTTGGCAAGCCTGTGCGCGTATTTCGCGTTGGCGCAACTGTAGAGCAGGCCGGACCAGCCGGTCTCCTGGCGATAGTAATTCTCGTGTTGTGAGGTCACGGTGACCGCGTCGTGGGTGATCGCATTAAGCGTTCCATTGGCATTTGCACCGACGACAATGCGCTGGATCATTGCGGGACGATAACCGAGCACGTACATTTGTTGTCGTGTCAGCACGACGCGCACCGAGCGCCCCAGCGCGCGGGCAGCAAGTGCTGCAAGCACCGCTTGAAACTGCGGACG
The DNA here is from genome assembly GCA_030041335.1 of Alphaproteobacteria bacterium. Classification (GTDB taxonomy): domain Bacteria; phylum Pseudomonadota; class Alphaproteobacteria; order ATCC43930; family CGMCC-115725; genus JAATGI01. Next base: position 114,702 of record JASHOB010000257.1, on the reverse strand, counting down.
CAACCCCACGCCGAAAGCACCACCCACGAACGTTGAGATGACGCGGACATCATCCTGCTTCAAGCCAAGTACGCTGCAGAGATAGCGCTGCACGTTCTGTACGCCCTGGGTCTTGTCATAAATCGTGAGCCGACCGTCGGACTCAACGACAGCTGTCGAGGCAAAAGGCTCCATCGGATTGTGGTGCTCGATCGGCACGTAGTATTCGCCGTCGTGACGCACATCAGCACCATCAAGCGCCGGCCCGGGCGCACCGCGCTGCTTCGGTGGCGCGAACAACGCGTCTAACGGCGTTATCGGGTCCTTCACAGCCAGCCCACGATCCCGCTTGGTGTGTATGTCCGTGACGTGTGGCTCCGTTAGGTAGTCCGCCCGGACTAATGATGCTGCGAAGCGCGCTGCCTCAAGCGTGTTAGCGACGACAAGCGCGATCGGTTGGCCGTTGAAGATAATCCTGCCGTCGTACAGCGGCCTGAACGGTGTGCCCTCGGGTGCTACGTCGTCGTTGTAGGCCTGATCGTTGTCCGCCAACGGAGGACGGTTCTCGTGCGTCAACACGGTGATGACACCGTCAACGCGCAGGGCCGCAGTAGTGTCGATTCTGGTGATGCGTCCCTTTGCAATCGTCGCGCCAACCATGCTCGCATGGGCAAGGCCGGGGGCGTTGTACTCGGCAGCGTATTTGGCTGTGCCGGTGACTTTCGCGAGACCGTCGACGCGCGATGTGGCGGTGCCGATATAAGGTGCCATAGCTCTTCCTCACGCGATCTTTTTGTTGGACTGGGACTGGGGCGTGCCGCCGGCTGCCTGTGAGAGCGCCCGAACGACTGCGCGACGCGCCAAGTCGATCTTGAATGTGTTGTGGCCAAAACCCTTGGCCTTGCTCAGAACGAGCGCAGCCGCCCGCATGAACGTCGCCTCGTTCGCCGACTGGCCGCTGAGCGCGGCCTCCGCACCCGCATCTCGCCACGGCTTGTGGGCAACGCCGCCCAGAGCCAACCGTGCTTCCCTGATTCTGCCGCCCCCAAGTTCGAGGCAGACTGCAACGGATACCAGCGCGAACGCATAGGACGACCGGTCGCGGATCTTGAGGTAGCTGTAATGGGTCTCGAAGCCTCGTTGTGGCAGCTCGATCCCGGTCACGAGCTCATCTGCTGCGAGGTTGTTGTCGCGCTGTGGCTCGGCCTCGGGCAACCGATGGAAGTCGGCGAACGCGATGACGCGCTCGCCGCGAGTGCCGGTCACGTGAACTTTCGCTTCGAGCGCCGCAAGCGCCACGCACATGTCCGACGGATGGACGGCAATGCAGTTGTCGCTGGTGCCAAGGATCGCATTCATCCGGTTGAGACCGCCGAGAGCTGAGCAGCCGCTGCCCGCTTCGCGTTTGTTGCAGGGCGTTGCGACGTCGTAGAAGTAGGCACATCGTGTGCGCTGCAACAGATTGCCGCCGATCGACGCCATGTTGCGCAACTGCTGCGACGCGCCGGCGAGCAACGCGCTCGACAGCACGGGATAGCGCCGTTCCACCAGCGGGTGATAGGCCAGGTCGGAGTTGCGCACGAGGGCGCCGATATGAAGTCCTCCGCCAGGTGTCTCCTCGACGGTGTCGAGGGGAAGCCTGGAGACGTCGATCAGCGCGGTCGGTCGCTCGACATCCATCTTCATGAGATCGACCAAATTGGTTCCACCCGCGATGAACTTTGCACCTGGGGTGCCCGCCATGAGGCGTACCGCCTCGGAGACGGAGACGGCGCGCGCGTATTGGAAATTGATCATGGCAGCCCCATCGCCTGCTGGATCGCTGCCACGATGTTGGGATATGCGCCGCAGCGACAGATGTTTCCGCTCATCGACTCCCGAATTTCGTCCGCGGTCTGTGCCCTACCTTCGGCAATCAAACCAACGGCCGAGCAGATTTGACCGGGCGTGCAGTAACCGCATTGGAACGCGTCGTGCTCGATGAAGGCCTGTTGCAACGGATGCAGCACGCCATCTTTTGCCAGTCCTTCAATTGTGGTGATGTTCGCACCGTCCTTCATGACAGCCAACGTCAGACATGCAAGCACGCGTCGCCCGTCAACGAGTATGGTGCACGCACCACATTGACCGTGGTCGCATCCTTTCTTGGTGCCGGTCAGGTCGAGCTGCTCGCGCAGCACATCAAGCAACGTGCAGCGTGGGTCGAGCGTGAGCGGGTACCGCGTTCCGTTCACCATCACCGCCAGTGAAACCGACCCTGCGGAACCACCACTTGCCGGCGCAGGGGGATCCGAATCATCGCTGCTGATCATCGTAAGCTCCCCGAACTAAGAAAGGCTGTCGAAACACCGACGTTCGGTGCGGTTGCTATGGCGAGCCCGCCTTCAATCCCGTTTGCGTGGGTCGTCGAAGGGGTTGATATATGCGAGGCCAAGTGGGCCGACGGCCCTAGCTTGGGTGGTGTATCCGCCAGATTTTGTCCAGTGAAAGTGAGGCGTGTTGCAAGGCAGCACGATCACGCGTTCCGGCAGAGACGCGGGCACATTGTCGCCGTCGATTGTTTCGCCGAGGAGACTTTGCAGCGTAGGCCGGTCTGGGGACCGTCAAGAACGCTCATCGACTCCCCCTTTCAGGTTTGGTCGCGTGGATCCATGACACTCCGGCACGGTCAATACTCCTCGGCCAGAAAGCGATCGACCAGTCGCATGGCACGATCCCGGTTCGCGAACAGTTGCGTTGCCTGAAGGCTGCGGCCGGCGGACCCGAGATAGAAGCGTTCGTATTGGTCGTTGCGACTGCCGAGCGCGCTGCCCGCGAAGTCCCAGGCGAGGCGGAAGATACGCGCGCGCTGTTCCGCCGTGATACTTCCCGCACCATAGAGATACTCGTCGAGCAGGTGGCGCAACGTGGGATCGGAGAACTGGGCCGCACTCGGCGCAGTGAAGTGGTTATGCGCGCCGATGAGGCGGATTATTTCGTTGACGCGTGGGAACCACATCGGCAGGAACGCGCGTAGCGCGTCGAGCGGGGGACCGTTAGGAAACCAGGCGTTATTGCCATAGTCGAACGCGCCTTGTTCCGCCGAATGAACCGCCGCCCGCGCGAATTCGGCGAAGCACCAGATTTCGCCCATCATCATGTGGGTGTGCGCGGCACTCGAGTTAATTGCTTCTGCCATCCGCGTCACCAGCCCCCAGGCGAATTCGAGTTTGGTCTGCGCACGGATCATGGTCTGCTGCATGATGTTAGGCCACCAGCAACGCTGCATGACCGAGTTGTACACGGTGAGATTGCCGTCGATGAAAATGCGGTCACGCGGCACCTCGACGTCGTCAAAAATGCAAAACGCGTCCTGTTCGTCGAACCGGCTCGATAGTGGAAAATCGAACTTGTTGCCTTGCCGGGAGAAGCTGTCGCGGCATAGGAATTTTAGGCCGGGCGTATTCATCGGAATGTTGAAGCACAGCGCGTGCGATTCCGCACCTGGCTGCAACGGTATCGGATTGGGGTAAACCGCGATTTCGTCCGCAAATGGCGCCAACGTCGCCAGCACCCGCGATCCACGCACGACGATGCCGTGGGACGTAGTCTCGATCTTGTGCAGCGCGACGGTGTTGCCGGCGTTCGGAACATCGCCGTGCGCGCGGTTAATGGTGGGGTGTACGATCGTGTGAGTGAGGCTGATATCGTTCCGCCGCAGGAATTTCTGGTACTTGACGAGATTCTCGCCGCCTTCCTCGTTGCCGCCGGCGCTCCACTCGTCGGCACGGGCAGCGAAACCAGCGTAGGTTACGTTCATGTAGTCGGGGGTTCGGCCCATGAGACCCATGGAATATTCGGCAATCCGCTCAAGCGCCTGGTGACGTTTTTCCAAATCCGCCTTTGAATGCGGCAGCATATGGCTGACGTTAATCGGTTCTCCCGTTTCGGGATCGGGCATCAAGCAGACAGCGCTAGCCTTATGCTGCAGATCGAACACATCGGCAACGGCGTGCGCCGCACCGCTGAGTGCCGGATGACTGGCGACGTCCGCGACCCTTTCGCCTTCGATCCATATCTCCCGTCCGCCTTTCAGGCCCTTGAGGAACTCCGCACCCGTACGTGCCGGCATCCGTCCCTCCACCGTTTTGTTTGTGAAAGCAGAACATGCCCGTATAGTACGGGTCAACCAACAATTGGTATACCGAGCAATACTTCGGGAGGACGCCATGCTCGACCAGCGAACCGTAGACGACATCGCGCACCGTCTCGATGTTGCAGAAAAGACCCGCCAGCGCATCCGCCCGCCTTCCGCGCAATATCCCGGACTGACGATCGAGGACGCTTACGCCATCCAGCGCGCCTGGGTCACACTCAAAGTCGCGTCGGGCCGCAAGATTCTCGGCCACAAGATCGGCCTCACCTCAAAGGCAATGCAGAATATCTCCAACGTGAAAGAGCCGGACTATGGCGCGCTCCTGGACGACATGTTCTTCAGCGATGGCGGCGACATCCCGGTCAGCCGATTCATCGAGCCGCGTCTCGAATGCGAGCTAGCGTTTATCATGGGACGGCGCCTCAGAGGACCGAACTGCACCATTTTCGACGCCCTCGCGGCGACGGACTACGTCACGCCCACCGTCGAGATCGTCGATCTGCGCACCATGAATGTCGACCCGGAGACTAGAGCAAGCCGCAACGTCCTCGACAATATCGCCGACAACGCCGCCAACGCCGCGCTGGTGATGGGCGGACGACCGTTCAAGCCGGACGCTATCGATATGCGCTGGGCAGCGTGCCTGTGTTACCGGAACGGGCAGATCGAAGAGTCAGGTGTCGCGGCGGCAGTGCTGAATCATCCGGCCAACGGCATTGCCTGGCTCGCCAACAAACTGGCGCCGTTCGAGGTCTCGCTGGAGCCGGGGCAGGTGGTGCTTGCCGGGTCTTTTACCCGTGTGGTGCCAGCGCGCGCGGGCGATCAGTTCCATATCGATTACGGCCCGCTCGGCGCGATCTCATGCCAGTTTGTGTGAGGATGGAATGGACGCGATGGCCGATCCTTTCAAATCGGCCTTGCAGTGGGTAAGCCGAGGAGCGGCCTATGGTCATCGCTGATGGGCGGCCACAGCGCGGAGCTGTGCAGATGCGCGGGCTTGAGCCTGGTTCCTAATCGACGCCGAGCACATCCCCGATATTTCTGAGTCAAGCGCCGCGTTCGCGCCTTTGGCCTGACGCCGGTCGTTCGGCCCGCGATGGTGATCCCGAGATGGTGAAGCTGCTGCTCGACACAGGCGTGCAGACGTCTCTCATTCCGAACGTCGAGTGCGCCAAGCAGGCACGGGCGCTGGTCCACGTAGTGCGACTGTACACCACGAGGCTATCGCGTCGTGGGTCAAGTTTGGGGCACGCAATGCGCTCAAGACGAGATCCGCATGCTGGTGCAGATCAAAGCCGCGCGACATCGACAACCTCCAAGCGATTGCCACGGTCGATAGGACGGCGCTGCAGAGGCGGGGGCTGCTCACCGAGTAAGCGCCATCCCTCTTCGGCTGATCGCCCGCAGCTGGAGAGCAGAACTGCATCGGTGGCAGGTGCGATTCCGAGATAACAAGAGTCGGCTCTCGGCCGATGCCGATGACCCTGCGCCTGACTGGTAAGGGGCGCAACAGATCCTTGTGGCTGAAAGCGAGGCATTTCCGTGCATAGGAATTTGCCTTGAAGAGGGGGCTGGGATAAAGGGATGCATGGGGGTGGTCAAAATCTTCTAAGACGACTAGCGGGGAGTCGAATGCCGGACGCAATCGTCATCGGGGCCGGACCAGCTGGTCTCGCGTGCACGGTGGCAATGCGGGAATTGCAGATCGATTGCCTGACCCTCGATAAGGCCGAGTTACTGGGTTCGGTCTGGCGACGGCATTATGACCGCCTGCATCTCCACACTGATAGACGTCATTCAGGTTTGCCTGGTTTGCCGATGCCGCGAACCTATCCGCGTTATCCCTCATGCGCCCAAGTCGTTGCCTATCTGGAGGAGTACGCCCGTCACTTCAATGTTGTGCCGGTACTGAACACCGCTGTAAGCCGCGTGACCCGCGAGGGAAAGTTGTGGCGTGTTGAGACGAGCACGAAATCGTGGATAGTACCAGTGGTGATCGTGGCTACCGGCTGGTTCGACTTCCCGCATCAACCGCAGTTTCCGGGAATCAAAACCTATGGAGGTAGCCTGGTTCATAGTAGCGCCTATCGCAACCCCCTGCCTTACACCGGCAAGCGCGTGTTAGTGGTCGGGTTCGGCAACTCCGGCGGCGAAATCGCGCTCGATTTGGCAGAGGCTGGGATCGATGTGAGCCTATCGGTGCGAGGTCCTGTGCAAATCCTGCCGCGCGATCTGCTTGGTGTGCCGATCTTGGCAATTGCCATAGCGCAGCAATGGCTTCCAGCACGCCTTGCAGATTTTCTCAATGCGCCAGTTCTCAGGCTTGCGGTTGGTCCGGTAGAGAAATACGGACTTCGACGTGCCGCGAAAGGTCCACGGCGGATGATCGAAGAAGACGGACGAGTGCCGTTGCTCGATATCGGGACAATGGCAAAAATACGGGATGGCGCAATCAAGATACGCGGCAATATTCGTCACTTCACGCCGGAAGGGGTCGAATTCATGAACGCGCCTGCCGAACGGTTTGACGCAATCGTGTTAGCGACCGGGTTCCGCCCCGACCTACGTCGACTGCTGCCCGAAGTGAAGGGTGTATGCGACGCGCGGGGTAAGCCACTGGTGAGCGGCCGGCCGATGGCCGAACCGGGTCTCTATTTTTGTGGCCTGATTGCGGTTCCGACCGGACAGTTTCGTGAAATTGGAATCGAGGCGAGGCGGCTCGCGGCTTTGGTTAAAATTTACCTGACTTGAGCGGTCGACCTCGTAACATCGAGCGATCAAATGCGACCACGCCGACGTTGCGCGCCCGTGCATCCCTCATATCGCTCGGTCGATCGGGCTGAAACAATTGGCAAGGTTGCTCGTTAGCAGACGAGAAAGGATAACGGGCGGCGAGCGTCACATCACGGGTACCTTGCCGAAGTAAGAGAAAACAATATTAACTTCTCGGTGACGTGCGCCCGTAGTCATGATCTTTGCGGCCGGCAGGCGACACCGCGACCATGAGTCTCTTGGAGAGCTGGATCGATGAAGCGTAGGGGTACATCTGGTTTCTCGAACAGGCCAGTTGCATTTCTCGAGCGCACGAAGCTACGCATTATATTTTCACTAATCGATCGGTTTTCAAAATAATCGTGCTGCCAACGGTACCGCGGGCAATGCGGGTCAACTTGTGACCCGGTGACAAAAGGTATGTCACTACGACCGTGCGCGTAACACCGGCAATCACAGAGTGCCAGACCAGGACGCCGTTCTTGAAGGTTGCCGGGGCTGGCGCGACGTTTTGGTCCGATTGCGTGGCGATATAGGCCGTGAACTTGCCGCCGTGGTTTGAATACGCGACGACGAGATATTCGCCGCCGTTCGCAAACCGGCCGCAGTAGCGGTGCATTGTTGGACCGCCGTTTTGGACCGCAGCGGCCATGTGACTAAGTATGGTCGTGCATGCCGTCGGCACCGTCTGGGCGAACCCAACACCAGGTACCGCGCTACCGAGGGCCGCGACAAACGCCAGCTTACGAAATGGGCCGAGCATCTCAGAAACCTCCAGATTCACGCAACCACAGCGCTATAGGCGACGTCAAGCGGTGGTAGGGAGTAATTTCATCAGACTAAGACGTTCGCTGGTGGTCGAACAACCGATAACACGTGAACTGGAACGGCTGGCCGCGGGATTCGGTCTTTCTCGTAGGTGCTGGTCAGCGCTGCGGCCTTGCAAGCCGAGCTTGGGCGGGCCGACGTATCCTATGATCTCGTCGGCGACCTACGGCTTTCGGATGGGCTCCGGTTCGTGACCGACACGTCATCGCCAAAGCTGAGCGGAGGCGCGCCGTGCGCCTTCGACCATCGCCTTCAACTTCGCCCAACCGAGTTGCTCGTGGATGCGGCCGCCAAGACCGCAATCCGGTGCAGCGATGACATTCTCGCGGCCAACCAGGTTCGCGAAGCGTGCCAAGCGCTGAGCCACGAGGTCGGGATGCTCGATGACGTAACTCTTATGCGTGACGACACCGGGGATGAGTATCTTGCCATCCGGCAGCTTCGTCTCGCGCCAGACTTCCCACTCATGCTCGTGCTGGGGATTAGCGGCTTCGATGGAATAGGCCTGCGTGTTCACCCTGAGCATTAGGTCGACCAGCGACTTAAGCGGCAGATCATGCGCGTGCGGACCGTGCCATGAGCCCCAGCACACATGCAGCCGCGCCATGTCTGCCGGTATGCCCCGGATACTGTAATTCAATAGCTCGACGCGGCGCTCGATCCATCTTCGGTAGTCCGCTACCGCAAGCGCCGGCTCATGTACCTCCCATTCCTCCGCCAGGAACGGATCGTCGAGCTGCACGATGAAGCCGGCATTCGTTAGCAGCTTGTATTCCTCGCGTACTGCGTCGGCCACTGCGACATCGAGTTCCTCATCGGTTCGATAATGCTCGTTGGTAATCCTAAATTGTGGCGAGACGGCGCGCCCCGGCACAACCTGCGCCGGAAAGAAGGCCGCGGGGAATGCGTACGATAGCAGCGCCTCCTTCATGACGGCGATGTCGCGTTGCGCGCGTTCGGGATTGTATTTGATCGGCCCAACGCAGACTGGGATGGTCGGGCGCCCTTCGCCGGGAAGCCAATAATGCGGCGCGGCCTGCGCGTAAAACTCGGCAAATTCGGTGCGGTCGCGGCTCACAGGCGCGGCTCGGCGCGCAACCGGGCGCAGCTCTATGCCGGAAACGCGCTCGTTGAAATAGCGCAGGAAGGTGAAGCGGCTCATCTCGCCATCGGACGGGATGTCGATGCCGAGTTCCGACTGCCGCCGGACGGCGCCAATCGTCTCAAGCCGGATCTGCTCCTGGAACGCGGCTTCGTCATATGGCTCGCCCCGGATCGAGTGCCGGTAAAATTGCAACAGCTTCGGCGATCGATAAAGGCTACCGACATGAGTGCAGAGAATGCGATCGGTACTGCGGATCATCGGCCGTACTCCCTTTTGATTTGTTCATCCAGAGTACGGCGGATTTCCCCGCGTCAGGTTCAATGAATGAACATAGATCTATACCAATTCGGCATTGGTCGCGCCGCCGAGCGGCGGTGTCTTCTCGGAACCAGAAATTGCGTCGCCGAAGGGCCGAACGGTCGATGCTCGCCGGCGATGGGCGGTCGCTGCAAATTGATGTGACGGGCGGTTTGCAGGGCAATTCCGGTCCCGGCCGTCCTAAAAGCCGAGAATCCGATGCGGCACCAATTGTGCTCTCAGCTGCAAGTCTCAGGCACCTATTAGCTGTCTCGGGCGAGGATAGGTTGTTGAACGCTGCTCCTTATGCGCTGGTGCCAAGCGGCGACACAATCAAAACGCTTTGCCACGCTACTGGCCGGCGTGGCCTTTAGTCGGGCTTGCGCCTTGGGACACCATGCTTATGACACACTCGCGTCGCTGCAAGAGTGGCGTCCACTCGGAAAGGAGTGTGGCTAACTGGTTTGTGTCTCACAGATGGAGAGCTGCGGAATTTGGCGTCAGCCGTTGTGATGCGATGGCTGAATGGCGCAAACAGTTTTTTTGGCAACCATGGAGATAGATGTGTAAAGGAATCGCTGTGATCCGGTTCCGGTAGTCCGCGTTCTTGTTCTTCGCCTTGCAAACTAACGGGCATGAGCCAAAATGCGCATTAAACCCAATGCGGTCCAGATCGACTACCAACCACTCTTAGAGGTGCGAGTGATTCGTTATCGATCAGCGGCAAGCGGGATAAATGACGGGACCTTGGCGCACCGGCTCAAGGAAAGCGGCAGCTATTGACTGTGCGACGTCGCTTTAGGCCAGCCGATCAGACTATTGGCGCGGGTGCCTGTGGCACATCCCGCCAGAATTCGGGATCGTGCCCAAAGAAAATACGGGCGCCGCCGCGCTCCAGTGCTTCGAGGCGGTCGATCGAAGCGAGCATTTCTTCACGATCGAACATGCGCGGCGGCAGCTTGCGCTGGCGCAGCGTGGCGCAGAAATAGCAGGCGTCAGCGGCAAGCACGATCTCGCCGCTCTCGAGCCGCACGCGCAGTGACTGGTGGCCCGGCGTGTGGCCGTGCGTCGGCAAGCACACGACCGAGCCATCGCCGAACACGTCGTGCTCTCCCTCGATAATTCGAGTCGAATGTCCCAAATCGAAATCACGTGTGTCGAAGCCGACCAGACGCGCGGTATCGGGGTCCATGCCGGCACGCCATTCGCGGTGCTGCACGAGTAGGGTGGCGTTGGGGATGAGCGCGTTGCCGCCAACATGATCGAAATGGAGATGCGAGGCAATAATTAGGTCGATCGCGGCGGGATCGCGGTCGATCGCTTCGAGCCGCGCGGCGACATCCTCGTCCCTGCCCAGGGCGACGCGGAACATGCTGGCGAGCCGCTCACCCAGCCTCGCTGTCGGATCGCGGCGCAGATCGGGATGGAGGCCGGTGTCGAACAGTAGGCGACCTTTATCATGCTCGATCAAATAGGCTGGCACCGGCACCGTGATCTCACCCTCGCCCCCGGCCATGAGATGGCCAAGCGCGCCCGTCAAAGTGCCACAAGTGAAGGCATAAAGTCTGACCGTCATGGCTCCGGCCCTCGGATCACGGATCGGTCCAAGATAGCGGGGCTGTCGGTTTTGGCATAGTCGGATCACACTTACATGGCTGCGAATCGGTTGATAATTGCGCCTGATGGATTTGAGCCCTTGCCGTGGAAACGACCTTATACCCTCCGATTAAGCGCTTTCTTGAGAGACTTGGCTTCGAAGTAAAGGGCGAAGTCAACGGGTGCGATGTTGTCGCTCTGAGCCAAGATTCGCCACCGTTCGTCGTCGTCACCGAATTGAAGCTTAGCTTCAATCTCGAACTGGTACTTCAGGGTGTGGATCGAACGGCGGTTTGTGATGAAGTCTGGCTAGCGGTCCGAAGCACATCCCGTGGGCGTGAGCGTGATCCACGAGTAAGAAAGCTCTGCAGGTTTTTGGGCTTCGGTCTTCTCGGGGTGTCAAAGAGAGGTAAGGTGGAGGTTTTAGTCGAGCCGACGCGCTTGCGTCTGCGCGGCAATGCCAGGCGGCGCTCGCGGCTGGTCGAGGAACACCGTCGTCGACGAGGTGATCCGGCGCTCGGAGGCAGTGCGCGCACACCAATCATGACAGCTTATCGCCAGGAAGCGCTAGCGTGCGCGGCGGCATTGACGGCTGGGCAGCGTTCGGTCCGCGAGTTGAAGGCGACTTCGACTAAAGCGTCGACAATCCTACTCAGGAACGTCTATGGCTGGTTCGTGCGCGTGGAACGCGGCGTCTATGCGCTCACGGACGAGGGGCGGGCGGCGCTGATTCGCTGGTCTCCGTCAGAGGACGCCAACGGCGCGGTATGATGAGACCGCCTGAACGTGAGGTCGAAAGCGCCTTCTTGGATCTGGATCGTCTTTTCTTGCTACTGAGCGGAAAGGTTTGCCCGGAATCATGTGTCAGAACCCTGAGGCGAGCCGTCGAGTCAATCTCGTCATTGCCCCAGATGACCTCGGACTCCAGCTGTGCTCGCGACCGGAATGATGGCCACAACAGTCGGCTACGCAGTGATGATCATGCTGGTGGATGGCAGCGACGAGATCGACCGACGGATCCGATCACGCGCCATCAACCGATATTGCGTGATCGTGGACCGCTAACGAATGGACTGCCCAAGAGATAAAACCGCAGGAGACGGTCCGCATCCCGCGCAATGCCGATCCTCATGCTCTGACCGATTTCGCCGGGTTCGCTGTCATCGCCTCTCAGCCAGAGAGGCCCTTTTCGGCAAAGATCGAGCCCATCCAACCGACGATCAACCCGCAATGCCGCGGCGAGCCTTCCTGGCCCTCTCGCCAAGTCGCGCAAACGATCGATGCCCCGACTTAGCTGCATGATCAGGATGCCCTCGAGTGGTTCAAGCGCCCTGATGAGGACGCCTGCTCCGATCCCAGGCATCTCGCTCGATACATTCAGCATGTATGAGGTGCCGTAGGCGAGATAGATGTAGGCGTGCCCCCGCTCGAGAAACAGCGAGCGGTTACGCCGCGTCATTCCCCGGTACGCGTGGCCGGCGGCATCGCCCACCACATACGCCTCGGTCTCGACGATACGGCCGCTGGCGACACCTTCGGGCAACTCCCGCACCAGTATCTTGCCGATCAGATAGCGGGCGAGAGAAACCGTATCGATCGGCAGCTCTGCGCGCGCGAGTGGCCGATGGTTATGCCGATGGCGGACGGGTCTCAAGGCATTCGTTCGACCCATTGCGCGCGTGAAGGCCCCGGCTCGAACGGGTCGCCGAAATATTGAGTCTCGCGGGCTACTTTCCCGTCTCGGAACTCCATGATGCTCACCGTGTAAGACGGCCGCCCGTCATAGCTTAGGACGAATTCGGTGATCCAGAGATCACCCGCGCCGATGATTCGCCGTACAGTGAAACGTTTCCGGTTAGGCTGCGCGGCGCGAGACCACTGAATCTTAAGCCGGCCGCGAATGCGCTCGCCCGATTGCGGATATTCGAGCACCGCATCCTCTCGGTAAATCTGATGCTCCGCGTCGAAGTCGTTCACGTCCGACGCAGCCCAGTGTCGATCCAGGGCAGCTCGAAGCTCCTGTTCGTCCATATCAGATCCCCTTAACCATCGTGGCTGATGTTCATCTCAAAGATCGATCACGATATCCGCCTCGGGTTGAGAGCAGCAGATCAGCACGTTGTCGGCGGGCGGTGGATCGACCGGATCGACCTGATAACTGACACGGCCGGCGATGAGCGCCGTTTCGCAGTTGTGGCAGACACCGGTGCGGCACGACCATCGCACGGGCACGTCGCATGCCTCCGCGAGTTCGAGTAGGCTTTGGAACCGCGGCGCCCATCGGACGTTGAGGGCACTGCGCGCAAAGGACACGAGCGGTCCGGAGCCGGCAGGTCCTGTCGGCAGATGTGGTGGCTTCCGAAGGGTCGCCACGACACCTGGTGTCAGGGAGGGCCCCGCCCCGAACACTTCGGTGTGAATGCGATTGCTCGGCACCCCGCAGCCGTCGAGACCTGCGGACAGATCGGTCATAAAGGCCGCAGGGCCACACAGATAGAAATCGGCAAAGTGCGGTACCCCCAATTCGGTAAGAACGGGAGCGCCGAGATGGCCGCGCGCGTCGAAATCGGCACCAGGCCGGTCGCCAGGACCCGGCACGCTGTAGCAGATGTGACTGTGAGCGCGGGGCATCGTTTTGAGGAGGGCGCGTACCTCGTCAGCAAACGCGTGCTCGCGGCGGTTACGGGCACCATGCAGCCACCAAATTTGCCTCGTTGACTTTTCGGCAGCCAGCGCATGCAGCATGGCAAGCACGGGTGTCGCGCCCACACCGGCACTCAGAAGAACGACTGGTCCATCGCCTGGCTGCAAGGTAAAAGCACCGCGCGGCGCGGTCAGCTCGATAATGTCACCGGGTTGAACCTCGTCGGCGATATAGGCCCCCGCCGCACCGCCGGCACTCAATTTGACGCTGATCCGGTAGCGAGTTTCACTCGGTTCGCCGGACAGCGAATAACTGCGTAGTAAAGGAGGCGCATCGGGCGCCAGTCGAAGACGAAGCACGACGAACTGCCCGGGCAGTCCAGCCGACAGAGGTCGTCCGTCCGCGGGCTCAAGCTGAAGCGAGGTCACGTTGTCGCTCTCGCCGGTCTTGCCGGTCACCAGCATCGGGCGAAACCCCGCCCACGCTGGCGGAGAGCGCGCTATCCGAGCAAGCCCGGCGCCGCCCATCGCCGCACCTGGTCGCCGGGCCTGTTGCAGCAGCGCTTCGAACGAGACGAGCCAGCCGGTGCTCAGTGCGGGAACGCGCAACGCCCGCTCCAGCCGGTCGGCCGGGTGACCGGGCTTGTACAAAAGCGCGTTGACCTCCGAGACGGTCATGCCTTCCGGTCCCTGCATAACCCGCACGATCTCATCGCCGGCTTCGACCTCTCCCTCTTCGAGAACGCGAAAATAGAAACCGGGCCTATCGTGCGAGACGAGCAACGCGGCCATTTGCGGCTCGTTCATCCGAATGCCGATGCGGTAGCAGGTAACGCGAGGCTGGGTCACCTCAAACAACGCCCCCCCAACATGGTAGCGATCGCCGATACACACCTCGTCGTCAGGTAGGCCTTCGACAGTGAAGTTCTCTCCGAATTCTCCATAAGCGAGGTCGGTCCGGCCGAGTTGGCTTTGCCAGTAGTGGTATGATTCGATTTGATATACGAAAACAGCGCGGTGTTCGCCGCCGTGCCCGGCCAGGTCGCCTTGACCGTCGCCATCAATGTTGAGGCGCCGCGCCATGCGCCGGCCCTGAACCGGCTGCTTCCAAATCGCGGTGCGGACCATCCGACCCTGCCACGCAATCTCGCGCGGAAGCCCCACATTCAGCGACAGCAGGCGCGCCATCATTCTAGCCCATCGTTTTGCGGATCGGTCAAAACGACGGAGGTATCGGATTTGCGAGTACCCATGTTCCTGATCCTTTTAGCACGACCACACGCAGCGCCGTGGCTGCTTAGAAGTCAATGGCCGCATGCCAGCGCAAGGGATGCTCTAAGGTACTCTTCAGACGCCCAGTCTTCCTCGGCGAGCGGTATTTTTCCGAGAGCGGAAGGCTTGTTCGGCGCGATGAACATGGGCGAAGCGCGCCGTTTTGGCTCCTTTCGGCGTGCCGTCTGCGACTAAACTCTGCCGAGGTCGAGACCGCAGCCCACGGTGGCTCCAGTGGGGGCAGATTTGCTTATTTTGGAAATTGAAACGTCATGGTTAACTCGAAGATCCATGTTTCGCTACTTGCCTCGGGTCGGATGGCATTGTAATAGCCGTCCACTGCGAACTTGATCGGTTGGCCATCAACCAGGACGACTTTGGCGATACCGCCGCCGATCGGAACCGTCCATTTTCCACCATTCGCGATCCAGTCCCCCTCGATGTCCGGTGACGTGCTAACTGACCATCCGTCGCCAAAGTGAAAGCTGACAAAAGGGTTGATCAGAAGTTCGTTGGTCCTGTCGCCACCGGCAGGCGGACCGCCAAAGGACCAAATGTTATTGATGACCGCGCCAAACAGCCACGGGCTTTCGTCCTTCTTTACAAACCCGACCGACGGACCCGAACCCCATTTGTTGACTCCTAACCCGTTTGTGGTTGTTGGGTAATAGAGGAGTGGCCCGACACCCCAATAGAATCCTTCGCCATGTTCCGGCGACAGGAAGAAGGTCGTGTAGCCGTTGCTTAGGCCGGAGTTCCAATGATCCCCCAACTTCTTCGGGGGCTGCACGATAAGGAAGGGTAATTGGGTGCGGGTGATCAGCGACCAATCGTCGTTAAGCGTAAATGGCACAAGTGCTTGATCAATTTCGAATGTGTCTTTCGTTGCTTGATATGGGCCGTCGTCAAACGCGCCCTCATACCGCAACGGCAGCGTAACAAGCCTTGACACCGGGTTTTCCGATTCCTTGGACAATTCGGTTTCACTGAGCGACGTGGTCTGCCCCAGCGCTGCGAGCGTCTGAAGGATCATTGCAACCGCGACCGCCAATCCTATGGCTTCTTTGAGCAAGTGGGGGCTCGTCGTACCAATCTTGTCCACGCAACAAAGCAGGCATCTGAAGAAATACAGTGTGACCAGACGGCTACCTACGGAGAGAAGTCGCTTGATCCTCTTGTTCGGCAGGTGTTGCACACTCGACTGACAAGCGGAAAGCAGAAGGCAGGAGGCGACTGAGGCACCAAGACCATGTCAGTCTCTGGTTCCTTGTTCACCGGTGCTTCCGGGCCGCCCATTTAATTGCTAGGCTGGCTTTGCAACCACCTCGTAGATGACACTGCTGCCACTGTAGAACGGCCGATAATAAGCGCCGCCGAAGGCAAAATAGGTTGTGCCGTTGATGTTCTGATCGACGGCGCCACTCGGTAATGTGGTCACTGTCGCACCTATCGGCGGCGAGATAACCTGGTAGCCTTGTTGCACCCGGGAGTAATACGCCCCGCCGCAGTCCAGATACTGAGTGGAACCGGAATACACGGATGAGCAGGAAGGCGGCGGCGTGCTGACAACCGCTCCCTGGGGTGGTGGCACAACCGAATAATTCCCGCCCGCTTGTGGCAGGTAGTAGACTCCGTTGGAGTAATAGTAAGGATTACCTGCCACCGAAATCGCTACCGCGGCCGCCGGGAGGATGGCCAATGATGCGCCGATGGCCACGCCGGCGCCAAATCCCAAACCGGAGTAGTAGCCACCCCAACCGCCCCAGCCTCCGCCATAATTGTTGTAGGTGTTGATGCGGTTGGACTGCAGATTATTGGCTTCGTTTATACGGTTCTGTTGCAGTGTATTGGCTTCATTGGTCCGGTTTTGCTGAAACTGCTGGGCGTTCTGATCTGCATTCGGGTGATTTTGCTGGAACTGACTAGCGGTGTGCTGACTGTCGGGATGAGATTGCTCAAACTGATTCGCGTTGTGCTGATATTCGGGATGGCTCTGCTGAAACGCACCGCTATGGTCGCCAAAGCTGCTGGCGTTGTGGATGCTGCCATAGCCACCGCGGCCAAAACCCGCATCCGTGCTGCGATCGAATCCACCACCGTCTCCGAAACGCGAGGCCCCACCCCCGAAACTGCCGCCATGGAATCCGCCAAATCCGCCGCCATGGAAGCCGCCAAATCCGCCGCCACGGAAACCACCAAAGCCCCCACCATGAAAACCGCCGAAACCGCCACGAAATGCCGCGGCCCGCTCGACGACAGCAGCGAGGCAGACACTTACTGCAACGCCCGCCAACAGCGCGAAGGCGAACTTTTTCAGCTCCGAGCGTTGCCTGATCATCACCGTCCTCCGCTCACTGTTTTGCTGCCGCCACCGTCTGGAAGGGGATCTTCTCCACTCCGGCAGGCAAATCGGGCGTAAACACTGGTGCTGCGATGCGTGGCGCGAAATCCCAATTGGTGAACACCGCCGTGAATTGCGGTTGCGACGGCTGGTGCTTGTAAGTGATGACGAGCTTGCAGGGGATCAGTTGCGGGCCGGGATCGATCCAGATCTGCCAGTCGACGTCTTTGCCGACAAAAGCGAGGGTGCGGCAGCTTCTGCCGCCCACGTCATTCTCCCCCAGATCGAACCCATACTGAATGTTGTCATAAACCCGCTGATACGGGTCGCTGTAAAGCAAATCCGCGAGCGGCGGAGAAAAATTCAGTTCTGGCAGTAGCCTGTCCAGCATGGCATCAAGCTGCGATGGCGCCGACTCGTTGGCGTAAAATGGCGAGGATGGATCATATAGGGTAACGGATTTGCCGTCGTACCAGAACTGCCGGTCGCCAAGATCGCCGCTCCATTCGATATAGAGCCGGCCCCGGCGCTGCAGTGCGACGTCCTCGGTGGCAGAAAATTGGAGCTTTTGACCGGAAGGCAGCACATGATCGAAGGTAATATCGGCATGAAATGTGAATTCTTCCGCGGACCCGACATAAGTCGCCATCTGTTTTAGCAAAGTGTCTGCCTGCTCAGCCACAACGCGTGGCGCATCGTCTGTCCGGCTGGTCGAAGTTGATGCATCCTGTGCCTCGGCGAGCTGCCAACATCCGGGCGCAGCGAAGACAGACGCGACGGCGATCATGCAGAATGTTCTCCGACGCTTCATCGAACCCACCCGCATTAAGTCACTAAGAGCCATTATATTATCGGGATTGTTCAATCACCCGTTTCGGTTGGACTACCTAGAGGGTCGAAAAAATAAGGGGAGACGGCGGCGCCGCGTACTGTAGTTCGCAGTGCGCGAGCTGCGGCCAACACCAACCGCAAGAACCGCCACGAACCCCGATGGAAAAGACAGTTGGTCGCAACAAAGAAACCCGCGTGTCGTCTCAAGCGAGGCGCGCCGAAGAGGTGTCGCCGCGGTCCCTGCGCAGCCAACTGCAAGTTGAAATCATTCAATTCGTTAGCGCCTGCAGCGGCGAGGGAATTCTCCCTCGCCGCGCGATGAAGCGCCGGCTCGAGTTCCTGTTAACCGCAATGATCGGAGCATGACCCAGCAGCCCGCCGAAATCGACGCGATCGCCGACGCCTTTTCCCACAACAGGAATAATGCGCACCGCGGTGGTCTTCTTGTTTATCATACCGATCGCGGCCTCGTCGGCGATGATCGCTGACAGCGTCTCGGCTGGCGTGTCGCCAGGCACCGCAATCATGTCGAGACCGACCGAGCACACGGACGTCATGGCTTCGAGCTTGTCGATGGTAATCGCCCCTCGTTCCGCTGCGTCGATCATGCCTTGGTCTTCCGACAGCGGAATGAATGCGCCCGAGAGCCCGCCGACGTAGCTCGAGGCCATCGCACCGCCTTTCTTGACCGCATCATTCAGAAGCGCCAGCGCCGCGGTCGAGCCATGCGTGCCGACCCGCTCGAGCCCGATCTGTTCCAGAATTCGGGCAACGCTGTCACCTTCCGCCGGCGTCGGGGCGAGCGAGAGGTCGACGATGCCGAAAGGAATTCCCAAGCGGCTCGCTGCCGCGCGCCCAACCAACTCGCCGGCGCGAGTGATCTTGAATGCGGTGCGTCGGATGATTGCCGTCAAGGTGCCGAAGTCGACGTCGCCCGCCGCTTTGATGGCGCGATACACTACACCCGGCCCGCTGACGCCGACGTTGACAACGCTGTCCGGCTCGGACACGCCGTGGAACGCGCCTGCCATGAATGGATTGTCGTCGACCGCGTTGCAGAATACCACGAGCTTGGCGCAGCCGATCGATCCCGCCGCCGCAGTTAGCTCCGCAGTTCGCCGGATAACGTGTCCCATTTCGGCAATCGCATCCATGTTAAGGCCGGCGCGCGTCGAACCGACGTTCATTGATGCACAGACCCGCTCGGTGGCAGCGAGCGCGTCGGGCAGGGCGGCGATCAGGTTGGCGTCAACGACGCTCATCCCCTTCTCTACTGATGCCGAGAGGCCGCCGATAAAATCGACCTTGAGAATGCGTGCGGCCTTATCAAGCGTCTGAGCAACATGGGCCAATTCGCCGCTGCTACACTTTCCGGCGATCAGTGAGATTGGCGTTACCGCGATCCGATTGTTTATGATCGGAAGCCCGAATTCGCGGATGAGATCGGTGCTGACACGATGCAGGTCCTTGGCGACCCGCGTCACCTTATCGAAGATGTTTTGGCAAAGTGTGCTGCAGTCGTCACTAACGCAATCAAACAGACTGATGCCGACCGTGATTGTGCGGATATCAAGCTGCTCGGTGCGCACCATCTCGATGGTTTCAAGGATCTCTTCGCCAGAGAAGTTGAGTTGCCTCATGTGCTAGATCCGATGCATCGCTTTGAAGATTTCTTCGCGCTGGATCTCGACCTGGACGCCGAGGCTCGCGGCCTTATGCGACAGGTTGTCGGCAAGCGTTTCGAACGAGATCATAGCCTCCGACAGGTCCACCATCATGATCATTGTGAAGAACTCGCGGATGACCGACTGACTAATATCGAGGATATTGACGTTGGCGTCGGCGATGACATTGGCAATGCCGGCGATGATGCCGACCCGATCGGAGCCGATAATGGTCACGATCGCACGGCCGGAGAGGGGGGCGGCGGATACCGCGGCCCGACGAACTGCGGCAGCGCCGATGGTGGTCGTTGAAGGCGCGCGTGCAAGGTCGGATTTGTGGGATCGTCTCGGCATGCTGGAACCCTTCGAAAGCGAGGGTATTCCGGATGGAAAGATTAGTCATGCGCTCGTTGATTTGTGAAGATCGAACGATCGCCATTTATTTTCGCGAGATCGGTGAGAAAATCGCGGTCGTCCGCGTGCCGGGGACCGCTCACGGCTCATCAAGACCGCATTCGGATCTGACCCTTGTGTTTTCGAGCGCGATAACCGCGCACCAAGGTTCGATGCTGACTCATTTGGACCGCTGGTACGACAACGCCGCCATCCTAAAGACGGCGACTTCTGTCAACGGCGAGCTTTTAGCGATGTCTGGTCCGCGCAACCCGAAACAGGAAAGTTGGGGGGTCACCGAAGAGGGCGCGCTTGCCCATTTGCTGTTAATCCACCGTATTCCCATCGACCACATCGAGCTTATGGCCAGACCGGACGGGAACTTCATCATCATGAGGGACGACAAAATATACAAGGACACCTAGACAAAATCGGGCCCACAACGTGAAAGAGGGCGACGCCCTCCGCAATCGGCGACAACTCGGCCCTGGGAAAGAGGTCTCCCCTTACGACCCGGCTAGCGCCGACAATTAGAAAAAGGGCCGACAAAAAAATGGCTGCCAGAGGCGGCGTAAACGGGCGTTAAGCCGAAACGGCGATATACTGTTTCCAATTGGTGAAGACAGTTTTGTAATGAGGTTGACCGAGCTGATTGCCCTTGGCGCTCGTGCTCCGAAGCATCGATGGACTAACTACTGATGGGATGGATGACGTGCCGTAGAATGGAATTGGCGATGCCAACTCGATACAACTCAGGCCCTCAAATTAGATGCATGAGATGAAGACGAAAAGCGACTTTCGGGTCAAACTCGTCCGTCGTTATGGGCCGATGGGCGGGAAGCTGAATATGCTAGGCGACCGATCATGGCGATGCGCGAGCGATTCATCGACCGTTTCGCGACGATGGCTCAGTCAGGGTCCCCCATGACCAAAACCACCATCTTTTGGGCGCGGACGGACATCGAAGGTCTCGAACGTCTGGAGTTTGAACATCAACTCGACGGAATTATGGCGACCTCAACCGTGATCAGCCTTGAGGCGGGCGGCTTCCGACTTGAGCACCGTTGGCGCCTCGATCCCGACTGGCGCGCGCAGTCGGTCACCGTTGAACGCTGGAATGCGCAAGGCTCCGGCCTATTGCGCCTGGATCGGGCCGGAACTGGTTGGCTGGTCAACGGCACTCGCCGTTCCGATCTCGAAGGAGCTGACGAACCCGACCTGTCGGTTACCCCATTCTGCAACACCCTTGCGATCCGGCGAACGCCGGAGGATATCGGTGCTGGTCTCACGCTTGATACGGCTTACATCGATGGCCATGCACTAACCGTCACGCGGTCATGTCAGCGCTATGTGAGACAAGCCTCTCGGCGGCTGCGATATATCGACCTTGGTCTGTCCCGCGGGTTTGAAGCGGACCTAGTCGTCGACGATGACGGGCTAGTATTAAGTTACGAACATCTATTTGAGCGGGTCGGCTAAAAGTGCGGCCGAATTCAGGCCGAATTCACTGGCGCCAGATTCGCGAGCCGGTGACTATAGGGCGACGCCGAAGTTTCGAGATGCCGTTGATCTCCGCGTCGAAAGCCTAGCGTCGTGCGCCGAACTGGTTATCTTCTTTCGGCCTTGAGGCGCTTCGCCTGCGCGGCCGCCCCGCCAGGAGAATAGTCTATCATCGCGCCGTTCGCGCGCACGACACGCCAATACGGCGCGGTGGTATTCGGATCATCGGCGATCGCCATCAACGCTCGCTTTGTAAGAAACGGGCATGCGGTTTGCGCGCCGTGCTTATGGGCGAGCCTCCGACGAAGCTCCATCATCGGTATAACGGTTCCGCGCGCGCGGCAACTGTGACAAGCTTCCGCGACACTGGTGAGCACCGGCATCTACCTACATACTGCGTACAAACGTCCCTCCTTTGGTAGGCGTCGACGTCGTATGCTTGGATCATGACACGAGCAGACAAAGCTGCGCGGCGAGATCGCCTCGCAATGTATAACCACAACAAGCTGAAAATCGGCCTTTTTGGGTCCAATTGCGCGAGCGGCCGCGCAGTGACATTAGTGCCGGAGCGTTGGTCGGGCAGTTGGGATGACAATCTGCGCCTCGCCAGCATGGCGGATGCCTACGGGATCGACTTTATGCTTCCCGTGGCCCGGTGGAAGGCTTATGGGCCCGTCGGCGATTACCAGGCTGCGACACTTGAAACGCTTACCTGGGCTGCCGGGCTTCTTGGCGCGACAAGGCGGATAACGATCTTCGGGACGGTGCACGCACCGCTTTTCAATCCCGTTCTTGCGGCGAAGCAAATGGTCACCGCAGATCACATCGGACACGGCCGTTTCGGACTTAATGTCGTCGTAGGGTGGAACGAAGGCGAGTTTCAAATGTTTGGTGTTACGCAACGCGAGCACGAGGATCGGTACGCGTATGCGAAGGAATGGCTCGACGCCATCAAACTGATCTGGTCGGCTGCAGAAAATTTCGACATCCACGGTAACTTCGCGGTGATGCGCGGTATCCGCGCCCATCCGAAGCCGTTCGGTGGAACCTTCCCTCTCATTATGAATGCAGGAGCGTCAAGTACCGGCCGTAGCTTTGCGACACACAACTGCGACGCCTTTTTCAACGTGACTGGTAGCAGCTTGGCGGAGCAAGCAACGGCAGTACAGGCCGCGCAAAATGAGGCGCGCGAGTGCGGCAAAGAGTTAGACGTCTATACCGTTGGAGTAGTCACCTGTCGGACGACCCAAAAGGAGGCAGAGGAGTACTATCACTACGCCTTCGTCGATCAAGCCGACTGGGTATCGGTCGACGAGATGCTTGCCGCACGAAATATGCGCGCGGACGCCATGACTGCCGCCGAATTCGCGAAGGTTCGACGTCAACAGGCAACCGGCATGGGGGGCTGGCGCTTGGTTGGCGATCCGGACCACGTCGCGAACGAACTCGCTGGGCTTGCGAGCGTAGGCCTGCGCGGCATCGGCATATCCCTGGTTAATTATGTGGAAGAGTTACCGTTCTTCTGTGAAGAGGTAATACCACGTCTCGAACGGCACGGGTTGAGGGATGCTCGTTAGCCAATGGATGCCCTTCGATTTACCACAATGCTGCTTCACCAATTGGATAGGCGCCAAGGGCAGTGACGGCGCTGAATTATCAGCACACAACGTCGAATCCAGACGTGCATCCCGTGAAACCGTCCCCCGAAATCGCACACCCCCATATGAGGATTTCTATTGGCCGGGCTTGCATGCAATGATGAGAGCGGCGCCTTTTTCGGACGGGCTGCCACATCGGGGCGCTTTAACCAACATTGGATGTATCGCCGCGATCGATGCACTGAAATGCGAGCCGCACATCATCTCATTCGCCATGGTCGAGGTTGCGCCTAATTTTTCTTTCCTCTGTCGGCGGCGTTTATTGGCGGCAGCATTGGATACGGTGGCGTCTGTTGTCACTGCGACGGGGGTCGCTGTTCACCACTTGGCCCACGACGCGGTGCCTCTGGTGCATCGCAATAGCTGCAAGGAATCCCAAGGGCTGTGGCGTGGAGTCCCATCAATCGCCTTCCGAGCTTTGTGGATTCCTGGCGACGCGGCTCGGCACAGCGTCACCGGGCCGCGGTGCGGCACTCGAGCTTGAAGGCGACACCTGCGAGCACATTCCGGGAGCTTCAATACAGCGTTGGAGCGATGTCATCTGTACGCTGGGGATCTAAGCCAAGCAGCAGCATGAGGGGGTGAATGAACCGACGTTTCGGCCAATTGGGTTGCATCGGTCTCGGCACCATGGGCGAGGCCATGTGCCCGAGTTTGAAGAAGAAGTCGGGGCTGGAGGTAATAGCGTACGATCGCGACCCCGCGTCGCTCGCGCGATCCCATGCGCACCGCGTGCGGAGCGGCAACTCCGTAGCTGATGCCTCCAAACAGTCGGACGTAGTGTTCGTGTCGCTGCCGTCTGGCGAAGTCGTCGAGGAGGTCGTGTGTCAACCCGGCGGGCTTCTTGAGTGTGCCATCCGTGGACAGATCGTCATCGATCTAGGCACCTCGCCAGTCGATCTGACGCGTCGGCTCGCGGCTGCGCTCGCCGCAGTCGGGGCAACCCTAGTGGATGTGCCGGTCGCCGCCTGATCGGCAAGACGCATCACCCTGCCTGACCCGTGGTCCGCCGGAAAGCGCGGTATTTTGCTCGCTCCGGGGTGGAATGCGCGGTTGGGTCGCGGTTGATGTCGTTGCTGACAACCTGGTTAACATCGGCACAGTCTTGCAACAACCAGCCACTTCCTGGAAAGCTTCGGCGCCGCTCGCCGCCAACACTGCTCAGAGCCGAACGAGCTAGTTGCCCCCCCGGGCCTGATTGTAGATCAGGCCGCCCGCGAGCCCGGCGGCGGCCCCGATGCCAGCGCCGAGACCGGCATTGCCGGCGATGGCGCCAATGAGCGCGCCGCCGCCCGCGCCAATGGCGGTACCCGAAAGCGCACGTTGCTGTCCCGGCGTCATGTCGGAACAGGCGGCGGCCAGAGGCAGCGACGCCACGACAGCCATCAGAAGCAGCGGTTTTATCACGATCACTGTCCTACTGGCGCTGTTGCTGGACATGGATATCTACCGGCAAGATAGATGAACAGGCCATCGATCGCCGGCATGTCGAGGCGCGCTGGCCGAGCTTTCGCCCAGGCGATGAAGTTCGCCAGCGCGGCGCTCCGAGGAGGCCGTGGCGTCGGGAGGCAGAATAGCTTGCGGCCCCCGCGTTGCGCCTCGTGCGCTTCCTCGACGTCGACCGCCCCCTCCGCGTAGCCCTGACAGAAATTGACGGCGGCCGTCATTAGCGGATCATCGTTAGATGGAGCGCATATGGCGATCAGGTCGGCGACCGTATGCGGCGGAAACTGCGACTCCGAAACCGCACCGACCGCTGCAGTCGCACTGACGGCGATGATTCCAGCACCGAGTGCTAACGCTCTCAGTTTCATTCCCGCAACTCTCGCGCGCGTCGAACGACCCGTACAGCGATACCTCGACAGGTTCTGCGGCGTCAACCTGTTTCCATTCCCGCGCAGTGGCAACAGTACCATTCTCAATTGTGGGGTGTTTCGAGGGCACGCGGCGGCGTGAGTTACAGCACTATTGTAAAGACATGGCCAACCATCGCAGGCATAGCTGCCTCTCCAGTCGTTCTTCATGCTGATAACTACCCAACCCGTTTCTCTGCCACGTCATGGAAGGCTTGAGTAAAGGTGCTGACTTTGGTGTTGGGCAACCTGCGCGCCGACCGCAGGCGTATTCGTGTTTGCCGTCGGCGTGCAGTACCGGTGTCACCAGCTGCGCGGGCCTTGGTCGAGATCAACCCCGAAAAAAGCCACGCGCGGATGGTGCGGCAAGCGTCCGTTGCCTTCGCCCGACGGTTTGTGTTGTCGGGGGCGACGGGTTGCGACCTGGCGGCGATCGACGATCCCGACTACGTCACCGTCGTCGAATTGCGCAAAAACGTGCGACTAACCGCTCACCGACGGACGAGAGGGTACTGCCATGCGCCGCATTTGGGCACGTCGGCCTAGCGTTCTGATTTCTCGCAGCGTTCGATGTACGCCGGGAGCACATCGGTGGTCTCGATCTGGCGGACGGTAAAGATCAGCAGAGTTTCGAAAAACTCGAGCAACACTACGTATTCCGCGATGAAATCGTCTTCGGGCATGGTGGCTTGCCAAAGCTTCGACATCTTCTGCTCTAGCCAAAGCAGTTGCGCTTACTCGCTGCATGTCGAACCTGGGCGACGCGCGCGTTGACGAGGCGGGACCTTTCCTGGTAGGGCGCATTCCGCAGCTGAATCTTCGAAGCGGGCATTCAATTCGCCTTAGGCATCGGTTCGGTCTAACCTTAATCCGGCGGATTGCGCTCGGATCGCCGAATCGCTCCAAGGAATACGGATTTCCGCAATGGCTGACAGTCATCGCTGAAAATTGCGAACCAAACAGGAAACAACATATCATCCAAAAAAATTCGAATAGGGAGTTCAGGCAACCATGAATCTCGGCACTCTCTCAATCGTCGTAGCGCTTACCGCTACCTCACTGGCGATCAGTACAAGCGAGGTCGTGGCCCAGGAGAAAGCGTTATCCGTCGCGACGAACGCTGAACCTGACGTGCTCGACCCTGCAAAATCCGGTTCGCCGCAGTTTTTTACAACGCTTTGGAACGTGTATCAGGGGCTCACGTGGCAGAATCTCAAAGGCGATATGATTCCGTCCCTTGCGGAATCGTGGGACATCCTCGATGGAGGCAAGGTCATCGTCTTTCATCTCCGCCACGGGGTGGTGTTCCAGTCAGGTGATCCGCTGACCGCCCAGGACGTGGTATGGACTTACCGACGATACCTAAAGTACGCCCGCTTCTTTGTCGGCATCGCGCGGTACATCGAAGGCGTCGAGGCGGTCGACGACTACACCGTCAAATTCACGTTCAAACAGCCGGACGCAGAGTTTCTGCTGATCCACCCGTTGCTGATTACCTCGAAGACCTATTACGACCGCGCCGGTGAAGCGGAGTTCGCCACACATGCGGTCGGAACCGGTCCGTACAAGATCGTCAACTACGTCCCCGGCCAATATCTTGACCTTGAAGCCTACGACAGGTACTGGGGGCCGAAGCCGCAGGTCAATCGAGCGCGCTTCTATTTCGTGACGGACCCCAACACCCGCGTCGCCAAGCTGCGTGCGGGCGAAACCGATCTAATGATGGCGACGCCCTACAACGTCGTTGATTCGCTGGAGAAAGCCGGCTTCAACATCGCCAAATTGACCTGCCAACCGACGACGTCGATCCAATTCCAGCTCAAGAACCCAAATACGCCGTGGCACGATCTTCGCGTACGGCAGGCGATCGCCTACGCAATCGACAAAAAGGCGATCGTCAAGGGTCTCCTGCACGGCGTGCCGGTGGATTATCCGAGGCTGTTGCCCGGCGAGGTTGGGTACGACCCGAAGCTGGAAGATTATGACTACAATCCGGGGAAAGCGCGACGATTGCTGAACGATGCGGGGTACGCCAACGGATTCACGATGCCCTTCTTCATTCAGACCGGGATCTTTTTCGGCATGGAAGAGACGGCGGAGGCGGTCACCCTATATCTGAAGCAGAACCTCAACATCGAGACGCAGTCTCAGGGCTTGGGGTTGGCGGAGCTCATTGGCAAAATTTTCCAGTCGGGTCGGGATCCTTCGGCTCGGTTTGTCGCCATCGGCGGGTATCCGATCGCAAGTTTGCCAACACCACTTTGGGGCATCGGGTTGGCATTCTACGGCAAGAATCCAGCAGCGCTCTACGACGATCCGGAGTTGGATCGGTTGTTCGACGGGGCGGAGAGCACATTCGACCTCGCCAAGCAAGCACCTTTCATCAGACGGATCATGTCACTTGAGCAGAGGGACCTCTACATCATAACCTTGTGGGACTACGTCGGCGTCTACGCGATGAAGCACAATATCACGTATACGCCCGGCCGCCGCAATCTCGAGATCCTCTATCTGCCTTGGGTTCACGAAAACAGGTGAAACGGATCGAGCGGTGGCTTCATCTGTCTGGCAAATTTCGCAAGGATTGTTGGCGGCGAACACGCAAAGTTGTTTTAGGCACGGCACTGTTGCGCTCGTCCAGTGAAGCAGGGCGCCGACGCAAAACCTGGTGCGTCATTGGGGAGGAGGAGCCGCGAACCTAGTGGCGGAGACCACGGGAAAGCCTGCCTCGCCGAATATTCTGGTCACAGGCTATCCCGTTGTGGCTCCGCATGCCGAGGACCGCGCTATGCATGCGGACTGTATTATGGACTGGCAAGCGGCGGGCAGCTTGATCGCGTCAGCTACCGCGACTGCGCGCAGTGCGAGCTTTCTCAGGGCAGGGTGGGCACGGGCAGGGGATCGGCGAGGCGCTCCAAGGTCAGTCCCGCCGCTAGCAATTCGCCGTCGCTGCCGGGGAGGCCGTCAAGCTCGATTCCAACCGGCAGGCCGGACGCGGTCCGGCCGATCGGCAGCGCGAGACCCGGCAGACCAGCGACGCTGCCCGGCCCGGTGTTGCGCGCTACGGTCGAGAAGGTCGGAACCGACGCGCCGTTCATCAATGTCGTCACGTCGTCGCCGATCGGCGGTGCCGGTATCGGCACGGTGGGAAAGATCAGGGCTGTCACCCGATGGTTGGTGAAGCAATCGGCATAGAGTCTTTGCAAGGCGGGTCGGTCGCTGTCGAGGGCGACGCGATACATTGTCTCGGTGACATCCGCACGCAGCGCGAACATCCGCCGCACATCCGGGCTGGCGATTTGCGCCACTAGCGCGTCGAAGCCGAAGGCGAGGTCACGCGCGCGCAAATAGGAGGGAATCTCCTGGCGCGACTCAAAGCCGGTAATCACCATGCCGGCGCGCTCGTTGTATCGCTGGACTTCGCTCAGATCGACTTCTAGCAGCATCGCGCCGCTCGCGCGCAGCCTCTCAAGGAACGCTTCGAAAAGCCGCGAAACCTCAGTCTCGAGCGGCTCGCAAAAGTAGTGGCGCGGCACACCGAGACGCAGCGTCGTGATCGCGCGTGATGCGGGTGGCGCGCCGCTAGTCATTACGCTGTCGAGCAAGGCGCAATCCGCCACAGCGCGCGCCATCGGCCCGGCCGTGTCGCGCGTCCGTGAGATCGGCAGGATGCCGCCAGTCGGCCAGCGCCCGAGGCTCGGTCGCAGACCGGCGATGCCGCAGAACGCAGCCGGAATCCGCACCGAACCGCCGGTGTCGGTTCCGATTCCGGCCGGCGCGAGGCGCGCGCTGATTGCCGCGCCGGTGCCGCCGCTGGAACCGCCAGGGATGCGCGACGGATCGTAGGGGTTGCGTGCCGGACCGAAAGCGGCGTTGTTGTTGGTAACGCCGAACGCCATCTCGTGCATGTTTGTCTTGCCCAGCGTGATGGCGCCGGCATCGAGCAGTTTTTGCACCGCGGCCGCGTTATCTTGCGGCCGATTGCCGCGCAAGGCCGGCGTGCCGCCAGTGGTGGCATAACCGACGCAGTCGAGATTGTCCTTGACGGCCAGCGGCACACCGTGAAGCGCGCCGAGGGCGCCTCCGTTCCGCCGTTTCGTGTCGGCGGTGCGTGCCGCCGCCAGCACCGTGTCGTGATCCTGGGCGATGAAGGCGTTGAGATGGGCCAGCGCAGCACAACGGTTGAGCAGTGTCGATGCATAGGCTTCCGCTGTAACGTCGCCGTCGCGGATTGCGCCTGCGGCCTCGGTCAGGGTCAGCGCAGTCAAGTCCATCGGGTCCTCCAACGAAAGAGCACTAGTAGATTTGCACCGTCGTTAGGTGCAGCTTTCCTTGGGTTCGTTTTCTCTCCGGTCGCATCAACGCCGATTCAGACGAGCGAATCTGTAAAGGACCCGGCGTCTGGACGCGCCTGGTTAGGCCATTTTCGAATCTGTGCAATTGGCGAGGGTCTCAAGGTGGCGTTCGTGCCCAGCTTGTCATTCTCCCTAAGAGCGCGGTCCGGCCTTGCCGGGCTCGCTAGAACCCGATCAGGACAACCACGATAGGTTTGCCTCGCATCTGGGCGTGCCGGTCCCCTAATTCTGGCCGGTCAATCGCTGCTCGATCCAGCTTCGGAGAGCGCTCCCGGGCATTGCACCGCTGGAGCGTGCGATCTCGCGGCCGCCGCGCAGCAGGATCATTGTTGGAATCGCCTGGATGTGATAGCGGGCCGCTAGTTCGGGTTCTGCATCTGTGTCCAGCTTGCCGAAGCGGACCGCTGGTTCGAATTGCGCCGCCGTAGCTTCGAATACCGGTGCCATGGCGCGGCAGGGGCCGCACCACGAGGCCCAAAAGTCGACCAGCAGCGGTAGGTCGCCCGCGTTGGCGTGGCGATCGAAATTCGTGCGGTCGAGCACAATCGGACGGCCGGTGAACAGCGGCTGGTGACACTGGCCGCATTTGCCGCCGTCGCCGCGGCGTTCAGGGGGAACACGGTTCAGCGCGAGGCAATGCGGGCAAGGGATGATGAGGGTGTCCATGATCGGTCTCGCTGAATCTAGATCCGTGAAGGGATGCCGGTACGCATCAGTATATAGGCAGCAACGGCGAAGATGACGCTGGCCAAGATATAAGTGAGCGCCTGAGAATTTGCCGCAAGCTGCGCCACGGGCTCGCCCTCGACGAACTGGCGTAGGCTCGCTGGCGACATTCGCTGCCAAGGCCAGCGAGCAGGGCGGCCACCTCGCTGGCGTTGGTCTGAAGTTCCCTATGCGACGATGAACTGCGCCATCATTCCGGAATCCTCATGTTCCAGAATGTGGCAATGCGCCATGTACGGCGCATGTGGGCCCGCGGGGCACGGAAAGCGAACCAGGATATCGCTGAAGCCACCCTGCGATATCGGCGCGATATCCTTCCAGCCTGCGCGGTGTGGCTCCGGCAACTTGCCGTTCTGCGACACGACGCGGAACTGGCAGCCGTGGACGTGGACCGGATGCAGCATCCGGTCATTCGCTTCGGAAATCCGCCAGCGCAGCTGCTGATCGCGCCGAGCCGCGAAGAACGGCTCGTCGAGTGCAAACGGCCTGCCGTTGACGCCGTTGGCCGAAAGCTGCGCGGCTCTGGACAACTCAGGTTGATCCACGATCAGTTTTGCAACGCGAGCTACGGCGCTTAGGTCAGTCTTTCCGCTTTTGGCCATCGCCATTAGTCCAGCCTTCTTGAGTGGCATCATGCCTTCTTCATCGCGAAACATGTTCATGACCAGCTGTTGGCTGATTGGCGGTAGCTCGGACGACACTGGTGGCAGGCGCGCAAGCGCAGCGGGTAATTCGCCGGGACCATCGGCGCCATCGGGGCGGATGGTCACGAGAGTAACGGGGCCGTCGAACGGTGGTAGTCGCATGATCGGCTGCTCGACCGGTAGCGTGACGAGGTTGAACGGCACGCCCGAACGGCAATCGACCATGACCTCAAACCGCTCTCCGGCATGGATCGCGACCTGCTTCAGTTCGACGGGGCTTTCCAGGAGGCCTCCATCGGAACCGATGACGAATAGCGAACGGTCGTCCGAGGCTTTCAGCACATAACTGCGGGCATTAGAGCCGTCGAGCAAGCGCATGCGCACCCATCCGCGCGTGGTGTGCGCCTCGGGATACGAAACGCCGTTTACTAACGGCACGTCGCCGACGTAGCCGTTCGTTACCACCGTAATATTCATCCGATCGAAGAACTGTCCATCATGTCTGAAGCGGCGGTCCTGGATGATGAGGGGGATGTCGTCGACGCCCCACCGCGAGGGCAGCTTCAGGCGGTCTGTATCCTCATCGTCGATGATCAACAGACCGGCCAACCCTTTTGTGACCTGTCCAGCGGTGGTCGGGTAGAAGTGAGGGTGGAACCAGAGCGTCGATGCTGGTTGATTGACCGATAAGGTGGGCCGCCAATGCTCGCCCGGCAAGACGGGCCGATGCGGGCCGCCGTCGACGTCGCCCGGAATGATCAGCCCGTGCCAGTGCACAGTCGTAGGTTGCGGAAGATAGTTAGTGAAATCGATCAAGACGGTCTGTCCACGTCGCAATCGCAGCGCGGGACCCAGAAACGGGCCATTGTAACCGCAGGTCGCTGTCTGCTTGCCCGCCAAAAAGCGTACTGTTCCGCCGCGGGCACTGAACGCGATTTCACCCCGCGTGTTCGCCCTGAGTTCGTGGGGGATGGGTAGGGCCGGCCGAGACACCCCGTCAGCGATCGCGGAACGAAGATGGATTGAGGCCAATGTTCCGATGGCCGCGCCACCGACGAGCGCGCCGCGGCGAGACAGGTCAGTCATTGCCGTCTCCGAATAGGCAACGCGCGAGCGCACCAAGCTTAGCCATAGCGCGCCGCAACGTGCACTCGTTTCAGTAATTAACTCAAGCTATGCCGAATCGGCAATGATCCATTGCCGCAGGGGGAAGCCTCAATGCGCAACACAGTGAGCAGAGAAGAGTACGTGCCAGAGGCTCAAATCGGCGTAGGCTTTGATGCCGATAGGGCCTGAACAATGACCTCAGGGAATCGACGCTACACAAATGAAATCGCTAGGACCGATATTCCCTTAGGAAAGGGCACGGTTGAACGCCGAAAGGAATTAAGGTTCTGAGCCAACTCAGTCGAGAGGCGATGGCGCAACCAACAAATATGCGGTGGCAATCCTTCCAGAACCCGCCGACCGTACTCGACAATCCTGTGGGTGATTGCCGCCAACCAGCGGCCGGTGGCAAAAAGACGCTCCCAGAGCAAACATACCTGACGCAGTTTCAGACGCGACATAGGAAGGGATCGGGGCTTACCCTGATAGCATTTGGTTACGTGATCGATTAGCTCCGACCATTCGGCCTTCGTGCAATTTGTGGTATTTCAAGCGCGGGTAGGAGTTTCGTGATGATCTCGGCTATGAATTGGGCGTTTGGGATCCGACTTACAATTCTTCTATCTGTCGCAGGGTGCGCGTCGCAGCCGGACTTCAGTGCCAAGTCTATGTTGGTCGAGACCCAAAGAGTCTCCAAAGAGACCCTTGCGTGCCGAGCTACAATTGCCGCGAAACCTGCCTACCGGGAATTGTCTCGCCGGATGCCGCTAGTCGATCCGTTCAACGCCACGCTGGCACAAATGTCTGACACCGCCATGGCAACCAGCGACGAGATAGAAGCATTGGAATCGTGGCTGGAGGATACAAGGCAATGTCGGCATCAAGTCCTGGAGGAAGCCTTCAAAACCCTGCCGACCGCCACAAGTTTACTCTTATCCACATGGAACAAGGACGACGAGGCGTTCGTCAAGCTGATCGAACACAAGGTGAGATGGGGTGATGCCCTTATACTGATCCGGCGCAATCGCGCCGAGCTGCTAGCAGCGCTCGTAAATCAGGCAATCGAGATCGCGAAACAGACCCGGCAAGAGCGCGACGCCGAAATGACGAGACGCGTGCAAATTTTCGGCGCCCTGACCAACTTGGCGCCCTGAAACCGCCCTGATTCATGCGAGGAACGCTGCGGTCCCGGTGCATATCGCAAACGGGATGATCGTCATTGGACGCCTTTGGAAATCTGTAACCGGAGGCCGACCAGAACACATGCCTGAGGCGATCTCAGCATCCATGAAGGATGCGCGATCCCCAATTACCGGCGGGATGAACGACCGCGGCTTGTGCATGCCGCGATCCTCGCTGCAACTATCGCTCGTTAGCGCTATCAGTACTGAAGTGGGCAAGGGGCGTCGATTCGCCCAATTGCTCGCCCTCGAGAAGATAGGTTGCGGTGACGAGCGTAGCCCTTTGAAGAAACAGCAATACCCTTCGCGCCAGGGAGAGCGTCGACACATCGATATTCTGAGAATGGCGATAGCACCGAAATTGCTTAAGCCGTTTTCGGCGGGCCATCGCCCTAAAGATGGATTGATAAGGTCAAAGCATGGTAACGCGCGTAGACCACCGATACCCGCCAATCACAGCAGTCGTTTCTTCGCGCACCAATTGTCACGACGCCGCGACCCCTTGACGCGTGAGCCAAGCAAGAACGCGGGGCTCCCCGCAGGCCGTGACGTTGAACCGCATCCAAGGCGAACGGCCGAGATGAGGACGGAATACAGTTCCGGGCGCCAAGACGATGCCGTCGCGTTGCGCCGCCTCGGCGAGCGCGAGCGAGTCCTCGATCTGCGGAAAGCGCGCCCACAAAAACATACCGTCGGTCGGTTCCGCGAATAGTTCGAGCCCGATCTGCTCGAACGCACGTACGACGTTGCGGCGCGCTTGCCCCAGCCGGTCGTGCAAGCCTGCGAGATATTTTCGATAATGACCATCGACAAGCATGAGATAGATCAGCCTCTCGGTGAATTGCGAGGTCGTTATGCTGGTCAGCATCTTGATGTCGGCCAGGTCGTTGGCCACCGGCTGGGCGCAAGCGATGAAGCCGACTCTCAGGCTGCCGGACAGGGTCTTGGAGAAGCTGCGCGCATAGATCACGCGATTGAGTTGATCCAGCGTCGCTAGACGGGGCGTCTGACGCACCTGGAGGTCGCAAAAAATGTCGTCCTCGACGACGGCGAAACCATATCGTTCGGCGACCTGCAGTACCCTGAAGGCGACGTGCGGACTCATGTCGCCACCCGTGGGATTCTGCATGACCGATTGGGTGAAATAGACCTTCGGCCCGCGCGCCTTCGCGAACTGCTCCAGCACGGCAACATCGGGACCGTCGGGCCGGCGCGGCACTGCCAGCATCTCGATGCCGGAAAGACGCAGATTGCCGAACATGTTGTAGTAGCCCGGATCGTCCACCAACGCCGCATCGCCCGGCTTCAGCAGGTAGCGGATGATCAGCTCCAACGCCTGGCTCGTTCCCTGGGTCAGCAGAATCTGGCCCGGATGCGCATTGATTCCGAGCCCTGCAAGCATCAACGATAGATGCTCGCGCAACGGGACATAACCAAACGGGTGACCATATTCGAGCAGATAAGCGCCGTTTTTGCGGGCTAATACGTTCAGGCTTTGGCGGATGCCGGCCTCGTCGAGCCAAGAATTCGGCAGCCACGGGCCGCCCGCCAGCACGGCATTGTCGCCCGCCGCCAACAAGTGGCGGATCAGCCATACAAGCTCTTCGTTGCGCTCGTGGTTGTCGGAGGGGGCCGGACCGCCTCCCGTCCTCGGCACGTCGGCCGCATAGAAGCCGGCGCCGCGCCGCGAATAAAGATAGCCCATCGCTACTAGGCGATCATAGGCCTCGACGACGGTGAAGCGGCTTACGCGATTGCTCTCCGCGAAGCGACGGATCGACGGTAGCTTGGCGCCGGGCCGCAAATGCCGGTCGTCAATGTGCCGCTTGATACCGGCAACGATCTGCTCGACCAGTGGCTGACCGCTTTTGAGACTGACGGAGAGCGACAACATAGGCCCCTCCTCCCCGGTACTGTGCTTGTCGCCGGACCGATACAGTTATGTCGGTTGGCGATAAAACTGTCCATTACCGTTCTAAAAAGTGTTCGGCATCATGCTCTAAGAACCGGCGTTGGGCCGGCTACGATGAAATGAAGGGGAATGGCGTCATGCCGCTCATTCAAGTTCGTGTCATCAAGGATGTGTTCAGTAAGGAACAGAAGCGCCAGATCATCTCTAAGCTGACCGACGCCATGGTTTCGATCGAAGGCGAGAACATGCGTCAGGTGACTTGGTGCGTGGTCGAGGAGGTGGAAAGCGGCGATTGGGGTATCGGTGGGAACGCGCTCACGACCGCGGACGTGCACGCGCTGGCGCACGGAAAAGCCGCGTGACTGAGCGGTCTACGATCGCGCTTCTTGTTTGTACCGCCTAAAGGAGCCGGAGCCCGCTGCGGAGTTCCGGGAGCGAATTGCTCTGATAGCCTGGCAGGCATTCAGTGCCACGGGACATTGCAGCCGCTCCCCGCCGCCGACAAAGCAGCACTGGTGCAATTTGGTTACAATCGGGCTTTGCGCCGATGTCTAAAGACCAAGCGGTTGGCTCCCATATATCGTACCGATGCCAATCTTCACCACGTCGATCGCTTGAGCGCGATTGATTGCGTTGGGTCGTCATCGCAGCTGATCCGGTCAGCCACACGCACATTGCCACCATGGTCCAGCAGCTCGATCAGATACGTGGGAATGGTTTTTCCCTCGCGCTGAAAGTCGGGACGACATTCGCGTTGCGGGGCCATGCCGTCGACACGCTTTTACCCTCACGCCGACGCTCGTGGGCCAAGGATGTTCCCGTGGGTTTCGCGGCATCAACCTGACCTCGTGTTCCTTCGCCACCAGTGGACCAAGGTGATGCGCACCGCAGCAAGCTTCATCGCCACCACACAACCAGCCCATTTCTACGCAAAGCCGGCCATCGACGACCGTCTCAGCGACGCCGCAAAACCACCCGACCGCTGCCATCCAATCCAACGACGCCACAAACATTCTTCCCCAGCTCAACGCCAAGTATCACGATATCAATCGGTCCGCTCCTCTCTCTCCTCTGCTAAAGGTCAGCAATCCCCCAAAGATCGCTGAAACAGGGGTGGGCCGTTCCACGAGCAGACTAAGACCGCGCCTTCCGCAGTGCCTTCGGCCAGATACCTTGCTTGCCCGGCGACAGGATGCCGTTAGGATCCAGTGCGTCCTTCATGCGCTCATTGAAGCGGCGCAGCGCGTGATCGTTGAAATCGTATTGCTCGGCGACCAGGTCCATCACTTCGAGATGTGCTCGGTATTCACCGTAGCCTGCCTTTGCCGCCGCGACCACGAGCGCCTTGCAGCATTCAAACGCGCGATCGACCTGGGCTGGGTCTTTTTTGTCGAAATTGAGCAGGCAAATCTGGAGCGCGCTGCGCGGCATGATGATGATGCCGGCGCAATAGTCGAGGCCGAAGGATTCAACCACGCCGCGCACCACCTGGGTCTGCCTTACGACCTCCGCGCCCTTAAGCGCGCAGATCGGCGAAAAATCGAGATGGCCGCCTTCGTCGCCGCCATACCACGCGACCATGTTGAGGATGTCGAGGCCGGGGATGCCTGCTTGAATGCGGTCCGACGGCGGTACGTCCTGTGCCATCGTCGCGCCGGCATATTTGCGTCCGCCCAGCGTCGCGCCGGGCAGCTTCGCGAACGCCGCTTGTACAATCTTGTATTGGGTGTTGACGATCGTCTCGTGACCATAGAGCGCGAAGCGCATGTTCCAGCGCCCGCAGTTCAGTTTCTTGGTCATATCGTCGAGCACGGGTTCGGGCAGGGGACCGTCGCCGTTGTACCAGTCCTTGCGCCGCGACGTTTGCGACGCGGCGCCAAGCACGTTGCCGACGATTGGATAGTTCGGGATGGTACGGTCGAGCACCAGCGGCCGGATCGTCTCGATCAGTGCCTCGAGATCGGCTTCCTTCGGTACCGAGGCGTAGCACGACATGTAACATTCGGGCGTCGGCAGCAGCCACATGCCCATCTTGGTGACAATGCCGAAATTGGACTGCATGAACAGCCCGTCCGGCGTCGGGCCGAAGCCCTTTTTGTAGGTCTGCCAAGCGCGGTTGCCGCGCATCGCGCCCATCCCGGTGCGCAGCACGTCGCCGTTAGCCAGCACCACCTCTATGCCACATTGCGACGCGGTGTGATCGCCGTAGGGCGTGTAGCCGAAACCATGATCGAGTGTGTTGCCGATGACGCTGCCCCAGCCGAGATCGGGCACCGAAATCATCAACTTATGACCGCCCGCGCGGATCGCCTCGTATAGATCGAAGAATCGCACGCCCGGCTCGACCATGGCGTAGGCGTTGGCTTCGTCGATTTCAAGCACCCTGTTCATGTTGCGGAGATGCACCAGGACGGCGCCTGGTAGGCGCGGCGCCGCGCCGCCATAGGCGTTGTTGCGGCCCTGGCTGACGGTCCAGAGCGGCGTTTTCGCCTCATTGGCGATCCGGATGATCTCCTGGATCTGCTCGACCGTGGTCGGGAACAGCGCCGCCGATGGTTTGAAGTTGGTGCGGCTAGGCAGATTGTAGGGATCGTAAAACTCGGCGAGCGACGCCTGATCGCTCAGCACTGCGTCGGCGCCGAGCGCCGTCTCGAACCGTTTCAGCGCAGTCGCGAGTTGGCTCGCGGACACGCCCGGCGGCAGGTTCGGCTGATCGGTCATGATAGGCTCCTCCCCGGCGTCGCTTGACATACTAGAACGAGTTCAACGCTGTCCAAGACAGGAATCACATCAGGCAGCATGACACTTCCGCCTATTCGGATTGCACGGCTTCGAGGATCAAGCGAGCCGAGGGTGATGCAATGTCTGCTACCCGATTGTCGAAAAGAAGCAGCGAACGGAACCATGGTATAGAATCATTCCGACGTGAACATCAGCTTCGACCGCGACAGGAATATTGAATAGAAATAGAGTTCGGCGTCGAGGGCGCGCTTGATGTTGCTTGCGCGGCGGAAGCCGTGCTGCTCGCCGTCGAACAAAAAATACAAGCAGGGCACGCCTTTAGCCTTCAGCGCATCGGCCATCAACGCGGCCTGTTGCGGCGGTACGACCGCGTCCTCAGCCCCCTGGAAGATTCCGAGCGGCACCTTCAGCTGGTCGGCAAAGTGTACCGGAGAGCGCTCGCGGTAAAGGTCCTGGCGCTGGGGGTAAGGGCCGAGCAGCCCGTCGAGGTAGCGCGATTCAAATTTATGTGTGTCGCGCACCAGGGCTTCGAGATCGCTGATGCCGTAATAGCTGGCGCCGGTCGCGAACGCATCGCGAAAGGTCAGCGCGCACAGGGTTGTATAGCCGCCGGCACTGCTGCCGCGGATCGCCATGCGGCGGCCGTCGACGCGGTTGCTGTCAGCCAGATGGCGGGCGCCATTGACGCAATCATCGACGTCGACGACGCCCCACGCTCCTTTCAGCCGCTCGCGATAGGGACGCCCATAACCGGTGCTGCCACCGTAATTGACGTCGAGGACGGCAAAGCCGCGGCTCGTCCAAAATTGCACCCCCCAATCAAGCGCGGCCGAGAAGGCCGAGGTCGGTCCACCATGGCTGCGCACGATCAAAGGCGGAGCTTCCCCCTCGGGCGCGCGGAAATCGCGATTGAGCGGCTCATAGAAGAGACCGCGCGCAGTCGCGCCGCCGGTGGTCGGAAAAGCGAGCGGCTCGGGCCGCGACAGATAGCCATCATAGACAGCGGTGTCGGCCGTGCTCGATGACTTGATAATCTCGACCTTGCCGGAGCCTAACGCCAACCGGACGATCGCGCCGAAACGAGTCGGCGAGGCGCCCCGGAAACAGACGTGCCCGCCGTCAACGCACACCGAGCTGATCTCGGTGAATTCGGTCGCCACAGGCGACAGTCTCAGCGTGTCGAGATCAAGCTGCGCCAGCGATGTGACGCCGTCGCGCGAGTAGCTGCACACGAGCCGGCGCGGCCCGACGAAGGCGTATCGCGACATGCGAAAGCCCCATTGCGCCGAGCCGAATTCGGCCGTGTCCGGACACAGGGGGTCGATCCGGCCGCCTTGATCGCGATAGAGGTTCCACCAGCCACTGCGGTCGGAGACAAAATGCAGCACGCCTTCGGGCGACCATTCCGGCTGGAATATCGATTCCCTGGGGCCGCCGGCGATCTTCGCGCGATTGGCAATCGCACCATCCGGGCCGAGCCGGCCGACCCATAGCTCGGTGCCGTCCCAAGGCATGTTCGGATGCCGCCACTCGAGCCAGGCGAGGCTGGCGCCGTCGGGCGAGAGCCGCGCCGAGGAATAGAAATCGGCGCCGGCGACGAGCGTCTGCGGTGATCCGCCGTCGAGCAGGATGGTGGCAAGCGTGTTGACCGGCTCCCGGCCGGTTTGCGTGTGGTCCTCGCAGACCCAAATCATCCGACCGCGGCTGCGATCAAGGATGCCATCGGCATAGCGCAGCGCGCGCGGCCGCGGCGGCTCGGGTGTCAGCGGGACCGGGTCGAGCCCCGGCTCCCGACAATAAAGCCGGCCGTCGGCGTCGTTGCTGAAATAAATCACGCCGCCATCGGCCAGAAACGCGCCGCCGCCATATTCGTGGACACGGGTCCGAACGCTGAAACCAGGAGGTGTCGCCTCTGCGATCGTGCCGTCGGAAGCGGCGCAGACGACGACCGAGCGCCCGGCCTCCTGCGGCCGGCTTTCGAGCCAATAGAGCCGGCCTCCGTCGAGCAGCAACTCCCCTAGTCCGATCGTCGAGGCGACAATCAGATCCGAGGTGATGGGGGATGTCCACGAGCCATACGGCGCGATACGTGGCTCCGGCATGATGTTCCTCGATAGGCGTTAGAAGAGTGGTGACATTGCTCCGCCCGTTCCCCCCGAAATCCATGTTCCAGCAGGAAACCTACCAGGGTTTATCGTGTAGCTCAGCAATCTCGTCGTCCCATCTCGTGAGACGAACCCATTCGCGAATGAGCGTCGCAACGAGTTTCAGGATCACCGGCATTCGGACACTTCTGTCGGCTAGATGCGCGATTGGCGCGTTCGCTGTCGTTGAATAGTTGGCGATGGACCTGAGGCGATCCGCCGATTTGTGGGAAGCGATGCAAACGCGGGCAAAGGACTCAACGGTCGAAATGCCATTGTTGGCGGACGAAATCCGCATAAGGGCGTGCCATTGATAGCGGCATGGATCGCGGCGTGCGTCGGCAAGATAGCCGGCGTCCACGCGCGGAATCGGCCGAAAGTCGGTTGCCGGAATAGGCTGGCGGATGGCGATCTCCCACCACGGTGCCCAGATTGTCGACAATAAAGTCGACGGTGCATAGGCCGCACGCTTCCGCGCGACTCCCCATTGAACGACGACGTCAGCCTTCACCAAGCAGGTGCCCGGGTCGTCTAGGAGGTGCCGCAACATATCGGTTGTCTTACCGAACGGCAGCGAACCGCGACCCGGAAGGGTTGCCGGGCGTGGCAATCGTCAAGAAATCGCTTTCGATGATCCGTATTTTCGGCTCTCTGCCGAAGCGCTTCCGAAGATTCCTGCAGCAAACTGGGTCCGGTTCCACGGCTACAAGCCGGACGCCGCGCCGGACCAACGTATCCGCCATAGCGATCTCCCCCTCAATCGAGTCTTGACTGGTACCGTTAGGTACCGTAACTTCGGCCGTGTGGTACCAAGCGGTACCTCAATAAGAGAAGGCGGGTGAAGGCAAGATCGACGGCGAAACTGCGCGGGAACGAGCCGGAAAGAGCAGCGGCCCGGCGGCGCATTCTTAATGCTGCTTTTTCCGCGTTCACGGAAGCCGGCTATGCCGAGACGAGCACGCTCGAGATCGCAACGCGCGCGCATGTTTCGAAGCGGGAACTTTACAAGCTGGTTGGCAACAAGCAGGAAATGCTGGCCGCATGCATCGGCGAACGTGCGAAGCGGCTACAGGTGCCAACTGACCTTCCAGTGCCGCGCGACCGGAAGACCCTCGAGCAGACGCTCGTAGCCTTCGGAACACAGCTCATCCGTGAGGTCAGCGATCCAACGGTGGTCGGTGTCTTCCGGCTCGCGATCGCCGAGGCGGTCCGTGCACCCGAGGTGGCGCGAGCGCTCGATTCACTGGGACGCGAGGCCACCCGAGCAGCCTTGCGGCGGATAATCGCTCAGGCTCGGTCGGCCAGACTTCTCGACGGACCATCTGCGGAAATGGCTGAGCAATTCTCTGGGCTGCTTTGGGGAAACCTGATTCTCAGCCTGGTGCTCGGCGTTGCCGACCGACCGTCCTCCCACGAGATCACGCGCCGTGCACAGAACGCCACAGCCGCCTTTCTCAAACTTTATCTCGACCGCGATGAATCCGAGCGACCGCCGCCCAGCGGAGGCCGGGAGGAAGTCAAAAAGCTGCGGCGAGCCCACGTCGCGGCGAAGTGACGAGCATGCAGCAAATGCCGCTGGATCCAATGCGCGGTGAAGTCAGGGGGAGGTACGAAACGTTCGACCCATGCCGAACAGGGGCGAGCCGCACCATCCCGCCTTCCGGGCGAGGGCGCCCTCAACCAGCTTTGTCCCTGCAAGCCGGTGGCCAAGCCCTGGTACTTCAGGTTGCGTGCGTCGGGGTCGCAGCCTTCGCTCAGTCCCGGCGTGATGGAGAGGCTGAACTGCGCGCAGCTTTGCCCCGAGCTTGGATGAAATCTCATGGCAGGCGGTTTCGCCATCCCGACCGAGGCGTTCGAGGCGGGACCAGTGAGACCGGAGAGGAGACCAAATGTCGCCGCAAACCCTTTTCCAAATTCACCTCGTTTTCGGCTATGTGGCGTGGCTGCTTTGCTTCGGTGCATATCTGTGGCCGAGGCTCAAAGCGATGGACAGCGTCGACGCGCATCGCGCGATTGCGACGCTGCACAGCTTCCGCTTCTTCGGGCTCGTATTCATTCTTCCCGGCGTCGCGGGCGCCAATCTGCCTGCCGCGTTCGCCACTTTCGCGGCCTACGGCGACTTCGCGACCGGGCTGTTGGCGATGGCGGCGCTTCTCACTTGGAAGATCCGTCCGCTGTTTTGGACCTTCGTGGTCGCCTTCAACCTTGTGGGAATGGCCGACCTCATCCTCGACTATTACCACGCCATTCAGGTCGGCCTTCCGGCGTTGGCGGGGCAGTTGGGCGCCACCTACGCTATCCCGATCATCTATGTGCCCCTGCTAATGATCACGCACCTCGTCGCATTGTTTTTACTTGTGCGTCCACGGCAGCCGGCTCGGGCCCTCGCCGGTTCCATCCCACAACACACGTTCCGG
Source organism: Alphaproteobacteria bacterium (assembly GCA_030041335.1). Lineage (GTDB taxonomy): Bacteria > Pseudomonadota > Alphaproteobacteria > ATCC43930 > CGMCC-115725 > JAATGI01. Next base: position 72,607 of record JASHOB010000257.1, on the reverse strand, counting down.
TAGGGGAAGGTGGCGGCGGCCAATCCGACGATACGATCTTCCGTAGCCTCCCGAGGGGGCGCGGCGTGCCAGGCTTAAGTATGCACAAGAGAACATGTTTTTTTGAGCCCGAGTACGGTGCGGTTCTGGAACCCGTCATCGCCGATCGGTTTTAGCCCGGCGCCCATCGCCGAGGTCGCCACCTTGACGGCCGTGTCGTCGCGGTAGCGCTTCTGTGCGACGAATATCGACCATACCCGAAGCGGTAGTGGTTCGCCCCGGGCCATCAACCGGGCCGGCCATCAAGGACGGCGAATAGCTCGTCGCGGCGTCGCGCGCCGGGTAGCCGGGACCGCGGTGCTTGCGCAGGAGGGCACTTCCGTCCGGCCCGCAAGCGGGCGGCACGAGAAACGCGTGCGCGAGGCAATCCGTTTGATCGAAGGGCGGCCTGAGGAGCCGATCACCGTGGCAGACCTGGCGCGCGCTGATGCATGAGCCGATATCGTTTCCTCCGCACCTTCCGCCCGGTGCCCGGGGCTACGCCCTACCAATTTATCCTCGGCCAGCGTCTCCATCGCGAGCGGCGCGGCTGAAAGAGACGGCTGATCCAATCGCCGATATTGCCTTCGAAGCTGGCTTCGGGACCTCTCGACTTTCAACCGGCGCTTCCACCGCATTATGGGTCTGACGCCCGGCGCATGGCGCCTAGGACGCTGATCCGCGTCTCGCCGTTGCGGCGGAATCTAAAAAATCCGTTCCCGGTGGTGGCTCCAGATTATTTGCGCGCCGGCGCAATCAGCACGAACTGCCGGGCCATGTTGGTGACCTTCTGAGAGACGCTGCCAAGCAACAGTCCGACAACGCGGCCGCGGCCGCGACTTCCCATCACGATCAGGTCGGCAGCAACCTCGTCGGCGTAGCGCAGGATTTCTGTAGCCGGATCGCCCACCAAAAAGACGAAGGATGCCGCCAGACCCTTATACTCAGTCACAATCTCCTTGGCTTCGTCCAAGATGCTTTCCGAAATGATTTCTTTCGCTTCGGCATGATCGCCGCGGAGGTGCTCGGCGCGAGCAAACTCTTGCGGCCCCGGGCTTTGGATTACGGAGAGTTCCTCGGGTTCAATAACATTCAAGACGACGAGCTCGGCCGGCATAACCGCCGCCAATTCAATTGCCGATCGCAACGCATTAGTCGCGCCTTCGGAACCGTCGGTCGCCGCCAAAATCCGCCTGAACTGGGTTTTGGGACGCACAAACTCATCCGTCATCGCTTGGACTCCATGTGCCAGTTAAACGCAGAAAAACGTCACAATTGGAACTTGATCCACCTCAACGTCGGCCTGAAAGGCTACATTAAAAGAGGCATCAGACCGACCGAAAAGCTCGCGCGAGCAGCATATTATGGCACAAGATTGCCAATCTATCGTCACCGCGTCGTTGGATATCCGAGCTTCATCTGATCGATGCATGGCGGACAATTTCCATCTCCGCGGCGACAAGGAGGAAGGCACTACGATTACGCTGTTCGACATCGTTGTGCGTAACGATCGGCCGCTTTGACCCGGTTGTGGATGTGATCGACCGGGTGCCGCTCCTTTGCGCCGAGCGGGTTACGCCAAAGAGACGATGCGCGGCAGACTGATCGAGCACCAGACCCACATCCCGAGCACGGCGATGACTTGCGCGCGCTCATGCATTGGCGCCGGCCGTCCGGCGACCGGCCATCGCGCTCCCCCGCTAGACGCCGTGACCATCATCGGCAACCGGTCGAGATGAAGGTGCCGCCGGGTCTGACGAGCGCGGAAGCCCGTAACCGGCTTCAAGTCTTCGGCCCAAAGGCGATGCCCGATAGCGGCGAAGCTTTGGCGCCTTGGGCAAATTCCGGGCACCCGATCCCTGGATGCTCGAGGCGGCCGCAGTCCTTCGGTTATTCCCCGGCGAGTTTGTGGAGGTGGCGGTCATCGGTACTTTGCTTGCGTTCAAAGCGGCGTTATCAAAAATTGCCGATCTTTCGTTGCTGAAGGGGATCGATCGGTGATGATGATCGTCGCGCGCGCCGCTCCATGTCGCATCACGAATGGGTGTCGTCGAGCTGGTTGAGTGCGATAACCGGCAGCAACCATCAGTGCGATCGCGTAAGCGTGCCGGTCGATGCCATCTCGCCGGTTCCGAGCCGCTCGACAAGGAAAGCGGTGGTCAGCTCCTGGCCCCCTTTATTTTCGCCGCCGGGCCCCGATGACGGTCCAGCGCCAAGCGCGGTTTGGCACGGCCCCGCTCTCTTGCTATCGTTGGCTGGTCTTTGAGGTGAGAGACATCTGGGAGCGTATCCTATGGTGGGGCCGATGGCGGCGGAAACCGGCGAATATCAATCGCTGCAGGATGCGGAACGGGCGTTGCGCGCGAGCGAAGCGCATCTGCGGTCCGTCCTTGAGACCGTTCCCGACGCAATCATCGTCATCAACGACCGTGGCCTTGTCCAATCCTTCAGCCCTGCCGCCGAACGACTGTTTGGCTATTCCGCCACAGACGTCATCGGGCAGAACGTCAAAATGCTGATGCCGCAGCCCTACCGCGACGAGCATGATGGCTATCTCGAACGCTATCGCCATACGGGGGAGCGCCGCATTATCGGCATCGGCCGTGTGGTGCTCGGGCGCAGGGCGAACGGCTCGACCTTTCCGATGGAACTCGCGGTTGGCGAGATCAATCTCGAAGGCAAGCGCATGTTCACTGGTTTCGTTCGCGACATCACCGAAAGGCAGGTCGCGCGCGAGCGCCTGCAGGAGTTGCAATCCGAGCTCTTGCGCGCATCGCGCCTAAGCGCCATGGGTCAAATGGCGTCCGCGCTCGCGCACGAACTCAATCAGCCGCTGACGGCGATCATCAATTATGTGCAGGCGACGCGCCGGATGATCGTCAACCCGGATATATCGCGCGAGCGCCTTGAGGAAACGATGGACAAAGCGGTGGCGCAAGCCAGCCGCGCCGGCCAAATCATTCATCGCATGCGGCAGTTCCTGCAGAAGGGCGAGACGGAACGGCAGCCCGAATCCATCAACAAAGTGCTTGAGGAAGCGAGCGCGCTAGCTCTCGTCGGCGCGAAGGAAAGCGGCGTCATGGTGCGCATGGAGCTCGGGATCGAACTGGCGCCGGTGATGATTGACCGGATCCAGATCCAACAGGTCATCCTCAATCTGATACGTAATGGGATTGAAGCCATGCAGGGCGTCGTGCGGCGCGAGCTCCGGATCGCGACCAGCGAAGCTGAAAATGACATGGTGCTCGTTTCTATCGCGGATAGCGGCCCTGGCCTCGCCTCCGAGGTCGCCGACCAGCTCTTTCAGCCGTTCGTGACGACGAAGGAAAAGGGCATGGGCCTCGGACTTTCGATCTGCCGCTCGATCATCGACTCTCATGGCGGAAAAATCTGGACGACGCCGAACCCGGACGGCGGGGTGACGTTTGCCTTTACGCTGCCCACTGCCGAAGCGCTGGCGGAGCAGCCATGAGCGAACCAACGGTCTTTATTGTCGACGACGACGAGGCGATCCGGGACTCGCTCAAGCTACTTTTGGAAGCCGCTGGCGTGAAGCGCGTCGCTGCGCAAGAATCGGGCCGCGATTTCCTGAACACCGCCAAGCCAGCTCCGGGCGACTGCCTGGTTGTCGATGTCCGCATGCCCGATATCGACGGACTCGAATTGCAGCAGGCGCTAATCGAGCGCGGCATCGATATTCCGGTGATCGTCATGACCGGTCACGGTGACATACCGATGGCGGTTCGCGCTCTCAAAGCGGGAGCCAGCGATTTCATCGAAAAGCCATTTCCCGACGAAGTGATGCTGGAAGCAGTGCAGCGGGCGCTGGCAAAGGCCACGCGCGACCGCCGCCAATCTGAAGAAGTCGCCGAGACGCGCGCGCGCCACGAACAGCTCACCGATCGCGAGCGTGACGTCTTTCAGGCGATGATCGTGGGCCACCCGAACAAGGTGATCGCCCATCTACTTGGCATAAGCCAGCGCACCGTTGAGATTCACCGCGCACGCGTGATGGAAAAAATGCAGTCGCGATCGCTGTCGAGCCTCGTCCGGATGGCAATCGAAGCAGGCCTGTCGAAACCGAGCTAGACGCTGTCGGCGCTATCGGGCCGGAGCGCCGTCGCGGGCCGCTGCGCCAAACCTCTCGAGGCGCTCACGGCTCTCGGCCGCGGGCACGAATATTCCTCCGGACGATAGAGGCGCGCCAATGCGGGCGATTACCGCCGCGTCGGTGTCATCGGCGGTGACGATATCGACAAGTTCGCCCGCCTGTTCCGGCGCCGCCGCCCCGGGCCGTCCCATTTTTTCCAAAGCCCAGAGCGCCAAGAGCTTGTTGCGTCGTGCTTTGACGCGAAATGTCGGTTCCTCGTGTCTCGCGTAGCGGGCCTCCTCGGCCCCTTCCCGGTCCTCGATAGGCGGCATTCGGATCTCCATCACAGGATACGAATATTGGAACTGGCCCACTGTCATGATTTTCCGGAAGGCGGTAGGAAGCTTTGGCTGCGAGATCCGCGAGCCGCTGACATGGGGCGGGGAGGTTGATCCTAAAACAATACCCGAAAATCGCGACGAGGTCATTTTTTATCGCTTCTGGGCCGGCGACAACGAACGGGGCGCATCCGTCATGGACGACGCGGATGGGTGCTCTCGTTTGGTGAGGCAGGCCCCGATGACGAAACGATCTTCAAAGGTGATCACCACCGGTTCGACGCCGGGAGGAATATGTCTCGATCGAGGAGCGAGACTGCGAAACTCGGACCTTCCGTGTGACCGACGTTCACAGAAGGCAGACCGCAACAGGTGCTTTTGGTTAAAGCCGTGGTCGGTTTCGCTGGCCGCCTTTGTCAGCAACCACCCCGACCGTGGACGTCGCGGCCGGCACGAGGCGCTGATCACCGCCCGCGCGTGTCCCGCACTGATCGGCGTATCGCCGACGGCAAGCTGACCGGCCGAAGCTGCCGTCGGTGCCCGGAAATGAGATCAGCGGCGCTGTCGTGCGCGTTGGAGGAGGAAGTCGAACGGGGTCGCATCGGCGACCGGATCGGCGTGCCATTCCGCGATCTCCCGATCGCACCATCTTGGCCTGACAATCGAAACCGTCAGCTGCACCTTTTCCGGGCGGCGAGCTGGCGGACTCATCGATCTCGACGTTGCGACGCTCGTTCATGGGCGGGATCGCGCCAAGCTCGAGGTGATGGATAAAAAAGGGCTGGACGGATTAATTCGGCTTCGGCAGAGCCGTTATGTCCTTTGCCATCAGACCGGCGGCGGGCCGGTAGCCGGCCTGACGAATACGCGCCACCAATTTCGGTCCGTGTTCAATCCGAATTTGTACGACGGTGCAGGCGAGCGCGGCGGCCTTCGCTTCCGCCGCCGCGAGCAGCGCGTCGGTCACTGCGCGGACATTGACCAAATCGATTGCGACGAACAATTCGACCGAGAGACGCGGATCGTGCCACGGTTCCCTGTCGTTCCGGTAAATCAAAAGGCCACAGAAATAGCCGCCATCGCCACGTAATCCGAGAACGCCAGAGCATTCCGGTGGCAGTTCCGTCAACGCGCGCACGTAGCGTAACCACTGTTGAAGTTCGACCGCGGGATGCGCGGCCAAAACCAACGGATAGGCCATTGAAGCGCGATCCGGCGACAATAATTCTATCTCGTAGGCACTAATCACCAACTCCTATGACCTTTATCGGAGGCGGTTAAGGGCGCGACAACTCGATCTGATCGTCGACCTCGGTGACGCCTGGCACCGACCACGCCGCTCGTTCGATCGTTTCGCGCTCGGTCCACGCATTAACCTTGCCGCTGAGCGTAACCTTAGTCCCCGCCACGTCGACCGTTACGCGGTTAGCTTCAGTCGCTGCGTTGCGCTCCAACGCTGCTCGGATCCTGGCCTCGACATTCTCGGACCTGATGACCGGGCGTAAGTGGATGTCGTTGATTACGGCCTTCACGCCGCTAAGCTTGCGCGCGTCCGCTTCAGCCTCGGCCCGCTGGTAATGCCATTGGACTTCGCCCCCGAGCGTCACATAGCCGTGCTCGACCTTCACCGTGATGCGGTCGTGCGGGATCAACACGTCCCAGTGCAACATACGAACCAGACGCTCGGCAATTTCGGCATCGTCGCTCTTCTTGTCGGACGGTAGATAGACCTCGAGCTCCTGGGCCACCGCGGTCACGCCCTTGACGCGCCGAGCGGCTTCCTCCGCAGCGAACTTCTCGGCGTAGGTGTTGACGCGTCCCGACAGCATGACCACGCCATTGCGCACGCTGACGCCGATGTGCGCGGCATCAACTCGCGGCTCGAACGCAAGTTCGTCCGACACCCACTGCTGCAGTCTTGTGTCATCCGTCATGCGAATCTCCTCTTGGATCAGTTCTCGCACGATTGATGCATAGAGCCGTGAATCGAAAGCGGCTTTGATCTAGCTCAAGGGGCACCCCTCGTCCCGCATTGCGGTCGGCGCTCTGAGCCGAGTGGAATCGACGATATCGTCGCTTATTTGGTCAGTATGACCGGAGGCGTTGACGGCGTCGGTCCCATCTACAGGTCGTAGGACTGGTGCATGGAGGGCATCTCGACACGCGGCGCTACAAGCTTCACGGCGAGGCTCGCCATCGCCGCGAGCTCGCCGTGGACGACGAATGTGATCCTGTTACCGCTAATCCGGCGGTGCCAGTCGATGAGTTCCTGCTGGTCGGCGTGAGCGGAGAAGCCGTTGATCGTATGGATCCGGGCACGGACTGGAATGTCTTCGCCGAGCAGCACGATCGATTGGGCCCCGTCGATGATCCGCCGCGCGGGCGTGCCGATCGCGGCGAAGCCGACAAAAACCACCGAGCACTCGCTTCGCCAGAGATTGTGACGTAGATGGTGGCGAATGCGGCCGCCGGTGCACATGCCGGCGCCGGCCAAGATGACCGCGCCACCGGTGACACGATTGACCGCCATCGAATCCGCCGTCTCGCGGGATAGGTGGAGGTTTGGCAGGCGGAACGGGTCGCCGCCGTGCTGGAAAAGGGCGGCGACTGAAGGCTCAAGGCATTCGGGATGATGCCTGAATATCTCAGTCGCGGAGATCGCCATAGGCGAATCGAGAAAAACTTGGGCTGCCGTCGGCACTTTGCTTATTTCGATGCCCTGGTGCAGACAGTACAAAATCTCCTGCGCTCGCTCGAGGGCGAAGGTAGGGATGATTATGTTGCCGCCGCGGGCGAACGTCTCGGCGACCGCCGCGTAGAATTCATCGATCGATGCGGCCATCGGGCGATGCAAACGGTCGCCGTAGGTCGATTCCATGACGATGAAATCGGCACTGGCTGGCGTTGCCGGCGGCCGCAGTAACGGCCGCCCCGCGTTGCCAATATCGCCGGAAAACAAGACGGAACGACTCTCGCCGTGCTCGACGACCTCAACTAGAACGCTGGCGGAACCGAGGATATGTCCGGCGTCGATAAACGTGGCGCGGATTCCCGGCGCAAGCTGGATCGGAGCGCCGTAGGCCGCCGCACGCCCGAACTGGCCCAGCGCCGCAAACGCATCGAGCAGGGAATAGAGCGGCTCGGCCGGACTCCGATCGCCATGGCGACGCTGATGGCGTGATGCGCGGCGCAGTTCTTCCTCCTGAAGATGGGCCGCGTCGACAATGACGAGGCGTGCCAATTCGCGTGTGGCTGCAGTCGCGATGATCTCGCCCTTGAAACCACGTTTGACCAGGAGGGGTAGTCGTCCGCAATGGTCGAGATGAGCGTGCGTCAAAAGCACGATGTCGATCGCAACCGGATCGAAGCCGAATGGCTCAGCATTCTCCTGCACCAATTCGCGGCTGCCTTGGCGCATGCCGCAATCGATGAGGATGCGTCGACCCAGGCACTCCAGGAGATGGCACGAACCGGTAACGTCCTGATCTGCACCGTGGAACGACAACTTCACGGGTTCGTCCTGGTGGTCGACGCCAGCAATGGCGTGCCGTTCGCGTCATGCCAGGCGAGAATGCTGTGCCAAATGTCATCGGCGGATTCCGCAAACCAGAACAAGTCCCGATCCTCGGGATCGATGACGCCTTCGTCGACCAGAAATTCCGCATCAAATACACGCTGCCAGTAGGCTTCGCCCACTAAAATCACTGGAACGGGCTTCATCTTTCGGGTTTGTGCCAGCGACAGCACTTCGAACAACTCATCAAGCGTACCGTAGCCGCCCGGAAAGGCGACCAAAGCGCGCGCCCGCATCAGGAAATGGAGTTTGCGAATGGCAAAGTAATGGAAACTGAAGCACAAGTCCGGCGTAACGTACGGGTTTGGGAACTGCTCTTTCGGCAAACTGATATTGAGGCCGATCGATTTTGCACCGACGTCGTGGGCGCCGCGATTAGCCGCCTCCATGATCCCAGGGCCACCCCCCGTCATGATCATGATGCGGCCGTCCAATGCTGTTGCTCCCGCGGCGCCAACGACACGACCGAATTCGCGAGCGATCTCGTAATAGCGGCTCTTTGCATCGACGCGTCGCGCCACCGCAAGCCGTTGCCGGATTTCGGAATCGGCCTCATTCACGGCAGCGGCTTCGGCCCATTGCTGTACTTCACGCCGCGCTGCTTGGGGCTCAACGATGCGGGTCCCGCCGAAGACGACAATCGTGTGTGCGACCTGATGCGCCTGCAATACGCTCTCCGTTTTCAGGTAATCGAGTTGCAGACGTACACCGCGCGTCGTATCGGATTGCAGAAACACGATATCATCGTCGGCTTCGCGATAGTTCGGGTTGCTGAGGATCGCCTCCAGTGCGGCGGGGGCGCAGGCATCGTCTTCGGCCCCTTTAGGTTTGTGCCAAGGCAGCGGCCGCTTCCGTTCGTGCGAGTGCGGAGGCGATGGGTGTCGATGATTAGGTGGCGTTTCGACTGGCGTTTCGACTGGCCTGTCAGCCATTCCACTCCCCGTGTCCGTATCGTCCGTAGGTACCTACCAATCGGCCCGAATAATCGGGGCGATCGCCTCGTGAGGCAACGGTGTCGTCCCACAGGGCTGATCTGGATCAAGGTCGACGACGACGACGATCTCTTAAGTTCAACACAATTGGAGATCCGAATAACCAAACACAAGATACGGGAGCCGACCGTGTGCAGCGATTGCGGTACTGTGTCTCATCGTGGCCGCTGGCAATGGGACGGAGTTCCAGAAGAAGCCTAACCAACGTGATGCAAGGCCTGCCAGCGGATTCATGACGGATTCCCTGCGGGTATCCTAGCCTTGACGGGAATTTTTTCACCGGCGCAAACCGCTCAAATCGAGGCTGCCGTACGCCATAAAGAGAAATGCAAATGGCGGAATCACCCACTCAACCGCGTCATTTCGATCGAGCATTCGGGTGACCCTATAGTGATCGCGACCACCGATTTTCACCTGCCGCACCGAATCGCCCGCGCGCTCAAAAAAAAAAGTATTCGGCGGCCGCCTGTACGAGCATGACGAGAAGGATGGCGATACGGTACGCATCTCCTGCCGCATAAAGTGATACCCAGGCACAGGAACCGGGCGTCATGAAACGCGAAACCGCCTTTCACGCCTGGTCTGCTATCGCTGCCGTCCTGCCGATCGTGGCCATGCAGTTTTTCTGGACCGACGCCGAAATGGCGGAGGCAGTCCCATACAGAACGCTCCTCAACGATCTGTACCAAGGCAAGATCGCCGAGGTGTCGGTCTCGGACCAGTATGTCTGTGCCCACCTCAAACGACCGGAGGCAGACGGCAAACCTTGAATCGTGGTGGCCCGGGTCGATCCGGCGCTGGTCGACGAACTCGCGAATTCCGGCGTCACCTTTCCGGGGTTCATCAAAGCCGATTTCTTGCCGACCTACTGTCCTGGATCGTACCGGTTCTGTTCTTTTTCGGATTTTGGGTCTTCTTGTTGCGCCGCATTGGCGTGGGCGGAACCGGCGGCCTGATGTCGGGCCGGAGCAATGCCGAGATCTACGTCGCATCGGACACGAAGGTGACCTTTAACGACGTGGCCGGCGTCGATGAAGCTATAGGCGAGCTTTGCGAGATTGTCGCCTTTCTCGGGAACCCCCGCAGCGTACGGTCGGCTGGGCGCCCGCATCCGCGAGGGCGTCCTGCTGGTCGGGCCGCCCGGCACCGGGAGACTCTGTCGGCGCGCGCCGTGGACTGGCCAAGCGGGCGTGCCGTTTTTTCGATCAGCGGGTCGGAATTCGTCGAGACCTGTTCGATCAAGCGCGAGCGCAGGCGCCGGCTGTCATTTTCATAGATGAACTCGACGCGCTCGGCCGCGCGCGTTGCGCTTATCCTTGCGGCGGCGCAAGACAGGATCGGTGAGGCGGCGGAGCGCGCGCGTGATGGAAGTGTTGCCTTAGATCCATTTCGTGTCGTTCGCGCAAGAGATCCTGTTCCTCGGAGCCGGCATCGATGTGGTGTGGTGGCAATTTGTAACGAGGTGCCGGCGGAAGTCATCGGAACACAGCAGCGCTGTTGAATCGATCGAGCTGCTAGCAAATCTTCGTCACGATTTGCTCGGTAGACACTTGGTAGACTGGCGTGAGACCCGTGTGGTCGTCAGTCAAGAAGTGTCCCGTCTCGATCTAAATGCGAGAAAGGTCATGCTATCGCGATCCATAAGTAGAAACCCGTAGGTACAAATGCGAATATTCGCAACCGGCTTTTCGTCCGATGGTCACACTGTCACGACGTTCGGTGAGCCAAAGGAGAAAGGCGATGTTGGCAGCAGAAACCTATGAACCCCGCCCCACCTTTGTGCCGTTTCAGGGTAAGACACAGAACTGCCGCGCTTGCCCGGCTCGAAACAGAACGGTATGCGCCGCCGCCACTTCCGAGGCGCTCGACCGCCTTGCCGGGTTGGCGGCGTCGCAGCAGCTCATGGCCGGTGACGCGCTGATCGAAGAGGGCGATGAGGCGACGCATTTTTACACCATCACATCGGGGTCGATAAAAATCTACAAGCTCCTCCCCGATGGCCGCCGGCAAGTAACCGGCTTCCTGTTCCAAGGCGATTTTTTGGGCCTTAGCTTCAATGATAACTACACCTACAGCGCGGAGGCGCTGACCGACACGACCGTGTGCCGTTTTGCCCGCCGGCAATTCGATAGGTTTGTCGAAAATCATCCAGCGATCGAGCGTCGATTGCTGATGATGGTATCCAACGAATTAGCAGCGGCACAGGATCAGATGGTCTTGCTTGGTCGCAAAACCGCGCAAGAGCGCGTCACCTCATTCCTGCTCGGCCTCATTCGCCGGCAGGAACGTCTCGGTCGCGACGGCAAGGCCATTCGCCTTACCATGACGCGCAACGATATCGCCGACTATGTCGGCCTGACGACGGAAACCGTGAGCCGCACTTTTACCACTCTTCGCGCCGATGGCATCATCGATCTCAATGGTACGACATTGGTCCGCGTCCTGGATCGTGCCCGCCTGCAGGCCATCGCCGAAATCGCCAACTGAGTGACGAGCCTCGGGGCACTCGCAATGGGATGCCGATCGATCGCGAAGAATCATGGCTTGTCGAGTTCGGCCAATGCACTTGCAGCGAATTGAGGTGATTCTAATGACCAGCTACCGCGTCAAGTTCTTCAACAATCTAATCAATTCCAATGGGCGGGAATTCAAATGCCTGCAACGGTCTCTTATTATCCCAGAGGCTGCGGACCAGGCCGAGGCCCTGGAGATAGCAAAGCGCGAGTTTGAGCGAGCGGAGTGCATTTCGAATTGGCATTTTCGTGCCCATCTAGCGGAAGTAGAAACGGTTTCGATGATCCGCAAAGCCGCGGAAGCTCTGATGATGCACGATTGAACTACGTTGCGCTGGTGACATGATCGGCTGCATGCCGTGATTATGAACTGCGATGGCGACCCCGGGGACAGGGGCCGGATCGGTCACTCTCGGCTGCCGCGATATCGCGAGCGGTTGGCGCTTCGAGTGAAACTGTGCATCGCACGATTGACGCCGGAGGCCGATGCCAGGATCCGATGTCGATCGGATCAAGATTTGCGCCCGCACGGCAGTAATCATTTCCCCGTGCGGGCCTTTAGGTTTTTTAGCTCTTTCGCACAACCGACAGTGAGATCGTTCTCGTGAGCCTTTAGGCAGCCCAGCATCCGACCGCCGCCCGGCTGAACGCCTCGGCAAAGCCGTGCCATATCGGCCTTGCAATAAGCGAATTGGCCCTGTGCCTGCGCCTGCGCCGGCGACCCCGGTGTCGCGACCGAGAACAGCACCGCGGAGCAGACGGCTGCGACTGTGAGCCTAGTCATTCTGGTTCCCTCCTTGGTATTGTTGGTATAATTAGCAGGTTCTATCCGATCGAACTCGGCGTTAGATCTTAGCCTTAAGTAACGATCTAAAGCACCCCTCAGAGCGCCATTCCGTCAGCCGTGCGTTCGGCAACGGTAGCCCTGCGCCGCCCGCGAGAAGATTTGGATGCGCGCATAACGCCTCCTTCCGCAGTTGGGAGCGCGACAGCCTTTGGCAACCTTCGAAGAACCCTTGCCACTTACCGTGCTGCTTCATGAGTGCTAAGAATTTGGGCCTGGTTCGATGGCATGCCATCTCGACCAAGATGGTATGGCGGCGGCCGCTGAGGTTGAGCGCCAGGATATCCGCGCCGGATGTCACTTGGTGGTGCTCAGCAAGTTCGGCAGACTTGAAGCGGCAGGCAAGGGGCTTTGGGGCGCGTTCATGGCTCATTCGACGTTCATCTTCCGCTGTTGACCTCCGTCTCGCCTCCTGTTGCAAGCCTGGGAGGGCTTCGCCGGGACCAGGTTCATGACGCTTCGAGCCGACGACGCGGCTATTGAACCTGGATCGGCGCGATCCACCGCGCGTCCGACCCGGTTGATGTTGCGCTCGCCTGGGCGCCGATGGAATTGGGCAAATTCACAAAAAGAGGCGGGCGTGCGCCCTGCGCATCAAGCGCGTCGACGAACCGCTCGACAAGCGCACGGTCCCCCCGCTGACGGCCACCTGGGCCGCGCTGCCCGCGCAGGAGAAACCGCCCTGACCTCGGTAATTTTCGACCCTAGTTTCGAGGCTCCTTTGAGACCTGGAATAAGCGCCACTCCTCCGGTGGCCTTCCTCCGGTCAGAACGGCAGGGTCGGACTCGCTCTAACCACCGACGACTTCGAAGGTGACGTCCACATTGCCCCGCGTAGCGTGCGAATAAGGACAAATCTTCTCGTGCGCTTCATGCACGAAGCCGCTGAGTTCCGGTTGCACGAGCGACGTGTCCTCGACATGCATCTTGACGGCGATGCCGAAACCGCCGCCTTCTCGCGGCCCGATCGACACCGCGCAGGTGATTTTGGCCTTGGAAGCATCTTTCTTCTTCTGCTTGGCGACATAATCGAGCGCGCCGCCGAAGCAGGCCGCGTAGCCGGCGGCGAACAAGTGCTCGGGGGTCGCCGTACCGGGCTTGCCAGGTCCTCCCATTTCCTTGGGCACCGACAGGTCCGCCTTGATGAGGCCATCGCTTGACTCGGTGTGTCCGTTCCGGCCTCCGATTGCGGTCGCGGTCGCGGTGAAAAGAGGTTTGATCTTGTCCATGAATGCATCTCCTCTGCGGTGCGGTGCGGGCCGTTGAAAAAGTCAGCACTCGGGAAGCCTGAGCCAAGGCGCAGGCGTCAATAATCGCGTATTGGACGCTGCGACAGGTCAAGGAGCATCCGATTGCCGCTGTTGGCTCCTTCCCAGGCGGGAGTCGCGAACAAGGTGCCGAAGCCCGCACGGAATCGCGGTCCCTTGTGAAGGCGCCGCGTTAAGATTGCGCAAAACAGTTAGTCAAACAATAGAGTGCAAACGCGAGCCGCGGTGCGGAGAAAAAATAGATTGAGCGGCAAATAAGAGGCGCTGCCGTCGCAGCATTAGTAGTCGATCGTCCTGGCACCACACCACTCCCGCCGAGGGTGGCGAACGCGCGTCAGCGCGCAATGTGGCTTTCAAGGGCTTTTCGTAGTGCGCTGATCTCGTCTAGCAGCTGCTCGACTTGGTTGTTTTGTAGACCGGTAGCATGACGGACGCGTCGCACGATGTCCGATGCCAGGAGCTGAAGCTTTTGTCCGTCTTCGGTCAGGCTGATGCGGACTTGACGCTCGTCGGCCGAATCCCGAGTTCGCCTGACATAGCCAAGTGTTTCGAGGCGCTTCAGCATTGGGGTCAGGGTATTCGATTGCAGAAATAGCTTTTGGCCAAGCTCGCCAACGGTTTGGTTGTCCTGCGCCCACAGAAGAACCAAGGCGATGAACTGGGGATAGGTCAGGCCGAGATCCCGGAGCAGCGGCTGGTAGACGCGATTGAAAGCGTGATTCGCCGAGTAGACGGCAAAGCACAAGAACTCCCCAAGGTTCAACGGGGTGGGGGTCGAGGGATCGCGTCGGCGGTTTTTCATGAGCGACCTCGTCGGATAGATAGATCGCCAGCGATCAAATCGCAAGCGCTTGACATGTATATCGTGTGCGATTAAATCGCTAGCGATATTGTGGCGGCCGGATCGGAGTTGGGATCTCTCGGTGCGTCGGGAGCCAGCCGGATCAAGGAATCCCGCCACACTTGTTACTTCCAACGATCGATGTCGCCACCAATACTAACGGCAGACCAAGGTAGAGCAGGGAACAGGAGAGACACGTGGACAACGACAAAGCGAAAGACTTGCAGCAGCGCAAAGGGCCGCTCGGAATGAACACGCCTCCGATTGTGTCGCCGGAGGCGTGGGAGGCGGCGCGCCAGCAAATGCTCGTCAAGGAAAAGGCCCTGACGCGGGCCCGCGACGCCCTGGCCGCTGAACGCCGCCGGATGCCGTGGATGGCCGTCGAGAAGGCTTACGAATTCGAGGCGCCCCGGGGCAAAGTTGGCCTGCTCGACCTGTTCGAAGGCCGCCGGCAGTTGATCGTCTATCGCGCCTTCTTCGAACCCGGGGTCTTTGGCTGGCCCGAGCACGCCTGCCGCGGTTGTTCCCTGGGCGCCGATCAGGTCGCCCACCTCGCCCATCTGAACGCCCGCGACACCACCCTCGCGTATGTCTCGCGCGCGCCACAGGCGGACATCGCGCGACTGAAGGCGCGGATGGGCTGGAAGATGCCGTGGTACACAATCACTGACAGCTTTGACGCGGACTTCGGTGTCGATGAGTGGCACGGCCATAACGTGTTCTTCCGCGATGGCGAGCGCGTGTACCGCACCTATTTCATCAATAACCGCGGCGATGAGGCGATGGGGAACACCTGGAGCTACCTGGATATCAGCCCGCTCGGTCGCCAGGAGGTTTGGGAGGACTCGCCGGAAGGGTACCCCCAAGCCCCGCCGTACAAGTGGTGGAACTGGCACGACAACTACGGCGAGGAATTCTCCCCCGACCCGGAGTGGGTCCAGGTGTCGGACGCTGGTGAGGCCGCCCTCCGCAAGCGCGATGCAGGGGACTCAAAGCCAGTGCAGCAAGCGAGAGAACGATGAACGACATCAAGCGCGATGAACCCGGAACGCCCAAAATAGTCGATCGCGGCATCTTCCAGGCGGCGCTGGAGGTGTTGAGGGTCCGCGAGAAGACCCACACGAAGGAAGGCGACGCCATTGCGGCGGCCCGCCGACGGCTCCCCATGGTCGAGGTGGATGGTGCCACCCCGCTCATTGGCAAACATGGGGCGACGACACTATTGGATGTTTTTGAGGGACGCCGGATGCTCATCGCCTATTACTTCATGTGGCATGCCGGCCGCCCAGCGCCAGAGCAGTGCGAGGGGTGCACCTGGGTTACATCGCAGGTCCGCGAGCTGTCCTACATTCATTCCCGCGACGTCACCTACGCCGTGTTTTGCCAAGGCCCGTACGAAGAGAGCGCCCGGTACCGCGACTTCATGGGCTGGGAGATGCCTTGGTATTCGGCCATGCACTCGCTCGATGCACTCTTGGTTGGACGGCGCGTGGGCATGATGCACATCGTGTGCTACCTGCGACGCGGATCCAATGTCTTTGAGACTTACTGGACAACGAGGCGCGGCGTCGAGGCCATGGACAACAGTTACCGGCTGCTCGACTTGACCGCCTATGGGCGGCAGGAGGCTTGGGAGGAGTCACCGGCCGGCTGGCCACAACAGCTCAAAGGGAAGCAAGTTAGCCGTACCGATGGACGTCCCACGGCCCAATGGTCTCGCCTGAAGGCTGGGCACTCCGACGAACTCGGAACCGGTGGGTGACTTCGGTGCGCCCACCACCGCGACGCTATCCGGATGAATTGAGTTCGCCGGTACGATCAGTATTGAAGCAACGGACAGTGGAGATACGCCCCGATGATCTCCGACATGATCGACTTAGCCGAAACCGACGTCGAACGAGGCTGGCAGCGGACTAAAGCGCGCGCCGCGTGTTTGTTATCCCTCGCGGCTATGCCGATCTTCGCGATCATGGCACTGCTTACGGCCGTCCATGGCGGTAGCGTGCCGGATATGGTCTGTTCGGCCACGCGAGAAGGATCGCTGCTGACCGGCATGGTTCCGATGTACTTGCTAATGAGCGCCTTCCACCTGGGACCTTGGCTAAGGCTGCTCGCTAGCCGGTGACGCGGCCGCGCCCCGTGGCCGCGATGCGGGTCGTAGACTGATTGATTTGCGCCTAAGAGCGGCTCTAACGTCGGTACGGTAGCTATTTGCGGCTGGATTTAAGACGGCACTGCCGGCATTTTTTTGCCGCTAAAGGCGTCAGCCTCATGTCGAAAACCGGCCGATCGATGGCGATCGTCCCCGAAACCGGGCGGGCGGAAGATCAAGCCAATGCCTCCGCGCCGAGACCCTTCCCTTCTCTTATGCTTTAGTACTATGCGCAGGGGGGCCGGTCTTTGCTACTATGCGGCCGTCGATCGCATGAAAGTTAGATCCCTGACGGCGGACGGAGTCGCGCTTGCACGTCGTCGCCGCGAGGGGCCGATTGGCGGCACCATCGGTACGTAGATGGAGTCGCATATTCGCCGAGTGCGCTTGCGACGTGGCTCGGGGAGCGTGCAGTAAAGAAGGGGCTGCAATTCATGCTTCGTTGGCAGCACCTGATGGTTCGCGATGTCGTTGAGAACGAGCTTTCGCCGTTGAAGTGAGGGGGTCAGAAATGGCACTGCGAGGCAGATCACCTGGGTGCTTCCGTTGAGTGGCGCTGAGAATTTAAGAGCGGAACGAAAGTACTGTCCATGATGGACGCACCCGGAAGTCCAGGGATACGACCAACATGGACCAGCAGCGCCAAGGACATGGTTGGGACCGCGCTCGGCCCGTCTCGGCTGTGGTTCACGATGGGTTACGGTATCGTCAATGAGGTGTACTGGCCCCACATCGACAGTCCGCAGATCCGTGACCTTGGGTTTATCGTGTCAGACGGTCATGGTTTCTGGGTCGAGGTCAAGCGGGAGGCGAACTACACACTCACCACCGCCGGCGCCGGCATACCTGCGGTGCAGATTTTGCACCGCCATGCCCGTTACGAGCTTACATTGAGGGTGGCGGCGGATCTTGACCGTGATGTGCTGTTGATTGAGGCGTTGCTCACCGGCGATCCGGACCTCGCACTCTACGTTCTGCTTGCACCACACCTCGGCGCGGGTGACGACAACGTTGCGGAAGTTTTCGTGAATCGTGATCGCAAGGTGCTCTGTGCCGAGAGAGCACCGTTCGCGCTCGCGCTCGCGGCTGCGAATGTGGCGTCACACCGCGACGCTTGGAGTCGAGCTAGTGCCGGGTTTGTCGGCGTGAGCGACGGATGGCAGAACTTCGCAATCGACGGGGCCATGACCTGGACGTACAGTCACGCCGGCCCCGGTAATGTCGCACTGCTGGGCGAGGTGAACTGCCGCTCGGCGGTATTCGCCCTTGGTTTCGCGGGCGACAAGGAGTCCGCGGCCACTCTCGCCATCTCCGCTCTTCTGCAGCCTTTTGCATCTGTTTGGCACCGTCATGTCCGGGGCTGGGAAGTTTGGCACACCGACAATGTCGACACGAAACAGTATCCTGGCCAGTTTCGCGACGCGCTCCATGTTTCGGCCATGGTGCTTCGCACCCATCAGGACAAGACGTTCCGCGGCGCGATGGTCGCGAGTCTGAGCATCCCGTGGGGTAACAGCACAAATGACAGAGGCGGATACCACCTCGTATGGCCGCGTGATCTGGTGGAGAGTGCCGGAGCATTGCTTGCCCTGGGTGCGGCGGACGACGCTCGCAATATACTTGGCTACCTTGTGGCGACTCAGTTGTCGGACGGGCGCTGGTCGCAGAACCAATGGCTTGGAGGTCGACCGCACTGGCAGGGTATTCAGCTTGACGAGGTTGCATTTCCGGTTCTCCTTGCCTGTGCTCTCGCTCAGGCGGACGCTTTGAGCGACATCGCCGTCGCCGACATGATACGCAGGGCGCTCTCCTTCATCGCGCTTCACGGTCCGTCGACTGATCAGGACCGCTGGGAAGAACTGGCCGGGATCAACACGTTCACGCTCGCAGCCATGATCGCCGCTCTCGTGTGCGGCGCCGATGTTCTTGGCGGCGAGGACAAGCATGACATCCTCCTGCTCGCTGATGACTGGAATTCTCGGATCGAGGCCTGGTGTACCGGGGCCAATCCGGGGCTCATGTCACGATATGATGTTGGCCACTACTATGTTCGTGCGGCGCCTGCGGAGGTGCTCGCCGATCCTAGCGCCATCCAAAAGCCGGTTAACGTGCAGAACCATGTTGGTGGACACCTGGTTCCTGCCGACATGCTCATCAGCACCGATTTTCTCCAGCTGGTACGATACGGATTGCGGCAGCCCGATGACCCGGTGGTAACCGCAACGCTGGGGCTCGTTGACGGCATGCTCCGAGTCGAGACGCCATCCGGGCCGAGCTGGTATCGCTACAACGATGATGGCTACGGCGAACACGCCGATGGCGGCCCATACAATGGCACGGGTCAGGGTCGTGCCTGGCCACTGCTTACAGGCGAACGCGGCCACTACGAGCTTGTCGCAGGGCGCGAGCCGGAGGTCCGCAATCTGCTTCGCGCGATGATGAGTATGAGCAGTCCCTCCGGCCTTATTCCGGAGCAGGTGTGGGATAGAGAGCCCGTTTCCGCCACTGGACTTTTCCCCGGCCGCCCGTCAGGTTCCGCCATGCCACTGGTCTGGGCGCACGCCGAGTTCATGAAGCTTATTGTGAGCCTGCGTCTCGGCCGACCGTTCGACCGGCCGGAAGCCGTGTGGTTGCGCTATGGCGGCGTCAAGCCTCGCTCAAGCCGTGCGCACTGGAGCAGGCGCATGCCGATCGGCTGGATAACGGAGGGACAAGGATTGCGTCTGGTCTTCGAACGAGCATGTGTGGTGCACTGGGGGGTCGATAATTGGCAAGCCGTACGCGACGTCGCGACGGTCGAGGGACTGCTCGGGCTGCACGTGGCAGATATCGCGACCGGTCAGCTTAAAGCCGGACGGCAGATCATCTTCTCGGTTATGGAGCAGGCGCCGGACAACTGGATCGAGCATGACCGTGTGGTTGCGATCATAACGAATGGGGAGTTCTGACCATGGCAGGCGAGGAAGTCAGCAGCCAGGCTCGGATCGATCAGTTGGCGATCAACACGATTCGAATCCTGGTCGTGGACGCCGTGCAAAAGGCAAAGTCCGGCCATCCCGGCACGCCGATGGACGCGGCGCCGACAGCCTATACCTTGTGGCAGCGCATCCTGCGCTTCGATCCCAAAAACCCTGATTGGATCAATCGCGACCGGTTCGTATTGTCGAGCGGCCATGCTTCCATGCTGCTTTACAGCCTGATCCATCTCGCCGGGGTGAAGGCGAGCAGTCCGAGCTATGAGGGGGCCGCACGCGAAGCCGTCACGCTTGATGACATCAAGACCTTCCGCCAGGCCGGAAGCCGTTGTCCGGGTCATCCAGAGCATGGTTGGACATCCGGCGTTGAGACAACCACTGGCCCGCTTGGCCAGGGGGTCGCGACGAGCGTTGGTATGGCGATCGCTGGCCGGTGGCTTGGCGCCACCTATAATCGCCCGGGTTTTGACCTGTTCAACTTCAACGTCTACGCTCTGTGCGGTGACGGCGATATGATGGAGGGTATCGCCAGCGAGGCCGCTTCAACCGCGGCACATCTGCGGTTGTCCAACCTATGCTGGATCTACGACAGCAACCGCGTCACTATTGAAGGCCACACCAACATCGCCTTCACCGAAGACGTGGCCGGTCGTTTCCTGGCGTATGGTTGGAACATTCTCCAGGTCGGCGATGCCAATGAGATGGACCGGCTCGAGCAGGCCTACCAGGGCTTTTTGCGCACTTCCGATCGGCCCACGCTGATCATCGTGCAAAGCCATATCGGCTATGGCTCGCCGCACAAGCATGATTCGCCTGAAGCGCATGGCGAGCCGCTCGGCGAAGAGGAGGTACGCCTCGTCAAGCAATTCTTTGGCTTTGATCCCGTGCAGAGCTTCGTGATACCAGACGGGGTACGCGACCATTTTGCGGCGCATCTCGGCAAACGTGGCGCGGCGCTGTCTGCGGCATGGCAGTCGATGTTTCAGCGTTACCGGGCGGAATATCCGGACCTGGCCGAGGAAGTCAACTGCATAAGCAAGCGTGAACTGCCGGCGGGCTGGGAAGCAGCATTACCGGTATTTCCGCAAAGCGCCGCCGGACTCTCGACACGAGATGCGTCTGGCAGAGTTCTGAATGCGGTTGCGCAACGCATTCCCTGGATCATCGGCGGGGCAGCAGATCTGGCGCCCAGCACGAAGACGCGCCTGACCTTTACAACGGCCGGCGATTTTCAGGCCACGGGTCCCATCGGCGACTATCACGGCCGCAACATGCACTTCGGAGTTCGCGAACACGCCATGTGCGCCGCAGTAAACGGCATGACGTTGTGCGGCCTTCGGGCGTTCGGCTCGGGGTTTCTCATCTTTACCGATTACGCGCGTGGCGCGATCCGGCTTGCCTCGGTGATGGATCTGCCGGTGATCCACATCTGGACGCATGATTCGATCAGCGTTGGAGAAGATGGACCGACACATGAACCGATCGAGCAGATTGTTTCGTTGCGTGCGATCCCAGGCATGGTCGTGATCCGCCCTGCCGATGCCAACGAAATGTCCGAGGCCTATCGCTGCGCACTGAAAATGACGAGCCGACCGGTCGCGCTGATCTGTTCGCGGCAGGCCTTACCGATCTTCGATCGTGGCAACTTGGCGGCGGCCTCTGGGGTCGCCAGGGGCGCTTACATTCTCGCTGACACGAACGGGACGCCGGATGTGCTCCTCATCGCCAGTGGCAGCGAGGTAGCGCTGTGCCTGGCGGCACGTGACAGGCTCACGGTCGATGGTATCAAGGCACGTGTCGTCAGCATGCCCTCATGGGAACTGTTCGAGGAGCAGGACCCCGGGTATCGCGCCAGCGTCTTGCCCCCAGGGGTGCTGGCGCGTGTCGCAGTCGAGGAAGGCTCGCCACTGGGTTGGGCGCGTTATGCTGGTACGACGGGCGTAGTTCTTTGCATGCACTCGTTCGGTATGTCGGCGCCGATGAAAGTTGTCGCCGAGCATTTTGGCTTCACCGTCGATAGTGTCACCGCGGCCGCCAGAAAGGCTATCGGCGCGCCTCACTGATTCCAAGGAGGAATATCCACCTTGCGTTCTTTCGTTGGAAATCGCCTGAAGGTGAGCCGGCACCGAGTCATGAGCGCCGCGCTCCATTCAACGTTCGAGTCGCGCGGTGACGCCGATCACGACCCGGGGTCCGGCCGGCAATCCGCTGCGTCGGAGGCTATCTCGAGAATAAGCCGCAGGAAACCATGACCGTGACAAGTCCCTCCGATGCGATCGTCTTCTTTGGTGCGACAGGTGATCTGGCTCACAAGCAGATCTTTCCGGCGTTGCTGGGATTAGTGCGTGATGAAGGCCTCAATGTCCCGATCATTGGCGTTGCCAAAGCGGGATGGACCCTCGACCAATTGAAGGCACGCGCGCGCGACAGCGTGGAGCAGCATGGGGGCAAAGATACCAAGCCCGAAGTCCTGCAACGGATGTTGGACCTGCTCCGCTACGTGGATGGCGACTACGGCGACGAGAGCACGTTTGTCGAACTACGCGCAAGGCTCGGGCCGGCGCAGCGCCCGTTACACTATCTCGCGGTCCCGCCGAGCCTGTTCGGGACGGTCGCTAAAGGGCTGGCGAATTCGGGTTCCGCCGCGGGCGGACGCCTGGTGATCGAGAAACCGTTCGGGCACGACCGGGCGACAGCACGCGCGCTCGGCCGCCTGTTGTCGCAGTATTTCCCCGAAGAGAACATCTTCCGCATCGATCATTACCTCGGCAAGGAGCCGGTCCAGAACATCGTCTATACGCGCTTCGCGAATTCGATGTTCGAGCCCCTGTGGAACCGTGAATATATCAGTAGCATCCAGATCACCATGGCAGAGGATTTCGGCGTTCAAGATCGCGGGGCCTTTTATGATGAAACGGGCGCTATTCGCGACGTGGTGCAGAACCACATGCTGCAGGTCCTGGCCCAGCTGACGATGGATCCGCCGACTGGCGAGGAATCCGAGGCGGTACGAGATCAGAAATCGGCGCTGCTGAAGGCGGTCCGCCCGCTGGACAGTTCGCACGTGGTCCGTGGGCAATACGTCGGATACCAGTCGGTGCCCGGCGTACGTGCCGGGTCGAACATAGAGACCTTCGTCGCATTGAAGCTGTACATCGACTCCTGGCGCTGGGCCCACGTGCCGATATACATCCGCGTCGGCAAAATGCTGCCCGTCACGGCAACGGAGGTCATGGTGCATTTCAGACGACCACCGCGCGAGACATTCGAAGAGCTAGTGCCGGCGAGTTCGGGACATATGCGTATGCGCATTAGCCCCGATGTCAGCATCGCCATGGGCGTGCGCGTGAAGCTTCCGGGCGAGCGTATGGTGGGAGAGGACGTCGAGATGATTCTGACCGAGTATGCGCCGAACCTGCGACCCCCCTATCAGCGGCTGCTTGGCGACGCGATGCGCGGGGTCAGCGAATTGTTCGGCCGCGACGATATCGTCGATGCGCAATGGCGTATCGTCGAAGCGATTCTCGGCAACGTTACGCCGGTCTATCCGTATGCGCCGGGAACGTGGGGTCCGAGCGAGGCAGAAGCGCTGATTGGCGGCGATGGCCCGTGGCGAAACCCGAACAATGTCACCGGAGCTTCTTGATGATGCATGAGCTGGTTTTTCTTTTCGATGTCGACAACACGCTGCTCGACAACGATCGCGTGCAGGCCGATCTAGACGTGTATTTTCGCGAGGAACACGGCGCCGCGGCGCGCGATCGGTATTGGGAGATCTTTGAGACGCTTCGCAACGAGCTGGGATACGCGGACTATATAGGGGCGCTGGAACGTTATCGGCTCGAAGCGATGTGCGACCCGAGAGTGCTGCGGACGTCGAACTGGCTTGTCGATTATCCCTTCTCGGAGCGGCTCTATCCCGGCGCGCTCGATGCGGTGAACCACGTTCGACGCTGGGGTCCGGTCGTCATCCTGTCCGATGGCGACGCCGTGTTTCAGCCGCGCAAGGTTGAACGGTCAGGCTTGTGGCGCGCTTTTGATGGACATGTGCTGATTTACGTCCACAAGGAGGAAGCGCTGGACGATGTCGCGCGGCGCTACCCGGCTAATCACTATGTCGTGATCGACGACAAGCTGCGCATTCTAGATGCGATTAAGAAGATCTGGGGATCGCACGTTACCACGGTATTTGCGCGCCAAGGACACTATGCGACGGATGCCGAAGTCCTGGCCAAATATCCGCACGGGGAGATCCAGCTGAACCACATTGCGGATCTTGTCGAGCACCAATTCTCGGAAAAGGCGAGGCAGTGATAGGAGATTTGCTATGAAGGCGACCGAGGAACTACATCGTCTGGGCCAAAGCCTGTGGCTGGACAACATCAATCGCGACTTGGTAGTCAACGGCACGCTTCGGCGATATATCGATGAATTGTCAGTAACCGGCCTTACGTCGAACCCAACGATATTCGATCACGCCATCGCCCACAGCGACTCGTACGACGAGGAAATCAGGCGCCAGGTAGCCGCCGGCAAAAAAGATGAAGCACTGTTTTTTGAGCTGGCGATCCAGGACCTGACGAAGGCGGCCGACATGTTTGCACCGATCCACCAGCGAACGGCAGGCATCGATGGCTGGGTCTCGCTGGAGGTCTCGCCCCTGCTCGCACACGATACCGCCAAGACGGTGGCGGAGGCGCGCGCGCTGCATGCCAGGGCCAAACGCCCAAACTTGTTCATCAAAATCCCCGGAACACTAGAGGGCCTGCCGGCCATCGAGGAAGCAATCGTCTCCGGCGTGCCAATCAATGTTACCCTGTTGTTCTCACGCGACGATTATGTGCGGGCCGCCGACGCCTATATGCGGGGGCTCGAACGTCGTATTGCTGCCGGATTGAGTCCCGATGTGCGCTCTGTCGCTTCAATATTCGTTAGTCGCTGGGACAAGGCCATACTGGAGAAGGCCCCTACCGAACTTCGAGATCGGCTTGGAATCGCAGTATCGGCGCAAAGCTACAAGGCTTACCGCGACCTCTTGGACTCCGATCGTTGGCAGCGACTTGAGGGGTGGGGGGCGCGGCCGCAAAGACTACTGTTCGCCAGCACCAGCACAAAGGATCCCAAGGCATCGGATGTGCTTTATATCGGCGCTTTGGGTGCGCCAAACACGATAAACACAATGCCGGAGGAGACGTTGCTGGCGTTCGCCGAACACGGCGCTGCGGGTCGCGCGATACCGCGAGATGGCGGCGACTCCGAGGAGGTCTTGGCCGCCTTCATCCGGGCTGGCATCGACGTCCCGGCGCTGGCTGGGCAATTACAGGTTGAAGGGGCCAAAGCCTTCGTCGACTCGTGGAAAGATTTGCTGCGCTCGATCGAGACCAAGAGCATGGCCTTGGCATAATCGATATTGCGCTCGAGAAACGGAAGGGTCAGTTGGTCACCAACGAGGCAACCGACTTCGCCAGGACCGGAGGTCTCGGCGCAGTGTTGACACGCACTACCGAGCGATCGCAGACGCAGGGTGATCGACCTGCATCCACCGTTGCGAGCATCTCCGTGATGTTTAAGGCCACGCTCATATGCTCGCCGCAATGTGTCCTTCGGCGACGAAAGCAGCCTTGACTGGCCGGGGACCATTGCACGAGGTGCAAGCACGTCGCGCTGACGAACCGACGTTCTGGAAGAGATTTGTGGAGACCCAACACCCGCACAACGCGAGTCGGCCACCGATCGACACGGTCCGGCTAAGCTACCTTAGCCCGAGAGCACGGCCACGCGGCACAGAGACAGAAGGAGGCTTCGGATATGCAACACGGAACCGAAACGCCCGCGTGGCTGGCTCTGGCCGGGCACTACCAGCAGATTAAGGATCTACATTTGCGCCAGCTCTTCGCGCAAGATCCGCGCCGCGGCGAACGCTTGGTCGCAGAGGGTGCTGGACTCTTCCTTGACTACTCGAAGAACCGCATCACCGACGAAACCGTGCCCCTACTGCTTCGGCTCGCCCAGGAACGAGGCGTCGCTGAACGCCGCGACGCAATGTTCAGCGGCGTGAAGATCAATACGACCGAACGGCGCGCAGTACTGCACGTTGCGCTGCGCGCGCCGCGTACAGCACATATTCTTGTAGACGGGCACGACGTCGTGCCGGATGTGCACGAGGTTCTCGATGCCATGTCCGCCTTTGCAACCGATGTCCGCGCCGGCACATGGCTCGGCCACACCGGCAAGCGGATTCGCAATATCATCAATATCGGCATTGGCGGTTCCTATCTCGGACCGGAGATGGCGTATTTGGCGTTGCGGCCGTTCAGCAACCGATCGATGACCTTCCGCTTCGTGTCGAACGTGGATGGTGCGGACTTCACCGAAGCGACGTTGGGTCTCGATCCCGGTGAGACGCTGTTCGTGGTAGCGTCGAAGACGTTTACGACGCTCGAGACCATGACCAACGCCGCAACCGCACGCAAATGGTTGGTCGACGCGCTAGGATCGGATGCGGCGGTTGCGAAGCATTTTGTCGCACTGTCAACGAATACCGAGGCGGTGCGGAAATTTGGTATCGACACAGCCAACATGTTTGGGTTTTGGGATTGGGTCGGCGGCCGCTACTCGATGGATTCGGCTATCGGTTTGTCGACGATGATCGCCGTAGGCCCGGACGGTTTCCGCGACATGCTCGCAGGCTTTCGCGCAATGGACGAACACTTCCGCACCGCACCGTCCGAGCGCAATTTGCCATTGCTGATGGGGTTATTGACCGTCTGGTACAACAACTTCTTCGGGGCGCAGACGCTCGGCATAATGCCGTATTCTTCGCATATGCGCCGTTTCCCGGCCTACCTGCAGCAATTGCAGATGGAAAGTAACGGCAAGCATGTCGATCTGGAGGGTCATCCGGTGAGCCTGCAGACGGGCCCGATCATCTGGGGTGAGCCGGGCACCGACGGACAGCACTCGTTTTACCAGTTGCTCCATCAGGGCACGAAACTGGTACCCTGCGACTTTGTCGGCTTCTGTCGGCCGCTCAGCCCGCTGGCTGGGCAGCACGACCTGTTAATGGCCAACCTGTTCGCGCAGGCCGAGGCGCTGGCGTTTGGAAAGACGGCAGAAGAACTGTCGGCCGAGGGTTCGCCCGCGTTCCAGACCCCATTTCGCGTGACAGAGGGCAATCGGCCAAGCAACACAATCCTGGCGGACGCGCTGAGCCCGTTCAGCCTCGGCGCTCTGATCGCGCTCTATGAACACAGCGTTTTCACTCAGGGCGTGATATGGAACATCGATTCCTATGACCAATGGGGCGTCGAGTTGGGCAAGATCCTGGCACAGAAGATCATCCCCGAGCTTAGTACTTCGGCGCGACCGGAACTCTCTCACGACAGCTCGACCAACGCCCTCATTCGCCGGTTTCGCCAAAGACGCGGGTAATTACCCCGGTTATCAAACCTTCACCGTCGAAGCCCGATAGATTTGCTCGATTGATTCGGCAAGAGTCGTGTTGAACTGCGCATCGCTCATCGAGTGGGTAAGGTCCTCAATCAATGCCCGCGAGAAGCTGGCGATCATGCCGTGATTGAGGGCGAGGCGGTTGCAGGCGTCAGCTCGCGTGTAACCTCCGGATAGGGCAACGACCCTTGCAGCGTGAGGATGATTGATAAGCTCCAAATAATAATCGGGCACATCGGGTATCGTGAGCTTCAGCATAACCTGTTGACCGACAGGTAACTCGTCGAGCTGGCGTTTCAGCTCCGCCAATAGAATAGTTTCGGCGCCTTTCTTGTCGGGACTATTCACGAGAACTTCTGGCTCGACGATCGGCATCAGACCGTGGCGTGCTATCCGTGCTGCCAATTCGAACTGTTGCGTCACGATGGCGGCAATTCCCTCCTTTGAGGGCAGATTGATTACCGATCGCATCTTGGTGCCGAATACCCCCAACCGGACGGCTCGATCGAGCAGGGTATCAAGCGAAGGGATCGGTGCCATTAGCCGGACGCCTTCGCGCTCCGTCTCGAGCCCTTTATCGACCTTTACGAAGGGAACCACTTTACGATCTTCCCAAAGGAATGCTGGCACAGACTTCCCCTGAACCTCTCGATCCATCGTCTGTTCGAACAAAATAGTGGCGATTATTCTGGTCCCGGTGAAAGCTGGAGCCGTCATAATACGGCTGCGCATCGCGTGCATCAGCGCGAACATTTCCGTTTCGGAGCTGTATGCGCTGTCTGGGATCCCATAACGACGCAACGCGCCGGGTGTCGAGCCACCGCTTTGGTCAAGCGCTGCGATAAAACCATCCTTACCGGAAACCTGTGCGGCCATCGTGTCGTTAACCATGGTTGTCGTCCCCACTTAGCATGATGAGGCAGAAGTCGGCGTCAATTTGCTGCGCCTCGCGTCGGCGGCCTTGTACCCGAATAATATAATACCGGCTCATACTCTTCATCGGAGATTTAAAGAAGGCTCCTTGGCCGGTCGCAGGCGGGTTCACCTCTAAAGTTCATTGTCTCGGCGCCAACGAAGACCCTGACCGCCTGTACCACCCTAGCGAAAATGTCTAATCTCCTGGATTAGCTTTGCGTTTTCGACCGTTCAGGGTCACCGCGGCGCGAATCAGCGTCTTCAATGCCTCCTCGTCTATCGGCTCGCCCTTGCGGAGGTCAATGGCACGCCTCGTGTTCCCGTCAAGACTGGAGTTGAAAAGCCGCGAGGGATCCTTGAGAGCCGCCCCCTTGGCGAAGGTGATCTTGACGACGTTCTTGTAGGTCTCACCCGTGCAGATCAATCCGTCGTGCGACCACACCGGAACTCCTCCCCACTTCGACTCCTCGACGATCTCGGGGTCGGCTTCCTTGACCAAGGTACGGAGGCGGCTGAGCGTCTTGCCCCGCCAGTCGCCTAGCTCCTTAATTTTCTCGTCAATAAGCTGCGAAGGAGACTTGCTTTTCGGCGCCTCGCTCTTCTTCATCGTTGTTTTCCCCTTCTTCTTTAGTCCCGGGGGCTTTGATGACAGGGTTGTCGCCGTCATGCTGATGCTATCTGGAGCTGCAGTTTGCTCAATTAATGAAGTGGATCATCCTTCGGGACCCGGAACGTGCGGCTTGGGAAATGGCCGAGCGGACCGCGGATCAGAACTAGCACACTAATCTCGTTCCCGCAGCCACTGCAGACCGAGCATCGTTGTGGACGCTCGAAGCACCATCGACTTCCATCGATTTCCTTACCCTCAATCCGCGACAGCGTCGTTAGGCGCAAATAGCGGGACTCACTGGGCCGGCTTCGATGGCGTTGGAAACGCGATCAATTATGGCCGGCGATCGTTGTTGTGAAGATTGGGCCGGGCTCGACCTCTGCGAAACGGCCGGCTGACCTATCGACATCGTCGGGACGCGCAGCCATAACAGCAAGGCGGCGTCGAGAAGCTCTGCGGGGAAGGTCTTTCCGCACTGGTAAGCGTGCCACGACAAGATCGGCGCTTTCGCCGGCATCAGCAGCGGCAAAAAATGGCCTGGGCTGATACGGCTTGGCGGCCGACGCGTACTCGGGAGGGGGTTAATGACATCAAAAGCCAATTCTGTCGTCGCGCGTCTGGAACGCCTGCCGATAACTCGTTGGCATGTGCGTGCTCGGCTAATCATGGGAACGGCGACGTTCTTCGACGGCTATAATGTACTGGCGATCGCTTATACCCTGCCGGTCCTTATTCGCGTGTTTCACATGACGCCCCTTGCAATCGGGCCGATGATTTCAGCGAGCTTTGCCGGCCAGCTAATTGGAGCCCTTGTCTTTGGCTGGCTGGCCGAGCGGTACGGCAGACTTCGCATCGCAACCCTAACGATTGCTATTTACGGCGTGATGGGGTTCGGGTGTGCACTCGCCTGGGACGCGCCATCTCTGGCGATTTTCCGGTTCCTGCAAGGCATTGGCCTCGGTGGTGAAGTCCCCATCGCTGCTGCCTATATCAACGAATTTGCCAAGGCCGAGCGCCGGGGCCGTTTTTTCATCTTATATGAACTGTCATTCTCCCTCGGCTTATTGCTGGTCGCGATCCTTGGCTATTTTTTAGTGCCAGCGATCGGCTGGCGGGCACTGTTCTTTATCGGTGGTATTCCGGCGGTGCCGGTTATTTTCCTTCGTCGACTGTTGCCAGAATCGCCGCGGTGGTTGGTTGAGCATGGCCGCACTGCAGAAGCAGACAAGATCATCGCAACAATCGAGCGCGACGCGATACTGCAAGGTCTTGTCTTGCCTGAACCGGAAACAGGCTTGAAATTGGCTCCACGGTCAAGCGGCGGCCGGTGGGGTGAATTGGTCAGCGGCATCTATCTGAAGCGCTCGCTCCTGGTTTGGACCTACTGGTCTTGTTCCTATCTAATTGGCTACGGTCTTACCACTTGGCTGCCGACGCTTTACCGCACGGTCTTCGCGCTGCCGCTCTCGACCGCGCTCGGCTATGGCCTGATAACCAGCATCGTCGCGATGGGTGGGACAATCGCCTGCGCCATGTTGATCGATAAGGTCGGACGTCGGTTCTGGTATAATCTTGCTTTTTTCGGAGGGGCTGTGCCTCTGATTATTTTGTGGGCCTTGGGCGCAAGCTCCGCCATGCAGGTGGTTTGGCTTGCGACCGCCAGCTTCGTCTTTATTGGCACTATCAACATCAGCATCCTGGTCTACGCGGCGGAACTGTATCCGACCCGGATTCGTGCCCTGGGCGTAAGTGTTGGGAGCGCGTGGCTCCGTGCCGCGTCCGCCATCGGGCCGATTTTGGTTGGCCTCGTGCTAGCCCATGGCTCGATCGGTTGGGTCTTTGCCATGTTCGCGCTGGTGGCGTTGATCGGCGGGTTGGTGAACCTCTTCTTCGGCGTCGAAACAAAAGGCCAGGTTCTGGAGAAGCTTTCACCTTAAAGCCGGGGGTAAACGCGCGTAATGGACTCGACCAGTTTCGCAATGTCCGCGAGCACCAATTGCGCTATCGGTGAGGAAGGGTGTTCGCTGATCCGTTCGAGCAGCATCTCGACGCGGCCCTGGGCACCGCGCAACAACGCAATTGCTTCATCATCTCTCACGCCGTCATATTTCTTCTGAAGATAGTCGAGGATGTCGTGTTCAAAGTCTCCGATGTGAATGTGTCCGGTGCCCCCACCGCACGAGCAACCGCCGTGGATCGGGATATGGGCGCGGGACAGGACCGTCCATTGGCTCAGGATCCGCCGCGGATCGAGCGTCTGACGATTGCGGCCAGTTCGTTTGCCCGACCTATTTGCCATGGCACAGATGATGTTATCAGCGTTGCGCACCTTGATACATGCTTGTCTGAGGCGCGTTCTCACGGGAAGCCGCTGCTAAAAAGGCGACCGATTTAATGTCTCAGTCAAAGAATCGGGTAAGACCGCATCACCCCCGAACACGGCTCGCAGCCGATATCGGGGGCACCTTTACCGACATTGTCGCTTTTGAAGAGCAATCCGGACGCATGCTGCTAGGTAAGGCTCTGTCGACCCCGTCACACCTCGTCGACGGTGTCGCGCACGGTGTCGGCAAGGCGGGTACCCGTTATCAGTATGCTAAGACCTTCCTCCACGGCTCCACAATCGCCATCAACGCGATTCTCGAGCGCAATGGCGCCAAGGCAGCCCTCCTCGTTACGCAGGGTTTTCGCGACATTTATGAGATCGGCCGGGTAAACCGACCGGATTCGTACAACCTTTATTTTAAGAAGCATGTGCCGCTGCTTCCGCGCGCGATGATTTTTGAAGTCCGCGAGCGCATAACCGCATCCGGCGACGTCCGGACGCCCCTTGATGAAACGGGGGTGGCGGCTATCTGCGATAAATTGCGGGCAATGGGTGTCGAAGCCGTCGCAATTCTGCTGCTACATTCCTATCGAAATATTGTGCATGAAAGGCGGGTCAAAGAAATTGTCGCGGACCGGCTGCCTGGCATATTCGTGACTGCATCTCATGAACTGTCCCAGGAGTATCGTGAATTCGAGCGTTGCTCAACTGTCGTGGCCAACGCCTTCATTGGCCCGACGGTTCGTGATTATGTCGCAGGCCTTAATCGGCATCTGGAGCGGTCAGGTTTTGCCGGCTCATTCTTCATCGTGCAGTCAACCGGTGGTCTTTACGAAGCGCAACAGGCGCAGAGCCAGTGCGTCCGGATGCTCGAATCGGGACCGGCGGCGGGCGTTGTCGGGGCCCGAGCCCTGTGCCGCGAGTTGGGCCTCAACGACACGATCGCGTTTGACATGGGTGGGACCACGGCAAAGGCGGGCGTGATTCATCGCAACGAGGTGCTCACGACCAGCACGGCCTTGATCGGGGGTTATAACCAGGCACTCCCCGTCCAGATCCCGATGATCGATGTCTTCGAGGTTGGTATGGGAGGCGGCAGCATTGCGTCGCTCGCTGAAAACGGCGCACTCTCGGTCGGTCCAAAAAGCGCTGGCGCCGAGCCCGGACCAGCCTGTTATGGCCGTGGCGGCGAGCAACCCACCGTGACCGATGCCAATCTTGTGCTCGGGCGGCTTGATCCCGGTAATTTCCTCGGCGGCGAGATGACACTCGACGTCGACGCTGCGGAACGCGCGATTGTGCGCCAAATCGCCGAACCGCTCGGCATGCCTCTGCGTGCGGCGGCCGACGGCATCCTGCGCATCGCGACGACGTCGATGTCTTACGCAGTGAAGTCGGTGTCGACACAACGTGGGCTGGATGCAGCCGCGTTCGCGATGATCGCCTATGGCGGCGCTGGTCCGCTTCACGCCGCGGCGATCGCGCACGAGATCGGCATGGAGCGAGTAATCGTGCCCCGGGCTCCAGGCCACTTTTGCGCCTTCGGCATGTTGTTTTCCGACTTGCGCTATGACTTTGTTCGCACTTGGCCGATGCGGCTTGCCGACGCGGAGTTCGCGGAAATCGAGCGCATCTATGCTGGCATGTTCAAGGCGGGACGGGCAGCACTAGCCCAAAGCAAAATCAAGCCGTCTCGGATTAGCGTCGAGCGCGCGGCCGACATGCGTTATGTGGGCCAAGAGCACGCGGTCACGATAGAACTCCCCCCGGAATTATTTCGGCGGCGGGATCGCGACGGCATCAAGGCGCGGTTCGACGACGTCCATCAGTTGCGGTACGGCACGCACGCCCCCAATGAACCTGCCGAAATCGTGAGCCTTCGCGCCACGGTGACTGGTGTGTTGAAAAAGCCGACACCGGAAAAGGTTGCGACAGGCGGTCGGGCGCCGGTTTCCGACGCGCGGCGCGGTACGCGTCCAGTCTTTTTTTCGGAACATCGTCGTGCTGAAAGAACGCCGATCTATGCGCGCGCCGCTCTGAAGTCGGGCAACCGCATCCCCGGGCCGGCGCTGATCGAGGAGCATGCATCAACAACTCTGGTACCGCCGGGCGACAGAGTCGAAGTCGACGCGCTCGGCAACCTCGTCATTGAAATTGGTGGAAGATCCCGATGAAGCAGAAGCCGTCCCGCCGCGCCGACGCGGTCCTCACTGCGATTATTCGCAACGGTGTTCTCGCAGTGACCGAAGAGATGAAGACCAATCTGATGCGCACCGCTTACAATATGGTGATCTACGAGGCGCTCGACTTCACCGTGGGTCTTTTCACCGCTCGCGGCGAGACCGTATCGATTGGTCTCGGCCTTCCGACCTTCATTCGCGGCATGGCGGAGACCGTGAAGGCGATGCTGAAGCACTTCGGACCCAACGGCATCGCACCCGGCGACATCCTTGTTACCAATGATGCTTATCTCACGGGCAGCCACCTCAACCATTTCACCTTCGCGATGCCGGTGTTCCACCGCGGTGTGCTGAGCGCTTTCACTTGCTGCATGGCGCATTGGACCGACGTCGGTGGCACACTTGATGGCATCACCACCGATATTTTTTCCGAAGGGCTGCAGCTGCCTATCGTCAAATACCAGCGCGCCGGCGTGGTGAATGAGGATTTGGTCGAAATAATCCGCATGAATGTGCGCATTCCGGAACGCGCGATGGGGGATCTGCGGGCGCAGGTCACGGCGGTAAAAACCGGGGAGCGCCGCTTCCTCGAATTGCTCGACCGCTACGGTCGCATGCCGGTCTTAGACGCGATCCAAACCATCATGGATCAGTCAGAAGCCATGGCACGTGCCCATACACAGAGCATCCCGGATGGCGTCTATCAGGCAGAATCTTTCATGGACGACGACGGCGTCGAGATCGGAAAGCCGGTGCCAATCCGTGTCAAGGTGATCGTCGAAGGCGATCAAATGACCATCGATTTATCGCAGGTTAGCCGGCAGGTAAGGGGATTCTTTAACGCCGGGGTCACGACCGGTTATGCCTGTGCACAGGTAGCCTATAAGTGCATCACTTCGCCGACCGATTACCCGATAAACGAGGGCAGTTTTCGCACCCTCAAGGTAGTGCTGGCTCCCGGCACCATCGTCAGCGCGGTGAAGCCTGCGGCAATGCGCTGGTGGATGGCATTTCCAATGACGATCATCGACACGATTTTCAAGGCGCTTGAACCGGCAGTGCCGGAACGCGCCATTGCCGGACATCATGCCGATCTTGTGGTTGCCATGTTCCATGGCATATCGCCCAGTGACGGGCGATTTTTCCTCGGTGGCTTCGGGCCGACCGGGGGCGGCTGGGGCGCCAAGCTGACCGAGGACGGAGTGAGCGCGACGGTTTGTCTCAATGATGGCGATACCCATAACAGCCCGGTCGAGCAGGGCGAAGCGAAATTCCCGGTACTGGTCGAGCGGCATGCGCTGCGGCAGGACTCGGGCGGCGCCGGCCGTCGTCGTGGCGGACTCGGCATCGAAAAGACAATTCAGGCCCTGGTGCCGATGACCATCAATATGCAGATCGATCGCGTCCATTGCCCGCCTTGGGGCCTCGCAGGCGGCGACGCCGGCGCCGGCAATAAGGTGACCCTCCGCCTCGACGGCACCGAGATCGACGATCTTCCCAATGCGAAGGTGCTGACGCGGCGGCTCAAGCCCCACGACGCGTGGACTGTGTTTTCTGGCGGGGGCGGCGGATTCGGCTCGCCGATCGAGCGGGAGCCCGAGTGTGTCAGGGACGACGTCGCGCAAGGTTATGTAAGCCCTGAAGCGGCGTACAAGCTTTACGGGGTCGTCCTCGACAACGAAGGCGGGGTTGATTACGCCGCGACAGAGCGCTTGCGCAAGATGCGGCGCATCGGCGCGACGCCGCGTCGGTCAACCGCTTGAGCCCGTCAGTCGCTGCGTGGATCATATGGCAACCCCGAACGACGGCGGTGGACCACTTTTTTCTGAATGGTTCAGGGCGACGACGAAGTTGGGGTGCGATCCCGATTACGGCAACAACTTGCCTTTCCTGGACCCCCACCACGGTCAAAACCGGTTTTACCGATGGCCGACGAGAGCTTCGGCGATGTCACCATCTCTTCTTTCCATTCTTGTCAGGTCGGTCTCGTGTACAGATAACCATTTGGAATCAATGCGGGGAGGTCGATCAGGTATCGTGGCGTCGGCAACGCCGCGTCTAATCGGGTTACGGAGCGGCAAAAACGTGGAGGCTGAACAAGATGAAAGTTCGGAACCTAATAGAACAAGCACTCGTTGCAATGGCGCTGACAGTCACCGCCGCATTTCATAGCGCCGCCCAACAAGAGTTTCATGTAGGCGTCGTCGCCTCCGTGACGGGCCCCTTTGCGTCTCCAACGAAAGACACCTTCGACGGCTTCTACGCCTGGGAAAAGACGCGCGGCCTCCCGGGCAAAAAACTCGTACTCGAGATCCTCGACGATGAGACCAATCCGGTCAATTCAGCCAACGCTTTCCGCAAGCTCGCAAGCGAACCCGCGATCCAGCTCATCGTCATGAACACAAACAGCACCTCGGCGCTGGCGGCTAAGTCGTTTGCCTCAGAATACAAAGTACCGATCATCACCGGGGGCGGGATCGACGCCTTGGGTATTCCCGCCAATCCGTGGATGTTCAAAGTGGCGCCGAGCGCCGCCGACAGCCTACGGGTGCTGGCCGAATACATTAAAAAGAAGGGCTTCAAACGCGTGGCGCATATCTACGGCACCGATGCGTACGGCCAGAACGATCATAAGGTGCTCGACGGCTATGCCCAGAAGTATGGGTACGACATGGCGGCTGAGGAGAGCTTCTCGATCGATGACACCAATTTCACCGCGCAGTGGGCGCGCATTAAAGCGGCTGATCCCGATATCATCTATTCGAGCGCCTCGGGTCGTGCTGCGATCCTATCATTTAAGACTTATAAGCAGCTCGGCGTCACGGCGCCGCTCGCAGTCACGGCGGCCGGGGTCGGCGCGGCGTTCTTCCAGGCGATCGGGGGTGCCAGGAATGCCGACGGGCTGCTGTCGCCGACTCAGCGTGGCACGTTTGCCGTTACCACTGGTCCTGCAGCCGAATACTACGCGACGCTGCAGCGGGCGCTCGGCCACACGCCAGTCTATTTCAACGTGTTCGGCTACGATATTGGCCTGATCATGGAGGCTGCCGTCAAAAACTCCGACGGTTCGCGGCAAGGTCTGCGAGACGCGTTGGAAAAGCTCAAGGATCTTCCGTGCATCAATGGTCCCGTTACCTACACACCGCAGAACCACACCGGCAACGATTATCGCGCGGTGGCGATGGGCGTGCTGAAGAATGGGGTCATGGTGCCGGTGGAGTAGTGGTGACTTGCAAGTGACGCTTTTTTTGCAGCTGTTGCTGCCGGGCCTGACAACCGGTTGCGTCTATGCGCTAGTGGCCGTCGGGTTTGTGATATGTGCCAACGTGTCCGGCGTCGTAAATCTGGCGCAAGGTGAATTCGTCATGATCGGAGGCATGGTGGCGTCGTGGCTGGCAGCGGCGAGCTGGCCGCTGCCGTTCGCTATTGCAATCGCCATGCTCGTCGGCGCGGCGCTGGGCGGGGCACAAGAAAAGTTTACCCTGGCGCCGGTGCGGCGCGCACCGCCCTTCATCCAGGTCACCACGACGGTCGGCGTCGCGATTGTAGTGCGCGGTTTTGCCTTGGTGCTGTTCGGCACTGATCCGTTAAGCCTGCCCGGCTTCAGCGGGGATGGCGTGTTTTTCGTCGGCGGTGCGGTATTGCCGGTTCAGTCGTTGTGGGTGTGGGGTACGACGGCAGCGCTACTGGCGGGGACTTTTGGCGTGCTGCGCCATACCGATATCGGGAGGGCGGTCCGTGCCTGCTCGATCAATCTACAAGCGGCGCTCCTGATGGGTGTCGATGCCGAGCGGCTGCGCGTCATCGTGTTTGCGGTCAGTGGCGCGGTTGCCGCGTTGGCGGGCGCGGTGGTGACGCCGATAGTCCTGTCGACGTGGGACGCCGGCATCAGTTATGGCATCAAGGGCTTTGTTGGCGCCATTATCGGCGGCTTCCGGTCGCCTCTTCTCGCGGTCGCTGGCGGCATCGGCATTGGCATTGTCGAGGCGTTTGCCGCCGGCTACATTTCATCGGGCTGGAAGGATTTCATTGTCTACGGAGTGCTCCTCGCTTACCTGCTGATCCGTGGCGGCGTGTTTCGCGCTGGGCGCGCCGCGTTTGCCGCCGCCCTCGCCAGTCCGCTGCGCTGACGCATGGCGCTCGCGCAGCATAAGACCGCGCTGGCGGCAGTGCTCGGCGCTCTTGCTGTCGTTGCCTACCCACTGCTCTTTCGCGACGATTACCATCTCGGCGTTGGCATCACTGCCGGTGCGCTCGCTATCAGCACCGTCGGCGTGGTGTTGTTGCTAGGTCTTGCCCATCAGCTGGCCATCGGCCAGGCCGCGTTCAGTATTATTGGCGGTTACACAACTGGCATTCTGTGTGTCAATTATCAGTGGGACCCGTTCGTCGCGATGATCGTGGGGGCAGTGCTGACGATGTCACTTGCCTATGCCATCGCCACGCCGCTGTTGAAGTTGCGCGGCTTCGTCCTGGTAATGGCGACACTCGCGCTCCATCTGATGCTCATCGTCGTCGCCTATCAATTGCCGATCACCGGCGGGCCCATCGGCATCACGGCGGTTCCAAAATTTGCAATTTTTGGCGTGATCCATTTTGACGGCGAGACGTCTTACTTCTACGCGGTATGGGTCATCGCCGCGATCGCCATCGCAATCGGGATAAACATTGACCATTCAGCGATCGGCCGTGCCCTGCGCGCCATCGCCGCCAGCGAGGCCGCCGCCGCTTCGGTCGCGATCGACATCAACCGATATAAGGTGCAGATGTTCGTGATCGGGGCCGGCATGGCAAGCGTTTCCGGCAGCCTGATCGTGCACTATTTGCGCGCTATCGATCCGACCGTGTTCGGTTTCGGCTTCAGCCTCAACCTGGTGACCGGCACGATTGTCGGGGGACTCACGTCGATCTGGGGCGGCGCCTTAGGCGCGGTTGTCATCATCGGCCTGCGCGAATTGTTGCGCGGGTTGTCGCTGCCGCTGTGGGAAGCGATGATCATGGGTGCTCTTACTATCGTCATTCTGATAGCGCTTCCAGGCGGCATTGCGGGCGCCATCGGGGATCTGTTCGATCGGATCTTTGGCGGCGTCAGCGGCGGACGCCTCTCCGTCACCGCCCCGGGCACGATCGCCCTGGTACCATTCTCCGCCGAAGAGGGGAGGGGTGACGCCAACATTTTGACGGTCTCTGGCGCCGCCCGTTCATTCGGCAATCTGCGCGCGGTCAACGCCGTCAGCTTCGATGTCGCGGCACGGTCGATTACGGCGCTGATCGGACCGAACGGTGCTGGCAAGACGACAATGTTCAATCTGATCGGGGGCTACCAGCCACTCGACGCCGGATCGATCCGTTTCGAGAACCGCGAGATCGGTGGGCTGTTGCCGAAGGACATCGCCATTCTCGGTGTCGGCCGGACCTTTCAGAACATGCAATTGTTCGAGAATATGACCGTGCTCGAGAACGTCATGTGCGGTCGGCATCGCGAGCTTAAGACTGGAATCGTACCGATCTGCCTGCGGTTGCCTCAGGCGCGCGCCGAAGAGCGGGAGACGCGGCGCCAGGCGGTAGCTGCTCTCGGTTTTGTTGGGCTGCGCAACGCCGACAGTGTCCCGCCCTCTGCCTTGTCCTTTGGGCACCAGCGCATGGTCGAGATCGCGCGCTCGCTGGCCTTGCGGCCGCGTCTTTTGCTGATGGATGAACCCGCTTCCGGTCTAAACGACACCGAAACCGAGCAATTGGCAGAGCTGATCCTGCGCGTCGCGGCGCACGGTATCACAGTGCTACTGGTCGAACACGACATGCGCCTCGTCATGGGCCTCGCCGATCATGTCGTGGTGTTGGATCACGGCGAGAAGATGGCAGAAGGACCGAGCGAACGCGTGCGTGCCGACCCGCGCGTCATCGAAGCCTATCTGGGCCGTCCGCATGACGACGCTGCTTGAAATTGAGGAAGTTGCGAGCGGCTACGGCCGCACGACTGTGCTGCGCGGAGTGTCGCTGACCGTCGCAGTCGGCGAAATTGTGGCGCTGATTGGTCCTAACGGCGCCGGCAAGAGCACGTTGCTCAATACTATCATGGGATTGCTTCCAGTCACCGGAGGCGACATCCGGTTCAACCGGCGCTCAATCGCGGGGTTGCCCACACCCGCCATCGTGCGCTCCGGGCTGGGCCAGGTGCCAGAACGGCGGCAGTTGTTCGGCGACATGAGCGTGGAGGAAAATCTACGCATGGGGGCCTACACTGTCGCCGATCGCAGAGCGATCACGGCCGAGTTGGAAGAACAATTTGCCCGCTTTCCGATCCTGCGCGAGCGCCGGCGACAGCCGACCAGCACCCTTTCGGGCGGCGAGCAGCAGATGGTGGCGATTGCCCGCGCGATGATGGCTCGCCCGCAGCTGTTGCTCTTGGACGAGCCGTCGCTCGGTCTCGCGCCGATGTTCGTCGAGCGCATCATGGATCAAATCGTGGCGTTGCGGGGGGCTGGCAAAACGATTCTTCTGGTCGAACAGAATGCGCGCGCTGCGCTCGGCATCGCGGGTCGCGGATACGTTCTCGAAAACGGCGGTATCGCGATGACAGGGCCGGCCTCGGAACTGCTGGCAAGCCCAGCGGTTCAAGACGCTTACCTCGGCGGTCAGAGCCATGCCACCCTCGAGGAACGTATCCGCTCGAAACGTCGACTGATTCTCGGGCGTTAACCTGACACCGCTCTTATGCCACTATGCACTCGATCTGGTTGCCCCGGTGGCATAGCGTCGGGCTGGTGCCGCCATACACTCGTTGACATGTCTTTTTGACCCAAGTTCGCATGATGCGCGAAAACCTTGGAAACGATCGCTAAAAACGAGCCAGCTCCGCGTGGGGGTGGCCATTCCTTGCACCGCGAGGTTCTGGACGTTCGAGGCTCCGCTCATCCGTATCGCCTAATTTGCCCGGGCTGATCGATCAGCGGTTTGACGCAGCGCGGCGGTCACGCGATTCACGTGCAAGAACATTGGCGATTTCGATCAGACGAAATGACGCGCTAGCCATGCGAGCGTGGGCACGAAGGTTGGACGCGGAAGCCGCGGGTCGTAGGCGGCCATACGTCGATTATTCTCCGCGAGGCATGCCGCTAACACCGCGCCGGGACTTGCGTCGTTCATTAGGTTGCCGCGACCGGCTCTGATAGCCTCTCCGCCGATACGAAACGAAATCATCAGGCGCTCACGGATCAAACCGAGGAAAACGCTCGCGCGTCGCCCATCGAAAATGATCCTGCGCCACCACCGCAGCTGCGCGCGATGCCACAACATCCAGTTATAAAAGAACAGGATGTGGCGGCATTCCTCTTGCATCACCGGCTCGAAAATCTTCACCAGTTCGGACGGGAAAAAGCCCGAACGCTCGGCCAGACTGTATAGCCCGAAGGCAAAAAAACTGTCGATACATTCACTGTAACCGACCTTCATGAAGCCCCGTTCGGAGTCAACCGGTCGTGGATAGGCGGGCTCACGCGGCAGCGTTATGCCATAGAACGCAGCTAGATTCGTAAGCAGTTCTCTATGCCTTACCTCCTCGAATGCGTTCATTTCGACGGCACGTTTTAGCAGTGAATCTTTAACACATGCGGCAAAGGAATAGATGAGCACGCTCGCCCGAGTCTCGGTCTGTATCGCTCTGTCCCAGATTTGCAACTTCAAGAGCCTTGCACTCGCATCATCAGCTATCTTGGGCCAAACTTGATGCGCAGGTTTGTAGGGAATGTGAGTATCGAGCAACATGCGGCAGAACAACGCCAAATGCGCATCGCTGCCAATCACCAAATCGGCATTGCCTGCTTCGCGCGCGACGGCGCTCATCGAGTTAGCCGACTGAAAATTGTGGCCCCCCAGTGGTGATTTTGGCGTACGATTGTGCGTCATTCGCCGTTCGGCGACAAGACATGAGCCGCCTGAGTCGTTCGCGGAGGTGGTGCTGATCGAGCGACCGGTGCGATACTTAGTCCTTCATGAGACCGACGCGATAAGCAGCCGAGCGTTGCGGACGTCGGGTGTCGAGCCGCCACCCTCGATCGCCGCAAGGGCGGGCTCCAACAGCCTGCGCACATCGTTGCCTTTTGCAGCCCGCTCGTGCCGCAACCGCACGAGATCTGTCGTGGCCCGCAACGCCAGCATGGGGGACTGCTGCTCGCGCGCGATCTCGATCGCTCGCTCGAAGCAAATCTCCGCTTGCGTGGTGTTCGGTTGCGGCTGTTTGAGCGCGATCGCGCCGCTGAGGCGATGCAGCTCGGGCAGCCAGAAACGCTCGCCAGAATGCTCGACGAACGCGAATGCTTGGTGAAGTTCGATTTCGGCATCCACCGCGGCGCCGGCGTTCAGCAGCGCCTTGACAAATTGGGAAATGAAAACGGACTCCGAGATGCGTCCGCCGGAGCGCCGTTCGG
The DNA here is from genome assembly GCA_030041335.1 of Alphaproteobacteria bacterium. Lineage (GTDB taxonomy): Bacteria > Pseudomonadota > Alphaproteobacteria > ATCC43930 > CGMCC-115725 > JAATGI01. The sequence goes on along the minus strand of JASHOB010000257.1, from coordinate 31,096 downwards.
CCGCGAAGGCGGTGCGGATTGCCGAAACGTTTGCGTCGGTCGGCACCCGCGTCGCGTGCGCACACGTATAGACCAGCGATGAAATTAGCCGAAATTGCTCCACCCTATTATCAGTACAGTAGGCGATCAGTTCCGCGCTGCGCTGCTCCGCAGCCGCCATGTCGTCGGCGAACAGGGACAATTGGACCCCGGCCAAGTAAGTGGCAAAAGCGACCGTGTTGGCAAATCCCGGTTCGGGAAGTTCACTCAGGACCTGCTTGGCTAGATTTTCCGCGCGGTCGGGAAAGCCCAGGAGCCACAACACCCATGTCTTATAGCTGGAGGCTGCTCGGCCAGGATCGTTGCCAAAACGATAGCTCAGCGGCTTTTGGCGAACCGCATCGCGATACTGTTCGGCGCGCTCCAAGCTCTCGAGTGCGCCGCGCAGGTGACCCTCGAACAGCAGTGATACGCCCAAAAGCCGATAGCCGACGAGTCGATGGGTTGCGTCGTCCTGCCGCTCGGCTATCTCGACGATGTGACGCGCCTGGGTAAGCGCCGCTTCATATCGAGCTGCGGTCATGTGGGAGGTACAAATACTGTAGAGCACAGCAAAGCGCTGCATGTTCGTACCTGCCCCCGAGTCAATTAGCCGCTTGGCTTCGGTCAATGCGGTGACAGTTTCTTGTGCTGCGTACCCCTTCATTGGCAGCATGGCGTTGGCCCAAGCGAGATGCAGCGCCAATTCGAAGGCCTGTTGGTCTGGTCCCTTGGTCATGAGCGGGATCAGCGCGAGCCCCGCATGTGCATAGCGATCCGCCTCTGCGGGCGCAGACCGCGACAATGACTGTTCCGCCGCCAACACCCAGTAACGTACTGCAGCCTCCGGCAATCCCGCCTCGGTGTAGTGCTGCGCGATCACTGCGGGGGCGATTTCGAGCGGTTCGGCGCGCTCGGCCGCGAGCATCGCTGCAATGTCCGCATGGATCTGCTTTCGCCGATGACGCGTCAACGATGCGTACGCCGTGTCCTGCACCAGGGCGTGCTTGAACCGGTAGACGGCTCCCGGAGGGTCGCCTCGTCCATTGATCAATTCAGATGCGACGAGCTGACGGAGCGCGTGTTGCAACTCGGGCTCCGTCAGCGGCGCAACTGCCGCCAACAAACGGTAAGAGAATTCGCGCCCAATTACCGCACCGATCTGCGCGATTTCCTTTACCGGCCCCAGCCGGTCCAACCGAGCCATCAGCGAATCCTGCAGGGTCGCAGGGATCGCCAACGGTGTTAGCGGTGCCGCGAGGACGTATGCCGAATCCTGCTCGCGCAACAAACCGGACTCGAGCACGGTTTTCGTCAGCTCTTCGACGAAAAGCGGCACCCCGTCGGCCTTCGCCGCGATCTCGTCCAGAACCACCTGCGGCAAGTGCTTGCCGGCCACCACCCTGTCAATCATGGCGGCCGTATCGCGCCTGCCGAAACGGCTGAGGACAAGCGACGTCACGTTGGCACGTCCGACCCATGGAGCGACAAAGTCATGCCGGAACGTGACCACCATCATGGCGCGGTGAGCCGGTATCTGGTCGATGGTGCGCGTCAACAGATCGAGGGTTGACGGGTCGATCCAATGAGCGTCCTCCATGACTGCCAACACGGGCCTGTCGTGCGTCATTGCCGCGAAGGACGCGATCAGCGCGGCGATGATCCGCTCTTTGAGGTCACTAGGTGCCATCTCGAGCGGCGGGTACCGATCGCCGAATGGGATGGACATCAGCGAGGCCAGGTAGGGCACGGTCTGTCCAAGGTCGAGACCCAACTGCTTTACCGATGCCTCGAGCTTCTGCAATCGCCGTTCCGTCGGCTCACCGACGACAAACCGCGCCGCCCGCCAGATCTGGCCCATGATGGGATAGAACGCGTCATTGACATGATGCGGCGAACATTGATAACGCACGCCGACATATTCCTCGCGATCGATGCGATCGCGCATCGCAACAGTGATTCGCGACTTGCCGATCCCAGCCTCGCCGGAAACCAACACCAGCTGACCCTCGTTCTCGGTGGATTTTCGCCAACGGTCGAGCAGAAGCGCCAATTCATGTTCGCGGCCGACGAACGGCGTCATCGCGCCAAGCCGGGACGCCTCGAAGCGGGTGACGTTCTGGCGCGCGCGGATCACAGACCAGCCCTGCACCGGCGCCGCGAAGCCTTTTGCCAATTGCGGTCGCAGTGGCTTCAGGTCAAACATCCGCCCCAAGAGACGCTTCGTCGATGTCGCAATAACGACGTCGCCGGGCTGGCCGAGACCCTGCAGGCGCGCCGCCAGGTTCGGGGTCTCGCCGACGACCCCGTGCTCATGGGCCCGGATCTCGCCAATCAATTCACCAACGACCACCAGGCCAGTGGCGATCCCCACGCGTACCTCAAACGCCGGGTCCTGACGGCGCTGCGTATCGCGGACGGCGTCGACGATGGCGAGACCTGCGCGTACCGCCCGCTCGGCATCATCCTCTTGCGCCCGTGGGTAGCCAAAATACAGCCTGACGCCGTCGCCGATGATTTTCGCGATGTAGCCGTCAAAGCGTTCTGCGACTTCGGTGATGATCCCGTGGAACGTGCGGATCACCGCGCTCAGGTCTTCCGGATCGAGTCGAGCCGAAAGCGCGGTCGAGTCGACCATATCGCAAAACATGAGGGTCAATTGACGGCGCTCTGCCGTATGGGCGCCGTAGGTGTCAAAGTTTGCGTGCTTATGGAGAGAAGGGGTGCCCGCTTCGGCGCTGAGGGCGGCAATCGCATTGAGCAACTTCCTGCGATGCCCAACAATGCCGATGCCAAGGTCCCTCAGGTCCTCCGCGGTCAAACTTAGCAGGACCGTGTCGTCGATCGCGTGCTTGCGGAACAACGCCTCATAACATTCGAGGCCCAGGCTCCGCAGCCAACCTTCGAGGTCCATGGTCGCTCCGTTCGAAGCGCATGATGGTCAACATGGCGACGAGTGTCCAGCCTGGACGGTTCGGCGCACGCAACCGGCCGCGGAGCGGCTCGCTTCTGGCCGCTGCCCCCGACTCTACGCGCCAAGATACTCGATGTCAGAGGTGGCGTATTTCCGCGGGCTCGCTTTGCCAGGCATTCTCCCTGCCATTGGCGTATCTGACCGGTGCGCCGACGAGCTCGGCCGGCGTCGCGTCGTCAAGCGTCGCCAAGCTCACAGACACGTAATCGCCGCCGACTTGCGGGACATGGCCACGCCCGAACGGTCGGACGCCGCAGCGGTTGCAGAATAGATGATGGACGCTGTTGGTTCCGAACTGATAATCGACAAGCAAGTCTTCGCCCGCGAGCAGTCGAAAGGCGCCGGGCTTTATGATCACGCCCCAATTCCGCGTTTTGGCGCAAATCGAGCAGTTGCACTTGGCCGTGCCCGCAGCAAGATCGATATCGGCTTCGTACTGTACGGCCCCACAATGGCAGCTCCCGTGATAGGTCCTCAACATCGCTCGTGCTCCGTCGAACGTTTCAGCGATGGCATCCTACGCCCGGACTGTTGCCACCATGGTGTCAGCATGCGACGGTTACGATTCTTCTGCGCGCGGGCGACGACGACCTGTTGCGGATCATGGACGGCCTTCGCCGTTCGAGCCGGCCGCTTGCCGCCTCCGATTCCGCGAGCGGGCTCGAACCCTCGAACCGCTTCCCGCGTCGGCCGTCAGCGCTCCGCGCGAGTTGGCTGGCATGTTTTGCCCGGGAAGGAACCGGGCAAAGCGATGAAGTCGGGACAAAATCATGTCTAACGGTGCGTCGACCGTGCTTCGGGTTCGCTGCGCGCCGGCGCGCCTTTTCGGTCCGGAGCGCCCGCGTTCCCCCTCGGCGCGGCTCCAAATCGCGGTGCCACTTTCGGCTTTAACCTCGACCTCCTCTAGGGAGGGTTTTGGCGGCAACTGGCCCGAGAGCCGCCTCGATCGCCGGGATCGTCAGTTGTCGAAAGCTGACGTCAACCTCCGGTGCGGCCAGCGATGGCTTGAATTCAAGCCACCACGTCAGAATCGACATCAGGGACCCGACCACGAATTGAATAGGCGCACTGCGCGGAATTTCCGGCTCGGCTAGCGCAGAGGCGACTTGGAACAACTCTCGGCGGACCAGCTCGGTCAGTAGTGCGCGAATAGGTGCAATCAGAATGGTAGCACCGTCTGGCCGATATCGTCGAGCGTGTGGAGGTCAAGCGCGGTGATCTGACTGCGCTCCCCTTTGATGGTGGGACCTTCGACGCCGCTGCCAGCGCGCACGCCATCGACCACCTCGGTTCCCAAATCCGGGCAGGGCTATGTGAGATGGCCCGTGTTTTGAAGCCGGGTGGGCGATTCCTCATCGTTCGCGTGGGCGCCAGGCTGGACAATGTTTGCCGTCGCCAATGTGCTCTCGCTCTTGCGGATATCGAAACGCTCATGGCGCCGGCGGGCTGCGGATGCCGGCTTCACGATCGCTGACGAGGGGACCTTCAACGGCAATTGGTTCGCGGTGCTGCAAAAGCCAAAGGCCTGAACGAATGTGGGACCTCAATTGCCGCAAAGGGTTGCCGGCGCGGCGCCACGACTTGTCGGTGGAGGGGCCGGAACCCAATCTAAGTAGCGGCATCAACGTCACTAGTTACTGGATCAGATGCTTATTGTACGGATCGAATAGAAGGGCCATGTTTGCGCTATGAGCGAATCCGAGTCACTGCTTGCGCTATTGCGTGGAACCGCTGAGCCAGCCGCTGCAGCCGCCATCGAAGCCATGATCAGCGACGGCAGCGATGCATCGCTCTGCCGCGTTAACGTGATGGAGTTCGCTAAACGGGTCGGCGTGACCGACGATCAGGCCATCGCTGCCTTTCTCCATGCGGCGCGGCTAGGCATTTTTGATATGCAGTGGAACGTGCTCTGCCCGGGTTGTGGTGGCGTGCTCGATTCCAATACCACGTTGAAGACCGTTCAATCGAACGAGTATCACTGCGAACTGTGCGCCACAGGTTATGAGCCGAGCCTCGACGAAATGGTCGAAGTGACTTTCACGGTCGATCCGCGCGTGCGCCGCATCGCCGCGCACGATCCCGACACTTTGTCGCCGAACGATTACTACAAACAACTATTCTGGGGCTCTTGGGCGGATCTGCCCGATGATATGGGCGGCGCACTCGATCGGATCATGCTTGATCACATCGAATTGCTCCCGGGTCAAAAGGCGAACCTGTCGCTGCAGCTTCCTCCGCGCTTTCTTATCGTATTCGAACCGGTAAGCCATACGGCACAATTCATTGACGTGAATGGCGAACCAACGAAAGAACGGCGCAATCTGGAGCTAATCTTCACCAGCCTCAAGCTGTCGCATGAGATGCTTGAGATGCAGCCCGGTCCTTTTCGCCTGGCGATGGAGAACAAGACCGACCGCCGGCTGCTGCCGGGAATCTGGGTCGTTGGCGATGACCTTCATGAGCTTCTTGCCAAACGCAAACCGTTCCTTACCGGGAAGCGCCTGCTGACGAACCAGACGTTTCGCGATCTCTACCGCACTGATGCGCTGAATTCCGATCAACGGCTTAAGATTACGAGCTTAACGTTTCTGTTTACGGACCTGAAAGGCTCTACGGCTTTGTATGACCGCGTCGGCGATCTCAAGGCATATGATATCGTGCGAGAGCATTTCGATTTGTTAAACAAGATCGTCGCGATGGAGGCCGGGGCCGTGGTTAAAACCATTGGCGACGCCGTGATGGCGACATTTGAGACGTCGGATCACGCTGTCAGGGCCGCGTTAAAGATGCGCAAGGAAATCAGCCAAGTCGGCGCAGTGGACAACGACCATGGGCAAGTCGGCGATTTGCTTCTCAAAATTGGTATCCATGAAGGCCCATGCCTCGCCGTGATGCTAAACGACCGGCAGGATTACTTCGGTCAGACGGTCAACATCGCAGCACGGGTTCAGGGTCTGGCAGATTCCGATGCCATTCTTGCGACGGGAGCGGTCGTCGAAAAGACCGCAACGGCGACCTTGCTGAAAGAGGTCGGTATCAGGCCTATGGCACAACGTCATGCCCTCCGCGGAGTGGCAAACGAGTTGACGTTGTACCAAATATCGTAGCGCCGAAGCGACGCGATTCCTTTTCGGCAGCCCAGTTCAAGCGGGGTAGGGCCACTGCAGTTATGCTGTCAGGCCACCATGGGTGCTCGGATTTCTCTTGATGTTATATATAAAATAACAATACGAAGTAACTGATATTAAATCTTAATATTCTCTATAAATGGGTTCGAGGGCCGAGTAGGTCGCGCCGCCCTCGAGGATCACCCGGGCCTGCCTCGACGCATTGCCTGTGCCAATTGCGCCGCGAAGGTCGCGGCGGCTGTCGTCAAGGTGCGGCGCTTATTGGTGATCAAGGCCATCTCGACTTCGGCGATGTCGCGGTCGGCGAGCGGAATTGCAATCAACGCGCCGATGGCGCGCCGCCGCATCAAGGGAAGTGCTTGAAAGCAAATCGCGTCAGAATATTTCGCCGATTGCAGCATCAGGGCAATCGAGTTCGAGGCCAGGACAGGACGGAAATCGAGCGACGTCTGCTCGAACGCATGTTCGAGACGCTGCCGACCGCCCAGCGTCTCATCGCCTGTGGCAACCGGAAAACCGGTGCAATCGGTCAGGCGCAGGGCCGGGTATCGCGCGAGTGGGTGGCTGCGGCCGACAAAGGCATGGAGGTAGTAGGCCGCGGTCGCGAGTGCGAGCAAGCGGGCAGAGTTCGGCGTGTTGATCGTGATGCCAAGATCGGCCTGTTCCTGCGCAACCGCGTTCGCGACCTCGACCGAGCCTGCGATCCGCACCTGGTAGGTGACGCGGCGGTGAGCGAGGTGAAACTGCGCCACCGTCCGCGCAAGGAACGGCTCGATCGCCGCCTCGACGGCGGCGATCGCGACATGGCCGCGCTGCACCCCTTTGAGCGCGTCGATTTGCTCGTGCACGGTTTCAAACGCGCTGTTGCTTCGCCGAATATGCAACAGCAGAAACTCGCCTGCCGAGGTAAGCCGCACACCGCGTGGCAAGCGCTCGAATAATTGTGCACCGAGCGCCCGTTCAAGCTCGAGGATCATGCGGTTCACGGCGGAGGACGCGATGTTGAGGGATTCGGCAGCGCGGCGGATTGAGCCGCGTCGCGCCACTGCCTCGAAATAGCGAAACGCACGCGGTTGCACCAATTGCGATACCGCCACGGCTTTCTTTCCCTTGCCGAACACTCCGGGGTAATGCCATGCGAAGATCGGGCCAAGTGAGCGAAAAATTCGCGCGGTGGGCGCGATTCTTGCCGCTACTGCAAGGTCGTGCCCGGTCCTAGCGTGACCTTGGAAGAGTGACGCGTGGCGGCGACCAAGCAATGTCTGGTGTTCAGGGTGGCGATGGCCAATCCCGGCGATACCTCGGCCATCGAGGCACTGTTCGATGAGCGCGCACTCGGCGCCGATGAAATCGTTGCGATCTTCGGCAAGACGGAAGGCAATGGCTGCGTCAACGACTATACCCGTCCCTATGCGATCGAAGCCCTGAAATCGGCGTTGGCACCTCGTCTCGGCTGTAGCCGCGCTGAGGTTGCTGGTCGCATCAACATGGTAATGTCCGGAGGTACCGAAGGCGGGCTGTCACCGCATTTCTTAGTGTTCGCGGCCCGTGACGCGGCCGTGACAGGACCAGGCAAGCGGCTGGCGATCGGTACCGCCACCACACGCACCTTTTTGCCGGAGGATATTGGGCGCCTGGGACAAGTCCGCGAAACGGCGGCGGCGGTGCGTCAAGCCATTGTCGCGGCGGGCATTTCGTCCGATGACGATGTGCATTTGGTTCAGATCAAGTGTCCGCTGCTGACGGCACGGCGTCATGCCGAGGCCGTGGCTCGGGGTGCGCGGCCCGCCACCCACGACACTTATGCGTCGATGGGTTTGTCGCGTGGCGCGTCGGCATTGGGCGTAGCGCTTGCGCTTGGGGAAGTCGATGGCCGGGCGTTGTCCGACGAGATCGTGTGCCGGCAATTCGGCCTGTGGTCGGGCCGCGCCAGCGCCTCCGCCGGAATCGAGTTGATGCACAGTGAAATCATTGTGCTTGGCAACAGCGGGCGCTGGGGAGGCGATCTGGTCATCGGCCATGCCGTGATGCGCGACGCCATCGATCTACCCGCGATCTATCAAGCGCTGGCCGCCGCCGGACTCGAAGCGTCGCGGCAACTCACCGATGACCAGCGCGCGCGCTTGCGGGCGCTGCTGCTCAAGGCGGAGCCGTCATCCAACGGCGTGATTCGCGGCGCTCGCCACGTCATGCTCGATGACAGCGACATTCTCGCGACGCGTCATGCGCGCGCCTTCGTTGGTGGTGCCGCCGCGGGTTTGGTCGGCTTTACGGATCTGTTCATTTCCGGCGGCGCCGAACATCAAGGGCCGGACGGCGGCGGTCCGGTCGCCGCTATTGGAGCAGTGGTATGAAAGACGGTTCGCCGCCGTTCGATGGCATGCAAGTTGCAGCCCGGTCATCGTCATGAGTGCACGCTATGACGTCGAGCTAATCGCGGTGACGAAACGTTATGGCGCCACCGTCGCGGTGGACGATATCGACCTGCGTATTCCCCAACGAAGCTATTGCTGCCTGCTTGGCCCAAGCGGCTGCGGCAAGACCACGACGCTCCGGGTAATCGCCGGCCATGAGACCGTGACAAGTGGCGATATTTTAATCACTGATCAAAATATTACCAATTCTCCGCCGGCGCAGCGCGGCACGGCGATGATGTTTCAGAATTACGCATTGTTCCCACACTTGAACTGCATCGATAACGTCGCTTTTGGCCTGAAGATGCGCGGTGTGCGCAAGGCGGCGCGCTACGCTCAGGCGCGCGAATTCCTCGAACTGACGCAGATGACCGCCTACGCCGAACGGCTGCCGTCGCAATTGTCGGGCGGGCAACAGCAGCGAATCGCGCTGGCGCGCGCGTTGGTGACGAAGCCGAAGATTCTGCTGCTTGACGAGCCGCTGTCGGCGCTTGACCCGTTCTTGCGCGGCCGCATGCGCGAGGAGTTGAAACGGCTGCAAAACGAGCTCGGGATCACCTTTATTCATGTAACCCATTCCCAAGAAGAAGCGATGGCACTGGCCGATCTGGTCGTGGTGATGGAGGGCGGCCGGATCCAGCAAGCCGACGCGCCGCGCTACGTTTTCGATCAGCCGAAGACGGCATTCGTTGCGCGTTTCCTCGGTGGCCACAATCTCATGCCGCGCGACGACGCCACCGAGCTCGCGGTGCGCACCGATCGCTGCCGTCTCTTCGCTATCGACGACGTGGTTCAACCGAGCCTGCCCGGAGCCGTCAGCGCGATCGAATATCAGGGCACGCGAGTCCAGGTAACACTCGATACCGATCTCGGCATCCGCCTCGTCTCGCATCTGCCGGACGAAGTGTTTTACGGCCATCCCTTTCAGATCGGCGATCGGGCACGGCTGAGCTGGTCCCGATCCGACGCTCATCCAGTCATTGCAAACTAGGAGCAACCAATGAGAAAGGCAGGCATATCACGAACCGGATTCTCGCGGCGGCGCTTTCTCAAATCCGGCGCTGCGCTCGCCGGCGCGGGGCTCGGTTCAGGCGCGATCACCGGCTTTCCGTTGGTGTGGGCAAAAAAATACGACAACATTACCCTGCGTCAGTTTGGCACCGGAACCTCTAACCAGAACGCCATCGCCGAGCAGTGCAAGAAGGATACCGGCATCGCCCTGGAGATGACGGCGACCGACACCGATGCCGCGGTGCAGCGCGCCGTCACGCAGCCGCGCTCCTACGAAATCGCCGATATCGAGTATTTCAGCTGCAAGAAGGTATTCCCCACCGGGGTGCTGCAGCCGATGAGCGTCAAGCGCATCAAGTACTTTGACAAGATCGTACCGATCTTTATCACCGGCAAGCTGACACCGTCCTCAAAGGTGGCGCAAGGTACGGCGCCGCACACGGTCGAATTCGTCGAAGGCCCAAAATCCCGCAAGTTCGCCAAGCACCCCACCGAGTGGGCGACAATGATCCCGACGATCTACAACGCCGACACGCTCGGCATCCGTCCCGATCTGGTCGGCCGTCCGATCAAGAATTGGCGCGATTTGGTCGACCCCGCTTTCAAGGGCAAGACCTCAATTCTCAACATTCCCGGCATCGGCATCATGGACGCGGCCATGGTCATGGAGTCGCTCGGCAAGATCAAATACAAGGACAAGGGCAACATGACGCGGGACGAGATCGACAAGACGATCGCGTTCCTGATCGACACGAAGAAAGCAGGCCAGTTCCGCGCCTTCTGGAAGAGCTTCGACGAAAGCGTCAACCTTATGGCTTCAGGCGAAGTGGTCATCCAGTCGATGTGGTCGCCCGCGGTCGCGGCGGTGCGTGCCAAGGGTATTCCCTGCAAGTATCAGCCGCTCGAGGAGGGCTATCGCTCCTGGGCTGGCGGGCTTGGCATTGCCGCCCATGTCAAAGGCCCGGTGCTCGACGCGGCTTATGAATATATCAATTGGTATCTGTCCGGTTGGGTGGGCGCCTACCTGAACCGGCAGGGCTACTACACAGCGGTGCTCGAAACCGCGAAGAAGTACATGACGGCCAACGAATGGGGCTATTGGATGGATGGCAAGGCCGCCACCGCGGACATTGTAAGCCCCACCGGTCAGGTCATGGAAAAGGCCGGCGCCGTGCGCGATGGCGGCTCGTTCTATGAGCGCATGGGCCATGTCGAATGCTGGAACTCGGTAATGGACGAGGACCGCTACATGGTCCAGAAATGGAACGAATTTATCGCAGCATGAGCACGGTACCGGTCGCGGCCGAACGCGCAGCGTTGGCTGCCGCGCCCGGGGCGCGAGGGCGCCTCAATGTCGCCAGGGCAGCCGCGCATTTCCAGGCAGCGCCAATGGCGATGGTGTTTCTGTGCTTTCTGGTGTTTCCGATCGTCGCAATCGTGGTGGTCAGTTTTTTCGATTACGATTCGGTGCAAATCATACCGCGCTTCACGCTCGAAAATTATCGCGAGCTGTTGTTGTCCAAGGTCACCTGGGAGACGTACCTTAACACCTTCCGCTTTGCCGCCATGACCTGGGCGGTGACGCTGCTTATAGGGTTCACTCTCTCCTACTTTCTCGCCTTCCATGTCCACTCGACCCTGATGCGGATCGGATTGTCTCTCGTCTGCACCGTTCCCTTCTGGACGTCGAACATCATTCGCATGATTTCGTGGATTCCCTTTCTGGGTCGCAACGGACTGCTCAACATGGCGCTGCTGCGTCTCGGCATCATTCATCAGCCGCTCGAATTCCTGCTGTTCTCGGATTTCGCGGTGGTGCTTGCCCTCGTGCATCTCAATACATTTTTTATGATGATCCCGATCTTCAATTCGATGATGAAGATTGACCGCTCGTTGATCGAGGCGGCGCGCGATGCCGGCGCGCGGGCGCCGCAGATCCTGTGGAACGTCGTCATTCCCTTGTCGAAGACCGGTATCGCCGTTGGCTCGATCTTCGTCATCGCGTTAGTGATGGGCGACTTCGTCACCGTTCGGCTGATGAGTGGCGGCCAGAGCGCGTCGGTCGGGCTGATGATGGCAAATTCGATCAGCCTGCTCCAATACCCGGCGGCGGCGGCAAACGCTATCCTGCTGCTGTTCCTCGTGCTTGGCCTGATTGCGGGCATCGTGCGCAGCGTGGATATTCGTGGCGAGTTGACCGGGTCGATCGCCCGCGCGCGAGCTGCCGATGAATGAGCGCAAGCGCACGCTCGGTTTCTATCTTTTGGCCGGCTTTTTCGGTCTCTATGTCCTGTTCCTCTACGGACCGACGATCACCATCGCGGTGTTGTCATTCCAAGGGCCTAATGGCGGCCTGACCTTTCCAATGAACGGTCATTCGCTGCATTGGTTCGCCAATCTCTTCGAGCCGCAATTGGTGGGCGACTTCGGCGGATCGCTGGAACGTTCGCTCCTGCTCGGCGCCATGGTGATGGTCACAACGGTTGTGGTGTCGCTGTCGGCCGGTCTCGCCTACCGCAAGCGCTTCAAGGGCGACACGCCACTATTCTACCTGACGGTCGCGAGCCTGGTGGTGCCGTCGATCCTGGTCAGTCTCGGGGTGGGTTTGATGTTCAGCCAATGCGGCCTCGATACGGCGTGGTATGGCTCCGCCTTTGGCGCGCAACTCACCTGGACGTTGCCGTTCGGCCTGTTGATCATGTTCGCGGTGTTCAGTCGCTTTAACCCGTCTTACGAGGAGGCGGCACGGGATCTCGGCGCGTCATCCTGGCAGACGCTCCGGCACGTGGTGCTGCCGATCATCGCGCCGAGCCTGTTGGGCGTTGCCTTATTCGGCTTCACCCTCTCCTATGATGAATTTGCGCGCACACTATTGACGGCCGGCGAGGACAACACGTTACCGCTCGAAATTTTCGCGATGACGACCAACATCACGACGCCAGTGCTTTATGCGCTCGGTACGCTGACCACGACGTTCTCCTTTGTCGTGATCGGCAGTTGCATCGCGGCCATCGCGATCATTCAACGCCGCCGCGCCAAACGCGCCGCCTAGCACGATGCGCCTTCTGGTCGTCAACCCGAATACTACGGAGACAATGACCGCCAAGATCGCGACGGCGGCCCGGTCGGCCGCGGGACCGGGCACGATCATTGATGCCGTAACCGCCCCGATGGGCCCCGAAAGCATCGAGGGTCACTATGACGAGGCGTTCGCGGTTCCCGGTGTCGTGAAGGCTATTGTGGCGGGCGCGACGGCTGGCGTTGACGGCGCCATCATCGCCTGCTTCGACGACACCGGCTTAGACGCTGCGCGCAGTGCTGTCGCCATCCCCGTCGTCGGCATTTGCGAGGCGGCGACCCATTTGGTGTCGCCGCTCGCGCATCGCTTTGCCATCGTTACGACGCTCTCGCGCTCCATCCCGCCTTTGGAGATGTTGATCGAGCGTTACGGTGTCTCGCGTCGCTGCCGCGTGCGCGCCGCCGATGTGCCGGTGTTGGCGCTTGAGGATGGCGCATCTGGCGCGCTCGCCAAGATCGAGCGTGAAATTGCATTAGCGCTGCGTGAGGACCGCGCCGAGGCGATCATTCTTGGCTGCGCCGGCATGACCGACCTGGCCGCCGACTTGGCGCGTAGGTTCGACGTGCCGGTTGTCGACGGCGTCGCCGCGGCGGTGAAGATGATCGAGGCTCTGTGCGGGATTGGCCTGCGCACAAGCAAGATCGGCGGCTATGCGCCACCGTTGCCGAAGAAATATCTCGGCGCGATGGCAGATTTCGCCCCAAGGTTGCACTGAATGTCGGCGACGCACGGTCGGTATGACTACGTGCCGATCAATAGACGCGCCGACTTCCGTTGGCCTGGCGATGCGCGCCTCGCCGTCTACATAGCAGTCAATCTCGAGCATTTCACGTTCGGGAAAGGGCTGGGCGCAACGCTGGTAGCGGGCGGATCGCAGCCTGACGTGCTCAATTTTGCGTGGCGCGATTACGGCAACCGCGTGGGCGCCTGGCGCATGCTGGAGATGCTCGACGAGTTGCAGCTTCCATCGTGCGCGGTCACGAATGCCGCGATCTTCGACTATTGTCCGGAATTGCCGGCCGCATTCTTTAAGCGCGGTGACGAGATCGTTGCGCACGGCCGAACCAATAGCGAGCGTCAGGGCGAGCTCGACGAGAACACCGAGGCGGAACTCATCGCCGAAACCACGAAAACGCTGAAGCGCCACACCGGCGTACGACCGAAAGGCTGGCTCGGCCCTTGGATTTCCGAAAGCCGAATAACGCCGGACCTGCTGCAGGAGGCGGGATACGTCTATCTGCTCGATTGGTGCCATGATGATCAGCCGGTCTGGTTTCGCACCCGGCGGGGAAGAATTCTGTCGGTGCCCTATCCACAAGAGATCAACGACATCCCCGCGGTTGTCGCCCGCCAGATGACCGCCCCCGAATTCGCCGCGATGATCATCGATCAGTTCGAGGAAATGCGCTGTCAATCGCGGCACCAGCCACTCGTAATGGGCATAGCGCTCCATCCCTACATCGTCGGGCAGGCGCATCGCCTGCGCCACTTGCGGCGTGCCCTTGCCCAGATCAGCGCCGCACGCGACTCCCTGTGGCTGACGACGCCGGGAGAGATCGCTAATTTCGCGGATGGGGTCGGTAACGCCGCGTTCTAAGCGGGATCGGGCCGATATAGGCTAGGCTGGACGTCCCGAGACGGGCTTCTGGAAAATCGCCGCCCATCACAAGGGGGCGTTGCCGACCTTCGAGCAATATCGCAGGTTGAGTTGGCTCCTGCCGTTTTGCGTCGCGGTTCAGGGCCATCCAAATTGCTGGACACGGACGAGCGGCGAAGGCACGACAGCGACACTCGGCAAAGTGTCGTTGAGCACGGGAAGGCAGCCGGTGGAGCAAAATTAACGAGGGACATAGAAGATGCCAGCCGGGATACAGAATTTTGGCGAGGCCGACCCGCGACCAGAAGAGGCGAAGCAAGGCAAATAGTGGCCGCTGATCGAAGCGGGTTCCTAAATCGAGGAGGAGGTCTTGTGGCTATGAAAAAGAAGACGGCTGAGGCAGGGAAGGCAGAGAGACAACGCAATCCCTCAGCACCCGCGCAATTGCGCCCGCATGCCATTCCCGACGCGCGGTTCGCGATGAATTTCGAAGCCGCTATCCCGGAAGCGACACGCGTGCTGATGCATTATTTCGCCTCTTTGTGCCGACGTGATCCGACCGGCGTGGCGGATTCATTGCATTTCCCTTTCGCGAGTTTTGAACGAACCGAGCCGGTCGTCGTTAAGCGACGCCAGGACTTGCTGAAGGGTGCGCCGCCATCGATCAACCTATCCGAGCGCCCAGAGCGTTTCAGCGATCACGATGGTTACCTGGAACCGGGTTGCTATGACACCTTCGAAGGAGTTGAGATTCTGAACGCGAGCGCAATCTGCGTGAACCTTTCGCTTTCCTACAATAGATATGACCGGACCGGTCATCATCTTCTGCGTTGTGATGGCGTCTACTGCGTTACCAACAACAACCGGCGTTGGGCTATTCAAGCGATGTCGACCATCTTCACGCCAGCGCTCGCCCTTGGCATCGAATATAGAGATACGATCGACAAAGCGCGCCGGCTCCGCTTCGACCATTGCTTGGCCTACATGGTCAATGACGAGGCGGCCGTGTGGGGCCCGATCAGGCAATATGGCATCAACATCGGCGCTGGCGCCGCACCCAATCCGCGCCCCGCGCGGGGCTCCGCGAGAGATTCGGCGAATTTTTCCGGCGGCGGAGTGTTGTGGCGGGAGGCGCCCGATGGTAGGGCCATGGAATTCTTCCGAACCGAGGGCGTGACGTCGCGATTGTCCGTCAGCCATGTGACGCCGGAGACCCTGGCGCAAGGCCGAATCGACTTCAACGCGTACCGTGCGGTCTGGCCGAAGACCGGTGTCGGTCACTGGGGCTGGGTCATCGGGGGTGCGTCGCCTGCAAGAGTCATCCACGCATCGGTCGACAAGGCGCACGTATTTCAGGGCGCCGCGCGCTTCACGACCGCGGGGGCGTTTATCAACGACAGCTTGGAAGTAGATGTGATCACCTATCGGAAGGGGCGTTGGGGCATAGCCGGTATTTTCGGGTACGGCACCCGGCAAGACCGCAGCAACGATATGACAAACTGAAGCATCAAAGGTTGGTCCGCGCTCGACCGCCGAACTGGGTCCCGGGGGTTCCCGATCTGAGCGCTCGGGCGAACGCTACAGCAAGCGCTTCGCAGCGCGGGGGAAGGGGCGGACGGCAAACTTCCAGTCGCCGGTCCGGCATGCGGTGCACCCTAGGTATCGTCGCGCGGGAGGGATATCACCATGCGACATTACCGGCCGGCTTCTCGCTGCTTTGCGTTCCGGCACCGCTCGTGGACGACAGCTCCGGATCTGACCAAGTAGCCAGTCGAATTTGAGACGAAATTACTAACCGCGAGGAAATTTGCGCGATGAGCAATCTTATAATTAACGCGTTCTTTTTGATTTACGCCGGGCTGTTTCCGATCGTAAACCCGGTGGGAAGTGCGCCGATATTTCTTGGGCTGACGCAGCAATCGACGGGGGCGGAGCGTCACGGGCTCGCAGCTCGGGTCGCGATCAATGGCTTTCTCTTGCTTTTGGGTTCGCTGTTCGTGGGATCCTATCTCTTGGAGTTCTTCGGCATCACGATCCCGGTGGTTCGAATCGGAGGAGGTTTCGTGGTGGTGGCGTTCGGCTGGAAGCTTCTCAACGAACCAGGGGCTTTAACTGAGCATCACCCCGAGGGTGACGGACAAGCTTCTGAGCCGATCGACTCATTCTATCCGTTGACCATGCCGCTGACGATTGGTCCGGGATCAATCTCGACTGCGATCACACTGGGCAGCCAGCGGCCGGAGGTATCGGGCGACGTATTGAATCTCGCGCTCGTCGGGGCGGGCGCCGTCGCGGGCCTCATTGCGATCGCGACCACGATCTACTTTTGCTATCGGTTTGCCGATCGAATTGTTTCGGCGCTGGGGGCCAGCGGCACCAACGTGTTCATTCGGCTGTCCGCATTCATCATGCTTTGCATCGGCATTCAGATCGTCTGGAATGGCTACAGCGCCCTTAGCCGCCCTTGAGATCGATGATCGGCGTCTAAGCCAATTGCTTGCTGGATTGCCGTTCTGCTGGTGCGACACGGCCGGTGCATCAGTATAGATTGATCGGTTAGCGCGGGAGGTGATCATCCACTCGGATTCAAGGGGACGATCCGTACGCGCACTTTAGAGGGGAGCCTCGGCAAGCTTCGCTTCGGCTGGACGCGATGTTCGGAAAAAACAGCAGGAGTGCCGGCGGGGGAAATTGTGCCTAGCCCGCCTTTGCGGCAATCGCGGTCTTTGTTGGCCGCTCGGCCAATGCTGGCCGCAGCCGTTTCTCGCCGAGGAACAGCAGGATCGGAGAGGCAATGAAGATGGACGATGATGTGCCGACGACGATGCCGAACATCACGGCCCAGCCGAAGCCGCTGATTGCTTCGCCGCCGATCAAGGCGAAGGGCGTGATCGAGAGCAGCACCGTCATCGAGGTGGCGACGGTGCGACTCAGCGTCTGATTGATGCTCAAATCGATCAATTCGCGCAGCGGCATGGTTTTGAACTTCCGCAGATTCTCGCGGATGCGGTCGTAAACCACGATCTTATCGGTTACGGAGTAACCGATCAGCAGCATGATCGCCGCCACGGAGTTGAGATCGAATGGAATCTGGGTAACGGCAAAAAAGCCGACGGTCTTGGTGATATCGAGCAGCAACGTGCCGACCACCCCGACGCCGAACTGCCAGTCGAAGCGGAACCAGATATAGATCAGCACGCCGACGAAGGCGAGGCCGACCGCGAGCAGGCCATTATGGAACAGTTCCGCGCTGACCCGTGCCCCGACCACTTCAAAGCGGCGGATGTTGCCGCCGGGAAGCTTGGCCGCGAGCATCGTCTCGATGGCGCTGCGCGCCGCTTCCGCGCGCCGATCAAGCCTGATCAGCACGTCGTGCGAGGCCCCGAATTCCTGGACGCGCGCCGCGCCAAAACCGAGCGAATCGAAATCGCTGCGGACCGTGCCGATATCGACGTGTTGCGGTAGGCGCAGCTCGACGACCACGCCACCGGCGAAATCGACGCTGTAATTGAGCCCCGGATAGAAGAACAGCACCAGCGAGGTGGCGCTTAGTACCGCCGACACGATCAGCCCGGCGAAGCGGCCGCGCATGAAACGGATATGGGTGTTGTCGGGAACGAGTCGGATCGGCTTCATGTCATCGCTCTCACGACGGCTGCGCGGTCACGGCTGCGCCGGCGTGCCCAGCGCAGCGCCGGACGCGCCACGCGCCAGACAAACCACGGCGCGACGACGAGGATCAGAATGGCGTCAAATAACGCGTCGACACGCGGCTGATAAGTCCAGCCATAGCCTTGATCGCACCACTGGATGTGCTCGCCGCGTTCCAGCTGGCGCTTCATGGCGTTAAGTTGACCAAGATTTTGCGCGCGCATCAGATTTGCGCGATCGCTCTCGAAGCCGCGCACAAGCACGCCGCCGTTGGCGTCCGGATGGAAGGCGGGGTCGGGCGGTCCGTAATCGCTGCGGTAGAGACAATGCATGGCGGACTACGCCAGGCCGACCGAGAGGCAATGCAGGCCGAGTAACGCGGCGGCTAAATCCCACTGGCCCAGCCGGTCCGCAGCAAGTCTTTCATGACGGAATGCGGCGATTGCGCCTTCGACGGAGGCCGCGGCGAGCGTCATGAATGAAAACAGGACCAACGGCCGGCGGAATCCAAATGCCACGCTCCACAGAGCGAAAATCAGGACCAGCCAGCCGAGGCGCCGCAAAACCTGACGCGATTGTGGATCGATACTGGTGGCAAGCGTCCTGGCCAGTCGCATTTGTGCCGCGGCTCCTTAGTGAACGAAGCGTCGCCCTGGATCACCGCCGGAGATGACGACGACGGAATCGGGATTGCCCGTCTCGAACAGGGCGAAGCGCACCGCGTCGCGCCTGGTGCGGAACACACCTTCCGTGAGGCCGTGGCGTTCATGGACGATCCACAGGCCATGCTCGTTCTCAGCGACTTCGAAGGTGCGGTGACGGTCGATTACCGGCGTGAAATGGATGGGGTTGCTCATAGCGCGGCACCCCAGCGATTCGCCGTTGGCTCGCCGGCGAAGGTGATCGTCGTTAGGCGGCCGAGACGCTGGCGACCGATGACGGGCGATCGATTGGCTAAGTCCGGTCCGCATGAAGGATTTGCGACAAGGCGCCGGACCGCGGGCGCCGCGAACTTATCTCGTTGGTAAAATAACATGGTGCACCGACAACTCGTTTCTGATGGCGGAAGAGATAGAGTTGCGGCGCATAAAATTTCGATGGGGAAACAGAGCGCTTCTTATAAAGCGGGTATTACCGCCGCCGTTTCGAGCGTGTCGCACTGGCGATTTCCTTTATCCTTTTTTTATGAACGGCACGATTTATCAGCATCAGATTCTTATGAAGTCATCCGTTTTTCCTAACAAGAATGCGGCCGAAATCGCATGGATTTTTTATAAGGCGCCAACCTACGTTTAACCCCTATTCGCATTTTTCAGTGAGAAATGCCGAAACGCCAAGGAGTGGTCGCAATGGATCTTTCGATCTGGTTGCCGGCAACGTTTCTGCTTGGTCTGGTCAGCATGGCGCTTTGTCTCGCTTTCGCGGAAGGCTGCGCGCGAATCTGAGGGGACAGACATGATTTACATAACCGCCGCTATTGCTGGGTTGCTGTTCGTTTACCTGGGAGTTGCTCTCGTCAGACCGGAATGGTTCTGACCGGTGCCGTGGGAAATCCGCTGACCAACGCATGAAGAGCTGGTGAAAATCATGTGGACGCTGCCAATTCTGTTGCTGGTGGTGACGATTCTTTTGTCGATCCCGCTGAGCCGGTATTTTGCAATTGTGATGGAGGGAAGCCTCAAGGTCCCCGGCTTCCTGCGTTGGTTTGAAAGGCGCCTCGATAGCGGCCCACAAGATTGGAAGCAGTATACTGTTTCCCTTCTGATCTTCAACGCGATGCTGTTTATCTTCGGCTTTATCGTACTGTGCCTGCAGCCGATTGCACCGCTCAACCCACTCGGTCGCGGCATTCTGGCGCCATCGACGATCTTCAATACCGTCATTTCGTTTATGACGAATACCAACCTGCAACATTATTCAGGCGATCAGCACCTCTCTAATTTCAGCCAGATATTCTTCATCTTGCCGAACATGTTCCTGTCGGCGTCGGTCGGCTTTTGTGCACTGACCGCAATCATCCGGCTGTTCCGCGGTGAGCGCCTTATCGGCAACTACTTCGTCGATATGTGGCGGGTCGCCGTCTACATCTATCTTCCCGCGGCCCTGATCATCGGCGTCATCTTCATGCATGAAGGCATGCCGATGACGTACGACACCCAACAGACGGTGACCACGCTGGAGCCCGGCTCGATGGGCACCGACGATCACGGTCAAGCGAAGCCGCAAAACATCATCGTCGGTCCGGTCGCCGCGGTGATCCCGATCAAGATGCTCGGGACCAACGGCGGCGGTTTCTACGGCATGAACTCCGCCCATCCGCTCGAAAATCCAACGGCGGTGTCGAACTTCGTCACCACGTTTGCGATGATGATCTTTCCGTTCACGCTGGTTCTGATGTATGGGCGAATGCTGCAGCGAGTTCGTCACTCGGTGGTGATCTATACGGTCATGCTCACGATGATGGTCGGACTGATCGCCTGGGCGGTCTATTGGGACACGCTAAGTCCGAATCCCGCCTTCACCGGCACCGCACAGGCACGCGATTATCAGATAGGAGACGCTTCAAGTCCGGGCGGCAAGCACGCCATCGCCGTCCCGGCCGTTGGCAGCCTCCCCGTCGACCAGCATTTGGGCAATCTTGAAGGAAAAGAGCTACGTTTCGGCACCTCCGCCGGTGCCGTCTTCGCCGCCATTACAACCGACGTCACGTGCGGTGCGGTCAATGCCGAGCACGACAGTCTCAATCCCATTGCAAGCATCTCGCCGTTCATAGGCATGTGGTTGAACTGTGTGTTCGGCGGCAAGGGCGTCGGCATGATCAATCTGCTGCTATTCCTGATCGTCGGCGTGTTTCTGGCCGGCCAGATGGTCGGCCGCAGCCCGGAATATCTTGGTCGCAAGGTCGGTGCGCGCGAGATGAAACTTGCGATGATCGCGCTCCTGGTCCACCCGATCATGATCCTCGGGCCGGCGGGGCTTTATGCCGCTACCGATTGGGGCGTCAAGGCCGAAAGCAATCCCGGAGCCCACGGATTTTCGCAAATCGTCTACCAGTATTCGTCGGCATCCGCGAATAACGGTTCCGCCTTCGACGGACTGGGCGTCACCTATGGCTTTAACAACAACCCGAGCCCGTCGCCGGAAGCGGTGCCGTTGGATATCGGCACCGGCCTGGTGATGCTGTTCTCGCGCTATCTGCCGATCATCGCCCCGATCGCGATGGCGTTCTATCTCGGCCGCAAGAAGATGGCGCCGGTATCGCTGGGAACCATGCGCGACGACACGGCAACGTTCGGTTTCTTGTTGCTGGGTACGATCGTGATCATCGGCGCGCTGTTGTTCTTGCCGGTCGCCGCGCTGGGGCCGTTGGCCGAACATCTCGGACCGATTCCGTTCGGCGGCTAACCACCCACCGGCCAGGAAAATTCAGTCGCACTAGGAACCATGATTGCGCATAGCCCCCTGCACAGATCCGGACGAGCGGCTTTCCGGCATGCGGCTCCTGCCTCAGGTGATTACGCCAAGACGGCGCAGCGGGTAGGGATGACAGACGCGTGCGGGAGGCAGCCACCGGTCGATGAGCCGTTGCATCCGGTCTCGCAGGGCCCGGCCATTCTGGCTGCGGCGCGACCAGCCGCGATGCCAGAGATGGCCGACCTGGAACCGAAACTGCGCGGGGCTGTTCGTGGGCACACCGTAATATCGGATGTGCCCACCCACGACCAAGTGCAACCGTCGGCCCTGCTCTGGAATGGGATCGCGCATGCGTCGTCGGAGCTCGGCGTTGTTCGGAGACTTCCCCGGTACTTCTGGCCTGTCCGACTTCCTGTGGTCGTTCAGCGTCGGCCTGCGTCCTTGGACGTCCCGACGCGGCCCATGGCGCCATGCGCCGTGGGCAGCCACAGGATTTGCCGGTTCGCGAACATGGTGTTTCGGTACGTGCTCCGGGTCTCTGACAGCGCCGAGCCCAGCAGCGTCTCGCGATACCGACGATGCCAGTTTCGCCTTCCGCGTCCCTTCACTGCGTCGGCGTTCCGGAGTGATCTACTTTCGGGGCTCAATACCCGGCCCGCACGTACCCCTGTCAACGCTTCGGCGCCGTCCTCGCGGCCGGTTGCGCATGACTCGGAGCCGGCGTGGGTCGCTAGTCCTTCACCGTGTGACTCTTTCATTCACAACACCTTGCCGGTTTTGACCGGCACACTTGGAGCCATGCCATGACCGCCGTCGAGCTCCCGCTTCGCACCAATGTTGCAAAAACGCACCAGCTGTTCAGCACGAGCTTGGCATTGGGATCGTTGAAGCAGTCGTTCGTGATGCTGCGGCCCGACATTCAGTGGCAGAACCCGGTGATGTTCGTGGTCGAAGTAGGCGCCGTCCTGACGCTCGCCTTTATCGTCCGCGCCGCCTTGGGCGGTGCCGGTGCGTCATTTTCTCTGGGCTATTTCGTCGCGCTCGATGTCTGGCTGTGGCTCACCGTGCTGTTTGCGAATTTCGCGACCGCATTTGCGGAGGAGCGCGGCCGCGCGCAAGCGGCGTTCCTGCGCCGTACCCGGGTTTCGACCCCGGCCTGCCGCTTGCGCGCCGACGGCACGAAAGAGGAAGTCAGCTCGGTCCAACTCAGACCCGGCGATCGGGTGGTGGTTGCCGCGGGAGAGGTCATTCCCGGTGACGGCGAAGTGATTGACGGCGTCGCCTCGGTCGACGAGTCGGCGATAACGGGCGAGTCCGCACCGGTCATCCGCGAAGCGGGTGGCGACCGATCCGGCGTGACCGGCGGCACAATGGTGATGTCGGACCAAATCGTCATCCGCGTCGTAGCCGGCTATGGCGAGTCGTTCCTGGATCGCATGATCGCTCTGGTCGAAGGCGCAGTGCGGCAAAGGACACCGAACGAGATCGCTCTGACCCTGGTGCTTACGGCGTTCAGCCTCATTTTCCTCATTGTCGTCATCCCGCTCTGGCCGATGGCGTTCAACGCCGAGCAGTACATGACGTCCTATCTCGGTTTGAGCGCGCCGCTGACGAGCCTCGGCACTGACGTGCCGACGCTGGTCGCTCTCTTGGTCTGCCTTATCCCGACAACGATCGGGGCTTTGCTCGCTGCAATTGGCATCGCCGGCATGGATCGGGCGCTTCGGGCGAACATCATCGCCAAAAGCGGTCAGGCGGTCGAAACCGCCGGCGACGTCGATACGGTGCTACTCGACAAGACGGGAACGATAACGCTAGGCGCGCGTCTGGCGTCCGAATTCCTGCCGCTTCAGGGCGTCCATGTGCGCGACTTGATGACGGCGGCGGCGCTGGCGTCGGTGGCGGATCGAACGCCCGAAGGGCAAAGCATCGTCGCCATCGCTCTGCGTTCTGGGGTTCCGGACGCGGTGAAGACGGCGCCGGAGCACGCAAAATTCATCGAATTCTCGGCGCAGACACGAATGAGCGGCATCGATTTTGCTGACGGGCGGCGAATTCGGAAAGGTGCGCCGGATGCGGTCGCTGCCTACTTGCATGCCCTGGGAACACCAACGCCGACGGATGTCGATAATCTGATCGCGAAGGCGGCGGCGGAAGGTGCCACCCCGCTTGTCGTCGCCGATGGGACCCGCGCATTGGGCGTCGTGGTCCTCAAAGACACGCTGAAGCCCAACATCGAAACACGAATTGCGCAAATGCGCCGGATGGGCCTGCGCACGGTGATGATCACCGGGGACAACCGTCTCACCGCGGCGACCATCGCCAGGCGCGCCGGAGTCGACGATTTCCTGCCCGAAGCTACCCCCGAGGCGAAATTGGCGTTTCTGCGCCAAGAGCAGACCGACGGCAAGCTGGTGGCGATGATGGGCGACGGCACGAACGATGCGCCGGCCTTAGCTCAGGCCGATGTCGGACTGGCGATGAACGCCGGAACGCAGGCGGCCAAGGAAGCCGGTAACATGGTCGATCTCGACAGCGATCCGACTAAGCTCATCGAAGTGGTGGCGATCGGCAAGGAATTGCTGATGACACGCGGGGCCTTGACGACGTTCTCCATCGCCAACGACGTAGCGAAATATTTCGCCATAATCCCAGCGTTGTTCGCCGGAACCCTGCCGTGGCTCAAGGCGATCGATGTCATGCATCTGCATTCGCCGACCTCCGCCATTCTGTCGGCGGTGATCTTCAACGCGATCATCATTCCGCTGCTCATTCCGGTCGCCCTAAAGGGCGTTCGTTATCGGCCCATGGGCGCCGATGCGCTACTACGCCGAAACCTGCTCGTGTGGGGGCTCGGCGGTGTGATCGTCCCCTTTGTCGGCATCAAGCTGATCGACATGATCATGGTGACGCTGCATTTGGTGGCCTGAGCGCCAATTAGAGGAGATGCGCGATGCGCTCCGTTGCTAAAAGCCTGTGGCTGTTGCTCTTTGCCGTGATCCTGGTTTGCGGAATCTATCCCGGGGTCCTGTGGGTCATCGGCCAAACCCTTTGGCCTTTCCAAGCCAACGGCAGCATCGTCAATGGTCCTGACGGCAAGCCCGTTGGTTCACTGCTGGTTGCACAGCCCTTTACCAAGGACGAATATTTCCAGCCGCGCCCATCTGCCGCGTCCTACGATGGCACTGCTTCGAGCTCGTCGGCGTTGGCGGTTTCGAACTACGCTCTGCGCGATCGCGTGGCGCGGGCGATCGGACCGATTGCCACCTACGCCGCGGGCCCGAATAAGAGTAAGCCGGTCGCGCCTGACGTCGAGGCCTGGTTTCAGGCCGACAAATTCGGCGGTAAGCCAGGTATCGTTGCCCAATGGGCGGATGCGCATAATTCGCTGGCGCAGGGTTGGGTGACCGCCGACGCGACGCATGGAGTCTATGTAGATGCATGGTCGAAAGCGCATCCGGACATCGTCGCGCAGTTCGTGAAGGACAATCCCGCGACGCCGAAGCCGGCCGCCAGTGATCTCGCCGTGGTGTTCTTCGAGCACTATTCAAAAGACCATCCGGGTACGTTCCCCGGACCCGTTACGCATAAGGACAAAGCGGGCAAGGACGTCACGGAAATAGCCCCAGTGAAGACTGGCTCCGACATCCAGTCGATCTTCTTTGATATGTGGCGTCAGGACCACCCGAGCGTCGCGTTGAACGACGTGCCCGGCGATATGGTGACGACCTCGGGCTCCGGTCTTGACCCCCATATCACGGTCGAGAACGCGGAGTTCCAGCTCGATCGCGTAGCGGGCAAGTGGGCGCAAGACTTGAAGCGGAATCCCGAAAAGGTCAGACAAGAGATCGAAGCGATGATCCAGTCCGATGCCTTCAGCCCGGGTGGAGGTCTGTTCGGCGAGCCGATTGTCAATGTGTTGCAGCTTAATCTCGAGCTGCGCAATCGGTACGGCTCGCCGACCTGACCGGATGCGTCCGGAGGTCGTGTCGCAAGGCGAACTACATAGCGGGAGCGTCGAAGGAGGGCGTCGAAGCGGCCTGCGATGATGCGAAGCCCACGTGTTCTTGTTATCGATGGCGATCACGCGGTCCGAACGTTGTTGCGCCGCACACTGACCGAGGCCGGCTATCGTGTCGATGAAGCACCGGCCAGCCGCGGCGCCTTGCACAAGGCAACCGAGCACAATCTCGATCTTGTGATCTTGGGAATCGATTCGGCCGAGAGTCAGGGTATCGCAGGCGTCAGGATCGTGCGTGATGGATCGCCGATTCCAATCATTGCGCTGTCAAACCGTGACGACGAGGACACCGTGATCGAGGCGCTCACCGGAGGTGCCGACGACTTCATCCGGATGCCATTCAATGTTCGAGAAACCGTCGCTCGGGTAGAAAATGTGCTGCGCCGCAGAGCGAGAGAACGCGGCAAACCTGCGCAATTTTTGATCGGCGACCTCAACGTCGATCTTCTGCATCGCCGCGTCAGTTTCGGCGGTCGCGACATACACTTATCCGCCAAGACATTTGAAGTCTTGCGGCTCCTCGCGGAAGCGCGGGGAAGAACGCTGACACACAGGGAGATTGTCCGAAGGGTCTGGGGCGCGTCACGGCAACATCGTACCCAGTATCTCAGGGTTGCGATCGCGAAGCTCCGGCGCCGAATCGAACCGGATCCGCTTCGTCCAGCTTACATCATCACCGAACCGGGCATTGGCTATCGGTTGCAACGTCCCGTTACCTAGTTGGACGCGTCCGGCGGCCCCTCATCTACGCCCGGATCAACGACACGAGAGAGCGATTATTGCGAGCTGCACAATGGCTACAGCCGATCAAATTCATTTCTTCGGAAAGGAGCGTCGATCTGCCAAATCGCGCTGCGGACATGCAGTGGTCGCGCTGTCCTGCAGCGGTTGACGCCTCATCGCGACATCGCTCCGGGCGACTAGGGTAGGGGCGAATTGATCCGCAAGGATGCAGGACGATAGATTGTCGCATTCGTCGCGAATTCAGCGCGCCCATGATCAGCGAGCTGCCTGGCTAATTTGCGGACCAGTGAGGGTTGGCAAGATCGCTAATCCCGGGTACGTGCGCGGTGACTGCATCGGCAGTCATTCGCGAGGCGATCAGCATGGCGGCGGCCCCGCGGCGCCCATATAGTCGGAAAAGCCAAGCTTGACCGCGGCTGCTGCCGCTGCGCGTTTGTCTCCTCGCGTGAAGTTCGCCATCAATTGCAGTTGGGCGAGGCCGCGTTCGAGCCAAGACGGCTGGAGCGGGAGCGGTCCGAGGTAAGATCGGCGGCCATCGTCGCGCTTGACGGGTGCGCTGCAGGTCTGGTCGAAGCCTCCATATCGGCCGGTCCTCACCAGCGGACGCGCTGTGATCGCGATATCGCGCTTAACACCGCCATTTCGTCCGCTTCATTCCGGCTCAATTTTCCGGCAAGGTGAAAACGGTGCAGGGGGAAGCGATGCCGCGAAGCACATGGCTGCCGAGCGCAATCAGGGGAGTTTCCGTCTCCCCGGCGAGCGCGCCTGACACGAGCACGGTCTTTCGCAGCGGCCGGCAGAGCCCCTCCAACCGACTTACAAGATTGACCGCGGGACCGATCGCGGTGAAATCAAGGCGGTCAGCGGCGCCGATATTGCCCCACAGAATCTCGCCGAGATGCAGGGCTGCGCCAAAAGGCAGCGCTGGCAGTCCCTGCCGTTGTCGTTCTTCATCAAGAAGCGTCATCCCCGCGCGGGCGGCGGATACCGCACGCAGCGCCGCATTGCAAGCGCGGCGCGGCGCCTCGTCAATGACCGGAAAGATCGCTAACACGCCATCGCCAATAAATTTCAGCACCTCGCCACCGAAGGCGTGAACCGCGCTGGCGATACGATCGAACCAGCCGTCGAGAGCCGCGATGACTAGCGATGGTGGATTGTTTTCGGAGAGTGCCGTGAACCCGCGGAGATCGGCATAGAGTAGCGCCGCCAGGATGGTCTCGCCGACATCGCGTCGCAGGGGCGCTCCCACTACACGGGCCGCGGTGCGTCGGCCCAGATACGCTTCCAGAGTTGCTATCAACGTGGCGCGCGAAGCGAGAACCGCAAGCGGTGAGGCCGCGAAGCGTGCGGCCTGTCTCAGTTCATCGGTCTCATCAGCCGTGAACTGACGTGGGCCGATCCAGCTGAGCAAAGGACCATCCGACCGAGGCCCGACAATGTCCGCGTGCACGAGGCCGGCCGCGATTCCGGCAAGCCAGCGCGAACCGGTATCGTTGGCGGAGCTTGTTTCCCGCGCTGTCGAGGGTATTCCTGGCGCGAACCCCAAAGCCTCGATGACTTCACCGCTAACGGCGCGCCACAGCCAGGTGCGCCGGGCGATGAGGGGGTGCGGGACGGCGAGCGTAAGGGCGCCTCCTGCGAGCGGCAGGCCATCCGCAATCAGATGCGCGCCAAGTTCCGCCAACAACCGGTCGGCACCCGGCATGTCGCTGGCCGCATCGACCAGCCAGGAGAGCGTCGACGAAAGCTGCATGGAGCGATCACGGGGTTGACACGCCACTCTTATCACCAACTATCTTGCGATAACAGGCCCTGGCGTCGACATCCGCCCTCAGCTTGGGAGCCAGTGATGACTGAACCTCTCTTGGTCCAACGCGAGATCCAGATCGCAGCCGCTCCTGCCACGGTCTTTGCTTTCCTGACCGATCCGGAGAAGATCCTGAGCTGGATGGGTGCCGAGGTGACGGCTGAGGCTCACCCGGGCGGGCTCTATCTCCTCAAAGGTGTCGGCGGTAGCGCCCGCGTTGCGCGTGGCGCGTTTCGGGAGGTCGTGCCGATCCGCCGCCTCACTTATAGCTTCGGGTGGGAGGGAGACGAAGAGGTTCCGCCCGGATCGAGCCTAATTGAGATAGATCTTGTCGACCGGGACGGTGGCACTTTGCTGCGGCTGACCCATAGCGGTCTTCCGAGCGCAGCACAGTGTTCGAACCACAATAGGGGTTGGGCACACTACCTGGGCCGGCTCGCCATGGCGGCCGCTGGCCTCGATCCCGGTGTTGATCCCGGCGTCGGACGCGGCCAGACATAGCGCCCCTGTCGCCGGGCCAAAACCACCACGAGGCGGAGATCGAGCAGCGCTTGCCGAACACGCGACCGTCTTTGCGGCCCAGTCGAATTCGCCTGCGTCTCAGCGTCACGGTTGTCGTGGAGGCCGGCGCGGGCGCTTGGCACAGGGCGGGGCGTCTTCTGCCGGATTCGGCGAAGGGCGTCACAAAATGAAGATTCGAATCGTCAAGTCAAATGAAACCCCCTGGAGGTTCGTTTCATGAAATTTGTCTTGCTTATCTATCAACCGAAGGACTTCAACCCAAAGGCGCTGAGCAAAGGCGAATACAAGGCGGTCACCGACCAATACGCAGCGCTGTCTGCGACACCCAACATAAGGCCCGGGCTCCCGCTCGGATTTGCTCGAGACGCTGTGACGGTTCGCGTACGCGATGGCGAGATCGTGACGACACCTGGACCGCATCTGGGAGAGCCGCTCGGTGGTTATTTCGAGTTTGAGGCCGAGACTAGGGAAGAAGCGATCCAGCTAGCTGCACGAATTCCTGCTGCTCGGCTGGGTGGCGCGATCGAGGTGCGCTCCTCTCAGGTCTATTGGTAATGGCGGTCGCGGCGACCATGCCGACGGGATGCAAATCGCTGGCTTTGCGATCCCGACGGCAATTCGAGACGGTGCGACTTGCCTTATAGCTATGCAACACCGAGTGAGCAGCGTGATCACGACCCACAAGGCTCGGCGCCGAAGGCCTTACCATATCGATTCAATTTCCCTTGGCCGAGACCAAGGGTTGCCTTGAAGCCTCGTCTTGCTTCTCTGTCACGCATTTTGACCTGTATCAGCGCCTCCGGTACTCAATATCATAAGCCCGTGTAACACGGTGTCGCAGAGTTACTTAGTGAACAATATTCGTGAACGAGTTGTTGGCGTCACGCTGGACCGCATGGTTTAACAGCGGCTTGGTGCATCCTGCGATCGCCTGAACCAGATGCGAATTGACCGGGCTTGGCTACACCCCCCGAGGCGCTTCGCGCTCGCACTGACGAGGCTAGGCGTTCAAGGGTCGAATTGCCTGCTACGAAATGGGGCGCGCCGGCCCTTACCTTACGGGTGGAGCGAGTTGGACGCTGCCTAGTTCGCCTCGCTCCACCGTATGGAGCTTCAAACGACGAGCATGACGCCTTGCCGCATCGCTCCCGATCGCTCGTGCTTCGCACCAAACGTTCGGGCCTCGCTTACGCGAGGCAAACTCAGCGCGCGCACCGAAGTTCCGATCGCACCGGACCGGCACGCGTTGACCGCACCGCGATAGGCGTCGTCGGACT
Organism: Alphaproteobacteria bacterium; assembly: GCA_030041335.1. Classification (GTDB taxonomy): domain Bacteria; phylum Pseudomonadota; class Alphaproteobacteria; order ATCC43930; family CGMCC-115725; genus JAATGI01. Next base: position 1,436 of record JASHOB010000257.1, on the reverse strand, counting down.
ACCTTAAGGCGCCGGCTCTCGACTCAAATGACTTACACCCGTACGGAGCGTTAGCATTGCCCCCCGCCATAGAAGATAGTTGGCCCGACACGATATAATCGAAACTCTCCGTTTCGCGCCCATATAGGTGCAATGTGACAAATGAGGCGTGCAGATAACGAATACGAGACGTATTGTTTTGTTCTATTTTTATTTTGGTCTTCCGCCTTACATCTCCCAAGGCCTTCGAATCACGTGCTTGAGTTCTTGCAGGATCGCGAAGGTGAAGGAGATTTACCATGCACCTACATCGAATTTTGACAGCCGTGGGCCTGGCGGCCTTGGTTGGGGCCCCGCTGATCGCCCCATCGCCAGCCATGGCCTGGGGAAGCTGGGGAGCGGGCTCTGGCGTCGAGATACAATTGCCGCCGGTCGTCCGGGAGTGGCCGCAGGTGGCACAGGTCCCGATTTTTGGCGGACCAAGCAATTCGCAGACGACTCAGACGGCGACCACGCCGCAAACCGCGCAGGTGCCGAATGGAGACACAGCCAATGGCGCCCCGACTTTCTTTGCGCCGGGCGTTGAGCGCGACAGTGGCGGGCAACTTCAGAAGTCGCCTTGACCGGCATGCGGACAAAGGCGAACCGGCGGCTGCGACAATGATGACGACCTGCCTACAATGTTGCTGATTTGAAACAGCCTAACACGCCAGCAGCAGCGCTCCGGGCGGGCGCTGCGGCTTGGCATCCATTGCATTCCGCAAGCCGTCGCTTCGAAAGGGAGATGACGGCGATGTTTGTAGCGGAACAACAAAACTTTCTTGGCGCCATGACGATGGTAACCGCCGCTGGGGTCTTGCGAGTTCAATCGCCATTTTCAGCGATCCCGCTACCGGCGTTTCCAGGTGGGGCAGGATCACGGCTACTCGCGTTGCCGGCATTATCCGTCAACGAGTGGCCCGTGAATCGCGACGTTGCCGCGCGCGCGACGGCAAACGAGCAACCGCAGACCATCACGAGTCACGATGGCGTTCACGTCAAAGTGCTTGGGTTGGATATGAGCGCGTTCCACTAGTAGCTCTGCACCATGGTTTTGACCGGTTGGATGACGAGCGCTGGGCGGCCTGCGTGGCGAGGCGATGTTTCTGCACACAACCGGTTTCGACCCATAGCCGCCTTTAGAGCATCTACTTCGAATGGCCGCCGATGCCAATTGCGGTCATTCGACTGGACGGTCAGCCAGTGTTGCCTGGGCGATTCGGGCGCCTTAATATCATCGCGACGCTGCTTCAGCGCACGACCTTAAGGAGTCTCACGTGAGGGCTCTGGCTGTCCGGCATGCTCGATAACGATCGAAATCGAGGTGATCCTTTCCCGTGGTCGACCTGCAGATGTTCTTTTGGGCGGGCGAAACCACGATCAAGAACCGAGTTCGCGGCAACGACACGTGCCGCCCA
>JASHOB010000256.1 GCA_030041335.1 Alphaproteobacteria bacterium | reverse complement strand
GGTCGAGCTGAGCAATGATGGTTGCAATAAGAATCTGAGGCCTGGTTTCAGCATTCTTACCTGGGATCAACTCGTGCTGCACCTCGTCTATGATACGCAGGAAAAGGTAGACGCGGCCAGGAACGCGATAAAGGCTGGAAAGAAGGCGATCGAAGCGTTGCTCGCCGCATCGTCGATCTTGGCGAACGGCAAGCCGTGGCCTAAATGAGTACGAAGCATGAAAATAGTCCCGTCGTCGGGCTGCATTGTTCCTGACTTGACCCGCGAGGCGGGAGATCGCGGGCGATGGCTGGACTCTCATTACGCTATCGCGATTGAGCGAAATCAATGTTGCTAGGACCCACCTAACTCCATATCAGCGAGGAAACAAAAGCTGCACCTGGAAGCGGAGGGCCCAACGAGGTCCAATGCTTGGCCGCTCGACATAATCGAAAGCCTGAATCGAGGTATTGATCGGGGGAAGCCCCGCCAAGCGGAAAATCTTGCCAACGCCGCCGCCAAGCGGAACGGTCCAGCGCTGCGATGATAGAGCGGTCCAATCCGCAGTAATGATCGGCGAACTGGCCAGATACCAGCCATCCGGTAGATTGTAATTCACAAACGGCTGTATCAGGGTCTGATCTACATCCGCGCGCCCTTGCGGCCCAGCGATCGAATTCAGCTGTCGTATCAAAGCACCAAACACCCATGGCGTGGGCATCATGAGGCCGACGGCAGACGGTCCCAAGCTGAATTTGCCCGACCCGAGCTGATGATTGGTTGCAGTCGGCAGCGTAAAGGACGGGCCAAAGCCCCAGATGAATGCCGCCGGCTTTGCTGGTGAAAGGAAGAGCGTCTGGTTGATGTCCCCGAGGCCAAAGGGGTCGCTCGTCGCGGGCGGTGCGGAGGTGACATCTTCTAGACCGGTCGTGAGGGGCGGCAGATCGATCAGCGGCACGATCGTCCGACTGATAATATTCCAGTCGCCAACCGTGAAGGGCAAAACCGGTTGAATATTAAGAACATTGGCCGTGAGATTATGGTTCGGTCCAGCGCCGAAATATGTGTTGTTCTGGAACGGCAGGCTATACATTGCGGACACCGGATTTTGTGCGGCAGCCGCGAGTGCCTGGACGGATTGCTCGTTGGCATCTTGAGCAAAAGCGGCGCTGCAGAGGTGGTTATAAACAGCCCAGATCAGTAACCCGCGCGCCAAGACACCGACGCTTTGTCCAGATTTGTGCCCGGTAACCGAAGCTCGCATGGAACTGACACGCCTTCAGGAAAACGCCCCAGGTCGGCACGGTCGGTAGCATGATCGCTCCGGCCCGGCATTATGACCATCTATTGAGACGTTAGGGAATTGTGCGTCACCGGCGAGTTCGACGCGCTGCGTCGCGAGTTGGGCGAGGATCATCGGATTGCCGACTTCGTGGCGCGGGCTAAGTGCAGCAAGTGCGGGGCCAAGTGGCCGAAGCTATCGGTCAGGGTCGGGGCGATTCATACCGGCGGGATGCGGCTACGATGATGAATAGCAAGGCGTCAAGTCTATAGATCCGGCTTCTCACCGGTTATCAGGGATCGCATCCAACGGCTCGGTCCGCTTATTCTCATCCCGACAATTACTGCGACGTAGCCCATTACCAGACTGATGAGGACATAGGCTGCAGCCACGAGGAAACTGGTCATCGAGCCCTGCATCAGCACGGTCGATGCGTAGGCAAAGCTCGAGAACGTCGACAGGCCACCCATAATTCCGGTGGTGACCATCAAGTACCAACCGTCGTTGATGACCTTGCGGTCGTGCCGGCCTGTACTGAAACCGATCAGCAACGAGGCGACGACGTTAGCGACCAAGATATCCAGCGGGAAACCGCGCGACAGAGTGGGCACGAGCAGCATGAGAAACTCGCGCACGATTGAACCCACGGCGCCGCCGATCAAGACCAATAGTGCTGCGAATCTGAGCCCCATCAGCCTCAACCCTGCGCGGAGGCAAGAGCGGCACCTGCCAGCGCGGTCACCAGTCCCGCGGCGACCGACAGAAACAGATAAAACACGGCGAGGTGAGCGTGTTGCGTGGCAGCCAGCCGGGCGGCATCCAGCTGCATACTGCTGAACGTGGTATAGCCGCCCAACACACCTGTGATCACCAAGGCGTTCAGCACCATGCCGTGGCCGTGGCGGTTGTGCCATTCCACATTGAACAAGACCGACAGGTAACCGATGAGCAAGCTGCCCGAGATGTTGATCAGAAAGGTACCCAAGGGAAAGCGGCCCTTGTAACCCTCGCCTACCAGTCGCCCGACCCACCAGCGCAGTACGGATCCCAGGCCTCCGCCCAATCCCACCCACATGACATCGACAGCCTTCAATTTGATCACTCCGAACCAGAGCCGGCCTTCACCACATTCGCACGTGCGGACGTGCCATCACCTAGTTGGCATCCCGAAGCCGCCCCGTGGCTATTAGACCTTGGGGCTATTTCCGAACCATTGATGAGGACCGCAAACACCGCGTCGGAAATCGCACTCAGTCGCTCGGGGGTCTTCCTTCAGAGCACGGGCATTATCGGGTCTCCTCTGAAAAAAAGCTGCGACCGCGCGGGCCGAGGCTCGAAGAACGATCGGATCGGGGGAATCCGCCAAATGTGGTCGAATTGCGCCAGCACCTCATCAAAATACCTAAATGTTGCCTTCCCGGTGACACGGTTAATCGGACTTTTACGATGCCGCTTCACGTTGTCGGGACATGACATTTTGGCGCCGGTTGGGGGCGCCTGCGCCACGGCACCGGCCGCCACCTGGCCGGATCGAGGCAGTCATGAATCGTGTTTCCCTGATTTTGATTTCGGTCCTTGGTGCCACCGGCGCCGTCACGCCCGCCCTGGCCCAGCAGCAGACGCAGACTTCCAACTCTCACCAATTTGTCGTTTTCTTCCGCGACGGTCAGGCGGCCTTGACGCCGGACGGCGACCAGATCGTGCAGCGTATCGCCGCGGCGGCGAAACAACTGCATCCCGGCAGAATCGAGGTGATCGGCAGCAACGATGGCCTGTCGCGCGAACGCGAGAACGTTGCTGACCAGCGGGCCGCCAGTGTCGCGCAGTCGCTGGCTAAGGCAGGCATCAACCCGACGGTGATCGCGCGCGCTGGCAGCGTCGAACCGTCAGGCACCGGGCTCGCCGCGCATCGGGTGGTGGTGCGATTTGAGCCGACTGAAGCAAGCGGCGAAGTCGCGGAAGGGGAATAAACGCCAGGAAATGCCTTCTTGCTACTGGCTACTTGCGCAGCCAAATCAGGACAGGCGAAGTCTCCGAAAGAAAAACCCCGACACCAGGCCGGGGCTCAGGATCGGGTCCGATACGGACCAGGTGCTCAGGACTTATCGCCAATTGGCGAAAGGTTGGCTATTGCGCTGTGGCTGGCGGCGGATAGTTCGGAGCCGCCGGCGGCACATATGTCGGTGGGTACATGTACACCCCTGGCGTTGCCGCTACGCCGACAACAGCACCTGCGCCGCCGCC
>JASHOB010000255.1 GCA_030041335.1 Alphaproteobacteria bacterium | reverse complement strand
GCCGTCGAAATCGTTATCCCCCGCGCCCGTTCCTCCGGCGCCTTGTCAATCTGGTCATACGCCGTGTACGTCGCCCCGCCCGTCTCCGCCAAAACCTTCGTAATCGCCGCCGTCAGCGTCGTCTTCCCATGGTCCACATGACCAATCGTCCCAATGTTGCAATGCGGCTTCGTCCGCTCAAACTTCGCCTTCGCCATCGGCTTTTCTCCGCCAGTTCCTTCGTCGGTTTCCTAGATCAAGCCATCTTGCGGCGGATTTCTTCCGCCACCGTCGGTGGTACTTGTTCGTAATGATCGAAATGCATGGTGTATTGCGCCCGCCCCTGCGTCATTGACCGCAGCGTGTTGACATACCCAAACATGTTGGCGAGGGGTACTTCCGCATGAATCACCTTGGCATTGCCGCGGCTGTCCATGCCGGTGACCTGGCCGCGCCGGCTTTGCAGGTCGCCCATCACGCTCCCGGTGTAATCGTCCGGCGTCACGACTTCGACCCGCATCATCGGCTCCAATAATTTCGGCCCGGCCTTTTGCATGCCTTCCTTGAAGGCGGCGCGCGCCGCGATTTCGAAGGCGAGCGCGCTCGAATCGACTTCGTGGTAGGCGCCGTCATAGAGCGTCGCCTTGAAGTCGATCACCGGATAGCCGACGAGAACACCGCTATCCATCGAGCCACGAACGCCTTTTTCCACCGCCGGAATGTATTCGCGCGGGACATTGCCGCCTTTGACCGCGTCCTCGAACGCGAAGCCGGCGCCCGGCGGCAGCGGCTCGAACGTCATTTTGACGCGCGCGAACTGACCGGCACCGCCGGTCTGCTTCTTGTGGACATAGTCGATGTCGGCCTTGCGCGAGATGGTCTCGCGATAGGCCACTTGCGGCGCGCCGATATTGGCATCGACCTTGAATTCGCGCTTCATGCGGTCGACGATGATTTCGAGATGGAGCTCGCCCATCCCCTTGATCACGGTCTGGCCGCTTTCCTGGTCGACCGCGACGCGGAACGAGGGATCCTCGGTCGCGAGCCGCGCCAGCGCCGCGCCCATCTTCTCCTGGTCGCCCTTGGTCTTGGGCTCGACCGCGATTTCGATGACCGGTTCGGGAAATTCCATCCGCTCCAACACGACCGGCGCGGACAGGTCGCACAGCGTGTCGCCGGTCGTGGTGTTCTTGAGACCGGCGAGCGCGACGATGTCGCCGGCGCGCGTTTCCTTGATGTCTTCGCGGTGATTGGCGTGCATCTGCAGCATTCGACCGATGCGCTCGCGACTGTCCTTCACCGAATTGAGCACCGTCGCGCCGCTTGCGAGCACGCCCGAATAAATCCGCACGAAGGTCAGCGAGCCGACAAACGGGTCGGTCATGATCTTGAAGGCCAATGCCGCGAACGGCTCGTCATCCGAGGCCTTGCGCACAATGGCTTCGTCGCTGCCCATCTTCACGCCCTTGACGGCGGCAATGTCGGTCGGCGACGGCAGGTAATCGACCACGGCGTCGAGCAGCGGCTGCACCCCCTTATTCTTGAAGGCGGAGCCGCACAGCACCGGCACGAAGGCATAGGAGATTGTGCCCTTGCGAATGCAACGCTTCAGCCCTTCGACGCTTGGCGCGGTACCGCCGAGATAGGCCTCGAGCAGCTCGTCATCCTGCTCGACCGCGGTCTCGACCAGCCTCGAGTGCCACTCATCGGACGATGCCTTCAGATCGTCGGGAATGTCGACGACGTCGAACTTCGCGCCGAGCGTCTCCTCTCGCCAAATGATGGCCTTCATCGTGATGAGGTCGACAACGCCGACGAAATCGCTTTCGATGCCAATCGGCAACTGCGTCACCAACGGCTTCGCGCCGAGGCGATCGACGATCATGTCGACCGTGCGCATGTAGTTGGCGCCGATCCGGTCCATCTTGTTGACGAAGCAGATGCGCGGCACGCCGTATTTGTCGGCTTGCCGCCACACTGTCTCCGATTGTGGCTCGACCCCGGCGACACTGTCGAACACCGTTACCGCACCGTCGAGCACCCGTAGTGATCGCTCGACCTCGATGGTGAAATCGACGTGACCCGGCGTGTCGATGATGTTGATGCGATGATCGTGCCAGAAACAAGTCGTCGCGGCCGACGTGATGGTAATGCCGCGTTCCTGCTCCTGCTCCATCCAGTCCATGGTGGCGGTGCCTTCATGGACCTCGCCGATCTTATAAGAGCGACCGGTGTAGTAGAGGATGCGCTCGGTCGTCGTCGTCTTGCCGGCATCGATGTGCGCCATGATGCCGATATTGCGATAGCGCTCGAGTGGCGTGGTGCGTGGCATAACGAGCTCCGGGAATCCCTGCGGCCGCCATTACCAGCGGTAATGCGAGAACGCCTTGTTGGCGTCGGCCATGCGGTGGGTATCCTCCCGTTTTTTTACCGCGCTCCCGCGGTTATTGGCGGCATCGAGCAATTCGCTCGACAGCCGCTCTTCCATCGTGTGCTCGGACCGGTCGCGCGCGCTGCCGATGATCCAGCGAATCGCCAGCGCTTGGCCGCGATCGGTGCGGACTTCGACCGGTACTTGATAGGTCGCGCCGCCGACACGGCGCGAGCGCACCTCGACCGACGGGCGCACATTCGTGAGCGCGTCGTGGAACACCTGCAGCGGGTCCGCGCCCGAGCGCCTGTTGATGCGATCGAAGGCGCCATAGACAATGGTTTCGGCAACCGATTTCTTGCCCTCGTACATCAGGCAATTCATGAATTTCGTCACCGTGATGTCGCCGTACTTGGCGTCCGGCAGGACTTCGCGTTTGATGGCGGCGCGGCGGCGTGACATTGCTGCTCCTTACTTCGGCCGCTTGGCGCCGTACTTGGAGCGGCGCTGCTTGCGGTCCTTGACGCCCTGCGTGTCGAGCGTGCCCCGGATGATGTGATAGCGGACGCCGGGCAGGTCCTTGACGCGGCCGCCACGAATCATCACGACCGAATGTTCTTGCAGATTGTGACCCTCGCCCGGGATGTAGGAGGTGACCTCGAAGCCGTTGGTGAGGCGCACGCGCGCCACCTTGCGCAAGGCCGAATTCGGCTTTTTGGGCGTGGTGGTGTAGACGCGCGTGCAGACGCCGCGCTTTTGCGGCGACTGCTGCAGCGCCGGAACCTTGTTGCGCGCCCCTTGCGGCCGGCGCGGTTGGCGCACGAGCTGATTGATCGTCGGCATGAGTGACAAACCTCTCCAAGCGTCAAACGCCGAGCAGGGTGCCGACCGCACCGCGCACGGACCAAAGCAAACTCCGGATCTGCACGTCCCCGTCGGAGGACTTCAGGCCATGTTGTAACCAACGGCTTTGAGGCTGCGTCTAGGATGGCCGCCTACCGCCAGCCCCGGAAAAAGTGCGCGGATACTATGGGCGCGGCCTCTTCCCGTCAAGCAAGAAGGGAAGGAAAATGGCGATAATTCTATCAGTTTCAAGCGGTCTCGCGGCGATCGCGAGCCAGGGAAATCCTCCGCGCTCGTTCAGGCAAAGGGGCGAGCTGTGCTCGCCCCTTTGCCCGGGCAGGCCTGTTTAGGCCGATTTGCGGCTGCCCTCGATCGCCGGGACCGGTGCCGCCTCTTCCGGCTGCTTCGCCGCCAGTTCGCGGTCGCGCGACGCCGCAATCGACCGCCACTGCGCCATCACGCTGCCGGTGCCGGCCGGGATCAAGCGGCCGACAATGACATTCTCCTTGAGGCCGGTGAGGGTATCCACCCGACCGGACACCGCCGCCTCGGTGAGGACGCGCGTGGTCTCCTGGAACGATGCCGCGGAAAAGAACGAGTTGGTCTGCAAGCTCGCCTTGGTGATGCCTTGCAACACGGCGTGGGCCCGTGCCGGGCGCAGGCCGTCGGCTTCAGCCTTGGCGTTGACCGCCTCGAACTCGATGCGGTCGATCTGCTCGCCGGCAAGATAGGTGGTCTCGCCGGGATCCTCGATCTCGACCTTTTGCAGCATCTGGCGGACGATCACTTCGATATGCTTGTCGTTGATGCGCACGCCTTGCAAGCGATACACCTCCTGAATCTCGTTGACGAGATAGGAGGCGAGCGCCTCGACGCCGAGCACGCGCAGAATGTCGTGCGGCACCGGGTTGCCGTCCATCAGCAGGTCGCCCTTCTGGACGTTGTCGCCTTCCTGCACGCTGATGTGCTTGCCCTTCGGGATCAGATATTCGATCGGGGTCGCCCCTTCCCCCGGCGGCACGACGACGATGCGCCGTTTGGTCTTGTAGTCCTTGCCAAACTCGACGCGGCCATCGACCTCGCTGATGATCGCGAAGTCTTTGGGCTTGCGTGCCTCGAACAGTTCGGCGACGCGCGGCAGACCGCCGGTAATGTCGCGCGTCTTCGAGGATTCGCGCGGAATGCGTGCCAGCACGTCGCCCGCCTTGACCTCGGCGCCATTCTCGACCGAGAGAATCGCGTCGACCGACATGAAGTAGCGGGCCTCGGCGCCGTTCGAGAGTTTCAGCACATTGCCGGTGGCGCTACGCAGCGTGATCAGCGGACGCAGATCGTTGCCGCGCGGCTGCTGCTTCCAGTCGATCACGACCTTCGACGAAATGCCGGTCGCTTCGTCGAGCACTTCGCGCATCGAGACGCCTTCGATCAGATCGACATAGTGGGCGATGCCGTCGCGCTCGGTGATGATCGGAATGGTGTAGGGATCCCATTCCGCCAGCTTCTGACCCTTCGTCACCGTGGTGCCGTCATCCGCCAGCAACTTGGCGCCGTAGGGCACGCGGTGCTTCGCCTTTTCCCGGTTGGCCTCGTCCAGCAGCACCACTTCGGTATTACGGCCCATCACCACCGGTATCTTGGCCGAGCTGATGACGACATTGCGGTTGACGACCTTTACCTTGGCGTCGAACGCCGCCTCGATCGAGCTCTGCTCGGCGCCGCGCTGCACCGCGCCGCCGATATGGAAGGTGCGCATGGTGAGCTGCGTGCCCGGCTCGCCGATCGATTGCGCGGCGATGACGCCGACCGCCTCGCCCATGTTTACCGTTGTGCCGCGCGCCAGATCGCGCCCATAGCACTTGCCGCAAAGCCCCTGACGCGTCTCGCAGGTCAGTACCGACCGGATCACCACCTGATCGATGCCGGCTTGTTCGATGATTTCGACATTGGCTTCGTCGATCAGCTCGCCCGCCTTGATCAGCACCTTTTTGCTGAGCGGATCGACGATATCGACCGCGGCGCAACGGCCGAGAATGCGGTCGGCAAGCGCGGCGATGACGTCGCCGCCCTCGACCACGGCCCGCATGGTCAGGCCTCTCCTGGTACCGCAATCCTCCTCGGTGATGATTGCATCCTGCGCAACATCGACGAGGCGGCGCGTCAGATAGCCGGAGTTCGCCGTCTTCAAGGCGGTGTCGGCGAGCCCCTTGCGCGCACCATGCGTCGAGTTGAAGTACTCGAGCACCGTCAGGCCTTCCTTGAAGTTTGAAATGATCGGTGTTTCGATGATCTCGCCCGAGGGCTTGGCCATCAGGCCGCGCATGCCGGCGAGCTGCTTGATCTGCGCCGCCGAGCCGCGGGCTCCCGAATCGGCCATCATCCAAACCGCGTTGATCGGCTCGCCCGGCCTCGTGCTCCGGATCGCCTTCATCATTTCGTCGGCGACTTTTTCCGTGCAGTTCGACCACACATCGACGACCTTGTTGTATTTCTCGCCCTGCGTAATCAGGCCGTCGAGATATTGCTGCTCATATTCCTTGACCTTTTCGCTGGCCGCGGCGACCAGTTTTTCCTTCGCCGGCGGCACGATCAGATCGTCCTTGCCGAAGGAAATGCCGGCCTTGCAGGCCTGCTGGAAGCCGATGGTCATCAACCGGTCGCAGAAGATGACGGTCTCCTTCTGACCGCAGTGGCGATAGACCTGGTCGAGGAGATTGGTGATCTCCTTTTTGGTGAGGAGCCTATTGACCAAATCGAATCCGACATTGGGCGTCATCGGCAGAATCTCGGAGAGCAGCATGCGCCCAGGCGTGGTGACGACGCGCTGGATGACGGTCTCGCCCGCCTCGTTGACGCTGCGCACGCGCGCCGATATGCGGGCGTGCAGCGACACGGCACCACAGTCGAGGGCCTGCTCGATCTCGCCGAGATTGGCGAACGCCATGCCCTGACCTTTTTCGCCGTCGCGCTCGAGCGAGATGTAGTAAAGGCCGAGCACGATGTCCTGCGACGGCACGATGATCGGCTTGCCGTGCGCCGGCGACAGGATGTTGTTGGTCGACATCATCAGAACGCGCGCTTCGAGCTGTGCTTCCAGCGACAGCGGCACGTGCACCGCCATCTGGTCGCCATCGAAATCGGCGTTGAAGGCGGTACAAACCAGCGGATGAAGCTGGATCGCCTTGCCTTCAATCAGGATCGGCTCGAATGCCTGGATGCCGAGGCGATGGAGCGTCGGCGCCCGATTGAGCAGCACCGGATGCTCGCGGATCACCTCCTCCAGAATATCCCAAACCTCCGGCCGTTCCTTTTCCACCGAGCGCTTGGCCGCCTTGATGGTGCTGGCGAGGCCGTAGAGCTCGAGCTTGGCGTAGATGAACGGCTTGAACAATTCGAGCGCCATCTTCTTCGGCAAGCCGCATTGGTGCAGCTTCAGTTCCGGGCCGACCACGATGACCGAACGGCCGGAATAGTCGACGCGCTTGCCCAAGAGGTTCTGGCGGAACCGGCCCTGCTTGCCTTTGAGCATGTCGCTCAGGGACTTGAGCGGCCGTTTGTTGACACCGGTGATGATGCGGCCGCGGCGGCCGTTGTCGAACAAGGCGTCGACCGCCTCCTGCAGCATGCGCTTTTCGTTGCGCACGATGATGTCGGGCGCACGCAGCTCGATGAGCCGTTTCAGCCGGTTGTTGCGGTTGATGACGCGGCGATAGAGGTCGTTGAGATCGGAGGTCGCGAACCGGCCGCCGTCGAGCGGCACCAGCGGCCGCAGTTCGGGCGGGATGACCGGCACCACGTCGAGGATCATCCATTCCGGCCGGCTGTTGGATTCGATGAAGGCCTCGACCAGCTTCAGGCGCTTGACCAGCTTCTTGCGCTTGGTGTCGGCGGTGGTTTCGCGCAGCTCGCCGCGCAGTCTTTCCTTCTCTTCGTCGAGATTGATCGCCGCGAGCAGCTTCTGCATCGCTTCGGCGCCGATGCCGGCGGTGAAGGCTTCCTCGCCGTATTCCTCCTGCGCCTTCATGTAGTCCTCTTCGTTGAGGAGCTGATTCTGTTTGAGCGGCGTCAGGCCGGGCTCGGTGACGACATAGGATTCGAAGTACAAGACCTTTTCGAGATCCTTGAGCGTCATATCGAGCAGCAGGCCGATGCGGCTCGGCAGCGACTTGAGGAACCAGATGTGCGCGACCGGCGACGCCAGTTCGATATGGCCCATGCGCTCGCGCCGCACCTTCGACAGCGTCACCTCGACGCCGCATTTCTCGCACACGATGCCCCGATACTTCATGCGCTTGTATTTGCCGCACAGGCACTCATAGTCCTTGATCGGGCCAAAAATGCGCGCGCAGAACAGTCCCTCGCGCTCCGGCTTGAAGGTGCGGTAGTTGATCGTCTCCGGCTTCTTGATCTCGCCGAACGACCACGACCGAATCCGCTCGGGGCTGGCGATCGAAATCCGGATCTGGTCGAAGCTCTGCGGTCCCTGATTCTGACCGAAGATGTTCATCAACTCGTTCATGTAAAGAGCCTTTCCCGTCGGTCGCGATCAGTAGCGGCGCTGCTCGAGCTCGACATTGAGACCGAGCGAACGCAGTTCCTTGACCAACACGTTGAAGGATTCCGGAATACCGGCCTCGAAATTGTCGTCGCCGCGGACGATGGCCTCGTAGACCTTGGTGCGGCCCGACACGTCGTCCGACTTCACCGTCAGCATCTCGTGCAGCGTGTAAGCGGCGCCATAGGCTTCAAGCGCCCACACTTCCATTTCGCCGAAACGCTGGCCCCCGAACTGCGCCTTGCCGCCCAGCGGCTGCTGGGTCACGAGGCTATAGGGGCCGATCGACCGGGCGTGGATCTTGTCATCGACCAGGTGATGCAGCTTCAGCATGTAGATGTAGCCAACCGTAACCTGACGATCGAACTGCTCGCCGGTGCGGCCGTCGACCAGGGTGACCTGGCCCGAGACGTCGAGCCCGGCCTGCTCGAGGAGCCGCACGATATCGTCCTCCCGGGCACCGTCGAACACCGGCGAGGCCAACGGCACGCCGTGACCGAGATTCTGGCCGAGCTCGATCACTTCTTTGTCGTCGAGCTCCTTGATCTCCGCCTGCTCGTCCTTGGCGGTGTAGATCGTGCCCAGCACCCGGCGCAGCTCCTTGGGATCCTTGCCGTCGCGTTCGAGCCTGCTGACCAGCTGCCCGATCTGCCGGCCGAGGCCGGCGGCGGCCCAGCCGAGATGGGTCTCGAGAATCTGGCCGACATTCATCCGGCTCGGCACGCCCAGGGGATTGAGCACAACGTCCACCGGCGTGCCGTCCTCGAGATAGGGCATGTCCTCGACCGGCATGATCTTCGAGATCACGCCCTTGTTGCCGTGACGGCCGGCCATCTTGTCTCCGGGCTGAAGCTTGCGCTTCACCGCGACGAAGACCTTGACCATCTTCATCACCCCGGGCGGCAGCTCGTCGCCGCGTTGCAGCTTCTCGACCTTGCTCTCAAAACGCTCTTGCAGACGGGCGATCGAATCGTCCATCAGCCGCTTCAGCGCCTCGATATCGGCCATGCGCTTGTCGTTGCGCATGGCGATTTGGCGCCACTGGCCGGGCGTGTATTCGGCCAGCACCGCCTCGGTGACGCGCGTCCCGGCCTTCAGCCCTTTCGGTCCGCTCGCGACCTCCTGGTTCATCAACAGGCCCTTGAGCTGCGCGTGGAAGCTGCGTTCCAGGATCGCACGCTCGTCGTCGCGGTCCTTCGCCAAGCGCTCGATCTCGGCGCGCTCAATCGCGAGCGCGCGCTCGTCCTTGTCGACGCCGCGGCGCGAGAACACGCGGACTTCGACGATCGTACCCGAGACACCCGGCGGCAGACGCAGCGAGGTGTCGCGAACGTCGGACGCCTTTTCCCCGAAGATGGCGCGCAAGAGCTTTTCCTCCGGCGTCATCGGCGATTCGCCTTTCGGCGTTACCTTGCCGACCAGGATGTCACCCGGCTTGACCTCGGCGCCGATATAGACGATGCCCGCCTCGTCGAGGTTCTTGAGCGCGTCCTCGCCGACATTCGGGATGTCGCGGGTGATTTCCTCCTGGCCGAGCTTCGTGTCGCGCGCCATCACCTCAAATTCCTCGATATGGATCGAGGTGAAGACATCCTCCGACACGATGCGTTCCGAAATCAGGATCGAATCCTCGAAATTATAGCCGTTCCACGGCATGAAGGCGCAGAGCACGTTGCGCCCGAGCGCCAGCTCGCCCAGTCGGGTCGAGGGACCGTCGCCAATTATGTCGCCGGCCTTGACCTCGTCGCCCACTTTCACCAGCGGACGCTGGTTGATGCAGGTATTCTGGTTCGAGCGCTGGAACTTGAGCAGATTGTAGATATCGACCCCCGGCGTGTGAGTCGACGTCTCCTCCTCGGTGGCGCGCACGACGATGCGCGTGCCATCGACCTGATCCACCACGCCGGAGCGGCGCGCGATGATGGTGACACCCGAATCGCGGGCCACCGTCTCCTCCATGCCGGTGCCGACGAGCGGCGCTTCGGCGTGTATCAGCGGCACCGCCTGTCGCTGCATGTTCGAGCCCATCAGGGCGCGGTTGGCGTCGTCGTTCTCGAGAAACGGAATCAGCGCTGCCGCCACCGACACCAGCTGCTTCGGCGACACATCGATAAAGTCGATGTCCTGTGGCCGGGCCATGACGTAATCGCCGCCCTTGCGGCAATTGGTAAGGTCGGCCGTGATCCGGTCGTGGCCGTCGAGCTCGACATTGGCCTGCGCGATACAATAGCGGCCCTCCTCCATCGCGGAGAGATAGACCACTTCGTCGGTGACGCGGCCGTCCCTGACCCGGCGATAGGGGCTTTCGATGAAGCCGTACTGATTGACCCGCGCGTAGGTAGCGAGGCTGTTGATCAGGCCGATATTCGGTCCTTCCGGCGTTTCGATCGGGCAGATGCGGCCGTAATGCGTGGGATGGACGTCGCGCACCTCGAAGCCGGCACGCTCGCGGGTGAGACCGCCGGGACCCAGGGCCGAGAGACGCCGCTTATGGGTGATCTCGGAAAGCGGATTGGTCTGATCCATAAATTGCGAAAGCTGCGACGAGCCGAAGAACTCGCGCACCGCGGCGGCGGCCGGTTTCGCATTGATGAGATCGTGCGGCATCACGGTATCGATTTCGACCGAGCTCATCCGCTCGCGGATCGCGCGCTCCATGCGCAACAGGCCGATGCGATACTGATTCTCCATCAGCTCGCCGACGGAACGGACACGCCGATTGCCGAGGTGATCGATGTCGTCGATCTCGCCGCGGCCGTCCTTCAAATCGACCAGCACCTTGAGGATGGCGATGATGTCTTCCTTGCGCAGAATCCGGATCGTATCGTCGGTTTTCTGCTCGAGGCGCGAATTCATCTTGACGCGGCCGACCGCCGAAAGGTCGTAGCGCTCGCCGTCGAAGAACAAGCCCTTGAAAAGCGCTTCCGCCGTTTCGAGGGTCGGCGGCTCGCCCGGACGCATGACGCGATAGATGTCGATCAACGCCTCTTCGCGGGATGCGTTCTTGTCGATCATCAGGGTGTTGCGGATATAGGGCCCGACCGAGACGTGATCGATGAACAACACCGGCAGATCGCTCAGCCCGGCCTCTTCGATGACATCGACCAGGGCGGGCGTGATTTCGTCGCCCGCTTCGGCGTAGACCTCGCCCGTCTGCTCGTTGATGATGTCGATGGCAAGATAACGTCCCAACAGTTCGTCGCGCGACACCAGGATCTCGTCGAGCCCATCCTCGGCGAGCTTGCGCGCCTGACGCGGCGTGATCTTCTCACCAGCCTCGACCATCGCCTTGCCGCTCTTGGCGTCGACCAGATCATGCGTCAGCTTGACGTTGCGGAACCGTGCCGGATCGTAGGGCGCCTGCCAGCCACGCTTGCCGTGAGTGAAATGCACCGAGCCGTAGAACGCGGCGAGAATCTCCTCCTTCGACATGCCCTGGGCCTCTTGCGGCGCCAGCGACTTGTTCTCGGCCGCGCGCTTTGCCCGCAGCGCCGCCGTCTGCGCGCTGTCGAGTGCCATCAGCAGGGTGGTGGCCGGCAGCTTGCGGCGCCGGTCGATACGTACGTAGACATGGTCCTTGGCATCGAACTCAAAGTCGAGCCAGGAGCCGCGGTAGGGAATGACGCGCGCGGCGAAGAGGTATTTGCCGGAGCTGTGCGTCTTGCCCTTGTCATGGTCGAAGAACACACCCGGCGAACGATGCATCTGCGAGACGATGACGCGCTCGGTGCCGTTGATGATGAAGGTGCCGTTCTTTGTCATGAGCGGCATGTCGCCCATGTAGACATCTTGTTCCTTGATGTCGCGAATGGAGCGCGAGCCGGTCTCATCGTCGACATCCCAGACGACCAGGCGCAGGGTCACTTTGAGGGGCGCCGCAAAGGTGATGCCGCGCTGCTGGCATTCCTCGACATCGTACTTCGGTGGCTCGAGCTCGTAGCGCACGAACTCAAGCCGCGCCCGATCGGAAAAGTCCTTGATCGGGAACACCGATTTGAAGACTTCTTGGAGCCCGAGATCGGCACGCTGATGGGGCGGCACGCCCATCTGCAAAAAGTGATCGTAGGAACTCTTCTGCACTTCGATCAGGTTTGGCATCGGCGCCACTTCGGGAATCCGCCCGAAGCTTTTCCGTATCCGCTTTTTGCCCGTGAAAGACTGAGTCATGAATGCTCCTCAATGCCGCTTCGCTGCCAGCCGGCGCCGAATCACCAATACCGAACCCTCCCCCGAGGTAAAACAAAGCCGCCGGCCGGCGGCGGCGCGATTCCGCGCCGCCGCCCCGGGGCTTTTGTCGGCCCGCCACCGCGGTGGGGACCGATTGGGCTTGACCGCCTATCTGACTTCGACTGTCGCACCCGCGTCTTCGAGTTGCTTCCTGATCTTGGCTGCCTCTTCTTTGTTGACACCCTCTTTGACCGGCTTCGGCGCGCTTTCCACCAAATCCTTCGCCTCTTTGAGACCGAGGCCCGTGAGCGCACGTACCTCTTTGATCACATTGATCTTTTTGTCGCCCGCCGCGGCCAGGATGATATTGAATTCGGTCTGCTCGACGACGGCCGCCGCCGGCGCAGCCCCGCCCGCGCCCGGCGCCGCGACGGCCACGGGAGCCGCCGCGGAGACGCCCCATTTCTCCTCGAGCAGCTTCGATAGCTGCGCTGCCTCGATGACCGAGAGTGACGATAAAGTTTCGACAATTTGATCCAGATTAGCCATTTTAGCACTCCTGGGAATTTTTCAAGTGTTTCGACGCGTTAGGCCGTTTCGCCGGCCTCGGCATGGGCACCGAGCAGGCGGGCGATTTGTGCTCCGGGTGCCTGCAGAACCCCGACGATACGTGACGCCGGCGTTTGCAGGAGGCCGAGCAGCTTTGCCCGCAGCTCCTCGAGCGATGGCATGGTAGCGAGGGCCTTGACGCCCTCCACGTCGAGCTGCTGGTCGCCGAGGCCACCCCCGACGATCGTCAGCTTGTCGTTCTTTTCGGCGAACGCGACGACTACCTTCGCCGCCACCACCGGATCGCGCGAAAAGGCGATGGCGGTGGGACCCGTAAATAGCGGCGAAAGACGCTCGAACTTCGTGCCTTCCAAGGCGCGACGAGCCAGCCGGTTCTTGGTCACCCGGAACCCCGCGCCCGCCGCCCGCATCTGCCGCCGCAAGTCCGTCACCTCGGCCACGGTGAGGCCGCTTTGATGGGTGACGACAAGGCAATCGGTGTCTGCGAGTGTCTGGTTCAGCGCGGTGACCAGGTTGGCTTTTTGCGACCGGTCCACGGAACTCGTCTCCGACCTGTGGCCGTTCGCGGCGCGTTGTGCCGCAAGCGACCGGTTTGCACGAGGGCGACAGAACCACTCCGTCGCCCGGTTCGCCTGTCCCAGAAGTCGAGACTTCCGTCTCGCACCCCCGTCTCATGCTGGCGTCCCCCGAAGGGACCTTAAGCCGGCCTGCGCCGGCACCCGCAATCTCGGACAGGATCGGGACGGTTGCCCGTCCCTGCTCGTCCGCGCGGCCGAGGCCGGGCGGCCGTATTCACAAAGAGCCCCGCTACACGCCGAGACTCGACACTTCCAGCTTGACGCCCGGCCCCATGGTCGAGCTGAGGCTGACCTTTTTGATGTAGGTGCCTTTAATCCCGGTGGGCTTCGCGCGGCTGATGGCGCCGACGAACGCCTTGAGGTTCTCGACCAGCGCGTCTTCGCTGAAGCTGGCCTTGCCGATGCCGGCATGGACAATACCGGCTTTCTCCGCACGGAACTCGACCTGGCCACCTTTTGCCGCCTTCACCGCCTCGCCGACATTCGGCGTGACGGTGCCGAGCTTGGGGTTGGGCATGAGACCGCGCGGCCCCAATACTTTACCCAATCGTCCGACGATCGCCATCATGTCGGGCGCTGCGATGCACCGGTCGAATTCGATGGTTCCCGCTTGCACCTTCTCGGCGAGATCCTCGGCGCCGACGATGTCGGCTCCCGCTGCTTCGGCTTCCTTGGCGCGATCGCCTTTGGCGAACACCGCGACACGCAACGACTTGCCGGTACCGCGCGGCAGCAGCACCGTGCCGCGAATATTCTGGTCCGCCTTCCGCGGGTCGATGTTCAAATTCATCGACAGTTCGATGGTTTCGTCGAACTTGGCGGTGGCGCGGGTCTTAACCAGTTTGACCGCCGCTGCCGCGTCATAGGCCCGCGCCGGATCGATGCCGTCATAGAGGCTCTTGATGCGTTTTCCCGCCATCGCTCACTCCACCACTTCGAGACCCATCGAACGCGCCGAGCCGGCGATCATCCGCGCCGCGCCTTCGAGGTCCTTGGCATTGAGGTCAGCCATCTTTTTCTGCGCAATCTCCCGGATCTGCGCCATCGTCACCCTGCCCACCGTGCCCTTCCCGGGCGTCTGCGAGCCCTTGTCCAGGCCCGCTGCCTTCATCAGGAAATACGAATTGGGCGGGGTCTTGCTGATGAAGGTGAAGCTGCGATCGGCATAGGCGGTGATCACCACGGGGATCGGCATGCCGGGTTCCATGTTCTGGGTCTGGGCGTTGAACGCCTTGCAGAATTCCATGATGTTGAGGCCGCGCTGCCCCAGCGCCGGCCCGATGGGCGGCGACGGATTAGCCTTGCCGGCCGGCACTTGCAGCTTGATGAATCCAACGACCTTCTTTGCCACGACAACGCCCTTTCCTCAGGGTTTGCGGTACGGCCTTGGCGCGCCTTCCGCATCACATCTCGACCCGGATCCAACGTCCCCAGACGCCGGTCAATCAACCGTTCCCAGCCTTTTGCTACATTTTCTCCACCTGGGAATACTCAAGCTCGACCGGCGTCGCGCGGCCGAAGATCGACACCGCAACCTTGATACGAGCCTTTTCCTCGTCGACCTCTTCGACAAAGCCGTTGAAAGAGGTGAACGGACCCTCCTTGACGCGGACCTGCTCGCCAACCTCAAAGGTGATGGAGGGCTTGGGTCGCTCGATGCCTTCCTGGATCTGGCGCATGATGCGCATCGCCTCGGCCTCGGTGATCGGCAGCGGCCGACCTTTGCCGCCCAAAAAGCCGGTAACCTTGGGCGTGTTCTTGACGAGGTGCCAGCTCTCATCGCTCAGATCCATCTTCACCAGGACATAGCCGGGAAAAATCTTGCGTTCCGACGATACTTTGGTGCCGCGCTTGACCTCGATCACTTCCTCGGTGGGCACCAGAATCTGCTCGAACGCGCCGACCAGGTTCTTCTGCTTGGCCTGCTCCTCGATCGACGACGCGACCTTCTTCTCGAATCCGGAATAGACGTGGATCACGTACCAACGGGCAGCCACGGACCTAGGCTCCAAGATTGAGGACGTATCGGACTGCATGACCAAGGACCAGATCCACCACGAAGAAAAAGAGCGCCGCCAAAATCACCATCAGGAACACCATGGCTGTGGTCTGCAAGGTCTCGCGGCGCGTCGGCCAGGTAACTTTGCCTACTTCCTGGCGGACTTGCCGCAGAAATTCGACCGGGGAAATGCTTGCCATGATTGTCCTGGAAGGCGGGATATATAGCGAACTGAATCGGGGATTGCCAGCCCTAATATTTTCAGCCACTTAGCCGGGGCTTTGGAATCCGTCTCCGGTGATCGCGTCGGAGCAACTGGCCCGTCGCTTTAACGCGTCCCCGTCAACAATTCAGCCGGTTTGTCATTCACCGGCCATGGCGCTGCCGATACCATCGCCGCCAACACGGCTTTGCCCATGAACCGACCGTCGCTTTATTGGCAAGGCTGCATGGTGCCGCTAGCGGCGATGCCCGAGGCCGATCCCCAGATTGACAGCTTTCTGTCTGACCGCCCGCTCCGTACGCTTCATCTCTTTTGAGATCTTGGCAACGGGCGTGCGCCTCTTTGAATGAACCTTGAGCGCCTTGACCTCATCTTTGGTCCAAGCTCGTAGTTTCTTCGCCATTGTATTCCCTCCAATTCTAGTGGTGCAGACGGTGAACGAGCCGGTGATCGGCCCGCGCTCTAACAGGGTGTCAGGATTCGCGACATTTTACACCATCACCCTTGCGCGATTTTCCGGTACGCGATCGACCCGGCGGCTTCAGACACCAAGGACCCGAGATAATAGGCACGATAGTTGCACGGATCACCTCACTAGCGTTCCTCCCAACTCGCCCGGCACCGCCACTGCCGGGCTTTTTTTATGCCTGCAAGCTTCGCTTGGTAACGCCCTGAGGCGAGTCCGAGGATAACAGATGATTACCAGACGGAATGGATAAAGGTTAATGGGTGCTTGCTGATCTCACTCACTCCTCTTTGCCTCCGCAATGGAAAGGTCTCGGCTCACAAACAATCCTGATCGAAAAGCCTAGTCGCACCTGATCATACCCGCGCTCACAGTTTTGTCACTGTATTGCAATCCTATGTCGTTGCAGTGCGTCATGACACATGCCATCCTATTGGCATGACTTGGCGTTACGAGTTTATTGCGACGCGGCATCCGCATTCAAATTGCATGATTCTCGACGGCGGAAAATTCAAAGCGGTCGATATTTGCGATGCCAGGGAGGTGCTGGCGAGCGTGGTTCGGAACATCAAGGTTTCGGGACCCACAAGGCCCGATGCGATCCGCCTGATTGACCCGAAAGGGCGCGAAGTGTGCCGGGCGACGCTCGAGAACGCGGCCCCGCAAGGCGGGTCAGCCTCCCACCAGGGACGCGCCACAAGATAAGTCGTGCCCGGGCCTGGGTCGGCGCGCAATCACGCGGGTACGGCATGGGATCGAGCCAAAACGGAGTCCTTGCGACCGCAAGCGCGGCTTTAAGAAAAAATCAATCAATTTTATTTAAAATACTAAGCGAATTCAGATTGGGGATTCGAGATGGACGATCTGCCCGATTTCGCCGCCTTCGACGTCGCCTATGAACGTCGGCTATTTGGTCCACTTGGTCGATTGGCCTCGCGCAACATCGAAGACCGACCAGCGCCCGCCGGGGCACCGCCATTCGGCCAACCGGAAGCCCGCCAATGGGACGCAATCGATCGCCAACCGACGCGCAAATGGCGAGGGCGGTTCGGTCGCTGACGATCTGGCGCGCCGACCGGGCAGGCTTCGAAGCCTCAAACGAGTTCGGGCCGCGACAACTGGACGCGAGGCCTGCCCGGGGTCACCGGGCACGCTCCATCTGGGAAACAATCCTTTCCAACCTGGCCTTGCTTGCTTCCGCCTCGACTTCGGTGCGGAATTCTCCAACCGTTCGCCAGTCACTCAAGCCGCTCTGGGCTTCGAGCGCGAACGTGTCGGCCCGGCGGCGGACCACCCGGTATGTGACCGATGCCATGTCGAATGATTAGGCGATCACTGGCGGAATTATGCCCGGCGTGCACCGGATTTGATCGGTCGCAGCGTCCGCTCGGACCGCCTGACGGCGGAGGGAGTTGAGGCCAAAGCAGCCGCTTGCGCGCATGTGCAGCCTTGGCCGAGCTGCCCTGCCTTTGTCATAATCCATGCGGACCCGTCCGGGGCCGTTTCCAACCGGCGCAATATCGGTCTGTCTTAAGGGTCCTCGGCTTTGGCGAGAATGGCAGGAGTGGAGGGGCTCGAACCCCCAACCCCCGGTTTTGGAGACCGGTGCTCTACCAATTGAGCTACACTCCTTTAATCAGTGACTGAGCTGTCCCTGATTTCTCCATGCTACCGAGTTCGCCACCGAAAGCATCCAAAATCGCGGCAGCCGCAGGCAAAAGGGCGCGCCGATGGCAGATCGAAGCGCCTTGTCGAGCTTCGCTGCAGCCTCATCCGTGATTTGGGCGCGCAATTTTTGTTCGACTGGCGTTCGCCGCTGACGCGGCCCCCGGCTCCCCCGCCAGGCGCCGCCGCA
>JASHOB010000254.1 GCA_030041335.1 Alphaproteobacteria bacterium | reverse complement strand
TGCAAGGGCGCCTGTTGTTGTCGTCGTCGGATTGTCGTGCTCAATGCCCGCCCAGATCGCGCGCGTAGATATCGCTCAGATGTCGCGCGTCGAGCAACCAACATCGATGGCGACCGATCACTGCTTGCGGATCCGCCGCGACGAGGGGCGTGCGAGCGTCCTAAGTTTGCGGCGCCGCCTCGAAGCGGCGGGGGTGGAGGCGAAGCACCACCTCACTTGTGGTTGACGCAGTCGAGCAAAGTCCAATAACCAAAGAGATTGACCGGTCGTGCGGCGCCGACACGCAGGCCGCTCGCGGCCAGAAAATCGTCAAGCGGAAAATCGGCGTGAAAGCCGATATGGCGAGCCAAGGGTGCCATGGCCTTTTCGATGACGCGTATCGGCCCTTCTTTGGTTGAGAAATGATTGACGACGACGATGTGGCCTTGGGCCTTACACACCCGGCGCAGTTCGGCGCCGAAGCGCGCGGTGTCGCCGACCACCGAGGCGACATAGAGCACGATCACCGCGTCAAAACTGTCGTCGGCGAAGGCGAGCCGCTCGGCATCGCCCTCGTCGATTCTTTCGACGTGGCGCAGCCCGAGCCGGGCAACCTTCTGGCGCGCCTTCGCCAGCATCTCCGGTGAGACGTCGATGCCGACCACGCGCGCGTCGTGCCGATAAAGCGGCAGCGACAGGCCGGTACCGACGCCGACCTCGAGTATGCGCTGCCGAGGCCGATCGTTGACGCGCTCTACTGCGGCGCGCCGGCCCGGCTCAAACAAAGCGCCAAAGACGAAATCATACCCATCGGCGTAGCGCCGATAGACCTTCAGCGTGTCGTCAAGTTTCATTCCCCCGATTTGCCACGACCCTAAGGTGCCGCGGGCTTGGAGGCTAGATCAGCGTGATGCGATCGGCTTCAAGGCCTTTGCGGCCCTCAACGACATCGACGCGGACACGTTGCCCGGCGCCCAGTGCATTGACGCCGCTGCGCCGCAAGGCGGTGACGTGGATGAATATGTCCTTGCCGCCGCCGTCCGGAGAAATAAAGCCGTAACCCTTGTCGGGTTCGAACCACTTGACGGCACCCTCAAGCGACTGCGATGCGCCGCTGTAGCCGGCGCGTTCGCGATCGGGATAGCGATCACCACCGCCATACCGGTCGCCGCCGCGCGACGGTGCCACGGCTTGACTCTCGTCGACGTTGAGAACGTTCAGGACCAGGGGGCCTTTGGCACCTGGCCCGATCTCGCACAGCAACACCGCGCCTTCGCCGACATTGTCATAGCCGGCTCGACGCAAAACCGCCATCGGGAGGAAAGCATCCGGGCTACCATCGGTCAACGTCACAAAACCGAAACCTTTGGCGCCATTGAACCACTTAACCCTAGCCTCGACACGGCGCCCACTTTGGGGCTCTTCGTTCCGGAAATATCCGGGACGACGTTCACGATCGTACATGGGACCTCAATAAATACCGCGTATCAAAAACGCAGAATAACGTGAATTTAAGGAAGCCGCTAGCGCTTGTCGCAGGTCGGAGGCGAAAAAATTTGAGATAGCAGGAATGTTATTTCGATAGGCTCAGTCTTGCTCCGCGCCCGCGACTGCGCGCCTCTAATGTGTACGGAGTTTCGCCGCTTTGCCACAAACTCGACGCCGACGAGGAGCTACAAAGTAAACCCGCCATCAATGACGTGGATGGTGCCCGTGGTAAAGGCGGACTCATCGCTAGCGAGATAGAGGGCGAGCGCGGCAATCTCGTCGGGAGTGCCGAGGCGGCCCATCGGCTGCCGATCGATGAAGGCGCGACGCACGGCATCGCTGCCGCCCTGCGCGGCGATGCGTTGCTCCAAGGACGGACTTGACACCGTACCGGGGCAAATCGCGTTGCAGCGAATGCCCTGGCGAATGAAATCGATCGCGACTGATTTGGTAAGGCCGATGATGCCGGCTTTACTGACACCGTAGACGAAGCGGTTGGGCGCCGCTTTGATCGACGACACTGAAGACGACATGTTGATGATCGAGCCGCCACCCGCCGCCAGCATCGCCGGCATGAAGGCCCGGATCATCCGGTACATCGCTTTCAGATTGAGTTGGATCGTGAAATCCCACTCAGCATCGTCGCAATCGAGGATAGTGCCGTGATGAACGAAGCCTGCACAATTGAACAGCACGTCAAGCGCACCCAGTTCCTGCGCCAAGGTTGCGACAGCCTTCTTGTCGGTAACATCGAGCCGGCGCCGCGCGATCGTGTCTGGCAGATCGGCAAGCTTGGCCTCGTCGATGTCGCTCGCGACGACCGATGCCCCTTCCGCCGCAAAGGCGAGCGCCGTTGCACGACCGATTCCTTGACCGGCGGCCGTCACGAGTGCCTTTTTCGCTCTGAGCCGATTGGCCATCATTGCTTCTCCCCTTGTTGGTGATCGAAGTTCCCGGCCTTTAGGGTTCGCACGAGATCGCGTCAGCGGCACAACCTCGAAGACTTATTACCACAACCGGGTGGCAGAGATGGTAATACGCCATTTGGCGATCGCCTGAGCGGCGCCTGGCTCGCCGCGCGATCGCTGGTATGTCCATCCCAAGTCGTGCTTCCGATCTCCGAGCGCTGCGCTGCAACATGAATGAGCAGCAGACACAGGCGGGTCACCTGGAGAGGAGCGTAGGCTTGCGGCGATGATCGCGATGGCCACGGTACGTTCCGGCAACGAGCTCTCAAATTGCCTCGTCCTCATTGCCGTCCGCTTAGC
>JASHOB010000253.1 GCA_030041335.1 Alphaproteobacteria bacterium | reverse complement strand
CCATGTCGGCCGTTGCGGCTATTGCTGTCATGGCCTCAAAGCCGCCATTGCAACCTTGGCTATCCAGTCTGGATTGTGCATCGGAAATCGGTCACTTTGGCAACTACACTCGGTAACGGAGCGCGTCGACCAGCAGGGAAAATGCGGGCGTCCCCTGGCGGCGGCTCGGATACCACAGATGATAGCCCGAAAATGGCGGGCACCAGTCTCCGAGAACGCGCTTAAGGCGGCCTTTTGCGACATAGGGTTGCGCCTCGCCTTCGGGGACATAAGCCAAACCCAGTCCAGCTAATGCCCCTCGCAGCTCCTGCGCATCCGTATTGCACACAAGCTGCCCGGCCACATGGACTTTCAGTTCGCGCCCACCTTTTTCAAATTCCCAAGCATACGCGCCGCCATGGGGCAGACGTAAGTTAATACAGTTATGCTGGATCAGATCCCGCGGCGTCTGCGGTGCTGGCCGGCCCTTGAAATAGGAAGGCGCCCCAACGACCGCCATGCGCATGTCCGGTCCCACGGGAACGGCGATCATATCCTTTGCCACCTGCTCGCCACTGCGCACGCCGGCGTCGATCCCTTGAGCGACGATATCCGTCAGCCCGTAGTCGATAATGATCTCCACTTTGATATCGGGGTAGGCTGGCAGGAACTTCGCTAACTTAGGCAACAGGATCGCGTCAGTTGCGTGTTGGGTGGCGGTGATCCGGATATTTCCGGACGGCTTTTCCCGCAACTCACTCAACGCGGTCAGCTCGGCCTCGATCTGCTCGAAATGCGGGGTCAGATTGCGAAGCAGGCGCTCGCCGGCCTCCGTGGGCGACACGCTGCGTGTCGTGCGGGTCAATAGGCGGACCCCGAGCCGCTCTTCGAGCTCCCGGATTGTATGGCTTAGCGCCGATTGCGACACGCCGAGCTTGGACGCAGCCCGGGTGAAGCTGCGTTCGCGCGCAATCGCGAGAAAGGAGGTGAGGTCGTTCAGATTACCGCGTGGCATTTATGGTCATCGTTCATAAGTGCATGCCGATTTTAGCATCTTGTTCATGCATTCGGACAGGCCTATGTCTCGAGGGAGAGCCCCGAAGGAGGAAAACCCATGCAAATCAAGCGGAACGGATCGCAAGCAGCGGCCAAGGGACCCGCCGAGAACTTTACGGGCAATGTCCGCATCGAACCGCTCTTTCAGTCGCCGGGGCCCGCCCAGTTCGCCGGTGCCTTGGTTACTTTCGAGCCGGGGGCGCGCACCGCATGGCACACGCATCCCTGCGGGCAAACGCTGATCGTCACGGTCGGCCTCGGCTGGACGCAATGCGAAGGCGAGCCGAAGGTCGAGATACGCCCCGGCGACGTCATCACCTGTCCGGCCGACAAAAGGCATTGGCATGGCGCGACCACGACCACCGCCATGAGCCATGTCGCCATTCAGGAAGCCAAGGACGGCAAGTTCGTCACCTGGATGGAGAAGGTCTCGAACGAGCAATATCTAGGCGCCCCGGACAAGGGAGCAAAGGAGTAGGACTGTCATGCCTCATGTCATCATCAAGCTCTGGCCCGGCAAGTCCGAGCAGCAAAAAAAGCGCCTTGCCGACGCCATCGTGAAGGAGGTGATGAAGATCTTCAATTACGGCGATGAATCCGTCTCGGTCGGCTTCGAGGAAATCAAATCTTCCGATTGGGCAAAGCAGGTCTACGGTCCGGACATCAAGGAAAAGTGGCACAAGCTGTACAAGAAGCCCGGATATGAGATGTGACTGTCGTTGATGGCGGAGTCACGGTGGGATGATCCGGCTCGGCGGGAAAGGCACGCGCAATGGCTCGTATTTTTATCACCGGCAGCACGGACGGCCTCGGCCGCGGGGCGGCACGAACTCTGATGGAGGAGGGGCATGAGCTGGTTCTACATGCGCGGTCGCGCACGCGCGCCGCGGACATCGACGATCTCGCGTCCCGGGCCGCCTGCGTGGTCATCGGCGATCTCGCCAGCGCCGCCGAAACGAAAGACATCGCGGACCAGGTCAATGTCATTGGCCGAATGGATGCGGTCATCCACAACGCCGGCATCTACCGCTCGCCGGGCCGCAACGCCACACCCGAGGGTCACGCGAGAACGCTGGCCGTCAACACCCTGGCGCCGTACATGCTTACCGCGCTGATCGAGCGTCCCGAGCGACTGATCTATCTCAGCAGCGGCCTGCATCGCGGCGGTGGCGATTCCCTTCAGGACGTCGATTGGATCGAGCGGAGCTGGGACGACGGCCGCGCCTACGCGGAAAGCAAGCTTTATATCACGGCTCTCGCCTTTGCCGTCGCCCGGCGCTGGCCTGATGTTCTCAGCAACGCGGTCGATCCGGGCTGGGCGCCGACAAAAATGGGCGGTCGCGGAGCACCGGGCGATCTTGAACAGGGTCACCTCACCCAGACCTGGCTTGCGGTCAGCGGTCATTATGCGGCGAAGGTCAGCGGTGGCTACTGGCATTACCGCAAGCAGCAGTTGCCTGCCCGGGCGGCCTCCGATACCGGCTTTCAGGACCGGCTAGCCGCCAAGCTCGCCGAATTGACGGGCGTCAAGCTGTTCTGACTTTCGGCGATGCAAGGTGCATCGGGAACGAGGAGGCCGACCATGCGAAGTTGCATGGGTTGGCCGATGCATCAAACAAAAATGTTGCGCACGTCAGCTCCTCTTGAGTTAGACACCGCAGACCTAAGAACCGAACGTACGACGCCGGAATAGCCCGTTATTCTCAACCGACGGCGAGCTGCGGAAGGCGTTCTTCCTTGCGGATGTCGTTGATGATCTGCAGCACCCGCTCATGGTACGGCCGGTACTGCACACCGAATTCCGAGACCAGCCGGGTATTGTCGATGAGATAGTTGCCCGAAAGCTCTTGGCCGCCCGTCTCCTTGTCGAAGGTGATCCGCGCATCGGGCAGGTAGCCGCGCACGATGTCCGCCAGATCGCCCAGGCTGATCGCCTGGCCGCCGGTGTTGTAGACCCAGTGTTGCGGCTTCTCGGTCATGATCACGCGAGCGAAGATCTCGGCGACTTCGTCGACATGAATCGGGCAGCGCATCGCGTCTCGGTAAGGGAATCTGACGGGCTTACCGCGCGCCGGCTCGGTGATGCAGAACACATGATCGACAGATCCCACGATCTTGTCCGGGCCTGTGACATTGGCTGGCCGGATGGCCGTGATTTCCATGCCGTGCTTTTCGCGGTAGTCCCGGGCCTGCCACTCGTTGAAGATCTTGTGCATCGCGTATTGCACATGGCCGTGGCAAAAGTCATCCTCGGTTACCATGCGGTCGCCATAGAATTTCTGTTCACCATTGACGGCGAGCGAGCTCGCATAGGCCACCCGGTTGCAGCCAACCAGGCGCGCTGCCTCAAACACGTTGTCCATGCCAAGGATGTTGAGCCTGAAGGCGACCCGCGGCGTGTGCGTGCTGCCGAGCCAATAGGCGAGATTGATGGCCCGCTGCGGCTTGGCCGCAGTCATCGCCGCCATGACGTCATCGAATTGGCTGACGTCGCCCCGCACCACTTTCACCCGATCGCCAAGGTGCGCAAAATCGGCGGTCTGCGGGTTGATATCCATGCAGACGATGTCTTCGCCGCGTTGCGCCAGAAGCGGAACCAGCCGTCGCCCGATAAACCCGGTACCGCCGGCGATGAAAGTCGTCATAGTCGTTCCTCCACCTGTATCTGTTCTCCATTGAAGACCATTGTTTTTGATTGAAGCGGACGAGCGGCGCCTCTAGCATATTGTCGCAATCACGGTCAAACGCTCGAAGCCGATTTGGGCACCGACGCGGATTTGGAGGAGCAGTGTCTAGGCCAGTTGTTCAACGCGACAAGGCCCCGCGGGGAGCGCTTAAGGATTCAGGGCCCGTCGCCGATCGCGCAGATTGGTCCTTTGGGAAGGCCAGTCGCCGCGGCGAAAGTTCTCCGAGCGGCATGCCTCTGAGCGCCCGCTCAATGCCAGCGAGGTCGCCCGCGCCGCGGACATCCATCGCGGGACAGCCTACAACATTCTGCGGACGCTGCATGCCGCGGGCTTTGTCGGCTTTGTCGGCTACGACGAGGCGACCCGCACCTATGCGGTCAGCTTGCACATTCTCGAGCTGGCCTATGGGATATTACGGCGCAGCGGCTTGATCGACATAGCGCGTCCGCTGATTCATGTGGTCTCGCATGCCCATGGCGTGACGGCCTATTTGTCCACACCATTGCGGCCTTCATCGCTGCTGCTGTCGAATTGGGTCGGCGGCGCGCTGCGCTCTCATCCGCACCTCATGCTCGGGGGGCAGTTGATGGATACCCGAAATGTCGCCGCGCAGTTTGGAACCTGAGAGGTTTGACGCGATCATCGTGGGCGCCGGCGTCGGCGGCCTTTACGCGATCCATCGTCTGCGCACGCTCGGGCTCAAAGTCCGCGCCTTCGAGGCTGGCGCCGGGGTTGGCGGCACCTGGTACTGGAACCGCTATCCGGGCTGCCGCTGCGACGTCGAGAGCCTGGAGTACTCGTATTCCTTCTCCAACGAGCTGCAACAAGAATGGCTTTGGCCGGAACGTTACGGCACGCAACCCGAGATCCTGCGTTACGTCAATCACGTCGCCGACCGCTTCGACCTTCGGCGCGAGATCGAGTTCAACACCCGGGTCAAGGAGATCGTCTTCGACAGCAAGACGAACGTCTGGACGGTGAAAACAGATAAGGGGAAGATAGCCACCGCGCGATATTGCATCATGGCGACCGGCAATCTTTCGACACCGCGGCGGCCGAATTACTCTGGTTTGGGACGCTTCAAAGGGAATTGGTACCACACCGGTCAATGGCCGCATGAAGGAGTCGACTTCACTGGGCTGAGCGTGGGCGTCATTGGAACGGGTTCCTCGGGCGTCCAGTCGATACCCATCATCGCCAAGCAGGCGAAGCATCTCTACGTCTTCCAACGGACCGCCAACTTCAGCCTGCCCGCGCGCAATGCGCCAATGAACCCCAGCAAGGAGATGGCGCACAAGGCCGAGTATCCTGAACGCCGTCGCGCAGCCTTCGATACGCCCTTCGGGATCGCCGGGTACCCGCCGCCCCAGAAATCGGCATTGGAGGCAAGCGAAGAGGAAAGGCTGCGGGCCTACGAGGCGAAGTGGATGGAGGGCGGCAGCATCAGCTTCTTATATTCCTTCAACGATCTTTTGCTCAGCAAAGAGGCCAACGAAACTGCCTCGGAATTCGTTCGCCGGAAAATCCGCGCCACCGTGAAGCACCCCCAAACGGCTGACTTGCTGTGCCCCAACGATCATCCGATCGGCACGAAGCGGCTTATTCTCGATACCGATTACTACGAAACGTACAATCGCGACAACGTGACGTTGGTCGATATCAGAAACAAGCCGATCCGAGAAATCACGCCCACGGGGCTCTCTACCGCCGATGCCGAATACCAGCTTGATGCTATCGTCTTCGCCACCGGGTTCGACGCTATGACCGGGGCGATGAAAGAGATCGACATTCATACCGATGCCGGAATGTCGATCCAGCAGAAATGGGAGCACGGGCCGCGCACATATCTCGGGATCATGATTGCGGGGTTTCCAAACTTGTTCATGATTACCGGCCCTCAGAGCCCCGGCGTCAAAAGCCAGATGATCCTCTCTTGCGAGCAGCACGTCGATTGGATTGCCGACTGCCTGGAATATCTGCGCGCGCGCGGCATCTCGGGCATCGAGGCCGAGCAGGATGCCGAAGATGCTTGGGTGCGGCATAACAACGAAGTCGCGAACCGTACGCTCTATCCGCAGGCGAACTCATGGTATGTTGGAGCCAACATTCCCGGCAAACCCCGCATCTTCATGCCGTATGTCGGCGGCGTCACCGCCTACAAAAAGCGGTGCGATGAGGTTGCGGCCAATGGATACCAAGGCTTTCGTTTGGGTACCTCCATTGAAGAGCCGCGGTCTGCGGCACAGTGAAGCGAAGACGGAGACTCTCAGATGAATCTCGAAGGCAAAGCCGGCATCGTTACCGGGGCCGGTCGCGGCATCGGTCGCGCCATAGCGCTGCTGATGGCCAAAGAGGGAGCGAGCGTGATCGTCAATGATCCCGGCGCAGGCCGCAATGGCGAGGTCACAACCGAGCGCCCTGCCGACGAGGTCGTGGCGGAGATCGCCAAGACCGGTGCCAAAGCGGTTGCCAACTACGAGTCGGTCGCCCACTACGTCAGCGCAGGCCGCATGGTGGCTCAATGCGCGGAAACGTTCGGCAAGATCGATTTCGTCGTCAACGCGGCCGGCGTGTTGCGGGAGCGTATGATCTGGAACATGACCGAGGATGACTTTGACACCGTCATCGCCGTGCATCTCAAGGGCACCTGGAACATGGCGCACCATGCCATCAAGTTGATGCGTCGCGAGCGTTTGGGCCGTATCGTGACGTTCTCCTCTGACGCCTTCAAAGGCTCGGTCGGCCAGTGCAACTATGCCGCGGCGAAGGCCGGAATAATCGGTCTGACGCGCACGATCGCGCGCGAATGCGGGCCCTACGGCATCACGGCCAACGCCATGTGTCCGTTCGCGGCGACGCGCATGACGGTAAACGATGCCGTCATCGCCAACTGGAAGCGGCGTGTCGAGGCGGGACTGCTGACCCAGGCCGAATTCGATTCGCGAATGGCGATGCCAGGACCCGAGTTCGTGGCACCGATGGTCGCCTACCTCTGCACGGACGCGGCGAAGGACGTGAATGGTCAGATCTTCCACGCCGAGAAATCACACTACCATACCTATGCCTATGGCGAGGTCGCGCGCTCGATCTACAAGTATGAGAACAATGGCGAGTTCACGGTCGATGAGCTGATCAAGCTCATTCCGTCTTCGCTAATGGCTGGTATTGCGAACGTCGCTCCGGCGAAGGAGGCCTGAGCAGATGAAGCGGCGACATCGGGGTGCCTGCTCGGTGAAGTGGGTTGGGCGTCCGGCGGCGCGGCGGGTTGACAAGCGACGGAGAGCGAGCAGATGAAATTCGGTATCTTTTACGAGCTGCAGCTGCCGCGGCCGTGGCACGCTGACGGCGAACTTAAGCTTTACCAGGACGCTCTGGCGCAACTCGAGCTGGCTGACCGGCTCGGCTATGATTTCGCCTGGGAGGTCGAGCACCATTTCCTCGAGGAATATTCGCATTCGCCGGTTCCCGAGGCTTTTCTCGGTGCGGCAAGCCAGCGGACCAAGAACATCCGGCTCGGTCACGGCATCATCCAGCTCACGACCTCGCATCCCGCCCGCGTCGCCGAGCGCGTAGCGGTGCTCGACTTGTTGAGTAACGGGCGCTGCGAGTTCGGCATGGGCGAGAGCGCGTCGATCACCGAGCTCGAGCCGTTCGGTCGCGGCATGGAGGACAAGCGCGAGGTGTTCGAGGAGGCGGTCCGAGCCATCTTCCCGATGTTCAAGGAAGGCGGCTCCCAACACCACGGCAAATATTTCGACATGCCGCTGCGCAACATCGTGCCCAAGCCGGTGCAAAAGCCGCACCCGCCGCTGTGGATGGCGTGCTCTCAGCTCGAAACCATCGAGCGGGCGGGCCGCAACGGCTTCGGTGCGCTCGGCTTTCAGTTCGTCAGCGCCGATGCGGCGCATGCCTGGGTTCACGCCTACTACAACGCGATCACCAAGCGGCTGCACAGACTCGCCGACTACATCATCAATCCCAACATCGCGCTGGTCAGCTTCTTTATGTGTGCCAAGACCGACGAGGAGGCGCGCCGTCGCGCCGATGGCGCCACGTTCTTCCAGTTCGCGCTGCGTTTCTACGGCAATCAGCCCGGCCGCAAGCGTCCGGCGCCCGGGACCGTCAACATGTGGCACGAGTACAACGCGTGGAAGCACGCCAACCCGGACCAACAAGAAAAGGCCCTGCGCGGCGGTCTGATCGGCTCGCCCGAAACGCTGCGGCGGAAGCTCGCCCGCTTCGAGACCTCGCATATCGATCAGGTCATCCTGCTCAACCAGGCCGGCAAGAACTCGCACGAGCACATCTGCGAGAGCCTGGAGCTGTTCGCCGGCGAAGTGATGCCGGAGTTCCAGGGCCACGAGCCCGAACACCAGGCCTGGAAGCAGAGGGTGATGAACCGGGAGATCGAGCTCGAGGAAATCGACACCTCCGCCTTCCGCGAGCGCTACGGCGCGCACAGGATCGATGTGCCGGCCAAGGTGGCAGCGAGCGGGTAACGCCGCGGGTTCGTCGATGTTCGTACGAGCGTCGATCCGCGCAGGTGGCGACGACTGGGGGGTCGGGACCGAAATCGGTGATCGCACCTTTTGGGGGCGGATTGAACAGGCGCCAAAGGGTCTCGTCGACCTGATTATTCCTCCTCAGAATAAGAGCCATTTGACCGCCCCGACTTCCGCAATCCGCGTGGCCACACCACTTTTCCAGGGATTTTTGTTCTCGTCCGCGGTGCCTTGAGCCTGAACCGCGCAGGGGGATTCCGCGAAGAATTCGGCGAGGTTGCCGGCCAACGAGTCTCGCGTTCCCATTCCTCCACGGAGATAACGACGACCGCCGTGAGCATGTGCTTGGTGGTAGCCTGTGGACCATTGGTGCACGCCCTGTTGATGGCCTCGCTGAGTTTCGCCTTGGCCGCGACGACCGGTAGTCATTATCTGCCGCTTGGGCAAGTGTTGGGTCCGGGTATCTTGGAGGTCGCGTCTGTGGGCGGAGTGACGACCCTCAGCGCTCGTCGCGCAAACGATTGTTCGGGCACAATCTCGATGCCTCCGGCTTGCCCTTATGGTGCGCGGTGCCTTTGTCCGGGTGGCGAGCATCCCATGACTCAGCAATCGACATATTTACTTGTGATGACGACTTCAAACCGAAGCTCGGCCGGATCGGTACCCTGGCCCAGAAATCCGCGGCTGAATGCAGCCGCCGGTGCCAGGTTGCCTGCACGGCGATCGAGTTAAACTCCCGATCGCCTGGTGACATCGGTGTCCACACAATGGCCGCGGCTATTATCGATCTGATCGCGGTGCTAGGATTTCTGGTCACCACGCTGCGAAGGTAGACAATGACCAACCCACAAGAGGCTCTCACGGCCATCGACATCGCCCTGGAGCCCGACGCTGTAATGATAAGCCGCGCTTTCGCGGACAACGCCGCCTTGCGCGAGGACTTTCCTCAAGGCTTCGCGCTGGACGCCACTCATCATGCGCACATAACGCTGCTGCAACGCTTTGTGCGCACGACCGATCTTCCCAGCACCTACGCGGCGACTGAAGAAGTGCTGGCGAAGGAAAATTACTCCGGCTGGAAATTGACCGCGTTCAAATATTACTACATTCCCGCCGGCCCCATCGGTTTGGCTGGCATTGTGGTCGAACCGACAACGGACCTGGTCAGGCTACAGCAGCGAATCATTGATGCGGTGGCCCGTTACACGGTGAGCGCGGGCACAGTGACCGCGTTCTACACCGCCCCAGGGGAGCCTGACATACATCCTTCGTTGATCCCCTACGTCCGCGACTTCGTGCCGGCCCAAACCGGCAAGAACTACAGTCCCCACGTGAGCACCGGTGTAGGCACCACGAAGTTTCTTGATGCCCTGCTGGCGAGGCCGTTCGAGCCCTTCACGTTCTCGCCCATAAGTGCTTCGGTCTATCAGCTCGGGAACTACGGCACGGCGCGCAAGGAACTCAAGGCGCTCCTGCCCGAACCCTGAGGCAGCAGGCGGTGGAGAATTGATCGATATGTCGCTTAACGCAGCGAGGCGAATCGGAACCGCCATGAAGTCACAACATTCTTCGACAGGAATGGATAGACAACCCGGTTACACGACAGCCGCATTGGCCAACCCTCTACCATCTTGGAACAAAGGGGCGGCGAAATCCGCGATCCTCGACTTGGTCGCGCGCGTGACAGAGCAAGGAGGTTCGGAATTCGTGCCGCCAGCCGGGCGCATTGCCACGTTTGACAACGACGGGACACTCTGGTGCGAGCAGCCGCTTCAGATACAGTTCCTTTTCGCCTTTGACCGCGTGAGGCAGTTGTCGAGCAACGACCCGACAATGAGCGAGCGTCAACCGTTCAAGGCCGTGCTCGAACACGATTACGTTACGCTTTTTGGACTCGGCAAACAGGCGCTGTTCGAACTGGCCTTCGCCACCCACGCGGGCATAACCGATGAGGAGTTTGAGAAAGCTGCAAGCGGATGGTTAGCGACGGCGAAGCATCCCAGGTTCGGCCGACTGTTCAAGGAATGCACCTATCGGCCGCAGGTGGAGCTGCTCGCATACTTGCGAGAGAACGGCTTCAAGACCTATATCGTGTCGGCAGGCGGCGTGGACTTTATGCGCGCGTTCGCGGAGGAAGCTTACGGCATCCCACGAGAGCAGGTGATCGGTTCCAGCGTGAAACTGCGCTACGATTTGAGAGACAACCGGGTTTCGCTCGTGAAGCTGCCGGAGCTCAACAGCTATGGCGATCGGGAAGTGAAGGCGCTGAACATCGGGCTGCATATCGGCCGTAGACCACTATTGGCGTTCGGCAATTCCGACGGCGATCTCGCCATGATGCGTTACACAAAGTCCGGCTCAGGGCCTCGGCTCGCGTTGCTTCTCCACCATGACGACGCAGCCCGGGAGGCGGCCTACGACCGAGAGTTCCGGTTGAGCCCGTTGTCCGAGGCGCTCGACAAGTCTCAGGACTACGGCATCACCGTGGTGAGCATGAAGCGGGACTGGAACGTTGTGTTTTGATCGCCGCAATGATGGTGTCTCGTCTCCGCAGATGGTCTGCGCATAAATCAAGATTATTGCGGCGGACGGCTGCGGCAACAGAGTCAAGGACCTGGGAATTGCGCAAAGTCAGATGCGAACGGCCGCTTAGGGTGGAGAGCGGGCGGTCGACTTATGGGGAAAAGCTGTCAAAGTCAGTCCCATCATGCTCGGCATGGCGGGCCAGACTGTGACTAGCGCGTCTCTGACGTCTTTTATCTGTTACTAAGTCGTCTCAAGACGGCTCGGACCATCACAGCTTGAACTTGCGCCGCGCTCCTCTAACGAGATCGTCGTAAGTCTCGGGGCGTTCTTTGTCGCGACATCAAAGCGCGTCCAATACCGACCGCCCTTTGCGCTGACCGTCTCTTTCAAGTCATGGCCGGCACGGTGGCGCACGTCGGCTGGCCATGACGGTGGGAAGTGCCAACGCCTAAGGCGGTCCTGTCGGTCCTGTCGCGCTGTAAGCGACTTGCGTGAACGCTACGCTGGCCCCTGCGTTGCGCTTCGCTCGGTGAATTCGCCCGCCTGCCAATACCTGCAACCATTGAGGAACAGGTTGACGCAATCATCAGCCCAGCGGTCGAGTTCGGCTCCAGTCATCGGCGTTCCGAGGCCGAGAGCGCGGCGCTGCGGCACAGTCATCAGCAGAGAAAGGAATTGTTCGGCCGCGAATTCCGGGCGGTCGATGGCAAGCCGGCCGGCGCTGGCCTCGCGCTTCAGCATTGCGGTGATTTGCTCGACCGCTTCGCCGCGGCTGCCTTCACGTGCGACGATTGCGGCCAGCTCAGGGAAGCGGTGGGCCTCGGTGAGCATCAACCGGCGGAGCGCCAGCGCCATTGGGGCAACGGACGCGTGCACGGCGAGCCGCGCAAGACGGCGTAGCACCTCGCTGAGATCGCTCCCCACATAAAGCGGTACGTCGGGCGGCGGCCTGATTCCTTGGATGATGCGGCGAAGGACGGCGTCGAATAGCGCCGCCTTGTCGGGGAAACGGTGATAGAACGTGCGCTTGGAAATCCTGGCGCGCTGCGCGACTGCCTCGATGCTGGTGACCCCATAGCCTTCGGCCAGGAACAAGTCAGTTGCGGCATCGAGGATGCGATCCCCGAGCAGGGCTGCCTGCTCGCGCGAAGGCCTGCCGCCGCGTCGGGTTGCAGTGGCGGCGATGCCTTCGTCCATGACACCACGAGTGCCCAAATCACGAACCTGGTTCAGTGAGCTGCACCCGCCGTACGCGGGTGGAGGTTGGCGACTATACTAGCCGCCTGGCGGTGCCTGGTAGTAGCCCGGCGGTGGTTGGTAATAGCCCGGCGGCGCATAATAGGCAGGTGGCGGATAATAGGCCGGCGGCGCGGCCGGCGGGTAATAACCTGGCGGGGGCGCGTAGACCGGTGGCGCTAAAGCCCGGAACGGCGCCGTGGCGACGATTGCCGCACCGGTCACTACCGCCGCTCCGAGCGCAAACGGCCAGAATAAAGGACCGCCGTGCCAGCGGGCAAAAGCCGAATTGACGGGCGCGGCGGCGAGCGCGATCGAGGAAAAGCCCGCGATTGCCACTTCTCTCAACCTCATCATGACGAACTCCCAAGGTTGCCGCTCGAATCAATAGCACGCGACAAAACTAAACGCAACTGTTGCGTAGCATTTCTATTCTAGCTATCATATTTTTTCGTAATACGCGTTGGTAGCGGGGGAGGGGCTTGAAACCCCGACCTTGGAGATTGTAATTCGGCGGCTTGGACATCTAACTATTTAATATAATTCAATATGTTTTTGGACACCCAGGTGCCAGCAATCGCTTAGCAATCGCCCACCGCTGTATCGCTAAAGCAATCTATTGCGGGTAGGCCGAAACCCCAGCAGAGTTTAAGTTCGGTTGGGAGTGACCCACGGCAACACGCGGCTTATGGCTATGGGAAATCACAATGGCTGGAATTTCACTGGACATCACCGAGATTGAACGTCGTATGGCGCTCGTCAGGGCAAACCTGGCTGAGTTGGTAGAGCAAGCTGCCGGGTATTCTGGCGGCTCGGACGAAGACCTGACATCGCGACGCATTGCTGAATTGGAAGCAGAACTCAAAAGCCTGACAAAGCAGCGCGACAAACTGTCTCGAAAAAGGTCGTGAGGATAGCCGTCCCTTTGGTGCTTAAGCTATTCCGAACAGTAGCAGCGAAAGGAGCGTCGAAAGGCCTGCTCGTCACGCCTCGATGGGAGGTGCCCTTCTACATCGACAGGCGTAAGGCTCAAACGATGCAGCGCAAGTTGGGCGAGTTCCGGCAGCAGGCCTTCGTGAACCCAAGGAGATCACCTGACATCGACCGCGCGAATTGGTCCTGACGTCGCCGGATCGCTTCGACTGGCCATTTGCAGCTTGGCCAAGTTTCGAAAAACTTTGGAGTATCACCGCGTAAGCTGCCGTTGACGGCTCGGCGCACGTTGCTTGGTCGGATCATGTACACTATATTGCAAAGACGCCAATGGTGCTCCCTATGCTTGTATTTTGATTCGCAATCGGGGGCATAAATGGCTATTCTCATCGTCGAGCGAGCTTCGAAGTTGATGCCCGTAAAGGGGTTCGGGTTTCATACCTCAGCCGCGGTCGTCATAGTCAGGCGTGTGCCAAAATAGTTAAGCCGGTCACGGTTGCGTAGGCCTTTCATTGCGGGCGGCGACGTTATGGTCGCCGAGGCAACGATGATGGACGCGCGAAGAGGCGGCCGTAGCCGCCCCGCAGAAGAACGCAAGTACCTGTCGGTTCTCTCCGCCGATATTGTTGCATCGACGCAATTAATCGCGGGCCTTGACCCAGAAATTGCGCTTGAGCGCTTGGAGCCTGCCCTTGAAGTGATGCGATCCGCCGTGCGGCGCAATGGCGGGGCCGTCAGCAGGGAACAGGGTGATGGTCTTATCGCATTATTTGGTGCCCCCCGTGCGGACGAACACCACGCTCTCCGTGCATGCCGTGCTGCCCTCGACATGATAGATGGGATCGAGCGCTTAAAGGACGATGCCATTAGAGTGCGAGTTGGGGTCCATTCCGGCGAAGTCGTGGCACATTTTGTCGAGGACGACTTCTCCTCCATTTATGAAGCCGCGGGGCCGGTAGTTCACACCGTCGAACGCCTTCAGTCGTCGGCAAGGCCCGGACAGATATTCGCCTCGGCAACTTGCCGGCTGCTTTGCGAGGGGGCTGTCAAATTCGGGCCTGTGGCATTGCTATCGCTAAAAGGTTTTGTCGAACCGATCGGTGCATGCCAGGTAATCGGGATCGGAGACCTTTCCCGCTGGGACGCACGTTCCTCTCGTCCCCTGTCACCGTTCGTGGGTCGTGCAATCGAGATCGCTAAGCTGCAGCGTTTTGCTGAGTCAGCAGTCGAACGGGCTGGTACAGTTGTGTCGATTGTCGGCGAACCAGGGACCGGCAAATCCAGGCTTGCCCGAGAATTTGCCGAAAAGCTGCAGAAGAGTGGATGGCGTGTAATCGCGGCCGAATGCGATCCGATGTCACAAGGCATTCCTCAATCGTTGGTGAAGAATCTCCTGCGGAACGCAGGTGTGGCTGATGGGCTGGCTCAATCATGCCGCCCAACCGGACCTGATCAGTTAGATCCGCCTGACTCTGGTCTCGTTCGCGCGGCGCTCTCCAGTATTTTTGATCACCCAATTGACAATCCTCGCTGGAGCAAGCTGGAGGACGTGCAACGCCGACGCATCACTTTGGAAGCCTCACGTTCTGCACTTCTTAATGCAATCAAGAATCGCCCGACAGTGATTTTGATTGAGGACATTCAGTGGATGGATAGGGAGAGTGCATTCATAGTCGAACATGTCCTTTCATCTTTCGCTGGTCGTCAACCGGTCCTTATAGTTTTAACGGGTCGTAACGACGGCTCGCCGGCATTCCGAATGGGCCGGGAGATAAAGCGACTAAATCTAAAACCACTCGATATCGACGATGCGCGTCTCCTATTGGAACGACTGATCGGAGTTTCCATTTCGTTGGAGGCACTTAAAAACAAGGTACTTCACCAAACAGGTGGTGTGCCTTTGTTTATCGAGGAGGTTGTTCGCCAGCTGGCTGAAACGGGGACGCTCATCGGGGAGCGCGGCGCGTTCTCCCCGGCTTGTTCCACCGAATCCCTTGACGTCCCCGCGACTATTCAGGGCGTCATTGCGTCTCGTATCGATCGACTGTCA
This sequence comes from Alphaproteobacteria bacterium, assembly GCA_030041335.1. GTDB lineage: Bacteria > Pseudomonadota > Alphaproteobacteria > ATCC43930 > CGMCC-115725 > JAATGI01. Next base: position 4,663 of record JASHOB010000253.1, on the reverse strand, counting down.
GTTGGCGCCAAGTTCCTACTGCAAATCGCCTCAGCGATCGGTCCTTGTGCGTCTCCGCGGTTGCTTGGGATCGTCGCGCAGCTACCTGAAGCCGCGGTTCGGTCTCGTCTCGTGCCACTGGCGATGGCCGACATGTTAACAGAAGTTGGCGATGCGCAAGACACGGAATATCAGTTCCCACATGATCTCATTCGTGAAGTCGCTTATGGGTCGATGCTGAAACCGCATCGTCGTGTTCTCCATCTCCGCATTTTAGGCGGCCTCGAAAGTTTAGCGGGTGACGCGCCGCTCGAAATTGCAGAAACATTGGCGCACCACGCGAGGCAGGCCAACGAGTGGGCGAAGTTAGAGACTTATGGACACCTTGCGGCGAGAAAATGCTTGCGGCGCTCCGCGTTTCCTGACGCCGCTCGATATTTCGAGTGGTCAATCGACGCGATCGAGCGGAGCGAGGCAACACAAGATAGAGACCGACGAGCGGTCGACATCCGGCTCGAGGCGCGGCGTGCTTTCTCATCTACAGGAAACAATAAGCGGTGGGCAGAGCTGGCCCGAGAGGCAGAAACCCGCGCAATCGTACTTGGTGATGGTCACAGACAGGTGGCAGCTGCAGCTGCGCATGCCTCAGCACTCGTTTTTTGTAGCACTCCCCCGGAAGCGATCGCGGCGAGCGAGGGGGCGGTGAAACGTGCAAAGGAAATCGGCGCTGGTGGTTGGCAATCGTTCGCAGAGATTTGTTTAGCACAGGCCTACTGCATGGCCGGACGGTACCGTCACGCTCTCGATGTGGTCCGCTGTGCTTACCCCAAGTTATCGACGGAGCACCACGAACTTCCGATTGGTACGACCCGCGCAAGTCTTCAATTGCTATACGGGACGGTGGCGACCGTTGCACACGTGGCGCTAGGTGATCCCGATGAAGCGGAACTCTATGAGAGGCAGGTTAATGAACTCTCGATAATGGAAAATCGAATATACGATAAAATGGTGGCCAGCTTTGGTCGAGCGCATGTCCGTCTTTTCCGTGCCGATTTGGCATGCGCGCGCGGAGTTATCGATGAAGCGATTACGACGGCACTCCGGTATGATGTACGACAGTTTTTGCCTCTTTTCTATTGTCAGCTGGCTAATTTAGCTCTTCGGGAAAGAAACATCGCGGCCGCTCGGTTAGCCTCGCGTAATGCGTTGGACGAAGCTGAAGCGCAGCAATACACGACTAGTAGGTTTGTCGCAGCGAACTATCTCGCCCTGACAACTCATCAAGACGGCGATTCCGAGACCGGACTGGGTATTGCGCGAGCCACAATAGATGCGTGCAGGCAGCAGGGTTTTCGCTGGCACGAGGCGCAAGCTCAAATCATCGAAGGTACGGTACTGATGGCGGGAGGCGCAGAAGAGCGTCAAGATGCACGCCGCAGCCTAGCGATGGCTAGAGACATCGCACGCGAATTGAATACTAAGCCACAGATTGGCGAAGCAACGCAGTTGCTCGCCCAGCTATGCGTCCTCGAAGGGGACACCCAATCTGCGCGTCGTGAATTTGACGGTGCTATCGATCTGTTCGCTGCCATGAAGATGTTGCGGCAGCTTGAAAGTGTGAAGCGTGCCCGATCGGGTTTGATTGACTGAGTTCGAGGAGGAACCTGATTATCACCAGCAACGAGGAGGGGGAATTCCAATGGCACCTATTCTCTATGGAGACAAGTTCGCAAAATCGATGAATAAGTTGTGCAAACCCGCGAATATCAAAAAAACCGCGGAGAAGTTCAAAGCGCTCGAGAAGGCCGAGGGTCCTTATTCATTCGGTAAATTTGCCAAATCCATCCTGCCAAAACAAGCGGATTGGGGTGGCAATGGACCCTTCAAAGCCTGGGACAACGAAGTAAAGGGAATTCCTCTGGCGCTGCGAAACCAACTCACCGAGGTCATCCGAACCAACCTGAACTCGCGCCGACCCTTGGCGATGGTCTTGAGCGTTGGCGACAATGTAGAACCGAAGCACGCCCTTTCCATCAAAAGATTCTCTTATCGTGGGACAAGGTACATTGGGATGTTGATGCTTTGTCCTTTGGAACCGCCACGCTAAAAGCTTCGACAGATTTGGGCTAATGATTTCCCACGCTCGGGCAGCGTGGATCGTCGAACCTGAGCATAAGCACCGATGAGGCGCTTATTTCGCGGAAGCATTTATCGAGAGATTGAGAATCTCGACCCTGACCGAGATCATCAGAAGATTTATCGGCTTTCGACTCTGTTTGAATTCCCTTTCGACACGAGAAGGGCGCTGGAATTCGCTTTATTCAGAACCTTTGCGGTTCCTTCCGTGGGGAGCCTTCTGCACGTCACGGGGGAATTCGAGAGACGGCCACAAAAGCGCTACGACGATACTAATGCGATTCTCTCGGAGATCATCAATCACGGCTACGATTCGCCTGAGGGTGCAGCTGCGATAGGCCGTCTCAATCGCATTCATGCCCGGTTTCCGATTTCGAACGATGACTTGCTGTACGTTTTGTCGACCTTTATCTTCGAGCCAATCCGGTGGAATCGTCAATTCGGATGGCGGGCGCTCTCTGGCCGTGAGCGTTACGCCGCATTTCGATTTTGGTGTGAAACTGGCCGCCGAATGGGCATCCGCGATATCCCGCAAACCGAGAACGCATTCGAACAATTTAATATCGCCTACGAAGCGCATTCCTTTCGTTACAACGAAGCTAGCCGCCTAGTCGCCGACAGTATGCGCAACCTCTTTGCCAGCTGGTTGCTACCTCGAACCCTTTGGCCGTTATTATATCCTGCCTTTTACGCATTTATGGATGATCATCTGCGAGAAGCGCTTGGGTACCCAGCGCCTCCCGTGTGGCTGCGAGCGATGATCTCTAAAGTTCTGAGGGTTCGTGCTTTCGTTATCGCAGTGTGGCCAATTTGGCGCCATCCAAGTTCGTAGGTGAGTCGTCGACTGAGAAGCGAGTCATCTCGCTCCAAGGATGGACGTGTATTCTTAGGCCATTAGCAGGCTGCGGAAAAAAGTTTTTCCTCTAAAAATTCAAAAAAACGGCCATCGGGCTTTCCGGGGTGGTCAATCATCGGAGTTTGCAATGCACGTTTTCACTGCGGCCATGATGACGCTGCGCAACCGCGGAAGATGCGCCCGACTTACGATGCCCTCCCGGTGCCCTCAGTCTTGCGGAGCATCTCTTTGCCGTGGCAAGCCGTGTTGCGGGCGAACAGTAACCCGCTGCCACAGCAATTTTTTTGGGGGGCGATAGGAGGGTGGGTAACGAGATTTCCGCTGTCAGCGTCCCGTCGCCCTACCGCGGTCGCGCACTGCGGGCCGAGGGATTGTCGATGGTCGGAGGGTGCGATGGGCTTTGTTCGCCGGGTGCGCAGACACTGCGCACCCTCAGCCTGACCGATGCAATCATCTTTTGGTGGATTCTACGAGGTGATCTGACCACCGAGTAACAACGCGAAGCTGGACGCACTGCTTCCGCGGCGCCAGCTGTTTTCCCGCCGCGTGCCGAGATGGTGCCGAGAAGAATGCGGGCCAGTCTCGTGGACTTGCGCTAACTGATTGAAATCATTGGTAGCGGGGGACCGCTTCCGCCGTTACCGACTGCCGGGACAGGGCACGCTTGTCCAAATCGCCTGCCGAAAAGAGCGCAAGGGTTTCCGCTCGTGTTATTATCGCAGAAAGCGATTTCCTGCGTCCGCCATCGCTCTCGGCGATAATCCACCGTGCGCACGATCGTTCAGCCTGTGTCGCTCAAGGCTCTTGCCGCCATCCCCAAGAGCGAGCAAATGCGGCTGCTATAGAAGATCGCGCAATTCGCGGCCGATTCTTTTGCGCCATTCGCTGCGGCGAAGCCATTGATCGGGCAGAAACAGGCGGTGAGAATCCGGCAGGGGGATTGGCGTGCCCTTTGCCGCATCGATCGGGCGAGCGACACCGTGATCGTCGAGGCGATTGGCCATCGCCGGGATGTTTACCGATGAGCAAGAGCAACACCGTGACCCTGAGCCGCGCCGAATACAAAGCGCTCCTCGAGCGCATCGAGGACGCCGAGGACCGTCCTCGGTCTCAGACAAAAATATTCGACGAGCAACGAAGAATCCAACAATCGGCACATTCGGAAAGCGATTGGCCAAAATCGTGTTCATCGCGCGAAAGTGAGTTCCGTTGGTTAGCACGTCACCGACGATTACGATCCGCTCAGGTAGCGGCGTCGCTACAAACTCGTCGATTCTGTAGATGGCCAAGAGTTCGTTGGTCGTCCGCCGCGTTCCACTTTCGTGATCCGCACCAGTTGATTCCGTCTGAACCACGAGTTCGCGGATATCAAGCTCGAAGGAGGCAGGGATCGCGCAGCATATTTGTGTTATTCGGTCATCGTAGTCGGGATCTCCCCGCATCTTTGACGGTGGGATGGGCACCAGCGTCGCTCCGTTCAGCTACTTTGGGCTTATCGCCTCACCCAACCAACGACCGCAATCCTGAATGGCTTTTTTTGCTTCCACCGACATATTGTGCTGAAGATCCTCTAGGGCCGCGCGGCGGGACGGTCGGCGACCGTCAGCGCCAGGGCTGACCGAACCCGCAAAATGCGGTAAGGCGGGCGGGCACCCGCTATCTCTGCGGTTGCTCGGTGCCCGCGTTCGCGTC
>JASHOB010000252.1 GCA_030041335.1 Alphaproteobacteria bacterium | reverse complement strand
ACGTTGCGTTATGCCGCCGTTTTCGGCGGCATCATTTCGCTGATGTTGTTGCTTGCCAATATTGAGCGAAACGGCAATCCGCAGGGTCTGCAGCATCACATTTCGGGCCAGTACTCGCCCTGACGTGCCGCACCCGCTTGGGCGTTCATCGCTAGCGGGCGTCGGGTCGCGCGGCACTAATCGCGGTGGGCAGTATTCGGGTCGTTCTGGCGGTACCGCTGGCCACGGGCAATCGGCGCCTCGGCCGGTTCTCGGAACCACGCTTTCGCTCCTGAAACTCCTAGTCGTTGCAGTCCCGTGACTCTATGCTGATAACGTTGAGAGCCATTCGCGCGGCACCTTCAATCGCGTCCGTCTCTCAGATTTAAACGGGGGCGGCGATGCCTAATGAGTGGGTCATCCGCCAGAACATTCGCCGGTATCGGGAGTTGCTGAAAATCGAGCCGGATGGTGAAAAGCGGCGGACATTGGAGAAGCTATTGGCCGAGCAGGAGGCGCGGCTGCCAGTCGACAAACGGGGTCGGGATCCGGAAGACGATCGCGACTTGACCTAAATCAACGACGCCACAGACCGGTCGGCGCAATAAGAAAAGCGGAGCGTTGCTTATGACCGCACCGCACAATGTCCAATGGATTTTCAAGATCGCGCCACTCAGCGCGGATATGCTGTTCCCAAAGCAGGTGACAGGCGAGCTGAGAACGTGAATCTATTCGACCGGCTGACCTTTGACTCTGCCGAGCACTGTTCTCGGCAAGCGCATCAAAGACACTGCCCGTACCGGTTGAGCGCTGGTTGAGCCGATCGTGAGTTAGCAAAATCTGCCTGCGAAGAGGACTGGAGGATGGTCGACGAAAGCCAAATTGAGTTGAATATCAGTCCAGAAAAGGTTTGCTACATTTTGCTCAAGGCTCGTGAGTTTGATGTCAAGGTCGAGCCGGACGATCCTGATCCGGGTTCGAATCCGGCCGACAGCGGCGAAGAGGAAATTCTGAAGGACTATCCGGAAGATGCTACCGCAGCCGAACTGAAGGCCGCAATCGACGATCTGAATGACGACGAGGTCGTTGACCTCATCGCGCTCACCTGGGTAGGTCGCGGCGATTTCGGCAAAGACGGATGGCCCGAGGCCCGGATGCTTGCGCGGGAAAGACACCGACGGCATTCGGCCGATTATCTGATGGGCATACCGCTGCTGAGCGATTATCTCGAAGAGGGGCTCAGCACCCTTGGCTATTCTTGCGCGGACTACGAGTCCGACCTGCTGTGACCCAGGTAGCGCGATCCTATGTGCGGTGGTTTGGCGGCATGGGGCTTGCCGATGTGTCGCTTGTTGGCGGCAAGAATGCTTCCCTGGGCGAGCTCTACACGACCTTGAACTCGGCCGGCATTCAGGTGCCCAATGGTTTTGCCGTCACCGCCGACGCGTACCGCGACGCCCTGGCGCTGCCGCATGTCACCGAGCAACTTCACCGGCTCCTCGATGGCATCGATAATTCCGACATCGCGGAGCTTGAAAGGCGAGCAGCCGAGGCGCGTAGGATCGTATATGAAGCGACCGCCGGGGATGCGCTCCGGAAGCAAGTCGCGGCGGCCTATCGTACCCTCGAGCAACAGTTCGGTTCGGATGTTGCGGTGGCGGTGCGCAGCTCGGCAACTGCCGAAGATCTGCCCAACGCCAGCTTCGCGGGCCAGCATGACAGCTTTCTGAACATTCGGGGTGAGGCGGCCTTGCATGAAGCGTGCCGGCGCTGTTTCGCTTCCATCTTTACCGACCGGGCGATCGTCTACCGCACCGACAATGGCTTCGACCATTTCAAAGTCGCGCTTTCAGTCGGCGTGATGAAAATGGTGCGGGCCGACCTCGCCTCGAGCGGCGTTGCCTTCACGCTCGATACAGAGTCCGGCTTTCGCGACGTTGTCTTCATCACCGGCATCTATGGGCTGGGCGAAAATATCGTCCAGGGTCGCGCAGATCCGGATGAATTTTACGTCCACAAGCCAACCTTCAAACAGGGTTTTCGCGCGGTGTTGCGCCGATCGTTGGGCAAAAAACAGCTGCGCATGATCTACAGTGACGGCGCGGCCGGAGAGAACACCCGAAATGTCGAGACGACGCCAGATGAGCGTCGCCGCTACTGCTTGATCGACGATGAGGTTATGAAACTCGCCGGCGATGCGATCGCTATCGAGGAACATTATTCCGCCGTCGCCGGCCGCGCGATGCCGATGGACATCGAGTGGGCAAAAGACGGCAGCGACGGTCAGATCTATATCATCCAGGCACGGCCGGAGACAGTCGCCTCGCGTCGCTCGGCGGATTTTTTGGAGACCTACGCGCTCGACGGCGCCGGTCCGATTCTGATCACCGGCCGGGCGGTCGGCGAAAAAATCGCAAGCGGCCCTGTCCGGATTGTCGGCAGCGCAGCCGATCTTGACTCCTTCGTTCCCGGCGAGGTGCTCGTGGCCGATACCACCAGTCCCGACTGGGAACCGGTGATGAAGGAGGCGTCCGCAATCGTCACCAACCGCGGTGGCCGAACGTGTCACGCCGCAATCGTCGCTCGCGAGTTGGGCGTGCCCGCGGTAGTCGGCGCGACGCAAGCGACGGAAGCGCTTAAGTCCGGACAATTCGTCACGGTTTCTTGTGCCGACGGCGAAATCGGGCACGTCTATGACGGCAACATTCCATTCAAGACGGCAAAACTGTCGCTGGCTTTCGGCCAACGGACGCGGACGGAGATTATGGTTAATCTCGCCAATCCGGATCTGGCGTTTCGCACCGCAATGATGCCAAGCGACGGCGTTGGCTTGGCGCGGATGGAATTCATCATCAGCGAACATATTCGCGTTCACCCAATGGCGCTGGCTCATCCGGATCGGGTACCGGCGGAAACCTGGAAAGCGATCTCCGATTTGATCCGGGACTACCCGCACCCTGCGGACTTCTTCGTCGGCAAGCTTGCCGAAGGCGTCGGCACGATCGCGGCCGCATTTTATCCTCGACCTGTGATTATCCGGCTCTCCGATTTTAAGACCAACGAATATGCCGGCTTGCTTGGCGGCGCGAATTTCGAGCCGCGCGAGGCCAATCCAATGCTCGGGTTTCGAGGCGCCTCGCGGTACGCCCACCGCGCTTATGCCGATGGTTTCGCACTCGAATGCGCCGCATTGCGGCGGGTGCGCGAAGTCATGGGGCTGACCAACCTGCGCATCATGATCCCGTTTTGTCGCCGCGTCGAGGAAGGCGAACGAGTCATCGCGGCAATGGCCGCGAACGGCCTGAAGCGCGGCGTCAATCAGCTTGAAATATTCGTCATGTGCGAAATACCGAACAACGTCATTCAAATCGACGCGTTCGCGGCGCTGTTCGACGGCTTTTCGATCGGATCTAACGACCTGACGCAACTGACGCTTGGCGTCGATCGCGATTCGGAGATAGTAGCATTCGACTTCGACGAGCGTGATCCCGGGATGCTCGAAATGCTGCGGCTTGCCGTTGCAGGAGCGAAACGTAACGGCCGGCACGTCGGCATTTGCGGGGAGGCGCCCGCTAACTATCCAGAGATCGCGCGATATCTGGTCGAGCTCGGCATCGATTCGATAAGCGTCAATCCCGGAAGCCTGGCACGAACAGCTGAGATCGCGCGCGATGCCGAACGCCGCATTCAGAAACCGACTGACGGCCGTTGACCCGTATCAATTACGCGGTCGAGGTGCACTCGCAAGGTATTAGTGTGTTAGGAAGACCGGTACCGACGCGCCGCAAAGCACTTGCTTGGTGAAGCTGCCGAAGATGAGCTCACGCATGCGGTTACGGCCGTACGCTCCCATAACCAACAAATCCGCACCCAGCGCTTCAACTTGTTCCATAAGACGAGCCGCGGGCAATGACTGTTTAGACGTGACCGGATCGGCGATGGCGTCAAGACCATGCCAGCGAAGTCGCACGACGACATCGTCAACGGTGGGATCGGACGGCTGGTCGTCGTCGGCAACGGAAATCACAAAGATTTTGTCGGCCCGATACAGCAACGGCATCGCTGCTCCGAGGGCGGAGGCAGCTTCCGGCGTGTTCTTCCACGCAATCGCAATCGTGCGGGCGATCTCGGATGGCGGACGGGGGGCCGCGAGCATCACGGGCCCGCCGCGGGAAAGTATAATTTCGCCGGCTTCCCCGGGAGAAAATCCCCCGTTTCCCTCCAATGCCGTGTGCAAAACGACCAAGTCATACCGCTGAGCCGTGCGAATAATTTGTCCGACTTCGTCCCCTTCTTGATCGACCCAGGCTGCAGAAACCGACTTCGTCTTATGCGGGACGGCCATTTCCTGGATCTTCGCGCCGGTACAGAATTGCCGATATTGACGCCGCGCGTGATGGCGGCGGTCCTTGCTGCTTTCCCTCAAGGCAGCAACATATTCCAGCCCGGAGATCATTTGCGCCGAATTTGGACCGGCAGCTGGGACGAGCAGCGGCAGTTCATTTCGAATGTGCACGACGTCGATGTGGCTGCCGAACAGGGTTGCGACGACCAATGCGGTGCCAAGGCTCGCCTTGTCGCCGTCATCGCCTTTGATCGGGACCAAAATCGTCTTGAACATCGAAAGTCGCTCCCCTGCCAAGGCCCGGCGCGCGCGACGGCGATCCGATACCTAAGAATACGATGCCGTCGCTCACGCCGATATCCCTTACGCCGCCTTGATCTCGATTTTCTTCTCGGCTTTCTGCGCTTCGGGCTTCTTGGGCATCGTCACGGTGAGGACGCCTTTCTTGAAAGCTGCCTCGATTTTGTTCTCGTCGACCCCTTCGGGCACCGAGAAATTGCGCTCAAATGAACCGAACCGCCGTTCCTGAAGGTGGTAGTTCTTGTTCTTCTCTTCCTTCTCCTCGCTCTTCGATCCCGTGATCGTCACGACGCCGTTGGCGACCTTGACCTCGACATTCTTCTCGTCGAGCCCGGGCAGTTCGGCACTAATCTCGAACGCCTTTTCGTTCTCGGCAATATCGACCGCCGGATCTGCTGGCCACGACGGCTCGACGTCGAACAATGACCGGCGGAAGGGCGCGAGCAAGAAACCCCGATCGAAATCATCGAATAGACGATCCATTTCCCGGCGCAAGCCGAGAAACGGATGCCACATTTGCGTCGGCACCGGACGCCTTTCCGGTTTCTCGTCTCGTTTGATAGTCAATTTCGTAGGAGTATCGTCCATGAAAAGACCCCTTGTCTGCTGATTGCGAGACCGAAATTTTCATGCGATCCGGCTGCCAAGGCTTTGATCTAAGTCAACCTGGCCACGGCCCTACGGCGCTACTCAGAATTATAAGGGGGTAGCGCTCATGCCGCATAAACAGGTGTTGTTTCGTTCCACTGCGCGTGAAAAAATCCTTCGCGGGGCCACACAACTCGCGGATGCCGTACGCGTAACGTTAGGCCCGCGGTCGAAATCTGTCCTCATCGAAAGAAAGTGGGGCGCGCCGATCGTCTGTAACGATGGCGTCACCATCGCCAAGGAATTTGACCTCAAGGACCCCGAAGAGAATCTTGGCGCGCGGATGCTGCGTCTGGCGGCCGAGAAAACCGGCGAGATGGTTGGCGACGGGACCAGCACGGCCACCATCCTGGCGCACGCTGTTTTTGCCGATGGCGTGCGCAATGTCGTCGCCGGCGCCAGCGCTATCGACATTAAACGCGGTCTCGATCGCGCGACCAAGCGCGCGATCGAAACACTTCACGACATGTCGCGCCCGGTGAGTACGCGCAAGGAAAAGGCGCAAGTCGCATCGATATCGGCTCACAACGACGCGGCGATCGGCGAGCTCGTCGCTGACGCGATGGACAAAGTCGGGACTGACGGTGTCATTACAGTCGAGGAATCGAAAACCACGGAAACCGTGCTCGACGTCGTGGAAGTGCCTGATCTATTCGCGCGACGACGATCTCGCTGGTGCCGTTCGGTAACGGTTGTTTGAGGCGGGCATAGACATACTGATCCGATCTTGCCCTGACGCAGGTCGTTAAGAAACGTGCTATAGGGAACCGATTCCGCCGTCTCGGTTGAGGTCCAAAAAAACTGCACGGCCAGGATCGCTAAGACGGCGGCGATGACGTACCAAAAATGAAAAGCGGTCTCGCGTTTCATGCTAGATGTCTTTGCGTTCCCTGCTCACTTGGTTTGCCACGCGATGCGCACGGTATCGCCGTCTTTTTCGAAATGTTCGTCGAAGCGACCGCCGTATGCTTTTTTGAGCCCGCGGGCGATACGGCGAGGCAAATGAAGATCGGTGGTCGTAATGATCATTGTCAGGTTGTTCGGACGTTCGATTGCCATGATGCGATTGAGCGGATGTTCCGCCATCTCGGCTTTTTCCTCATGGCGCACTAAGGCCTCGATTTCCGCGGCTTGCGCTGGTGTGAATTCCCCGGTGATCGTCACGATACCTGCCGGGAAGCCGTCGTGAATTCGCCGACACGCCTCGCAGCGCGTGCGGATCGCCCCCTCCGGGGCGGCCGACCATTGCCAGCGCCCGCGATGAAACACTGCGCCGCAATCGGGACATACGGTAGGCTGCGACATTTTCTTGCTGGGGCGATACGGGTCCTTCCGGTTATCGAGCTGAGCACGCCCCCAGCGACGAGCCCCACCCCTACTCCCTGTCTGCGATGACGACTTCGCCATTTTTGCCTCCAATCGCATTCGAAGTTAGGCATCGGCGTTGGCACTATCCTTGATTCAAGTCAAGGTCAGGTCCGCCTGATGTCGGCATTGCCTATCAAAACAATCGCCTTGATGATTCGGGCGGCTCGTCGCACCAAATGCAGACGCGACATGAATACGGGGGAAAGAGATGCCTGGACCGCATCGCACCGCGCCGCTCGACTGAGTTCCTTGGCGCGGCGTCGTTCTTTCGAATTATGGGGCGATAAGAACTTTCAGCGCACCCGTGTTTGCGGCATCGGCAAACGTTTCGTAAGCGTCGAGAATGTGGTCGAGGGTGAAGCGGTGTGTGATAAGCCGTTTTGGATCGATTTTCCCGGACTGAACGGTTTTCAACAGCAGCGGTGTCGTCACGGTATCGACCAGCCGCGTGGTGATGCTGATGTTTTGCGACCACAGCCGCTCGAGGTGCAGATCCGCCTTAACGCCGTGCACACCGACATTGGCGATCACGCCGCCGGGGGCAACGATATCCTCGCAGAGGATGAACGTCGCGGGCACACCGACTGCCTCGATTGCAGTATCGACGCCGCGTCCGTTGGTAAGCTTCATCACCTGTGACGAGGCTTCCCCGGCCGCAACATGGACCGTGTCAGTCGCGCCGAACCGCTTCGCGACGGCCAGCCGGTTCTCGTTGATATCGACCATGATGATCCGAGCTGGCGAATAGAACTGGGCGGTCAGAAGAGCCGCGAGGCCGATCGGCCCTGACCCTACAATAGCAACCGTGCTGCCAGGCTGAACCTTGCCGTTGAGCACGCCGCATTCGAAACCGGTTGGCAGGATGTCACTTAGCATAACCAGCGCTTCTTCGTCCGTGCCTGGGGGAACCGGGTAAAGGCTGGTATCCGCGTGCGGAATGCGCACATATTCCGCCTGCGTTCCCTCGATCGCATTGCCGAGAATCCACCCACCCGTCGCGCAATGGGAATACATGGCACGCCGGCAATACTCGCACTTGCCGCAGGACGTAATACACGAGATCAACACATGGTCGCCCGGCCGGAATTGCGTAACGCCGGATCCAATGCGCTCGATGATGCCGACGCCCTCATGACCCAGGATGCGCGGCGGCACGCAGGTCGGCACGTCGCCCTTCAGGATATGGAGGTCGGTGCCACAGATCGTCGTCTTGGTGACACTGACCACCGCATCAGTCGGCGCGACGAGCTGCGGCATCGGGCGCTCGTCGAGAGCTTTTTTTCCAGGACCTTGATAGACGAGAGCCTTCATCTCAGCCTCCGCGACGAGCAATTGCGACGCCGGCCAGTGTGGGCACGATCCGCGGCCGTTCCCTTGAGCTAGATCAAGGCTGCTTTTGTCATGCGTCCCTATCTACTCCGCTTGGTGAACTGATCCGATAGGAGATGCGGCATGAGCGACGATACGATACTGCAACAATGGGTGATCGATGAGCTTGCCTTCGAACCGCGGGTCGATGCCGCTCATATCGGGGTCAGCGTGCGTAACGGCGTCGTAACTTTGTCCGGACGCGTCAACAGCTATGCCGAGAAATTCGCGGCAGAGGAAGCGAGCCGGCGCGTTAAGGGCGTGACCGCGGTGGCGCAGGATCTGGAAGTCCATTTGCCGTCGGACAAAAAGACCGACGACGCGGAGATCGCCGAGCGGCTAGTGCGAATGCTCAATTGGGATGTGCTGATCCCGAACGATCGCGTCACGGTCAAAGTCGAGCACGGCTACGTGACGCTCGGCGGTGAGGTCGAATGGCATTATCAGCGGTCGGAGGCGGAAGCGGATGCGCGCAAACTCGGCGGTGTCAAGGCCGTGATCAACGACATCCATGTCCGCCCTGTAATACGCCCTGAGAATGTCAAAGCGCGAATCCATTCCGCCTTGGAACGCAACGCATCCACCGAGGCCGATCGCGTCTCGGTCGACGTGATTGGGACCAAGGTGACGCTCACGGGGAAGGTGAACGCCTGGACCGAACGCGAGACGATCGAACGCGCGGCCTGGTCGGTGCCCGGCGTGACCGAGGTCGACGACAAGATCGGATTGGCGCGGCCCTAATCGGAAGTACAAGTGCCGAAAGAGGTCAAGCCACCGGCCATCGGTACCTACGGGGTCGAGCGGTTGTCGCCGGAGTTGGCAGTGATTGCCTATCCTGTCGTCGCCGCGGTCTATCCCGCGGTCGGTTTTGAGCGCTGGCAGCGCTATGTGCGCACCGTCGCGGCCGCGCCGCCGGAGCAGTCAGGCCTTCTCGGCCTGCGTGTCGACGCGGGCTATTATTGTGGCCTCCTCATTTACCGCAACGACCGGGAGCCGTGGCACAAGCCGCGTCTCTCGGTCGAACTATTCATTGCTCTTGATGTTATCGACGCTCGGAACGCGATTGATGCCCTGATCGCGGCGGCAGAGGCAAAAGCCGTCGCCCTTGCTTGCCCCACCGTTCAAGTCCGAATCGAGCGTGGATCGGAATCAGCAAACCGTATCCGACAGGCGGGTTATCGCCCGCTCGGCGAGTTGATGATCAAAGAGATATCCGGGACGACCAAAATAAATTAGATCGGCCTCAGCAAGAACCTTGGGCAATCGCCTCGATCCGCGCGCGGTCGCGCACCAGGACCAGTGTAGTGCCGTCGAGTGCGATGACGCCCTGGTTGCGAACGCCGGTTAAGGTGCGACTTACCGTTTCCGTCGTCAGGCCCAAATAGTCGGCGATATCGTTACGGGTCATCGTCAGGCGAATGGCCTTGCCGTCGCGGCCCAGACGCTCCTGACGGCGAATGAGGCCGAGCAAGAAGGAGGCAAGACGCTCCAGTGCGGTCTTGCGGCCCAGCAAGACCATCTGATCTTGCGCGGCCGCGAGCTCGTTGGAAGCCATTGCCCGAAGCCGGCGTTCCATCGCCGGGTGGTCGTCGACGAAATTTTCGAATTGGCGCTTTGCAAGGCGGCACACCGTGGTGTCGGTTAGCGCTTCCGCGCTGTATGTGTAGCTGCCGTCGAAGGCGAGGCCGAGGAAGTCGCCCTGGAAAAGGAAGCCGGTGACCTGGCGGCGGCCGTCGGGCAAGAGCTTATAGATTTTCATCGAGCCGGCAGTGATAGTGAAAAAATGCGAAGCCTCATCGCCTTCGTGGATCAGCGTTTCCCCCGCCATCAACTGTTGCGGCGATGCGAACCCGGCCAGCCGGTCTAACTCGTCGACGGGGGCCCCCGCGCACACGGATTTGCGGCGCGCCGGACAATTGCGACAGTTTTGTGTCTTTTCCTGAAACGGGACGAAAGCAGGACGGACTTCCTGGATCGCTGTCACAACCATTTCACTCCTCCTCACCGCCACTGTTGCGGTGAAGACCATCGGATGAAATGGCGATCGCCGAAATTCGGATTTGTACCTAAGGGATTCTACCTATGGTCTGCTAAAGCGGGGCGGATCGTGACATTTCACCGCAACGCCAGCCACGACACGCCGGGGCGGCCGCCGATGCGCTCATCAGTGAACGCTGGCGACGCGGAAGGTTCGGCTTTGGCCGTCACGCTCCTCGATAGATACATATTCGCCGGCAACGAAACGGTGCTGGTCTCCTTTGAAGATCGTTTCCTCCTCATCGGCGCCGCGACCAAAGGCGAGCACCCACCCGTGCTGTCCGTGCCGAACGTGTCCCCACTCGTTTTCGCCGTCCCAGAACCGGTGAAAGGTGACTTCGCTGCGATCCTCCGGCATCGCCTTATGGTCGAGCCGTCCGCCCCATGTCAGCGGAACGTGCAGCTCGTAACCATGTTTCCTGCTGCCTTCCGGAAAATCGTGACAGCGGGCCAATTCCAACCTAACCGTACGCATCATTGATCGTCTCCTTCCTATGGTTCAAACATCGTCTTGGGTGCGGGCGCGTGCTTTGATGCAAATCAAAGCGGAAGGTCCGGCCACTGATTAGCTAATGCTGTCATTCTCCGAGGAGACAGCCGTATGCCGCTATTCGAGGATCGGGAACGCGCCGAAGAAGCTCGCTACGCGAAGAGCCAGGAGCTAGCGTTCCGCGTCAAGGCACGTCGCAACAAACTGATAGCGGCTTGGGCAGCAGAAAGAATGGGGAAGACCGGTGCGGCAGCACGCCAATATGCGAGCGAATTTGCCGTTCGCGAAATCACCGACGGCGCCGACGACACGGTCATCGCTCGAATCAGCGCCGATCTGTTAGGCCAGGGGATTTACGTTCCCGAAGCCGAAATTCGTCGGCACTTCGACCGGTTTGCCGCGTCGGCGGTAAAGGCGTACAGAGCCGGGGCCACACCCCGATCGTGATCGTTAGACCGGTTTCGGCAGGCCGCCTCGATTGCCATCCGTACCAGGCTCGACAGCGAAGGCGCGTGCAATTTTTCGATCACGCGTGCCCGATGAATTTCGACGCGGCGTTGGCTGATGCCGAGCAGATGGGCGATCACCTTGTTAGGGTGGCCCGCGATCATCGTTTGGAACACGTCGCGGTCGCGGTCGGTCAGCTCTTCGTGACGCGCACGCGTTTCGGCTGCATCCGCGGACTGGCGGCAATCGCCTGTGGCTTTTGCGAGGGCGCGATGCACGGCTTCGAGCCTGACCTCGTCCGCGAACGGCTTTTCGATAAAATCGCTGGCACCCGCTTTGAGGGCGCGCACCGCGATCGGGATGTCCCCGTGGCCGGTCATGACGATCACTGGAATGTCATCGCCGCGCTCGATCAGTGCTTGCTGTAATTCGAGTCCGTCGATTTCAGGCATGCGCACGTCGACGACGAGGCAGTCGCCAGGGACGGGCCTCACGTTATTCAGGAAATCGCGGCCGGAATCGCGAGCGGCGACGTGCTTAAAGCCATCGGCTTCCAAAAGAAGCTTGAGC
>JASHOB010000251.1 GCA_030041335.1 Alphaproteobacteria bacterium | reverse complement strand
GCGCGCCGTCTTCGAAAAAACGTCCACATTCGGTGACGACAACCAGCCGTCAGACCTCTTACTCGAGCCCACAGGTCGAGCCGGGTCCCGATCTCGCCTGGGGTGATATTGCGCGCTTCGTTTCCCAGTCATCGTCCTCCCGGCGGCGCCACGCCGTTTGCGCCGGTCAGCAAAGAAGGGGCAGTCAATTTTCATTGACCCAACGTTGAGCGATGTTCGATGGCCTTCGCGTCAATCGAGCAAAATTGACCGTTTCGATACCGAATGATAGCGTCGCGGCGAGTCGATGCGGTGGCCGCCGGCGCCATGTCGGATCGAAAAATCCCGGAGTGCGTCTCGTTAGGAGGATGTTTAGTGCGGGCGGTGCGGATCGAAGATGTCGAGTGGACCGCGATGGAGAACTCCCATCGCAACGGCGGGCTCGAGTTCAAGACCATCCTGACCGGTGTCGAGGACACGCCCGAGAACTATTGGCTGACCCTCGCAAAAGGCGATGGGCATTTCTTCTCGCCGCGCCACCGCCACAACTTCGATCAAATCCGCATGTGCATCGCCGGTCGCACGAGCATCGATCCGAAGAAATTCATGGAGCCCGGGGAGATCGGCTATTTTCCGGAGGGGACACCCTATGGGCCGCAACAGGACGAGGGTGAAAACATCACACTAGTGCTTCAGTTCGGCGCGGCGAGCCGCAGCGGTTTCCTGAGCCGCCGACAGCTGCGCGAGGCCGTTGCGGAACTCCAAACAATGGGCGAGTTCAAAGCCGGCGTTTTTCATCGCATGGGAGGCGCGGGACGGAAGAACCAGGACGGCTTCGAAGCGGTGTGGGAACACGCGACGGGTCGCAAGCTCGAATATCCCGCGCAGCGCTTTGAAAGTCCGATCTTCATGCATCCCGATAATTTCCCGTGGCGGCGGACGGAAACCCCAGGTCTGCGCCGAAAGACCCTGGGCGTGTTTACCGAGCGCGAGACGAAACTAGAAGGAATCGAGCTAGAGGCGGGCGCCAAATGGTGCCCATTGCCCGAGAACGCCATTGGTCTCCTCTTCGTTTTATCGGGCACGGGCACCGTCGATTCCGAAGAATATCGGCCACAAACCTGCGTCGAGACGACCGCCGGCGAGCAAGCGGCATACCACGCGACCACCAACACCGAGGCGATCAGGATCGTCATTCCGATGCTAGGGTGAGAAGCCCTTGGTCACCATCAGGGGCAAACGAGGCTCATCCCCGCGCGGGGAAAACCCGCTGTCGTGAGTTGCCCACTGGTGTCCTTCCGCCCTCCATTTTTTACCCAACCGCAATGGGCGTTCCCGTCGGACCTCTTCTGCAGCTCATTTGCGCCGGCGCCGAGGCGGGGCTTCAGCTACCGTTATAACAGCCTCGGCCAAGAGACGCTTTCACTTCGCATAATGAGATTAGGCGCGTTGGGCTGATCGGTGGAAAGCAATTGCGACTACAAATCAAGAGGCACTCTTGGCAAAAAAGTGGACAATGAACCGAAGCGAGTATCGTCAGGCTTTGTCGACGCCACTGCCAAGATAGGCCTGCAACAGCCGCTGATCACCGGCTAGGACCGCCCCCGGCCCTGATGCAACGATGCGGCCGGTATTCATCACATAGGCGCGATCGGCCATCCGCAGCGCCGACAACGCGTTCTGATCCGCGAGCAGTACCGTGATGCCGGCATCGCGCAGCCGGGAGATCGTCACCAACAGTTCGCGTACTAAAATCGGCGCGAGACCCAGCGAAGGCTCGTCGCCCAGCAGTAGCTTTGGCCGCGACATCAGCGCCCGACCGACAGCGACCATCTGTGCCTCACCGCCGGAAAGACTCCCCGCCAGTTGACGCGCGCGTTCGCGCAGTCGCGGAAAAACGCTGAACACCCGATCGAGCGACTCGTCGAGTGACGCCGGCACCAGCAGGCCGAGTTGCGCATAGGCGCCGAGGATCAGATTTTCACGGACGCTCATGTCCGGGAACAATTGCCGTCCCTCGGGGATGGTGCCGATGCCAAGGCGAATGCGCTGCGCTGTCGGCAGCGCATCGATAGCGCGACCCTCAAACTCGATAGCACCGCGCTGGCTCGAAAGAACGCCGATGATGGTCTTGATCAACGTGCTCTTCCCCGCGCCGTTCGGGCCGAGGATTGCCACGATTTCACCGGCATTGACCTCGAGATCGATCCCGCGAAGTGCACGAACGTTGCCATAGGCGACGTGGAGATCGCTGATTTTCAGCATGTCAGGCACCGAGATACGCTTCGATCACGGCCGGATCGCAGGCGACCTCCGCCGGGCTGCCATCGGCGATCTTGCGGCCGAAATCGACGACGATCACGCGGCCCACCACGCCCATGACAAGCTGCATGTCATGATCGACCAGCAGCAACGCGCACCCGCTTTCGGCGGCGGCCGTCGACAGGAGTTCCCCGAGCTTACCCTTTTCGATCTCGTTAAGGCCGGCCGCTGGCTCGTCCAGCAACATAAGTCGCGGTTCGCTTGCGAGCGCGCGCGCCACTTCCGCGACGCGCTGCAGGCCGAGCGGCAATGCGGTAGCGAGCATACCGGCATGAGCGGACAAGCCAAGGCGGGCGATCCAATGATCGGCGCGTTCGGCTGCGAGCTGTTCCAGGCGACGATGGCGCCCGACGCGGGCGATTGACGCGATGATGCCGCAGCGTCCGGCACCGTAGGCGCCCATCATCACGTTCTCGCGCACTGACAATTCGCCGAACAGCCGGACGTTCTGGAACGTACGCGACATCCCCCTCTGGGCGATGCGTTCGGGCGGAAGCCCGGTGATGTCGCGGCCCCGAAACAGCACATGCCCCGAGGTCGGCCCGATCATGCCGAAAATGGCGTTGAAGATTGTGGTCTTGCCGGCACCGTTGGGTCCTATCAGACCGACGATTTCATTTTCCTCGACCGTGAAGTTGACGTCGCTTACGGCACGTAGTCCACCGAACCGGACGGACAAATTGGCGACGGCCAATACCGGTGTGGTCACGGCGCTCGCTCGCTCGCCGCGACCACCGAAGCCGCGCCGCGGCGGCCCAACCGCCGGCGAAGCCGGTACAGCATCGGGCTCGACTGCGCCATCACGATGCCAATCAGCAGCACGCCGAAAAGAATGTATTCGACGCCGGCGATCAGTTGACTTTCCGCAGAGCCGCTGATCCAACCGATCACTTGCGGCAGCGCGACCGTCAGCAACGATCCTGCGAACGCGCCCCACAGCGACAAGAAGCCACCAACCGTGAGTGCTGTGAGCTGCTGGATAGTTGCGTCCAACCCGAAGGGCGACGGATTCACGATGCTGAGATAATGACCGTAGAGGCTGCCGCTCACGCTGGCGGTCGCGGCGCTGAAGGCGAAGATGCGCATCTTCAAACCGACGACCTCGACGCCGCAGGCGCGCGCGGCCGATTCGCTTGAGCGCATCGCCAGCAGCGCGCGACCGATGCGCGAGCGCGCTATATTCATGCCGAACAGCAGCGAAATCACCGCAAAGGCGGCGACCGTATAATAAACCGCCGTGTCGCTGGCGAGGCGGACGCCAAGCAACGAAAACGATTCGATGCCGACAAATCCGCTGGGTCCGCCCGTGATGCCTGACCATTCGCGGGCAAACGTCAGCGCGATCATCAGCAGGCCAAGACTCGCCATCGACAGATAAAATCCGTGCAGCCTAAAGATGATCCGGCCCATGATCAGCGCCACGCTTGCCGAAAGCGCGATGCCGACCAGCAGCGCCAGAATCGGGGGCCACCCTGAGCGCACCGTCAGATAGGCCGACGCGTAGCCGCCGATCATCATGAACGCCGGCTGGCCGAGCGAAAGCTGTCCGGAAAAGCCGGTCAGCAGCACCAGACCGATCACGATCATCGCCTCCATGCCGGTGAAAATCGCGGTCGACACCCACACTGCGGGCAGCACGGCCCCGATGATTCCGAGCGCGACAATCCCGGTGACGATGCCAATGATATCCCGCCGGCGGAACGTGGTTGGGCGGGCGCTTGCGGACAGGATTTCTTCGGGTTTTTGGTCATTGGTCGCGCCGGCGGACCCGCCGAGCAATCCGCGCGGACGGAGCAACAGGACCAAAATGAGGAGGGCGAAGATCAGTGCATCCTCATAGTGTGACGACACGTAGCCGGCGGTGAAGGCCTCGAACAGGCCTAGGAGCACGCCGCCGATCAACGGACCGAAGGCCGTATAAAGACCGCCGAGGATGGCGCCGGTGAAACCCTTGATGCCAATTCCAATTCCAATATCCACTTGCGCATAGGCGATCGGACTCCACACCGCTCCCGCCAATCCGCCGAGGAACCCGGCTGCAGCAAATGCGAACAGGCCGAGCAGCCGTGGGTCGATCCCGACAAAGCTGGCGCCAACCGGGTTGGCAGCGCTCGCCCGCAGCGCCAGGCCCAATGTAGTACGACGAAAGAACCAGGCGGTTGCGATAGCGACCAGTGCGAGAATGCCGATAAGCCAAAGTTGCTGCGGCAGAACGCTGACGCCACCAAACGCGATAGGTGCTCCCTGCGTGAACGGCGGCACCTGCTTCGGGTCGGTGCCCCACAGCGACGTGACCGCGCCACGGATCAGGATCGACAAACCGACGGTGATAATGATCAGCTGCGACATCGTCGCTCGCGTCGAGGGACGAATGGCGAAGAAATAGAACCCGCCGCCGATCGCGGCACAGCCGACGGCGGCGAGCGGCACGGCAATCAGGAGCGGCGCACCGGCGTCGCTCATTGCCGCCGCCAGCATGGCGCCGAGCATGGTCAAATCGCCTTGAGCAAAATTGATGAGACCGGTGCTGCGGCTGACCAGGCCGAAGGCCAGACCGACAAAAGCGTAGAGAGCGCCGTTAGCCAGCCCCGAGACCGCCGTCTGGGCGAGGGCGGTCGCGTCCATCGTTCAGAACCGCACGCCCGTTACTTGGCAGGAAGCCAATTCTTGCCGTCGTAGGTGACAATTTGCGCACCCGCCTCGAGCGAGCACCAATGCTGCTCTGGCGTGAAGGTCCAGAATCCTTGTAGACCGGCAACATCGGTCACGTGCTCGATGGCCTCGCGCAACGCCTGGCGGTCGAGCACTTTCTTGCCGATCGACTTGCCTGCCGCCTGTGCGATCAAAATCGCGTCAACCGCGGTCGGCGTGTTCGAGTTGGCGATCTGGTCAGGATGGGCTTGTCTAAAGAACCTTGTGAAGGTCGCGATCGGCCCGTAGAGCGGATCGTCCTTCGTCAGGTCCGCTGCCGATGCGACCTTGGCCGCGACGAAGTAAGTGTGGGCGGTCGCCGCGGCACCGGCGTTCTTTGCGTAGCCGTCGATCTGCTGGTTCATCCCGACAAAGCTCGGTTGGTCCATGCCGAGTTGAATCATTTCCTTCGCGATCAGGCCGCCGACGCCGATGCCGACGGCGTAGTTTATCACCGCCTGGGGGTGAAGGCCGCGGATGCGCGTGAGCTGCGCCGTCATGTCGGTGTCGGTTGGAGTATAGACCTCGTCGCTGAGGATCTCGACACCATTGCGTGCCGCTTCCTCCTTGATTGATTTGGCGCTGTCGTTGCCGAAGGCGGTGTTATCGCGGATCAGCGCGACCTTGACCCAGCCCTTACGCTTCAAGAATTTGACGACGGTCGGGACCTGATCGTCGTTGCCGATGATCGCCTTGAACACCCACTTCTTTAGCGGCGCATAGGCCACGCGACCGGCGGCGATCGCAAACAGTGGTATGCCGGCGGCCTGCACCGTCGGTTCGATTGCGACCGTCGGTGCGGTTCCGCCAACGCCCAACAGCATGTTGGCATCGTCCTGCTCGATCAGTCGCTTCGTGCACAGCACTGCCTGGGCTTCATTGGACTGGCTGTCGCATTTGATAACGCGCACCGGAAGGCCACCGATGCCGCCCGAATCGTTGACCATTTTGACTCCGGCATCGAGCCCATCCATGTAATACCTGGTGATTGGCGCAATCACCCCGGTGATCGACGCGACATAACCGACTTTGAATTCGGCGGCATCCTGTGCCAGCGCCGAACCCGCACCCAGTACCAAAGTCGCGGCCACCAGGGACGTGCAAACCTTGACCATGCTCTCCTCCCCGAACGTTTGCTCGTTGGCCGGGGTGTTTATCGGGGACCGCGAAAAGGGTCTAACGCCCCCGAGACGCCTCCTTTGGCCTTGGTCTCTGTTGTTATCCCCGGTCGCTGCAAACTGATTTATTCTACGACCATAACTAAGCGGTAATTTGGCCGCGTCACAAGAGGAATGACGGAGGGTCCGCGTGTTGCTGAGCGACAAGGCACGGGAGATGGTCCCATTCTTCTCCGCGCAGGCTGAAGCAAACGAGGCCGCCGGGCAGCTGACCGAGAGCACGGTCTCGGCATTGCGCGACGCTGGCTTTCTCGGGCTTTGGATTCCGCGTTGCTTCGGCGGCGTCGAGGCCTGGCCGCTCGAAGCGTTGGCGGTCATTGAAACACTGAGTTATGCCGACGGCTCGACCGGCTGGGTGTTGATGGCATCACAAGTTGCAATGGGGTCGGCCGCCGCCTATCTGCCGCCAGATACTGCGAAACGGTTATTCACCGGGCGCATGCCAATCATCGAGGGCCAGGGCGCCGCCAACGGGCGCGCGATCCCCGACGGCAACGGTTTCCGCCTCAGCGGGCATTGGCAATATGGCAGCGGCCTGCTGCACGCCGAATACATCCATACCGGCGGCATCGTTTATGCCGACGGCGCGCCGCGACTGTGGCCGGGGACCAAGTCGCCGGAGACTCGCATTTTCATCCTGCCGGTTGGTGAGGCCGAATTCCTCGACAACTGGGACGCGCTCGGTCTCCGTGCCACCGGAAGTATCGATTACAAGATCGCCGATATTTTTGTGCCGGAGGAGTTCACGCACAAGCAGACCACCAATGTGCCACGCCAGGGCGGCAACCTTTATTCTCTTGGCATCCAGGGCATGGGCGCGATCTGCCACAGCGGTTTCGCGCTTGGCTGCGGCCGCCGCATGCTGGACGAGCTGCGTGCGCTTGCCACCGCGGACACGGGACGGCCCAGCCTGTTGCCGCAAGCAGGCGGTGGCGAAAGTTTCCAGGAACAGTTCGGTCTCGCCGAAGCCAAGTTTCGTGCCGTGCGTGCGCTCGCCCACCAGACCTGGGCAGACATCGAGGAGACGCTCAAGCGCGGCGAAGGGCTCAGCACGCGCCAGATCACTTTGTCACGGCTGACGCTCAATTACATCACCTCGACGACCGCGGAGGTGTGTACCTTCGCGTACAAATATGCAGGCGGCCGTTCCTTGCGTGCGGGCGCGCTGCAGCGCTGCTTTCGTGACATGTACGCGGCGACGCAGCACATCACGACCGGCCCTAACATCTTGCGCGAATGCGGCAAGGAATTGCTGGCGATTGCCCCGGACCAGGTGTGGGGACCGCGCGGCCTGGTCGATCCCGAGTGACCGCAACCCTGGAAACGCCGGTCGTCATCGTCGGGGCCGGGCCGATCGGACTCAGCATGGCGATGGAACTGAGCTGGCGCGGCGTCGCGTGCGTCGTCGTCGACGACGGCGACGGCTCGGTCGATCTGTCGCGGGGCGGCATGGTGTCGATCCGCACGATGGAATACTGGCGCCGTTGGGGCATCGCCGACCGCGTCGCCGCTGCGGGTTTCCCCCAAGAGTACGCACTCAACATGGTGTATTGCACCAGCCTCACGGGCCATTTGCTCGAATGCGATAAGTATCCATGTCAGCGCGATGTTAAGCCGCCGGCGTCCAGTCCGGAGCGCCGAACCTGGTGTCCGCAGTTCTTGTTCGATCCGCTGCTGGCCCGGGCGCTCGCCGAGCGGCCGGGGGTTACTGCGCGATATCATTGCCGCGTCACGCGTTGCGCTCAGTACCCCGATCATGTCCTCGCACACGCGGTCGATACCCGGACCGGCGACGCCGTCGATATCCGGGCGCGATTTCTGGTAGGCTGCGACGGTGCCGCAAGTCATGTCCGCGCCGAAGCCGGCATCCTATTCGAGGGCAAGACTCTCGGCTATTCGATCAACCTCTATTTCCGTGCACCAAACCTGCTCGCTCAACACGACAAGGGCGAGGCCGAACGCTATCTCTTTGTCGGGCCAGAGGGCACGTGGGGAAACATCACGGTCGTCGACGGACGCGACAATTGGCGGATGACGGTTATTGGGTCCGGCGACAAGATGGATCTCGAGGGCTTCGATCCCCGCGCCCACGTCCGCCGTGCGCTCGGCAGCAGCGCCATCGATTTCGAGGTCACCGCCGTGCGGCCTTGGCGCCGCAGCGAGATGATGGCGCGGCACTATCGCCACGGCCGCATCCTTGTGGCCGGCGACGCCGCGCACACCATGTCGCCGACGGGCGGTTTCGGCATGAACACGGGCATCATCGACACGGTGAATCTCGGCTGGAAGCTTGAGGCGGTCCTCGACGGGTGGGCTGGGCCGGCCCTGCTCGATTCCTACGACGCCGAACAGCGTCAGGTGGCACGCCGCAACGCGCTGGCCGCGACACAGAATTACAATTTGTGGGTCGGTCTGGCCGACCGGTGCAAACCCATTCTCGACGAAACGGTCGAAGGAGAACATTCACGCCGCCGCGTTGGTGCAATGCTCAAGGAAGGGCTGCGCATGGAGTGGGAATGCATCGGCGTCATGCTCGGCTATGGCTATGAAGCGTCGCCGATCTGCATTGGCGACGGGACGCCCGCGCCGCCCGATCCGATCTCGGACTACGTACCGACATCGCGGCCAGGGGCGCGCGCACCGCATGCCTGGCTCAGTCCCGGCCGGTCGACGCTCGATCTGTTCGGACATGGTTTCACGGTGCTACGGTTCGGCGCCGCCGATCCCATGCCACTCGCCGCCGTTGCGCGAGAGCAGGGCGTGCCGCTCGCCGTCATTAGTATTGCCGAGCCTGCGATCGCGGCGCTTTATGAGCGCGCTCTGGTGCTGGTGCGGCCCGACGGTCATGTCGCGTGGCGCGGGGATGCGGTGCCCAACAATCCCGCGCTTCTTATGCGCAGGGTTCGGGGCGCCGCTTGATGGAGGGTGCGATGGAGATAAAGCTGGGCTGGCGGCTGCGTCTCGGTGTCCTGATGCCGTCGGTCAACACGGTGGCCGAGCCGCAATTGACCGCGATGTTGCCGCCCGGGGTGTCGATCCATGCAACCCGGCTGAAGTTGGTCAACAGCAGCGAGGAAGAGCTGATGGGCATGACCAAGGACATCGAGGGCGCGTCACTGCTGATCGCCGACACCGAGCCGCACCGCATCCTCTTCCACTGCACCGCGGTCACGACCTTCGATTCCGACATTGTTGGGCGCATCCGCGAGCGTATTACCCGCACCACCGGCATCCCCGCCACGGTAACGTCAGAGGCGCTGATCGCAGCATTCCGCGCATTGGGCGTCTCGCGGCTGGTGATGATCACCCCCTACATAACGCCAGTGAACGAACGCGAGGTCGCGTTCCTACAACACCATGGTCTGACGGTGGTGCGGGAGCATGGGTTGGGATTGCCGGGCGGCAAAGAGTTCGCCACCGTAGAGCCGGCGGCCTGGTATCGTATCGTCATGGCGCATCGCGATGATTCGGCCGACGCCTATTTCCTAAGCTGCGCACAGGCGCGCAACGCTGAGATCATCGAAGTGCTGGAACGCGACCTCAGCAAGCCGGTGGTCACCAGCAACCAAGCTGCGATGTGGCATTGCTTGCGGCAAAGCGGGCTCGACGACCGTATCGCAGGATTCGGCAGGCTGTTGAACCAATGAGTGAGGTCGTCGTCAACGGCGTTCGGCTGCATTACCAGCTCGATGGGCCCGAAGGGGCGCCGGTGGTGGCCCTGGTCAATTCGCTCGGCACCGACTTGACAATGTGGGAACCCCAAGTCGCGGCGCTGGCTCAGCGCCATCGTGTATTGCGCCACGATACCCGCGGCCACGGCAAGTCCGCCACGCCACCGGGCCCGTACACGATCGACATGCTCGCGGACGACGTGCTCAGCCTCATTTCTCATGCCGGTGCGAGGCGCTTTTACGTCGTCGGCATTTCGCTCGGCGGCTTAGAGGCGCTTGCCGTCGGACTGCGCCGCTCGCCCGACCTCGCCGGTATTGCGATTTGCGATTCGCGAATCGACGTGCCGGCCGAAGGCGCTAAGGCGATGGATGACCGCGTGGCGCTGGCGCGACAGCGGGGCATGGCGCCGATCGCGGAGGTGATGATCGACCGCTGGTTCACGGCGGCAACACTGGCGGCAAAACCTCCTTATCTCGATAGCGTGCGCCAGATGCTGCTCGCCACCTCGGTTGAAGGCTTCGCCGGTTGCATCGACGCAATCAAACATTCGGGCCTGAGCCATCGCGTCGCCGCACTCCGCGTGCCGACGCTTTTCTTGGCGGGCGATCACGATGCGGCGTTGCCGGTAGAGCTGATGAGGCAGGTGCAGTCGCAGGTTCCGGGCGCACGCGCGGCGGTGATTCCGGACGCTGGTCATTTGTCAAACCTGGAGCAGCCAGCGGCCTTCAACGAGGCGTTGCTGGACTTTGTCGGGCAGGTCGGCTGACGGCAACGACAACCCTCAGCGGACAAGCGGCCAAAATCCAATCAAGCTGCGTTATGACTATTTTCTCTATAGAAATAATATATTGACCTGTCAGCGATATCGGTGACATGCTTGCGCGCTACGAGTGGGCCCATTCGAAAAAGGATTGCCACAGTGCTTCGCTCCTCAGCCAATATTCTGGATTTGGAGAGGTAAATCCATGAAAGCGATTCGCGTCCACGATTATGGGAATGCCGATCAGTTGCGTTACGAGGACGCGCCGGTGCCGGAGATCGCTCCCGACGAAGTGTTGATCCGCATTCACGCCGCTGGCGTCAATCCGGCCGATTGGAAATCGCGCCAAGGGCTGATGCGCCAGGTTCGTCCGCTCAATTTCCCGGCCATACTAGGCGGCGACGCTGCCGGCGCGGTGGAAAGGGTCGGCGCCGCAGTATCGCGCTTCAAGCCCGGGACTCCGGTCATAGCACGCGTCAATGGCTCCTATGCCGAGTTCGCCGCGGTCAAGACCGACGCAGTCGGCCGTGCGCCCGCAAGCATCCCCCTGGCACACGCCGCTGGGATTCCGATCGCGGCGGGCACGGCGTGGACAGTGTTGTTTGAAGTCGCCGACCTGAGGAACGTCAAGACAATCCTAATTCAGGGCGGTGCCGGCGGCGTTGGCACTTTCGCGATTCAACTTGCCAAGCTCGCCGGGCTCGAGGTGATCGCGACAACTTCGACCGGCAACCGAGACCTCGTCCAATCGCTTGGCGCGGACCGGGTGATCGACTACACCCGCGAGGATGTCGCCCGGCACAGGGATGGGGTAGATCTGGTGCTGGACACTGTCGGCGGCGACGTGCTGAAGCAGTCGCTGCCGCTGGTACGGCGGGGCGGTCAGCTGTTGAGCATTGTAGTGCCGCCCGACGAGGCCGCGGCCAAGGAGCGCGGGGTCGACGCGCGCTTCGTGCGCAGCAACCTCACCGGCATCAAGCTCGAGGAGATCGGCGGCCTGGTTGACGCCGGCAAGATCCGCGTCATCGTCGCCCAGGAATTTCCCCTGGCCGAGGCAAAAGCGGCGCATCGGCTCATTGAGACCGGCCATGTCCGAGGCAAGATCATTCTACGCGTCGTCTGAGCGGAGGAAAGAATCATGACTTTGGAACATCGCATTGTCGATCTGCTGCCCTCGGTCGACGCCGAACTGAACTACCTGGTGCCAATGGCCGAACGGCCGCGCAACTACGCGATGGAGCCGCCACCAGGCGCGACGCGCAGCAATGCTCGGCATGAACCGCATAAGGTTAGAATCCGCGACGCCCGACCGATATTCAACCAGGTCAATCTCGACGACAACGGCTTCGCCTGTGTCAAGTGTCGCAGCGTTGTGTCGCGCTTCGACGACGAGGAAGAAATCCGCGCGGTCTATTACCCCGAGACCGAAGAACAATTGAAGCGCGCCACCGGCGCCGATCGTGTCTTCATCTTCGATCACACGCTGCGTCGGCGGATCCCAGGCTACGAGGATCGCCGCAACGGGCCGCGGCAACCGGCCCTTCGCGTCCACATCGATCACACGGCGAAATCCGGGCCGCAGCGCGTTCGTGATTTCTTGCCGGCGGAAGCCGAGGGACTGCTAAAGGGCCGGGTGCAGGTGATCAATTTCTGGCGGCCGATCCATCACCCGGTCTATGACGCCCCGCTTGCCGTGTGCGACGCCAAGACGGTCGCCGCCGCCGACCTGGTACCAAGCGATCTGGTCTATCAACATCGTGTCGGCGAGACCTACTCGGTCACTTACAATCCCACACACCGCTGGTTCTATCTATCGGAAATGGCGCCGGATGAGGCGTTGCTGATCAAATGCTGTGATTCAGCAACGGATCGCGCCCGCTTCACACCGCACACGGCCTTTCTCCATCCGGCGGCGCCGGCCGATGCGCCACCGCGCGAGAGCATCGAAATTCGTGCCCTGGTGTTCCATCGTCAGGGATGGGATGGGTGATGGCGACACTTCGGGCCGGGGCCAGCGACGAAGCTTGAAAGACGCTGCGCATTGTCGCCGCTTCTAAAAGTCGAGCGCCACCTTCGAACGGCGTCGTTTGGTGATGGTGCATTCGCCATCGACGCGATGTTCTGCAGCTCCAGAATAGCGCTTGCCCTGTGCTGGGATTATTCGTCGACAGGCTCAGCGCGAACCAACGGCCGCGACATCGGCGATCGAATTATCGAGATCCAACACGCACTCCCAGTAGGTCTCTTGGCTCGGGTTTAAACCAACATCATAACAGGCTCGTTCACTACGCTTGTGCATGTCGGAGCCGCCATCGTTTGGCGCGACATAAGTAACGCCGCGGTTTGCCAACAGTTCCGTCGAGCTCATCGGCGCCGTCATATTCAAACTCGCGACGCAGGTGAAGAAGTACGCTTCGTTAGGTCGGAATCCCATCGCCGCGCAGACGCTTCGAATTTGTCTGGTACGAGGATCTTGCTCGCCCAACGAGCACCCCGTCATCGAGATCAGGATCGACAGCAGATAAACGACAAAAGTCACCTTCATTGTCCGCTCGGTTTCCCCCCGTCTTCAATCTTGGCTCGATCGCTGCCACCCGAGGCGTTCGCGCTTCGCCCTTGCCGCCGCCGCGCCCAACAAGCCGGCGGTCAGCGTCGGCCGCCTCTATCTTAAAATAAACTTTAAGAAACCGGTACGATGGTCCCACGACAGTAATGAGATTCCTGTTAAGAGAACCGGGTTTATGAGGTCATTTCAGTAACGTCCAAATTGTTCCTATCATGAAATTCGCGAATAATACATAAGATAATAATTATTTTTCATAATGATTCTGTAGTTATATTTAAAAACTGCGTGTCATCCGAGACGGATATCAATATACCTTGTTTTTCAGTGCGGCGATGCCGGGCGCGATCGCTTAGCGATAATTCTACGTTAAATCAATGGCTTACGAGAATATTCCGTTCCGTTTGGCGCTGTGGCAATTGTGCAACATCCTCAAAATATTGTGTGCGGTGCCGAATAGAACTTGAGACCTGACACTGTATTCGTGGGTATATATGGCGCTAAGGAGTCGTGCTCCGGCCGGTTCACATGACGAAAATGTTGCACCGCAAGTTCGCGTCGCGCGCCGTTATCGGAGGCATGGCGTGGCTGTTGGGGTCGGCGGCGGGCATGGCCCAGGACAGCAACGCCTCGCTGCACAATCAGATCGATGCGCTGAAGGCGGAGATGTCGCAGATGCAGCAGAAGCTGCAGGCGCTGCAGCAGCAGGAACAAAAAAATGAAGAAAGGGCCAATGTGGCGGCACAGGCGGCGCAGCAGGCGGTGGCGCACACGCTGCCGCCCAATGCCCCCCGGGTCACGGAGTCGGCGACCCACCGGTTCGGCCTGACCAGCGCCGACGGCCAGAACGCGATCGAGTTCACCGGCCGGCTGCATCTCGATACCGCCTGGTATCTCAACACCCGATCCGATCTGGCGAGTGCGCGGGGCGATGATCTCGACAGCGGCATCAATGCGCGGCGCGCGCGCATCGGCGTCGACGGCCGCTTCATGGGCGATTGGGCCTATGC
>JASHOB010000250.1 GCA_030041335.1 Alphaproteobacteria bacterium | reverse complement strand
GGATTTTTCGCGGGGCCCAAACGCGCTACAAGTGTCGGGTGCGAGCCGCAATCGGATGCTGCGCTGATGTCGCAGATTGCGGCGCAGACCGTGCCAGTTCGGCGAGGACGCCATCAGGGAGGATGACTGGGTTTTTCTCCACCCAAGGTACTCGATTGCCGCGAGATCAAATTGACGCATCAGTTCTGGTAGCCCGGCTGAGTCGTCTCGAACAGAGTCTGGCGCAGGTTGGTCACACGATAGGAGGAGCGAGCGGTTGTTCGAGGAGCCTGATCGCTCGGCACGCATACTCGGAACGATGGCCAACCCGCTCCCGCCGCTCCCGACCGTAACGTGGGGCCCGATCTGTGAGGCGGCCAGGGCAGATTTCGGCAGCGAGGCTGACCGCTGCAGATCGTCGACGCACTGCGTGAAAGGCGCTACGCCTGGATCAGGGCCGATCGCGGCACAGGCGTTGCGTATCGTCGTAATGTCGGCGGCGCGCGCTGTGGGGAAGACGGCGCTAGCCAAAGCGCGCGTGCCGATCATCAACATTGGATGAAGACGCTTCACCATGTCCTCCATTGCCGGCCGCCTCCTTATCGCCAGCACGCGACGGGCTCATTCCTCTTAGTTGAGTTGCCAAATGACTGTTAATGCAAAAGCACGCAATCGCGATAATGCTCGCCGCAGCCGGGTGAAGCCACACCGTATCGTATTCACTTTCCGCCTCAATCCTCCTTTTGGCCGGCGGAATCTGCCCGCCTGGCGGGTGGGATTTCCCGTTAAACGGCCGACGGGGTAACCCCGGTCACTTTGAGGGGCGGATCCGCCTCAGGATTGGAGGCGCAGGGTTTACGCGGCAGCGACCCGACGATGTTCCGCGTCGCGGCGGACAATTGCCTGCTTCACGCGCGGCAGCAAATCGTGGCCATAATTGATGACGTCCTCGTATGGATCGAAACCGCGGATAAGGAAAGTGGTGATGCCGAGATCGTAGTAGTCCATCAGCGCCTCGGTGACTTGGTCCGGCGTACCGACCAACGCCGTGGTGTTGCCGCGTGCACCAGTGAGGCGCGCGACTTCGGTCCAAAGCCGTTTGTCGAGTACGCGACCCCGCGCCGCCGCCGCCAAAAGTCGTTGGGAGCCGACGGCCTCCGGCGGTTTGGTGGGTGCGCCCAGAGCGGCCTGACCCTTGATCGCGCGGATCGTGTCCAAGATAGCCTCGGCTCGGAGCCAAGCCTCATCCTCAGTCGGCGCGAGCACGGGACGGAGGGAGAGGCTGAAGCGGATGAGCGAGGGATCACGGCGATAACGCTTCGCGGCGTCGCGCACATTTGTGATAGTTTCCCGCGCCTGATCGAGCGTCTCGCCCCACAGAGCGTAAATGTCCGCGTGCTTGCCCGCCACCTCGATCGCGGCTCTGGAGGAGCCGCCGACATAGATCGGAATGTGCGGTTTGGTGACCGGCTTCACCTCGGAGTAAGCACCTTCGAAACGGTAGAATTCGCCGGCATGGTCGAACGGCTTGTCGCTGGTCCAAACGCGCTTCAACAGTTCAACATATTCGTCGGTGCGACGATAGCGCGCGTCGTGATCCAGGAAATCGCCGTCACGCGCCTGCTCAGTCGCGTCGCCGCCGGTAATGACATGGATCGCGGCGCGGCCGCCCGTGAATTGATCGAGCGTCGCGAACTGGCGGGCCGCCAGCGTCGGCGCAACGAAGCCGGGGCGGTGCGCCAGCATGAAGCCGATGCGATCGACCACCGACGCGGCATAGGAAGCGGTCAGGATGGTCTCGGCATCGGTCGAATGGTACGGCACAAGAATCCGATCGAAGCCGGCATCCTCATGCGCGCGGGCAAAACGCTTGACATAGTCCCGATCGATCGCCGTGCCTTGCGCCCGGTGAATCTCCGACTGGTAGCGTGTCGTGATCATGCCGATGAAAGTGACGCTCATCGCATCCTCCTCTTTACCAAGTCGCGTCGAGACCGAGCAGTTCCAGCACCCGATGGCGGAGCGCCGTAAGACGCCCATCGCCCCGGTGGCGCGGATAGGAAAGCTCGACCCGAATATCCGCCTTTATGCGCGCCGCCCGTTCGCTCAGCACGAGCACCCGCGTGGCTATGAACAGCGCTTCTTCGACATCGTGCGTGACCAGAAGTGCGGTGAAACCGGCACGCTGCCATAGAGTTACGAGCTCGCCTTGCATCTGCAGGCGCGTCAAGGAATCGAGTTGACCCAGCGGCTCGTCAAGGATCAAGAGGCTCGGCTCGTTTACGAGCGCGCGCGCCAAAGCCGCGCGCTGAGCCATGCCACCCGACAATTGATGCGGCAGGGCCTTAGCGAAATTCTCGAGTCCTACGAGCTTCAACGCGTCATCCACGCGACGGCGATGACTCTTGAGCAAACCGCGCGCTTCAAGACCGACGGCGACATTCGACCAAACATTGCGCCAGGGATATAGCGTGGGCGCCTGGAAAACGACGATGCGCGATGGGTCCGGTCTCTCGATCATCGCGCTGTTGGCGAGAATGCGCCCTTGCGTCGGATGGTCGAGACCCGCCACCAGCCGCAGCAATGTGGATTTGCCGCAGCCGCTCGGTCCGAGCAATGCAACGAACTCGCCCGGCTCGGCGCGGAAATCGATGCCATCGAGCACGGGCAGCGGTTCGCCCCGCAAGGTGTAGTGGTGGCTGACGCCGCACACCTCGAGCGTCGTGCCACGCGCCACGATGGGAACAGCGTCGAGCGGCGTCGCGGCTACCATCGCACTAGCCCTTTTTGCCAGGCTAGGAACCGGTCCCGCGCGCGGAAGAGCAAGGTGATCAGCCCGGAGAACAGCAACGCCATGATCAACAGCGCGGCGTACATGTTGGGATAAGAAGCCCAGCCCTGAGCCCATTGCAGGTACCAGCCGAGCCCAGCTTTGACGCCGAGCATCTCGGCCACGACGAGCACCGAGAAGGATGCGCCGAGCCCCATGAATAGGCCGACGAAGACATGCGGGAGCGCTGCGGGGATGGCGACACGCAGCACCAGAAACCGTTCCGTGGCACCGAGTGTGCGTGCGATATCGTAATAGGCAGAGTTGACCGAAGCGACGCCCGACCAGGTTAGCACCGCGACGGGAAAGCCGGTCGCGAGCGCAACCAGAAACGTGCTGGCGCTGCCGCTGGTTGGGAAAATGAAAAAAGCGAGGGGCAGCCACGCCGTTGCCGGCAATGGCCCAATAAAACGCAACAGCGGATGAGCCCAATAGCCGAAGATCCGTGACCAACCCAGGGCGATTCCGGTTAAAAACCCGAGCGCCGCGCCCACGCTGTAACCGCCGGCCAACAGCAGGAGCGACCGCAGCGCGCTTTCGCCGAGGCGCGGCCAATCGCTGAGATAGACATCGAGCAATGCCTGCGGGGGCGCAAAGAAGGGCGGCGGCAACCAGGCGAGCTTGGCGGTGACGACTTCCCATGCCGCAAGCACGATGGCCAGCACCGTCAGCCACGGGCCGAGCCGCTGCAGCCGCGGGCCGGCACCGCGGGGAATCAAGGCGAGGGCAAACACCAGCGCGCCGAGCACGCCCTCGATCGCCGCGAATTCGCCTGTGCGGTCCCATTCGTCGACGTTTGTCAATCCGACGGTAAGCAGTGTGGCGCCGAGCCATGCGCACCCCGCGGCGACGCCATCCCACCAAATGCCGCCCCGGGGATTACGAGCGCCGGTAATCTCTGCAGGCCAGGCCCGTTGCGGTTCAGCCGAGAACATCGGCATACACGCGATCGGCATATTTCTGGGAGTCGGTCGATGCCTTCATCACCGAGACCAATTTCAGTTCGTCGGCGTAGAGCGCGATCTCTCTTTTAAACGCGGCACCGATCGGATGGTGGTGGTGTGTGTGAACGCGGAGCATCGCGGCCAGATCGGTCACAGGCGCGGTCGAATATTTGCTGAAGATTTCCGCGGCCTCATCGGGATTGTTGGCGACCCATTCGCCCGATTCGAGCAGTGCCACCGTCAGCGCCCGCGCCGTCGGCCGGTCCTCGCGGATCAAACTGCCGCCGATTCCGAGGACGCAGCACACACGGTGCGCATAGTCGCCGGTGAGGTTGCCCGCGATCTCGACCAGGTCGAATTTTTTCTTCCAGAGATAGGCAATCGGATCGGCCGTCGAGACCGCATGTGCCTCGCCCTTTTGGATCGCGAGCGCCAGCAGGTCGGGCGGAAATTGCCGCCATTCGACATCCGTGTTGGGGTCGAGCCCGTACTTGGTCAACAGGATGACGAAAAAGTTCCGGTCCGCGCCGGCCATGTCACCGACTCCGATCGTCTTGCCTTTGAGACTCTTGATGTCGGTTATGCCGGAATCTTTTGCCGCCAGAAGCCAGATGCAGCCGCCGTGAATACCTGCGGTAAGTTTGACGTCGAAGCCCGCCTCAAGCGGCTTCAGCCAACGCAGCGCCATACCGACGCCGGCATCGGCCTTGCCCGTCGCCAACGCTTCAAGAAGTTGATCGGTCGAACCGCCGAAATTGACCAGTTCCACCTCGAGGTTGTGCTTGGCGAAAATGCCGCGCTGGAGCGCCGCTGGAACCGCCACCGTGCATATCGCGTTTGCATTCCAGGTCAGCCTTAAATGCTTTTTCGGCTTCGCGGCATTATCGGCATAGACCTGCGTGCCGAGCGCGGCCAGAGAAGTGACGACACCAGCCGCACCTGCGGTCCGCAGCAAGGTCCTCCGCGAAAACGAACGCCACAGGTTTTCCCCACGATCAGCGCTACAATCCTCGAAATCCCGCTTTTCTCGCTGACTCATCGGAGCTCTCCTTGATGCCGATCAATATATAAAAGCTATAGACAATAACGATTATGTCAATATATTGGACAAAGTGTCCTTGATTTTGTCAGTAGGACGGGGGGCCGATCGCCGCGCAGGAACCATGACGGCAATGCCTTGGCGCCTTGGTACGTAAGCGGGAGCAACGAAATGGTGGAAGCGCAACAAATTGCCGAGGTGGTGGATTTCGAGGATTACCGCCGCCGGCGCGTCCGTACAGAGCAGGGGGTGCAGGCTGTCCCGGTCACGACCCCGATCGCTTTCACCTTTTTCTGGATGCCAGTGATTCTTTTTGTGCCGTTCTGGCGCCTTGGCTGAGATGAAGGATTTCGGTGGAAGGGCCAGCGGCCGCGATCAATCCGCCGGAGCCGCCCGGCGACGCGCCGGGCCGAGATCGATACGCCGACCGATGCTGTCGCCACCAGTCTGCGCCGCCAGTGGCCCGTGCCCTCGAAGTGCTGCTCGTGGCGCCGACTAATCTCGGCAATAGCGCGGGCGCGGCGCTGATTCGAGCGGCGAATTCGAAATCGTTGAGCTCCGCTGTCGGCGGCTTGACGTCGCGCGCGCCCTCTTCTCATGATGTGCCGCGCAGGACCGAATTCAATGAGCTGCGCCAGCGGGCCCGCAGCGTTGAGATAACCGAACCTCATATGCCCGGCACCACGGAGAACCGCGGCGTTTTCGAGGACAACGTTGAGTTCGAACTCGCTGGCGTCGCGTATCGGCTGGACGATGGCGACGCCATCTTATTCGAAGCGGACGGCCCGCGTGCCTACCGGAAAGTCGGGCGCGGCGAAGCCCGATCGTTTCTGGCCATGACCTATGGCGAGGTGATCGGCTAGGCCTTTGCGGCCATAGCGGATGGCATCATGCTGGGCATCGCCATCATCATCGTCATGCCGCAAATCATCATCATGGGCATGCCCGACTTCATCATGCTCATCATGCGATTGCAGCATTCCATGAACATATCCTTCGGCATGCCGTCCATCGGCATCATTTCGCAGACCAGGCCCGTCTCGGTCATCTCGCAGGTCGTGCGACACATCATCGGCATCATCATCATCGGCATCATCGGCATGCCGTTCATCATGCCGGGCATCGGCATCATCATCGGGTTCATCATGCCGGTCATCATAGTTGGCATCTGCATCGAAGCGGCGTTGGTCATGGGAATTGTCTCCGGTTTGACTACGCGGCGGCGCGTTCTGGAAATTGGTCTAACGACGCCGGATTGATGCCTTGCAAAATCGGTTCCAATCTGGGGACCCACGCCGACGCTCACGGGCGACGCCTATTTCGGCCATTTATTCTGGGATGCCGAAACCTAATCTGCTGCGCTTCTGCGCGCCCTCGCAAGCCGCGCGCGGGAGCGGTTTTGTTTGCCTCCAATGAATTGGATAAATCACTGCAATGCTAGTGACTTCTGATGCTTTTATCGGCAGTTTGGCAAATTTAATGACAGTCAGCTTAACCGATAGAATCGGTGTAGGTCATGACCAGATACATGATCGCGGTCCCGGCGCCGAGATTGCGATAGCTGTGGGGCACGTCGGCCGCGAACAAAATGGCGTCATCCGTCTTCAGAACATAGCTGACGCCGGCAGTGATTTCGACTTGTCCGGCGGCCACGACCAGATTTTCCGTTGTGCCGGCCGCGTGTGGTTCGGCCGTCTCGAGCGCATGCGGCGCCAGCGTGAGCTTGTAGAATTCCACGCGGCGTTCGGTTTCGAACGGAAACAGGGCGCGCGAGGTGAAGGCGCCGCCGGCCGATGTCAGGATTTTCGCGTGACGCGGCGGCAAGGACGATGTTGCCGGCGGCGGCGTGATCCGACGTCAGCGCTGAAAAAGGCACATCGAGGGCACGCGCTACCTTCCACAGCAGCGAGATCGTGGGGACGCTGCGGCCCAGTTCGATCTGGGACAGCATGCCGCGACTCATACTGGAGGCGCTTGCCAACGCTTCCAGCGACAGGTTGCGGTTTATCCGCAGACGCTTGAGATTGCGGCTGACGATATCGGCGATTTCGTTCCGAGAATTTGTGCCGGCGCTCGAACGTGCTGAGGTAACGGAGGGTTTGCTCGAAGGTTTGGCGCTTTTTTTCGCAATCACATCGGTTGCCTGGTTGCGCGCCCATCATATCGGCCACCTCCAACCCGTTCAACCGCGCCGCCGTGCCCTGGAAGGGCTTAGGACGATGCCTCTTGCCGTTGCGCGAGGCGCGCCTTGCCCGCAGCGGTCAGGATCGTGTCGTTTTGCGGGCTATGGATGCGGCTGCACATCACGTCTCGATAATGCCGCTCGAGCGGATTGTTGCGGGAGAGCCCGTGATTGCCGGTAAGCTCGAGCGCGGTTTCCACCGACTTGATGGCATTCTGAGTCGCCAGGAACTTGATGATGCCAGCGTCGACGGCGTTCGGCGGTCGACCGCAATCTACCGCGGCGGCGGTGTCGTCGAGGAGCATGCGGTTGGCCAGCAGCAAAGCCTCGATCAGCCCGACTGCTTCCTGCATCCGAGGCACGCTCGACAGCGCCGCGCCGAGATTGCTTGGCTTGCGCGTCGATAGAAATCCCACCAGCCAATCGCGCGCGTTTCGCGCGATGGCGTCGTAGATAGAGCCTATCAGCGTCACGTTCCAGGCAAAGCCAAGCGGATCGACCGAATTCGTCCACTGCGCCGGCAGACGGATATCAACGGCGTGGTCCACCGGCACGACAACATTGGCCAAGATTGCTTCATGGCTGCCGGTGGCGCGCATGCCGAGATGATCCCAACTCTCTACGATGCGAATACCCGAGGCGTTGGCCGGGACCAAGAAGGTGCCAACGCGCGGTTCGGCTTCGTCGGTGCGTGCCCATACGCCGAGCCAGGTGAGGCCCTGTACGCCGGTCGAATAAAGCTTGTGTCCGGAAATGCTCCATCCATCCGGCACGCGACGCGCCGTGGTCGCCGGCAAACCGCCGCGGAGTGGCGTGCCTTGCTCCGGTTCCACCCGCAAGCTGTTGCCGAGCGCACCTGCTGTGACGGCGTCGCGATACACGCGTTCGCGCAGATGGGTGGGCCATGGTTCGGCGCCGGTGCGTTGCAAATAGAGATACTGCATCGCCAGGATCAGCGCGGTTGACGGCTCGCCGCGCGCGACGGCCGCGACGACCCGCATCGCCGTGGACAATCCGGCTCCGCCGCCGCCGAACTCGGAAGGCACGGTCAGCGCCAGCAATCCCAGCCGGCGGAGCAGCGCAAAATTCGCCGCCGGGAAGGCGCCATCGCGATCACGCGCTTCGGCATCCCGTGCAAACGTCTCGGTGAGATGCCGCAGTTGCTCGTCGAGAGGGTGAATACGTGAATCCATAGGCGCCCCTACGCGGTGAACCGCGTCGCAAAATCATGGACGCTTAAAACCATATTGTCGATAGAAATAATATATTGACGGTGCTAATCCCGCGGTGACATGCTTTGAGGCGATGGAAATGCGGATTGGATCTTTCTTGCGGGCGGCAGGTTACAGGCACGGATTCGCCCTACTTTTCTTGGTCCTGCTGGGGTTCTCTGAAGCGCCGGCCGAAGACACGATCCCGCCTGATACCGTTCTCCGAATGGGCGACCAAAAGGGCGGCTCTCAGGCTCTGATGGAGGCGGCCGGCGTCCTGCGCGGTCTACCGTACACGATCGAATGGCACCAATTTCCGGCGGCGGCGCCTTTGCTTGAGGCGCTGAACGCTGGCGTCGTCGACAGTGCCTTTGCCGGCGACGCGCCGACCATCTTTGCGCTCGCTGCTGGCCTTCCGGCAAAGATCATCGCCGCGAATGAATCGGGCGGTCGCAGCGCCGCGATCGTGGTGCCCCCTGATTCGCCAATCCACAGCGTCGTCGATCTCAAGGGTAAGCGGATCGGCACGGGCAAAGGTTCGATCGGCCATTTCCTGGTGATCGCCGTTCTCGCAAAACAGAAATGGACGCCCGATGCGATCGACCTCGCGTTCTTGCAGCCGGCCGACGCCAAGGCTGCGTTCACCCGCGGAGCGATTGACGCCTGGTCGACCTGGACCGTTTATGTCGCGC
The DNA here is from genome assembly GCA_030041335.1 of Alphaproteobacteria bacterium. Classification (GTDB taxonomy): domain Bacteria; phylum Pseudomonadota; class Alphaproteobacteria; order ATCC43930; family CGMCC-115725; genus JAATGI01. The sequence continues at coordinate 4,369 of JASHOB010000250.1, read as the reverse complement.
AAGCAACCATCCATGACGGCGCGCGCGTCATCGTCGACGGCGACGGATTGCTCAGCGGGCTGACGTTCCAAACTGCCACCGAGACCGCGATCGTGACCAAGCGCGCGGCGCTTGCCGACTATCTCCATCGCCTCGCCGTCGCGCGGCGCTGGGCGGTCGGCCATGTTGCCGACTATGCGGCAGTATGGGCAAAGGATACCGGCGCATCGCCCGAGGTGGCGCGCCGCGCGCTCCAGCTGTCGCCGACATTGCCGGTCGCGATCGACGGCAAATTGATAGCCGAGGAGCAGCGCGTCGCCGATCTCTATCAGTCGGCGCACGTCATTCCGCCGCGGCTCGATGTAACGAAGAGTTTCGACAGCTCGTTCAATCGTGCGCTCGGGCCCGTCGGCCGAACCCACCCCGTTACCTATTCCCGTCCAGGAGATCGGTCATGACCGTCGCCGCTGCCGATCGCGCGCTCGCTGTTTTCGACCTGGAGGAACACGGGCTGGACATCACGCAACTGCAGCCTTTCATCGGCGCGGAGATCGGCGGCGTCGATCTGCGCAAGCCGTTGACGCCCGCTCTGCGCGACGCGATCCGCGGCCTGTTGCTGAAGCACAAGGTAATCTTTTTCCGCGACCAGGACATCACGCCGGAACAGCAGATCGCTTTCGGCCGGAATTTCGGGGAACTCGAAGTCCATCCCTTCATCCGCACCGAGGGTGGGTATCCTGAGATTCAGCCTGTCTATGCCCAACCGCTGCACGGGAAGCCCAAGCCGGCAGGCGGCTATGGCCGCGCTGACCATTGGCACACGGATACGAGCTGGCGGCTAACGCCGTCGCTCGGAGCGATCCTGCACGCCATCGACGTGCCGCCGGTCGGCGGAGATACGATCTGGGTCAACACTGTCGCGGCCTATGAATTACTGCCGCAAGACGTGAAGGATCGGATCGATAATCTCTATGCCATTCACGATGCCGGCGAGTTGAAGGCGTTGTCCTCGCCGGAGAAGGGCGCCGAAGTTCGGCGCAACAACCCGATCGTTGCCCATCCGGTGGTACGGACTCATCCAGAGACCGGCGAGCGGGCGCTCTATCTCAACGATATGCTGACGACGCAGATCATCGGCTTGGAGACCAAGGCCGAAAGCGACGAACTGATCGAGTTTCTTCTGCGCCAATTCCTGCGGCCAGAATTCCAAGTGCGCTTCAAATGGCGCAAGCATTCAATTGCGTTTTGGGACAATCGCTGCACGGTGCATTACGCGGTGAACGATTACGGCGACTACCCGCGCCGCATGGAGCGGGTGGCGATTGTCGGGGACCGGCCGTTCCACTGAGCGGGGACAGCTGCCGCAAGGAGAAAGCCATGTCCGAACCGTCCAGTCGAATCGATTGGAAGTCCAACGGCGTCAAAGCGATTCCGGGCGATCGGCTCGACGTCAACACCTTTCAAACGCCGGGAATGAACGGCGCCGCCGCGATCAATCTGGCGCGGGTCGGCGCACCGAAACTCTGGGCCGGCACGATCCCGATCCATCCCAACGCCAAGACCGGCGCGCATCGTCATGGTGCGCCCGAGCGCGTGATGTACGTGGTGCGCGGGCGGGCGCGCATGCGCTGGCGCGAGCAGCTCGAATACACTGCCGCCGCCGGTTCCGGAGATTTCATCTTCGTGCCACCCTACCTGCCACATCAGGAGATTAACTCGGCGCCAGACCAACCGCTCGAATGCGTGGTGATCAGGAGCGACACCGAGGCGGTGGTGGTCAATCTCGATATCGAGCCGGTCGAGCGGCCCGAAACCGTGCCGTGGGTCGATCCGATCCACAAACATCCTTAGAAGAAGCATCGTGATCGCCCCGCACATCGTGCGAACTATCGCGGCCATGATTCTGGGCATCCAACTTTTTGCCGGACCCGCGCGCGCCGCTGATCAACTCGACGAGTTGCACCTGGATTACGCCTATTACAATCCGGTCAGCTTGGTGCTGAAGGACAAGGGCTGGGTTGAGCAGGAATTCAAGCGCGACGGGGTCACCGTGCGCTGGGTCTTGAGCCTCGGCAGCAACAAGGCGCTCGAATTCCTTAACGCCGAAAGTCTCGATCTCGGCTCGACCGCCGGTGCGGCAGCGCTGCTTGGCCGTATCCACGGCACCCCGATCAAGGCGATCTACGTCTATGCCAAGCCCGAATGGACGGCGTTGGTCGCGCGCAAGGACGCGGGCATCGCCCGCGTCGCTGATCTCAAGGGCAAGCGCGTAGCGGTAACGCGCGGCACCGATCCCCACATCTTCCTGATCCGCGCGCTGCAAAGCGCCGGCCTCACCGAGAATGACATTTCCGAAGTGTTGCTGCAGCATCAGGACGGCCGGCTTGCGCTCGACAAGGGCGATGTCGACGCCTGGGCGGGTCTCGATCCGATGATGGCGCAGGCGCAATTGCAGAACGGTGATGTGCTGTTCTATCGCAACCCCAACCTCAACACCTACGGGGTACTCGATGCGCGCGCGGCGTTTGCCGCCCAACATCCCGACATCGTCCGCCGCCTCCTTCAGGTCTATGAGCACGGCCGCCGTTGGGCGCTTGATCATCCGGTCGAGCTGCGTGCCCTGGTCGCGAAAGCGACGCGGCAATCGGAGGCCGTCGCGGCGCTGCAGCTGTCGCGCAACGACCTGACCGATCCCGATCTAGGCGACAAGCCGCGCGCGACCATCCTTGCTGCCGGCGTCGCGTTACAAAAGGCGGGCATTATCCCGCGCGGCGTCGATGTCGATGCCAGCGTCTCACAACTTATCGACAGGCAATTCCTTGGTCGTCTTTCATCTCGCTGACCGCGCGCCGGCTGCGCTGCGCCTTTCGCTCGCCGGACGGTTCGCCGCCCTGGCGGCGCGGCGTTCTTCGGCGCGATGGCTGCTTGGTTTTCTCTTGCCCTTGGGATTGGCGCTGGGCTGGGAGATGGCGGTTGCCTTCGGGTGGAACGACGGCCGCCTCTTGCCGCCGCCGTCGCGCGTGATCAGCACTTTTGCCGGTTTGGCGCGCTCCGGCGAGCTCGCGACTCATATCGAAGCCACGCTCTGGCGCGTGCTTTGGGGCTTTTTCCTTGGTGTCGTCGCCGGCACGGCGCTCGGCGCGCTGACTGGCACCTCGGAGCTGGCGCGGCGTCTGCTCGACCCGACGTTGCAGGCCTTGCGCAATATCCCGTCTATTGCCTGGGTGCCTCTGTTCATTCTCTGGTTCGGCATTTTCGAGACGTCGAAAGTGCTACTCATCGCAGTTGGCGTGTTCTTTCCGATCTACCTTAGCCTGTCGGCCGCGATTCTTGACCTCGACCGCAAGCTGGTCGAGGTCGGACGGATCTTTCGACTGACGCGCGCCGCGATGATCTGGCGCGTGTTTCTCCCGGCCACGTTGCCGTCTTACTTCATCGCGCTGCGCAACGGCCTCGGTCTCGGCTGGATGTTCGTCGTCGCAGCGGAGTTCATGGGCGCATCGTCGGGCCTCGGATTTCTGCTAACAGACGGGCAGATGACCGGCAATACACCGGTGATCCTCGCCAGCATCATCGCCTTCGCCATTCTCGGGAAGTTGACAGATTGGGCGCTCGTATCCTTGGGACGCCATGTCCTGCGCTGGCAAGATAGCGTGGCGCGAGCGCGATAGGGGCTGCCTTTGCTTGATATACACGCCCTCTCGATGCGCTATCCGAACGGCCATCTCGCGCTCGACCGCGTCGATCTTTCGGTGAAGCCGGGCGAGATCATCGGCGTCGTTGGTCCCAGCGGCTGCGGCAAGAGCACGTTGCTGCGCCTGATCGCGGGTCTGGAACGGCGGAGCGGCGGCGAGATTCGGCTCAACGGCGCGCCGGTGACGGCACCGCGTCCTGAGATCGGATTAGTGTTCCAGGAACCGCGGCTGATGCCATGGCTGACGATTCTCGACAATGTCGCTTTCGGCATTCGCGACAGGGACGCGCGGGAACGTCTCCTGCGCTGCGACGAGGTTCTGGCGCGGGTCGGTCTCGCGCCCTTCGCCTATCGCTGGCCCCGCGAACTCTCCGGCGGCATGGCGCAACGCGTCAGCCTGGCGCGAGCCCTGGTGTGCAAACCGTCAATCCTGCTGCTCGACGAGCCGTTCAGTGCGCTCGACGCGCTCACGCGCTACGATCTGCAGGAACATTTGCTCGATCTGTGGCGGATCGATCGTCCCACCATGGTGTTGGTGACGCACGATATCGAGGAGGCGCTGTTCCTCAGCGAGCGTATCGTCATCCTCAAAGGACAGCCGGGCCGCATCGAGGCCGAGACGCAAGTCCGGCTGCCGCGTCCGCGCGAGCGCACCGCGAGCCAGATTCAATCCTTCAAGCAGGAATTGCTCCATGC
>JASHOB010000249.1 GCA_030041335.1 Alphaproteobacteria bacterium | reverse complement strand
CGCTCTGACCTAACTCAGCGCTCACTGCTCCCGTCAGAATGTCTAGAAGTCCCATGTCTGCGTTCCTTTCGGTTGTCGCCTGACTAAAACGGCCCCATCACTCGATCGACCTACGTGGGATGCTTCTCGTTCTTGGCGGCTCTGAAACCGTCGGCATTTGCATCGGTTTCGCACATAAACGCGCCGCGTTTGGTGTTGCCGTAATTTTTGGATCCGCTGAAGTGGTAGACCTTCGACTTCAGGTTCACCCACACCACGGTGCCTGAGGGACAGCGCGCTTTCGCCTGCCCTTCTTCGGCAAATTGATTGGCCCCGGAAGGCGTCGCTGTCGCTTTTGGTACTGCCGAGGTGCCGCCGGCAGACTTTCCGGAAGTGACCGGTGCCGCTGCCGTGCCCGTGGCCTGGGTCGCCGGTGCCGCTCCGGTCGGTGCCGCGGCGGTGCCACCTCCGGCCCGACATTGCTTGACAAAGGCCCGTTCCGAGATGCCCTTGGCGAGATTATCCGCCTTGTTGGCGCGCCATTCGGCGCGGCATTCTTTGGCGGTTTTCTGTGCCGTCGCAGCAGATACAGGACCCATCGATAGCCCGGCCAAAGCGGAACACAGAATTACGATAAGAATCGATCTCATTGCCGCCTCCCGTTTTCAAGAGTTGTCAGCGTCAAAAGAAGAAGTTGATCATCCGGCGCGCTCGCATTTTTTCATGAAGCTGTTCTTGGCAGCCCCGGCAAGAGGCTTTCCATTCTTGTCGACAGCTTTCTCCGCGCAGGCACTCCTCATGCATTTTTTCATGAAGCTGGCTTTGGCAGCCCCGGCAAGAGGCTTCCCATTCTTGTCCATTGCCTTGCTTTCGCACGACATGCTCTGCGCGACCGCGGGCGGCAACGTCACGCCGCTCGCAAAAACCAGCACGAGCATCGCCAACGCGATTTTTCTCATCGTTCTCTCCTTGGTTCTTTTTAAGCAATCTAATCGCCGACGCCGATTTTCGCGCCGCCAATCACGAGCCCGCCACATTTTGCTACTGCCGACCAACGGCTAAGGGTCACTGCATGGTAAAGCACGGTGACCGTGCCGGCACGATAGCACCCCTGGGCCCAGCGCGCTGTGCAATATCCATCTTAGACTGGTTCGGGGGAAGCGATTTTTGGCGGTATCAGAAGCGTGCGGTGTCGCTCGCGCCGAGTCCTCAACGCCGAGCATGGCCGCTGTGCGAGAGGATGGAAACGCCCGAGGCATCTGCTACGCGCCGACAAGTCGTCCGTGTTCTCGTGTCTGGATCAGATCTCATAAAGATTCATAATGGGATAAGGTGACGGCAGTCACCGCTCAGCAGCTGAACGTTTGCGCGCGAGCACTTCCTCCACGGCCCAAACCGTTGAAAACGCGGGTTGACGCCACTTCTCACTATTAACGAACCAGCAATTTCATTCTCGCGATGATGGCCGCCGCTGAGCCAGCCATTAACCTGGCAGGCGGGCGCAACCATGACTGCAGGTTAGGAGACCTCGTCGGACTGGCTTGGTTAGCGGGGAGACCTGCCATGGTCGACCACGTGATCCCGGCGCCAGTAGGGAATGGGAAAGCGCGTATCTGGCGAGTGGCATCTTCAGTTGCGAATCCTTGTTCCCGTCTTGTTCCGTTGGCTTAGTGGTTAAATGCCCCGCACCGACAGTGTATACTCATTTTCTAGTTTGAGTATACAGATGGCTTGAAAAGGGAAGAAGGAGAAGTGTATACTCATTAGTAGAAATGAGTACACACATATGTATGAGATCCCCCTGGCCCTTCAGACTGTCTACGCCGACCTCCTAGATCGTGCTTTTAACGACGCATTTGCCGAAGACTCTCCAGACAACGGCACCTTCGTAAGCAAAACGCGCAATGGGCGGAGGTATTGGTACTTCCAGCCCAATGACGTAAAAGGTCGGCCGCAAAAGTATGTCGGTCCGGAGACACAGGAGCTGCTGGAGCGGATCGAGAACCACAAACGCTCCATCAGTGATGTTAGGCAGCGCCGTTCCGTTGTCGCCTCACTGCACAACTCTGCTGGTTTGCCGCGCCCTGGCGACCAGGTGGGGGCCGTGGTTGAAGTGCTCGCAAAAGCCGGCGTGTTCCGTTTACGGGCCGTACTAGTGGGGACAGTTGCCTATCAGACCTACGCGGCCATGCTCGGTGTGCGACTGCCCTTGCGTACTGTGATGTCGATGGATATCGACATCGCCCAACTCTACGACATCTCGATCGCGGTCGAAGAGACAGTGCCGCCGATACTACAGATCCTGCAGTCGGCCGATAAAACATTCCGTGCTATTCAACACAGCCACGATACGCGGCAGACGACCCGATATGAGGCGCGAGGTGGCCTTCGCGTGGATTTTCTCACGCCCAATACGGGTCCAGACACAGACCAACCCAAGCATCTCGAGGCCTTAAAGACCGACGCTGAGCAGCTTCGGTTTCTTGACTTTCTAATCGCCGAACCCGTTCGTGCCATCGTTCTGCACGGCAATGGCATCCCGGTCTTAGTACCCTCTCCGCAACGGTACGCCGTCCACAAACTGATTGTGTCCCGGCGGCGGTGGGAAGGAAACATAGCTAAGATTGGCAAGGACCTGTGGCAAGCCAGCGCGCTGATCGAGATCCTCGCGAAGCATCGTCCCTACGATTTGAAGGATTCTTGGCGCGAGGCTTGGGAACGCGGACCTGCCTGGCGGCAATGTTTGAGCGAGGGGCTCGGTCAACTTGAACCTGAAGCCCGCGATCTCCTCCTCAAGACCATCGGCGCCACCCGCAGTATAATCACGGGCCTGACTCTTTCATTTCCTAGCGGGCGACCAAGCTACGACTTTGACCGCGACGTGGTTATGTTTCCAGCAGAAGGCGGCGGGAAGCGGGTTATCTGCCGCGTCAGTCGGGAGGCTTTGGATGACGATTTCGGGGCCCAGAAAGAGCGGGGTCATCGTCGTCTCGCTGCATTTCAGGAGCACCGCAAAACAATCGAGGAGATCGCGGCAAAGAAATTCCTGTATGGTCCGATTGACGAGGTCAACGTCGTTCTGGTGAAAAGTGGAGATGCGAAAAATCCGATTACGTTCCAGTGATATGAACCGTTTCGGCGCGCCACGTATTCGGCGAGCTTCCCAATAGGTTCAGACTGAGCCCAACGCGGATCCGACACGATTCTTCCGGACCGTTCACCTGTTTCGCGAAGGCCCTTTTTGCAGAACCGCCGTCACCCTGGCTTCCGCGTTGAGACGCCTCGCCTGCGCAGCAACACCGCTAGGGAAGTACCTGAGGCAGACACGCTAGGTCGGCGCTTGAGCGGAATCGCTCTCAGTGATATGTTCCAATCATGGAGATTACCCCGGCCCAAATTCGCGCAGCCCGCGCCCTTCTGCGCCTCGAACAGGCAGAGCTGGCAGAGCGCGCGAAGGTGTCCGTCGTCACCATCCGGCGGTTGGAAACCGAACACGGTCTTGAGCGGGTCGCACCCGCCACCTTTGCTAGCGTACGCTCTGTGCTCGAGCAGGCCGGTGCCGAGTTCATCCCCGACGGCGTCCGGCGCCGTCCGGTCGGCAGACAAGACGCCCGCGCCCGGTATGACGAGCTGCGTGCGATCAGTCTGCGCAGCGCCGCCCGGCTACAAGGCCGGACGTTGCTGACCGATGCCGACCTTTACGACGAGAACGGTCTGCCGGCGTGATCGTCGTCGACAGCTCGGCGCTGATCGCGATCCTGCGCCGCGAGCCCGAAGCGGACGCTTTTCTGGAGATCATTGCAACAGCCGATCGCTGCCTGCTCTCGGCGGTTAGCCTTCTGGAGACCAGCTTGGTACTCGCCGGGCGCTCGGGCGATGCAAGTTCGTGGATCGAGCTCGACGCGCTGGTCGCACAGGCCGGTATAGAGGTCGTGCCCCAAGACGCGGCGCTGACCGCAACAGCCCGGGTGGCCTTTCTTCGTTATGGCAAGGGCCGCCATGGCGCCGGCCTCAACCTGGGCGACTGCGCCGTCTACGCCCTCGCGAGCAACCGTAATCTACCGCTTCTGTTCAAAGGCGAAGATTTCGCGCAGACCGATCTTGAGGCCGCGATCTGATACCCCTTCGCTATAGTGTATGAACCGACTGACCGTTCCAAGGCGCGGCGGATGTTGACGACGTTGCCTTGCGATGATACCGAGACCGACCCATCGCGGCATGCCGTCGAAGCCTTTGCAGCGACAACGGTTCAGTCCACGCCGGCGCTCGTGCGACATTGCTGGCCCGCTTTGAACCAACGCCTTTTCTGCTCGGTTATCGACCTCGTGGCCGGGTAACCGTTACAGCAAAGGGCAAATGGCAGAGCACATCAGCCACCGGCATGGGCGACACGAGGCGCGTCGGCCCTGGGCTGAAGGCGTTTTCCGCCACGGGCCCCACGATATCGTCGTCCGAGAAGGTCAATTCGTTGCCGCGCCACTCCTCCCGAGCAATGGTGAGGCGACCGTCGTCGGCAAACAGACCACTCGGGAGACGTGTCACCACGACCAGCATCGTCGCCCGATCGTGACGACGAGAAAAAGCGATGATGTGATCGGCGTGCGGCCCGGTCACGGCGACGGGCCTATAGTCCCCTGATCGGAACAAATCCGGCAGCCGCCGCCTCAAATTGAGGATCCCCGCTATGACCCTCAGCTTGAGCCGGCCATCGCGCCAGGTTTCGAGGCATTGCCGCGGATCGAGCATCGCGCGGAGCCCTATCTCGCGCTGTCGATAATCAATCGCACGCCGATTGTCGGGGTCGACCAGGCTCAAATCCCAGAATTCGGTGCCTTGGTAGGTATCGGGGACTCCCGGGGTCGTAAGTTTCAAGACCAGCTGCGCCAGACCGTTGATTGCACCCGCGGGGCCGATCTGCCTTGCGAACTGCGCCAGCACGCTGAGCGCGCCGGTTTGCCCGCCAAAGAGCGCCCGGAGGAAATCATCCGCCGCGCGTTCGTAGCTACGGTCCGGCGCGATCCAGCCGGTCTGAAGCTTGGCCTCGCGGGTCGCTTTGAGCAGCCATCGCGACAGACGTTCCGTGTAAGCGCTGAGTCCGGCGCCGTCGCCGATGGTCAACTCGAGTGGCCAGGCGCCGACAATCGTCTGGTAGAGCATGGCCTCGTCACCCGGGCTCGGGACCGCCGTGTCGTTGATAGTGCGGCGAATTCCGGCATTCAATCTCATGCACTTCGCCACCGCCGCCGCCCATTCCTGTGGACGCTCGCTCAATACCGCGAGACGCGCGCGTACATCTTCGCCGCGTTTGTGATCGTGGGTCGCCGTCGCCAACATGGCGTGCGGAAAGTGCCTCTCCCGCCCATCAATCGCCTCATGGAAATGCCCCGGTGTGACGGCAAAGCGCGCGGGGTCAAAGCCGACGTCGTTCCGCGACAAGAGCCGTCCATAACGATAGAAGGCCGTGTCCTCGATCGCCTTCGCCGCCA
>JASHOB010000248.1 GCA_030041335.1 Alphaproteobacteria bacterium | reverse complement strand
GCCACGCTCGATCGATCGACCTGCCCGCAGACAACCTGCGTCTATGTGAAGGCTGGCCAATCGGAATTGCAGCCGGAGCAACCGCAACACTTCACCTTCGAGGGTCCGTTGGACGCTAGGAGTGCGTAATGTACTGGCGATACGCTTCGCCATAGCCACTGGCCATCATAGCCTCCTCACGCGGCACGCGCGGGATTGTCTGGACCGACTCCGCCATTCCCGACAGCAGCCGGGTCCGGCAATCAGCGTTGCCTGTTGACCGACGAAATACGACCGACTCCCCTCAGGCGAGGTCGGATTCGCGCGGGATTAAGACCGTCAGACCCCTTCGCTACGTCGAACGATGAGTGATCGGCAAGTCGTCCATGTGAGGCACACTCAACGCGGCCGGCGTTAGCGAAAACACCGAATGTTAGTCTCGCTGCTGCTGTAGAGCTTGGGCAGATAACACGGCTGCGGCGGTACGATTCTCCACGCCCATCTTGATGAAGATTTGTTCGAGATGCTTGTTTACGGTTCGCGGGCTGAGGCTCAAAATATCGCCGATGTCGCGGTTCGATTTGCCGCGGGACACCCATAACAGGACCTGAGCTTCGCGCGCCGTCAGCGAAAAATGTTGCTGCAGTTGCAGTTCGTCGCTTGCCAACCCCATCTCCGTCAGGCGCAACAGGAATTCGTCCGGACCGATACGGCCCATCGGCAAAATTTCGATACGCCGCCGCGTCTGCTCACTGCCGGCTTGAAGTATCATTGCCTCCGATTTCGAGCCGCTAAGTTCCGTAAGCCATGCCTGAATTTGCGCAGGAAGCGTGAAATTGGGCGCGCCGAAATCGGTGAAGACGGAACTCACGAGCTTGGTCGCTTGCGGGGTGCTCCACAACACGTGACCGACATGGTCGCAGGCCAGCAGATAACGGCCTGATGCGTCGAGCGCGACCCGCGCGCTTTGCGTGAGCCTTGCGTTGGCTAGGTGAACATGGATGCGCGCAAGCAACTCTTCGGGCTCGATCGGTTTTGTTATGTAGTCGACGCCGCCTGCGTTGAGTGCCTTGACAATGTGTTCCGTCTGGCTCAGGGCAGTCATGAAGATCACGGGGAGATGCGCAAAGTTCTTGTCCGCCTTGAGCCGACGGCATGTCTCGAAACCGTCCATGCCCGGCATCACGGCGTCCATCAGCACAATGTCCGGCGTTATCTCCGCTACCAGGCCCAGGGCGGTCGGGCCGTCCTTCGCCACCAGCGTCGTGATGTTGGCATCCTCGAGGGCGTCACTGAGAAAATTCAAGGTCGCCGGCGCGTCGTCGACGATCAAGGCGATGTTACGCGGCTTGATCATCATCCTCGCCGTCCGTCAGGGCTTCTAAGGTCGCCATGTATCGATCGATATCGAAGTCCGCCATCAATGAGCGCATCTCAGACACGAATTGGCCATAACCGGTGCCGCCGTTTTCGATCTCGTCGAGCATGCGCCGAATGCCACGGATGTAACCAATGCGGCCCAACATCCGCAATTCGTCGAGATAACGACGTGGTGGTAGGTCGACCGCGGTCAATATCCTTCCTGGCGCCGCCGTCTCGTCGCCGGGCGTGCCGTATTGCCATTCGAGTTCCAGCACGGCCCCAATTTTGCGCAATAACTGACGTATCTCGATGGGCTTGATGACGTACTCGTTGTGTGGGGATTGCGGGTGAACGGCAATGTCTTGGACATTTGCCGACACCATGACGATCGGCTCGCAGTAGCCGGACTGGCGCAATCGCCGAGCGACCTGCCAACCGTCGAGGCCCGGCATCGAAATATCCAACAGGAACAGGTCAGGCTGACACTGCGCGGCGACCGCCAGACATTCGGCTCCGTCTATCGCGTCGAACAGCATGAAGCCCAGCGGCGCTAGAATTTCACGCACCATGTCGCGATGCGTCGGGTCGTCATCCGCGACGAGTACCGTGCGCCGTGGCCCGACATAGCCGCAGATTTGTGTTTCCGCCGGCAAGGGAAGCGGTGCCGCGACCTCGGACAACATCAACTTCACAAGAAACCGGCTGCCCCTGCCGGGTTCGCTTTGCACGGAGATATCCCCGCCCATGATTTCTGCAAGCAGCTTGGTAATCGTCAGGCCGAGGCCCACGCCGGGCGTCGGCGGTGCGCCGGCCCGGTGCACGCGTTCGAACGGCTCGAAAATCCGTTCGAGATCCTTCGCTTCGATACCCACGCCCGTGTCTTCGACTTCGATTTGTGCGATCTGGCTGCGATAGCCGACCCGCACCGCGACATGTCCGCTTTCGGTGAATTTCAGCGCATTCGACAGGAGATTGATGATGACCTGGCGGAGCCGCTTCTCATCCGTGTAGACGACCTCCGGTAGGCTTTCCTGCCGCGCGAAAATAAATTCGATGCCTTTCGCCTCGGCCTGGAGCCGGAACATGTCGACAATCTGATCGAGCAGTTCATTTATACGCACCTCGGCACGAAACAAATGAAGGCGACCGGCCTCGATTTTGGAAACGTCGAGCAGACCTTCGATCAGACTGGCTAGATGCTCGCCGCTCCGCCGGATGATCTTGATCGCGTCCCGCCGATGGGGCGGGATGGCACGATCCTTCTCCAATAATTGCGCGTAGCCGACGATGGCATTGAGCGGCGTACGCAATTCGTGGCTGATCCCGAAGACGTAGCGGGTCTTGGCGAGGTTCGCCGCTTCCGCCGCCTCCTTCGCCTTTTGTAGTTTCGCGTCGGTACGGCGGTGCGCTCGAATCTCCCGCATCAGCAGCGTGGTCTGATTGCTCGATTCTTCCTCGGCGACTTTTCGACTTTCCTGCGCGAGCACGAACAGCCACGCGCCGATTCCGGCGATGAACATGAGGACGAAGAACACACGCCACAGCGACACCCGCAGCACCTCTTGAGATGCGGTCGAATCCAATGCCGCTTGGTGATAGACCACGATGAGAATGAGTCCGATCAACGCGGCCAAGACGGCCAATGCGACGATGTATCGTCCGAGACCAGAATTGAGTTTTACCGCCACCCCTTTCGGGAGAACCATCGCCAAAAGCGAGGCGGTTTGCGCCGAGAGGCGGGCCGTCGGCTTGCAACTATCGTGGCAGCGAGAATCGAGCGAACAGCACAGCGAACAAATCGGACCGGCATAGGCCGGACAAAAAGCCATATCCTCGGGATCGAACCCGTGGCCGCAAATGCAGCACTCGATCGAAGTCGCGCCTGCCCAGCTTTGCCGCGGCTTGCGAGCGATGTAATAACGCCCCTCGGTTGCCCAGGCGATCAGCGGCGCCGAAACGAACGCGGCCGCCAACGCGACAAACGGCGCGAAGGCGCGCGCAATCTCGCCGAACAGCCCGCAAAATACCGCGACGGCGATGGTGGTGGCGATCACCATCGCCCCAACGCCAACCGGATTGACGTCGAAGAGATGGGCGCGTTTGAACTCGATTTGCGGCGGACTAAGCTTCAGTGGCTTGTTCACGACCAAGTCCGCCACCAGCGCGCCGACCCAAGCGGCGGCCACAATTGAATAAAGTCCGAGGATTTGCGCCAACGCTGTATAGATGCCCAAATCCATTAACAGGAACGCGATCGTGACGTTGAACACCAGCCATACGACCCGGCCAGGATGACGGTGCGTCAATCGCGAAAAGAAATTCGACCAAGCGATCGAGCCGGCATAGGAATTCGTCACATTGATCTTGAGCTGCGATATTATTACGAACGCGCTCGACAGCACGAGCGCGACGAGCGGCGACGAAAACACGTACTGAAAAGCGATTCGATACATTTGCGTGGGTTCAGCTGCTTCGACGAACGAGAGTCCGTGCCAGACCAGAATCGACGCAAGGAAGGAACCCGCCAGAAGCTTCGCGCCGCCGATCACAATCCAGCCAGGCCCGCCCGCGATGAGCGCAGCCCACCAGCCGAGCGTCGGCCGTTTGCCCTGTGCCGGCAGGAATCGCAGAAAGTCAACCTGTTCGCCGATCTGCGCGATCAGCGAAAACACGACAGACGAAGCCGCGCCGAAGAGAAGCAGGTCGAACTTACCGTCACCTCCGAAGACGCCGCCGAAGCTCGACCATTCGCTGAGGGAATGGCCGCCCCAGAGCGCGATGAAGACGAATGGCAGGACATGGAGCACCAGCCAAACCGGCTGGGTCCATATCTGCAGGCGGCTGATAAGCGTGATGCCATGCGTGACCAGAGGAATCACCAGCAGCGAGCTGATGAGATAACCAATCGGCAATGGTATCCCGAGGCACAGTTCGAGTGCCTTCGACATGATCACCGCCTCGATGGCAAAGAAAATGAAGGTAAAGGTCGCGTAGATCAGCGACGTGATCACGGATCCGATATAGCCGAAGCCGGCGCCCCGGGTCAGCAGATCGATGTCAACGCCGTAACGCGCCGCGTAATAGCCGATCGGGATACCGGTGAGAAATAAAATGAAACCAACCGCGATGATGGCGGCAACAGAATTAGTGAATCCATAGCTGATGGTAATCGTGCCGCCGATCGCCTCGAGGGCGAGAAACGAGATCGCCCCAAGCGCGGTATTGGCAACGCGCGCAGACGACCATTTGCGCGCGCTCTTGGCGGTGAACCGGAGGGCAAAATCCTCCAAGGTCTGATTGGCAACCCACTGATTGTATTCCCGTCGGACTCTGACAATTCGTTGGCGCACTAAGCATCACCCAATCGCGGGATCCCGTCGTACGGGGCTCTTGATGATGCAATGCAATAAACATGCAATCCGCCACGGCTCACGCACCGGTGGCCGCGGACGGCTCCGTCAAGTCTCGGTAGAACGCAGATAATTACTGTCATTTTTGCCGTTCTCCGGGGCAGCACATGTTAGCGAACTGACACAGCGGCGACATACGTCAATCGACGTATGTTGCAATGCATCAAATTCCTCGATGGTCGGGAATAGCCAATTGAGGAGGGGTCATGTCGAACGAAAGGAAAAACCCGAGGCTGACGCCGTTGTCGCGCCGTAACCTGCTAAAAGGAATGGCGGCGATCCCGGCGGCCGGCTTGTTGCTGCCAAGAACCGGGTTCGCCGCGCCGCCGACGGCCGCCGTCAACACGACCGGCCTGGCGGTCACCGACAGCGCCGTCAAGGTCGGCATCCTTCATTCGATTAGCGGTACGATGGCGATTAGCGAGGCGGGTTCGGTCGAGGCCGAGAAACTCGCGATCGCACAGATC
>JASHOB010000247.1 GCA_030041335.1 Alphaproteobacteria bacterium | reverse complement strand
TCCTCATCGCCGCGTATCACATGCTCGCCAAAGGAATCCCCTATCGCGACCCCGGAGAGGCCTACCTCGACCACATCGACCGCACCCGTACCGCCGCTAACCTCAAGCGCCGGCTGGAACGGCTCGGCTACATCGTCCAGCTCCAGCCCAAGGAAGCCCAGCAGCGCGAACCATTTTCGTGGCAGTCGCGCGGTGATCAAGCGCCGGCCAAGTTCCACCGGGCCAGGCCGTTTCCTTTCTTCTGCCGCTCGGCTACATTGCGCGAGATGTCGTGGGGAAAGCGGTGATCGAACAGTCGCGCATTTGCCTCAACATGATCATCAAAAATGAGGCGCATGTGATTCGGCGCTGCCTCGCTAGCGTGAAGCCACTGCTAGATCATTGGGTGATCGTCGACACCGGCTCGACCGACGGCACGCAGGACATTGTTCGCGACCTTATGGGCGATATACCGGGTGAACTGCTCGAACGCCCTTGGGTCAACTTCGCCTACAATCGCAATGAGGCAATTGCGGCGGCGCGCCCGACCAGCGATTATCTTCTGCTGATTGATGCCGATGAAGTAGTGGAGATCGCCGCGCGGCCAACGGCCCTAACGCACGATTCCTATTATGTCGGCATCACGCTGGGCGACATCTCCTATCAGCGCTTGCAACTCATCGCTACCCGATTGCCTTGGCGTTATGTCGGTGTGCTGCACGAATATCTTCATTGTCCCGAAGCACACACCAGCGGCTTCCTCCCGGGTATCCGCATCTGCAGTCTTGCTGACGGCGCGCGCTCGCGGGACCCAGAAAAATATCGCCATGATGCCACAGTGCTAGAGCGGGCGCTGCTCGACGAGCCAAACAACGACCGCTACATCTTCTATCTGGCGCAGAGCTATCGCGACGCCGGCTGTTTGGATGCGGCCGTGCGCAGCTATCGCCAGCGCATCGCCATGGGCGGCTGGGACGAAGAAGTCTGGTATGCCGCCTATCAGCTTGGGGAGATCGAAGCGCGGCGCGGCGAGTGGCCTCGCGCCCTGGCAGCATATGTCGATGCCTTCGACCGGCGGCCCTGGCGCGCTGAGCCGCTCTATCGCATCGCCAAGCACTATCTGACCGAGCAGCAGTTTGAAGCGGCCGATTTGTTTCTGGCGCGCGCCGCCCGCGTCTCCTATCCCAAAGACGACCGACTGTTCGTCGAGCACAATCTGTATCGCTTCCTCATCCCCATCGAGGTAGCGGTGTGCGCCTACTGGCTCGGGCGGCACGATGAGGCGATTCGAGTCAATGATGGCTTGCTGGCCGATGCTGCCTTGCCCCCCGATCTACGGGCCTTGGTCATTGCGAACCGCCGCTTCAGTATCGACGCGCTTGCCGCCGTGTCGAACCTGTCGAAGTAGCACGGTGACGGCACATTCTTGTGTATAACCGGCGATGCACTTTGCCAGCCTACGATCTTGACGTACGGATTTGATTAACAAAACGGGGGGCGGCGTTAATGTCGCACTTGAGAAAAGTGTTGCTGAACAGCGCATCGGCGCTGGCTTTGGCGGGGGCTGGCGTAATCGGCGGCAGCGTGTCAGCAAATGCACAAACGACAGGGGATACGGTCGATAACGTCCAGCTCCTGAAAATGCTGCGGCAGCTGCAATCGACCGTCGAGCGGCTGAAAAAAGAGAACGCGCAGACGCGACGTGAAGCCGATCAGGCCATCGCGCGGGCCGCCGCTGCCGAGCGGCGGCTGCAAGCGCTTGAGCGCACGCGCGTGCAGACGGGGCCCGCTACGACGGCGGTGCCCGTGATGGCGCCGTCGCCGCAGGAGGTCGTCTCAGCCTCGCCGGCAGGACAGGTCCAGAGCAAAGGGGCGGTAACCGTTCCCCTCGGGCCGCTGCCCGCGGTTTCCGCGCCGAACTTTTCCTTCGATGGCGGCGCCGGCTCCTGGAACGGTGTCGGCACCACCTTTTTGCAGGGCGGCGTGACGGTTCCGGTTGGGCACGATTTCGGCATTCAGGCGGATGCGTTGGCTGGACTCGCCGGTCAGCAAAGCGTGCTCGGCGGCGATATAGACGCGTTCTGGCGCGATCCGAGCCGCGGCGCGCTCGGCGTATACGGCAGCTATGTCCGAGGTGCGGAAGCTGGTCTCACCAACTGGGTGGCCCGCGCGGGCCCATCTGGTGAGGCTTATCTGGGCCGCTTCACGATTGGCGGCGTCGCGGGCTGGGAGGATTTTGATTCTCGCAGCCGGCCCTTCGACATGGTTGACCTGTCGTTCTACCCGACCGACGATCTGCGCGTTTCCATCGGCCACCGCTATATCGATGGCGTCAATCTGGGCGACGCCCAGGCCGAATATCAGTTGCCGCTGTTCAGCTCCGTTGGGACATCGATCTTCGCCGAGGGCATGACCGGCGAACGCGATTTCCACGCCGTTCTCGTAGGCATCAAATTCCGCTTCGGGCCCGAGGACAAGTCGCTGATCCGGCGCGACCGCGAAGATGATCCAACGGGTTACCTGTCCGACGATTTGCTGCTGCTGACCAGCCGGCACGCGCCACCGATCGTCGGCGCGACGGGTGCAACAGGTGCCACGGGAACGACTGGCGCCACCGGTGCCAAGGGCAGTACCGGCGCAACCGGCGCCATGGGAACGACTGGCGCCACCGGCGTCAAGGGCAGTACCGGCGCAACCGGTGCCATGGGAACGACTGGCGCCACCGGCGCCAAGGGCAGTACCGGCGCAACAGGTGCCATGGGAACGACTGGCGCCACAGGAGCGAACGGCGCAACGGGAGCGACGGGTGCGAACGGCGCGACGGGGCCCACGGGTGCTACTGGCGCGACGGGAGCG
>JASHOB010000246.1 GCA_030041335.1 Alphaproteobacteria bacterium | reverse complement strand
CGTCCTTCGTTCGAGTCATGCTTACCGCAGCCGACTGCCATAGACCCGATCGCGGCATCGGTCGGGGCAGGCATTTCGGTGTCCTCGGCGCGCCCCTCGTTAACGACCCGGAATCTGTCATCCTCAATGCCTTGTCTGAAGCGGCACGCCTGCGCGATCGTCGGCGTCGAAGCCGCGTGCCCGAGTAGAAAACCCATCGCCATGCCGCGCTTTGTCCATGTACCTGGTCGCATGACAGCCGCGCAACACATCACCGTACCCCCCGCAGCCGAGAGGCACGGCTATCCTGGGACAAGACGCGCCACTCTAACACAGACCCAACCGTAAAACGGGGGCTGTCCGACGATTGCGCAGAATACCGAGCGGTGACGGCGATGGCTATCTGGCGGGTAGCCGGCGGTTATCCAATATATTTTTTAAAGTGCGCGAGCGTCCGCTCCAACGCGAGTTTAGCCGA
Source organism: Alphaproteobacteria bacterium (assembly GCA_030041335.1). Classification (GTDB taxonomy): domain Bacteria; phylum Pseudomonadota; class Alphaproteobacteria; order ATCC43930; family CGMCC-115725; genus JAATGI01. Next base: position 2,366 of record JASHOB010000246.1, on the reverse strand, counting down.
TTCAGCGTGATAGCTCGGCCGTTCATCGCAATTGAAGCCGTGGCCGGCATGGTAGACGAAAATCTCGGTATCGCCCCCTCGCGCCGCCTTGACCTTCTCGACGTCGGCCAGCGGAATGCTCTGATCCTGATCGCCGAAGTGCAGCATGGTCGGCACTTTGGGCTTGTCCTGGGCGTTGGCGGCGATCTGACCGCCGTAATAGCCGACGGCAGCGGCGATGCCGTCGAGCTTGGTCGCGGCGGCGAACGCGACAGAGCCGCCCAAGCAATAACCGACGATGCCGACCTTGCCGAATTCCTTGGCGCAATCGATCGCGGCCTGGGTGTCCGCGGCGATCGCGTCCATCGCGATTTTGCCGATCATTCCGCGCCCGGCGGTCATGCCGGCCTGGTCATAGCCGAGCTCAACATTCCTTTCGACACGATCGAACAAAGCGGGCGCCACCGCAACATAACCGGCTTTGGCAAAGCCGTCCGCCACCGCCTTGATGTGGTGATTGACGCCGAAAATCTCTTGGATCACCACAATCGCACCCTTGGGCGCGCCGGTGGGATCGGCGCGGTAAGCGGAGAAGGAATGCCCGTCCTTGGCCTTAAGCGTAACCGTTTGACCCATGCCTGCCTCCTCATCGTGATGGCCGGATGATAAAAAGTGCGCGTCAAAGATTGAAGCGGAAATGGAGAATATCGCCATCCGCTACGACATAGTCGCCTCCCTCGAGCCGCATTTTTCCCGCTTCCTTGGCGCCTTGTTCCCCGCCATAGGCGACAAAATCGTCATAAGAAATGGTTTCAGCGCGGATGAAGCCCTTCTCGAAATCGCTGTGGATAGCGCCCGCTGCCTGAGGCGCCTTGGTACCGCGCGCCACGGTCCAGGCATGCGCTTCCTTCGGACCGACCGTGAGGAAGGTAATGAGATCGAGGAGCCGGTACCCGGCGCGAATGACGCGCGCCAGGCCGGGCTCGTCGAGCCCGAGAGCGGCCAGATAGTCTTGCCTGTCCGCTTCCGACAATTGCGCCAACTCCGACTCGATCGCCGCCGAAATCACCACGCACGAGGCGCCCTTCGCCGCCGCGTAGGCGCCGACCCGCCGCGACAATTCGTTGCCGGCGGCCGCTGCCGCTTCCTCGACATTGGCGATGTAGAGCACCGGCTTGGCCGAGAGCAGCTGAAGTGCCGCAAACATTTGCCGTTCCTCCGGCGCGACCGCGAGCGCGCGTGCCGGCTCGCCCGTGGCCAAGAACGCTTGGGCGCGTTCCATGAGCGCGAGCTGTGCCTTCGCCTCCTTGTCCTGGCCGCGCGCTTTTTTCTCGGCCGCCTTGATGCGGCGGTCCAGGCTTTCAAGGTCGGCCAGCAACAGCTCCGTCTCGACTGTCTCGGCGTCACGCACCGGATCGAGCGCTCCTTCGACATGGGCGACATTGGCGTCGGCAAAGCAGCGCAGCACATGGGCGATGGCGTCGACCGCGCGAATATGACCAAGAAACTGATTGCCCAGCCCTTCGCCCTTCGAGGCGCCGCGCACCAGACCGGCGATGTCGACGAACTCCAACTGGGTCGGCACGATCTTCGCCGATTTAGCGAGCCGTGCGCACAGGAGAAGCCGCTCATCGGGTACCGCGACGCGGCCGACATTGGGCTCGATGGTGCAGAAAGGATAATTGGCGGCCTCCGCCGCCTGGGTGGCGGTCAGGGCGTTGAACAGCGTCGATTTGCCGACATTGGGCAATCCCACAATCCCGCAATTGAAGCCCATTAATCTTTGTCCGATATCGCTTGAGGCGCCGCTTTCACGGGCTTCGGCCGTGGCGGTTTCAGGATCAGCGCCACCTTCGACATGAATGCGGCCGGATCGTCAGCGATCAGGATTGGCATCGCCTCCGCGACAGCCTCGATGAGCGGCGTTACCCACTTCATTTCTTCCGCGGTAAAGTTCTGCAGCACCCAATGGGGCACCAATTCCTTGTTGCCGGGATGGCCAATCCCCAGTCTCACCCGCCAGTAATCGTCGCCGAGCGCCGCGTCGATCGAACGGATGCCGTTGTGACCGGCCGAGCCGCCACCCCGTTTCACCCGTAGTTTTCCCGGCGCCAGATCGACCTCGTCATAGATCACCGCGACCGCGCTGGGCTCAATCTTGTAGAAGCGCGCCACCGGCCCGACGGCGGCGCCCGAATCATTCATATAGGTCTGCGGCATCAGCACCAGGAGGCGCTGATCGCCGACCACTCCCTCGGCGAGGCGCGCATTGAATTGGTTGCGCATGGCGCGGAATTCATGGCGGCGAAGCAGCGCGTTCACCGCCATGAATCCGATATTGTGCCGATTGCGCTCGTAGCGCGGACCCGGATTGCCGAGCCCGACGA
>JASHOB010000245.1 GCA_030041335.1 Alphaproteobacteria bacterium | reverse complement strand
GCGAAGTCGCTGGCGGTGTTACGTTCAAGTATACGCAGAGGCTGAGCTATTTCGCTCAGTTCGGTTATCAGTTCGCCCTCACAAGCAGAACCGGCATCAGCGGTTTCATCGGCGATGTCGGGCTCCGATACACGTGGTAAATCGTCACCTGGAACTGAGGCAGACGTTTCCGAGTTTCGCATACCCGGAATCAGATGGAGTAAATGTCTCCGGTGATGGCGACGCTTGCGTGCCGGGCGCTTTTGCTGACCACCTACGGGTGAACCCCAGCAGCAAGAAGATGCGACAGTGGCTCTAACCCAGGTCGTGGAATCGAATGGTTGGCACAAGCTTGCGCGATACGTCCGCGAAGCGCTTGGTAGTCAAGCAAGGCGGGACCAGGGGCGTCATAGTCGCAGCAGATAAGGGTCCCGTCGCTCTTTCGGTCTTTCTGATGCCGAGGTTTAGCTGGTTGAGCAGGATCTTCGGCGCAATATTTCAAGGGCTAAGGCAGCCAGGGCGATGGTGCGTCGGGTGCGCGCTGATTTTGGCTTTTTGAATCGATGGCCGGGCTCCGCGTCCTCGAGCGACGGTTTCCTGCATCGCTTGCGCGGCGGATTCTCTTGAATCGTGATCCGGCTAATACGGCGCCGGCCGAGGAGGCATTCCTCACGGCGATTGCCGTCGCGGAGCAGCAGAAGGCGCGCAGTTTTGAGTTGTGTGCAGCGCTCGGTTTGGCGCGACTTTATCATTCCACGGACCGTTTCGTGGACGCTCGCGCTTTGCTCGCGTCTGCGCTCGAGGGCTTTTCGCCGAACCCGGAATTTCCCGAGATCGAGGAAGCGCAAGTGCAAGTGCTGCTCGCCGCGCCGCCAATCAAGAGCCGGCGACTTCCGCTGGAACAATTTGGTCCTGAGATTTTCAGTCTATGAGTGCAACCCCCACTGCAGCGCCACAGACACATGCCACAGGGGCATCGGGGCAGGGGCGACCGGAAGGGGCGGAGGGGCAGCGAGAGAGATCACCTCACGGCGCATCCCCTCGGCAACAAACAGGCCTGTCGAGGACGAGCGCCATGGCGAAAAGCCGCTGACTAAGCCGACGATGGCGATATACCGCACGGCGGACGAGAGAAACGCGCCGGGCGAGCAGGAAACTGACACTGGAGGATCGATTCTGAAGGCGATGCGCCAAGTGGCCCGTGCGGTCGGCTCTATCGACCAGAATCTGATCGACCCTGAAACGGACAAGCGATTCATTCTCAACGCCGCTAAGCGGGCGTCCCTACAACACGACTTCGAGCTGACACCGGAGGGCAGGCCAAAATACCCGAAACTGATCTGCTCGGCGTCAGAGAAGTCCAGGAAAACGGCTTCCTATGTGACACGATAGAGAGCGAAGTACCGTCATACGTGAGCGAACAGCTTAGCAATCAAGAGCAGGCAGCGCGCGAGGTGTTTCGTGCCCTATTCGGCGCCGCAAGAGAGACAGCTGAAGGAAAAATAAAGCCGGTCGAACCCGAGCCAGTGGCATAAACCACGCGGAACCCTCGCGCTTTCCTTGGCCCGGTTCGCGGGCCTTCTTTTCTTGTTTGCGTGGGACCAAGAAGCGTGTATGGAGGAACTATCCCCAACGAAGGGTGCCAAAGCGGCCAGCCCAGGGAATAGAAAGATGAAAGCGAAATGTTGGAACATGTTGAATCGCTCTTAAACGATATCGAGGGCTCGTCTGAATGGCGCGCCGACAAGGCGAAGCAATACCCCGATGATAAGCGCAATGTCAGATCATCGGAGTCACTGGCCAGACTTTCAAAGCAACTAAGTGCCCTTCCCGACAACGATCCTAAGCTTCGCGCATATTCTGAGTTGATAGTCAGAGGGGTCGATGCGGATATGGATTTGGGGCGCTATAGCGAGTTCCAGAGCACGTATATCGGTCGCTATGGCTTCGATTATCCCGCTGACGGTGATCCCGACTCGTTCATGGATGGCTTGATCGACGAACTTACTGAGTTGGTCGAAGAGGCGGAAAAGCGGCTCAAGGAGCAAGAAGACGAAGAGGCGTTCGCGGCTCTGCAGGAGCAGGCTGGTGAGGTGGTCAAAGAGCGGGCGCACGAAGCTGCTGACAAAGCTGCGAAGGAAGCCGGAGAGGCGGCGGCGAAAAAGGCCGCAGCGGAAGCCTACAAGGAAGCTTACAAGAAGACCTACGAGGAGACATATAAGGAGCTCTACGACGAGGTCTACCGCGAGACTCTTGAAGAGCTGATAGCGGAACGCAGCTAGCCGATCATCACATCACGAAGAGAGCCCGGCTTAGGGCTTTTTCTTCATGGCTTGGGCAGCTTCGCAAGCGCAGCGTTTAGGATTTCTCGAAGCGCGACCTGCGCATTCTTGACTATTGCCTCGGTCTGGACCCCGAGGTTCTCGGTGAACTCATAGCGATGGAGTGAGTCGGTTTCGCCGAACTTCACCCGGTGGATGACAGCGCCTTTGTTTCCCTGGTTCACGTTGGGATCGTAACCCGCGCAACCTCTGTGATTTCGAGCTCCCAAAGCTCTACAACAACGTCATCTGCCATTGGTCCGCTTCCCGCCATTGGCCCCCTCGTTTATGCCCTAATATCAGCGACCGCGCATCACACGCCGCCCGTCGGCCGTTGCTGCCGGTTCAGGGCTGTATATTTGGATCAAATGTAGTTTGCGAGTTCGCGGGTTGCGCTGCGAATGAAGCGGTACGCCATGTCACGTTGGTGGAGTCCTATACTCCGTCTGGAAAATATGGGAGGGGTGCATCCTCGCTGAGGAAAGGTTTAACCAACGCCGGTAGCCTGGCGTCAGCAAGGAGCGAGGCAACGCGTCGCTCCCCAGTGGACAGAGTGTCCGGATCGTTGCGGACCCGCCAATCGCTTTCGGACTTGATTGAAGGTCGGCTGTCATCCGCGGCCGGACGAGCGGCGCTGGTCAAGTTAGCGACGCGTTTGATTGTGGAAGAAGATTGGAATCGGAAAGCCGAGATGCCTTAGGACGGGAATATTACGAACACGGCGCGACAGCTGGCCAGGGGTGCCGCAATGGGGTTCGGTCGGGGCGGCTGAAGACGGCGGAGCGTGAAATTGAATAGTCGGTACCGCAAATTGCCGGCCGCAACGAGCGTTTCGGTCGGCGATCCGGGAACACCCCCGACTAGCCCCTGGTAATCGCCAGGGGCTTCTCTATCGCTGCCGATTAGGTCGGTTTCGTATCGACATGCAGTTTGGCATCGCCAGCGATTTCCTGCATGGCTCGTGGCACCGCCGAAGACCCTCGCCGCGTCATTAGCGCTAGTGACCAACGCGGCACTTTCCATGGACGGGCTTATTCATAGAGTCCGGTTCGCCCAGCGTTAGGTTCGACCACAAAAGCTCGCCGGTGGATTTGTCAATTACAAACGTTCGACTGAGAATTGATAGTTTTGAGTGTCCTGGCGGGATTGCAGCGAATGCCATGGTGGCAATGATGGCATGCTCGTTGTTTTGCAGAATTCGGTAGCTTTCTTGGAGTGGGTCGTCCTCGATCAAAAGATCTCCTTTGACTTTGAATCGTGTCAACACCGGGCGGTGATCAGGACTGAAGCCCGGCCAAGTGCATGTCCATGTGTCCTCGGCTTGTACCGCAGTCGGAACCGCCCCCACCAAAAGGGCCGCAACAAAGGCGGCGGCCCTAGCTCTTCTTAGCTGAGTCAAGTTGGATACCTCCCCACCGTCGTCCCTAGAGGAGCGGCATGGGTTGGACGATGAGACCATACCGCTGCAGAGGTCGATTTTCGGACACTATGCTGACATCGGTTAAAATTGCCACCGGAATGCCACTCGACGCCACGGATTGAGACGGTTTGAGACAGGCTAGCGGCTCGGCTTCATATTTGAAAACTCGCGGAATTGGGCCAAAACGGTCAACGCGGAGTAGGGCGCATGGCCGCCTTGGGTTTCAAGATCGCTGCCTTAGACGGCTCGGCCGCCCGTCCATCTATTTGATATTATAGGGGTGCCCAACCGACCGGTTCCTGCCGAAATTGCTGCCCGAATCCCACAACTACCCCTTTCTCGCTCGATTTTAGCATTCGCGCAGTCCAAGTCTGAAGGGTACCGTGTCCGGGCCGCTGCGGCCGGACGGAGCGCGGTTACAAGGCTCTCGCCTCTCACTCAAAACGCTCCCGCGTGCTCGTCGCGCAACTGGCGCTTCAGGATCTTGCCGCTAGGGTTCTTCGGCAGCGCTTCGGCGAAGACAACGCGTTTTGGAACCTTGAACCCGGCAAGGACTTTGTGGGCGTGCTCCAGCACATGCGTCTCGCTCAAGACGGCGTCAGCTTTCGGCACGACAACCGCGACCACCGCCTCGATCCAATGGGGGTGCGGGACGCCAATCACCGCGACTTCGGAGACGCCCTCCAGGCGATAGATCGCCTCCTCGACCTCGCGGCTTGCCACATTCTCGCCGCCCGACTTGATCATGTCCTTCTTGCGATCGACGACGCTGATAAAGCCCTCTTCATCAATAGTGGCGAGATCGCCCGAATGGAACCAGCCGCCGCGGAACGCCTCGGTCGTCTTGTCCTCATCCTTATAATAGCCGAGCATCAAATGGGGGGAGCGATGGACGATCTCGCCGACGTCACCGGGCTTCACGTCCCGCATCTCCTCATCGACAACGCG
>JASHOB010000244.1 GCA_030041335.1 Alphaproteobacteria bacterium | reverse complement strand
AGATCCACGGATGGCGTGGATCGAAGACGGTATCGCCATCCGCGATTTCCCGGTCACGCCACTCATGACGGCGATCAACAAGTTACGCAAGCGAAACCGGCATTAGTTCGAATTTGCGTGACAGATGCTTACGGGAGAAAATCATGGCTATCCCGTTTAGGGCCGATCACGTCGGCAGTTTCTTGCCGCCGCCGGAGCTAACGCAGGCGTCTCGCGCCTTCCGCTCCAGCGAAATCTCCGCGGACGAGCTCAGACAGGCAACCGATCAGGCAATCATCAGAATCCTAAATGTGCAGCGGGACGTCGGGCTGGAAATATACAGCGACGGCGAATATCGAAGGGACGCTTGGCAAACGGGGCCGCTACATGCGTTCGCTGGTTTCGTGGACGCCGGGGAAGTCAACCTTGCGGCGCCGCAGAATCAGAATCGCTGGCGTGGCGAGTTCAGCGACGTGGTGCCCATGGCAGGGAGCGCGGCTGCTACGGCCGCTGGGCGGCGGCGACTGCCGGTCATCGGAGGCAAGCTCAGTGCGCGCAGTCGCCTCAACGGCGAAGAGGTCGCGTTCCTCAAGCCCAAGGCACCGGGCGCGTTCAAGATCACCGATCCCAGCCCGACTTGGTTCTTACGTCATTGGGCTCCCGGCGTCTCCGACAAGGTGTATGCAACACGGGAGGATGCACTCGCCGATCTCGTCGCGATCATGAAGGACGAAATCGCGTTTTTGGTTGCGAACGGTGTTCCCTACATCCAGATTGACTCAATTCGGTACGTCTTCGACTTCACCGACGAGGAACGGCGGCGCGAATGGCGGCAGTGGGGCGTCGATCCCGATGCCGCCATCGAGCAAAACGTGATGGCCGACAGTGAATTGATCGCAGGATTGAAGCGGGGCGGCGTCACGTCCGCGCTTCATATGTGCCGCGGTAATTTCGCCAGCCGATGGTACGCCGAGGGCGGCTACGACCGGATCGCGGCCCGCATCTTCCCTAAGCTCGCTTTTGATCGTTTCCTGCTGGAATACGACACGACGCGACCGGTGGCTTCGAGCCGCTTCGGTTCGTGCCGAAGGACAAAGTGGTGGCGCTCGGATTGGTCCCCACGAAAACGCCGCAGCTCGAAAAAACCGACGACGTCCGGCGGCGCGTCGACGAGGCCAGCAAATACGTTCCATTAGAAAATTTGGCCTTGACCGCGCAATGCGGCTTCGCGTCCGTCGCGATCGGGAACGAGTTGAGTTGGGACGATCAAAGGCGAAAGCTCGAGCTAATCGTCAATACAGCGCGTAAAATTTGGGAGTGAATCGTCGGGGAGTTCAGCGCACCAACCTTTGGCCACATAACTCGACCATGTAGGTCGAGATCCGAAAGAACTCCGGCATCGAACGCACACTCAACAGCCGATAGGCGGTATAGCTTCGTTGTATTTCCGAATTGGTGACGCAGCTCCTGTTCGGCCTCACCGCCGCCGCCGATTCGCGAAGCGCCCGAGCAGATCGCGAAATTCCTCCCGCTAGAGAGAATATATCAGAGTGGCACAACGGAGCGTCGCGGCCGTGCCGCAATCCACGATCTTGATGCCATGCGCTTTAGCAGCGGCCATCAGCTTGCCCGACATGTCTGGGCCAACTGTCAGCGGTTCCGCATGGTTCGGCCAAGGCAAAGGTCGACGCTGTCCTCACAAATTGCGCCTACGACCCGCGCAGAACGGACTAGGTTCTGCAATTGCGCGTCGGCGATGTCGCAGCCATTTGCGTTCTCGTCGATTCCGCTGAGTGGCAGATTTCAAAAGCAGATTTAACGGCGCGTTTTTCAGGGCAATGATGCCGCTCTGGAAGGAGCCCAACCCCCAATTGATCCCACGGAAAAACACGGCGAGCGGCCTCTTCCCTGTCCAATCCACACGCTCGATGTTTGGCCCAGAAAATGCTTGACTCGACCGCCGGGCCTACACGCTCGCGTCTCGACGGTTTGAACGAGCACTAGGCTCGGCCCCGCCCGCGATGCCGCGGCTCTTGGACCACCACGCCATCATGTCGTGCGAGGAACGCATCGACCACGGCGGCGCAGGCAACCTTGACCGCCTTCACATCTGGCGGCGGCACCACATTATAGAGCCGCCGCAACGTGTCGTGATGGAGCAGCATGCCCCAGAAGTAATCGGCGGCCTGGCGGGCATCCGCCACGTCGAGCGTCCGCAGTCGATGCTGCCGTGCGAAGTAGCGCTCAAGCTTTTGATGGCCGCGCGCTGGTCCATGTTCGTAATAGGCACGACCAATTTCCGGAAACCGCACCGATTCCGCGGCGACCAGGCGGATCAGCGCGATGTGTCGCTCCGACAGCACGGTCGTCATGTGCTGTTCTGCCACCAGCAGCAACGTCTCCCGTACGCCAAGCGATAGTGCATCGATATCCGGCAGCGGCCGGACGATCTCGCCGACCACCTCGTCAATCACGGCGGCGAACAACGCCTCTTTACCCGGAAAGTAATGATAAACCGTGCGTTTCGAGCCGCCGATGCGCCGGATCACTTCGTCGATCGTCGCGGCGCCGTAGCCGAGTTCGAGGAACATCTCGCTGGCCGCCGTCAGGATGGCACCTTTGCGTTCAGCACTGCGACCACGGAGCGGCCGTCCCGCAGGCAGAGCCGCGATGTTCGCTTTATCTATCACCGCGGGTTCGGCCCTTCTCGTCATCGGTTCGCGCTATCTACCACGACCCCGGCACGTCGGCCACCAGGGCGTTTTACTTGGTCGGATGTCAGCCGCGGCACCGGCTCTTGCCAACGGCTAAATAGTACGGTACGGTACCGTACCTCCGACCATAGAGGAAGGAAAAGGAGACGGCGATGCCAATTCAAAATTCGGGCATGCATCATCTGGCCCTGGTCACCGACGATATGGAAAAAACAGTGAAGTTCTGGACCGAGGTCCTGGGCTGTCCCATCGTGGTGACGCTCCATCTGCCACCCGTCGACCCGTTCGCCGGCCTCACCTGGGGAGATCTCGGCGACAAGAAGCATTACTTCTTCGATATCGGGAATGGCGACCGTGTCGCCTTTTTCGATTTCGGCGACGAGGCGCCCAAGACCAAGGATCAGGGCTTCGGCCATCACGTGGCGCTCGGCGTGCCGAACGAAGCGGCGTTGCTCGAGGCCAAGCGTCATCTTGAAGCACACGGCGTCATGGTGTCGGAGGTGATCGACCACTTCTTCTGCAAGTCGATCTATTTCCGCGACCCGAACGGCGTCTACATGGAATACTCCTGGTATAGCGGGCCATGGACCAGCGACCGGCCCTTCCTGCAGGACGAGCATCCGGTACCGGCTGCGCTGGAGCATCTCGGTGCCAAGCAGGAGAGATACCTCCTCCATTTCGAGGCCGGTCATACCGATACATACAAAAAGCAAGAGGCGACCATACCCGCGGAATAGCGGCTTAAACTCAACAAGAGAGACGGCCCGGCGTCGACCGGTTCCGCGCATCGATGAATCAATCCGATCCGGGGAGGATCGCAATGCCGTTTGCCACCACCAGACTTCCCGTTCATCTCGTCGGCAGCATTCCCTTGCGCGACGCGCACGAAGTTTTCAGGACGGTTTCCGACATTCTCGGCAACCGGGTCAGCCGTCTTCCCGACGGCGAGACCGGGGAGCGCAAAAACTGGGTCGGGTTCCAATATGCTGCTCTAGCGCGGAACCCGCAGTTCGAATCCTCGGGACCGCCGGCCGATCCCGACATCATGGCGAACGAGATCGCGGACACCGTCGACGGCTACAACATGCCGCCAAAGCTTCGGCCGCGCGCCGGCGTGACGCCGGAGACGATCCAGATCGGTTCGCTCGGCTATGCGGACGCGGCCTTGAAATCCTATCGTGAATTCGCCGCTTTAAAGCGCGATGGGAAAGTTGCTGCCGAAACGCGGATGCTCGTCGCCTTTCCGACGCCAATGGCGCCAGTCGTATTCTTCATTGAGCCG
>JASHOB010000243.1 GCA_030041335.1 Alphaproteobacteria bacterium | reverse complement strand
GAAGGTCGAGAACTTCTCGTACTGCTTCAGGAAAGCGCTCTTGAAGTAGGCGCGGAAGACATGATGGCCGTGTTCGATCCGGTCGATAACGGTCGCCAGTTTGCCGCGCATGCGGCGATTGAGCCGAGTGCCGAAGATGACAGTGATCTTGTCGGCGCCGAGCCGCCACAGGCCGAGCTCGCAGCTGCGTTCGAACAGCTTGTGGATGGGAAAGTGCCGCCTGAAGATGAAGTTGCGGCAATACTCGACCTGCGAGATGGCATAGAGGCGCGACAGGTTGAGCTGTGCCCGCTCCTTCTTCGAGAACTTCGGTCCGAGGATGAGGGTCCAGTAGTCGAGCCGCCGGCGAATGATGTCCGGGCTCAACCGGTCGGCCGCCGCCTGCAGCGCCGCCGGATCGGCGACGGCAAGAAAGGCGTTGTCATGCTTGCGGAAGCCGATCCCCGCGCGCCTTAGCTCCTGCTCGATGAAGCTGTGGCCGTTGAGGTAATAGGCGGTCTGGAACGGAAAGAACGACGCCACCAGCAGGACCATCGGTCCGAGCACCTCGTCGCGGATGTAGAAGTAGTAGTGCGTGAAGCGGCTGCGCTGATGGGCGAGGATGCGGTAATGCGGGTCCTGGCTCGGATACTTGGGCAGGCTGACGCGGTAGGTCGGCCCTTGCTCCATGCTCTTAAAGATGAAGTAGACGCCGTAGGCGTCACGCCGCGCCATCCGATTTAGCCAGGGCAGGACGTGGTCCTCCTTGCGCACTCCCTTCTCGGCCCACTCGATCGGAATCGCATGATTGCGCGCATAGGCTTCAACCCAGCGCTGGTAATCATTCGTTCGCTGGCTCAGCACTTCCTTGCTGACCTCGGCGACGCCGACGATGTTCCGGAAGAAGTGCACGACCAGCTCAGGCCGTGACAGCGCGGTCAAGTAGCCGTGAATGACAATCCGGTCGAAACAGTGATAGACGAAGATCAGGAATTCGTCGAACAGCTTGGTGAAGACGTCCATCGCTTCGCCCCTGTAGCCATCGATCCAACCAGATCAGGCAAAGCTATGCGCAAACGCCGTCGGCTTCGACTCGACGATGAAATCCGCTCCATCCAGCGACGGGCCGCCGCCCATGACGGACGCGTCGTCACCGCCGGCAAGCTTGTCCTATTCTCGACGGAAACCGGCGATGCCTGGCTCCTCGACCCCACCGATCACCTCGCCGCACGCCTCGCCCGCGACGGCGATCCGGAAGCCCTCGACTTCCAAGAAACCGACACCAGCTTCAAGATAGCCTGGCCCGGCACCTATCGCCTCCAGGGACCGGCTTTCGTCTACACCGATCGTCACAGCCGCCGCATCTCGGCTATCCTCGGCTACCCGACCCACCTCCTCGCACAACACTGAAATTTCAAATATTTTTGGCTAGCCTTAGCTCGCCCAATAGCCAAGTTTGCCGCAAGGCAGCTTTAGCAAACCATCAAATTTCAAACTGAGACACTACTCCGCAATCCGGTGGCTGGAGTCTAACCGAGGGTCGGCTGTACACTAAACCGCTTAAAGTATTGGACTGGACGGGAGGGAACCATGAGCGAAGCCGGGTTTGCACAGCGGAAGGTGAAACCGACCATGGGCGGATCGATCTACGTGAAGCCGCAGGACATCGCTTGGGAGCCGACGCAGTTCGAGGGCGTCTCGATCAAGGTTTTGTACGAAGACAAAGCGAAGGGCGAGATGACATGCCTCCTGAAGTGGGAGCCGGGCGCCACCATCCCGATGCACAAACACCCTGAGATTGAGCAAAGTTATGTCATCGAGGGGTCGTTCTACGATCACGATGGCATTTGTCGTGCCGGCGAGTTTGTGTGGCGGCGTATCGGCTCCTTTCACGAAACCCATTCAGACGAAGGGGCCGTCCTCCTAGCGATTTATCGCAAGCCAAATGTGTTTCAGCATAGCACGGGATTCTCCCGGAAGGCCAAGTCGACATAAGCGTTATTCACGGTGGCCGAACTCGCGGGTCGGGGCGCGAAGGCGGTCGTATCGATCGTTAGGGCGGCGATGACTATCGAGTTGTCGGTGCGATTTGCAATGCGCGAGATCGGCCGCGTGTCGCTCGACGCGCAAGGCAAGCTCAAATTCCCGGCCGCCCCGAAGCGTCCGGGACTCTACCGCTTCGATTTAACGGGCAAGATTGGCACCCAAGCCTATATCGGCGAAACCGACGCGCTCGACCGGCGCTTTCAGCATTACCGGACGCCGGGGCCGAGCCAGAGCACCAATATCCGCTTGAACGCGCTGATGCGCGAGATCATCGCCGCCGGCGGCGCAATCGCCGTTGCCGTAATGGACGGCGGCGCTGTCATCATCGTCGGCGGCCACGAAATGCCCGCGCGTCTCGACCACAAGGCCGACCGCGTGCTGCTCGAACAAGCCGCGATCCTGGCCGCCCGCGACGCTGGCACTGCGCTCGTCAATATCTGATCGCACAAGGCCGAACACCCGCCAAGCCGCAGCGATAACGCATAGAACTTTCTGTCCTCCATCGCGGGCCGCGCCGCGCGTCCTTCCTTTGCGCTCTCCTATCGCGCCGTTCGGTCGGCTGATGGCCGCAAGCGCGAGCCTGAAGGCTAGACTTAGACTACTTCTCGGCGCGAAATAGAGGCTCTCGGCGAGGAGAGCCAGGGGCCAAATGACGAAGGAGCCCGCGCGGGCGACCAGTCGGGATCCGATCTGAAGTTGTGACTGCTATGTGCTGGCAGACCGCGCCAAGGCGCGGCCGATATTGACCAAGTTGTCGGCGATGACGCCGAGCGCCGACCCAACGGCGCATTCCCCGTAAGCCCTTGTATTGGCAACGATCCAGGCCATGTCGCCGTTTCACGACGCTGATCCGGCCCTCGCATCCCGTCCGCCATTTCTGACCATTGCGGAACCAGCGCTTCTTTTGTTCTCGCCGGCGCTCGGGGCTCTCGGTTGAGATTTGGGATGCAGATCCGCTTGACGCCCCTGGCTTTGGCGCCGGCTTCGTTCTTTGCCGAATAGAAGGCCGCGTGAGCGGCCACCGGGCTGGGCGTGCGCCCCAGCCTTGCCTCAGGGATTGCGATGGCCGCGATGAGCAGGTCCGAATCGTTAGGTCGCCGGTCGTACACTTCATAGTCGGTGATGATCTGGTTCTCCGCTTCTTGGATCTTGATCATCTTGCCGAACTCGTTCGGCTTGCGCGGCTTGCCCTTGCGAATGGCCTCGGTCGAAGGTTCGAACAGGCTTAGAATCTTGCCCTCGCTTCGTGTTTCGCCGTGCAAAAAGCGCGCTCTGGTCTGCCGTATGACTTGCCGCACCAATGACACCATCGCGTCGAGATCCCGACGCAAGGCCTCAAGAGCGATCTGCTGAATAGCGTCCCGCGATCGTTTCAGGCCTTGAGCGATGTCGTTCGAGAAGCGCTTTGCCTGGCCGACGACGCGGCTGGTGGACGCCAACGGTCGGCAATAGAGCACCTTCAATTTGTCGCGATTGAGCAGTTCACCTTGGCTCCGACCCAGATAGACACGCAAATCCGCACAGTTTAGCTGGATTTTATCTTATTTTTTTGAAAATTCCGGCAGAATAAGTGATCTGGATATTGCTACTCGTGAATTGACAAAACGCCTCGTCGGTTTGCGTAGTTGTTTTTAAAGCCAAACTGATGGGAGGTAGCGCCGTGACCGGCTCAAAGCGAGCCGTTGGCGCGTTGTTTGCGCTACTCGTCGTGGGCTTGTCCGCCGCTTCGACATCGCTAGGACAAGCGCAAGGCGAATTGTCGCCCACCCGGCAGGGCTCCGACGCCTTCCAGGGCCTGCTCGATCAAACGATCGAAGGCAGCCGATTAGGCTCACGGCAGGAGGTTCGGGTCTTCACGACGATTCTGGCACCGGGCGAGAAGGTCGAGCGCCACTATCACCCGGGGATCGTGACCTTCTACGTTCTTGAAGGCTCCTTTACGGTCGAGTTCCCAGGACAACTGCCGAAAACCGTCACCATGGGTCACGCGATGGTCGAACCGCCCTATGTCCCGCACACAGGCTATAACCCGAGCGCCACTGAACGGGCGAAGTTGCTGAACATTTATGTCAGCAATCCTGGTGCGCCGTTCATGGTCGCGGTTCATTAGCGACGGCCGCTCACCCGTGCGCGCGCGGACAGATTCGCAGTTCTGAACGACTTTTGTCGAGGATCCTCGGCAATGGATCTGAAGAGAGAATGAACCGTCGAGACGCGATCGGGTGGCTCGGCGGCGTCGCGATTGTCGGCGCCTGCTGTCCGATATCCGCGTCACTTGCCGCATCTGCGCCGGCGGCAGGGTCGGCGAACGGTACACGGCGCGAACCGTCCGTCGGATACGTTTCGCATGCGAATGCGAGCCTATACTACGAGGATGTCGGCGCCGGCCCCGTCGTAATGACGACGCACGGTGGCGTTACGGAGAACCACCTTTATTGGTTGATGCCGGGCGTCGTCGATGCGCTCCTCGGCGCCGGATACCGCGTCGTCTCGACCGATATGCGAGGCCACGGGCTCTCTCGCGTCACCGGGACGGATAATGGCTTCGATGTCGAAACTGTGGCGGCCGATTTTGGCGCGATCGCCGATCATCTGGGCATCAATCGGTTTCACCTGCTCACGCACGCCACGGGCGGTATGGCCGGGCTTCGCTTCGCGATGGGACATTCCGATCGGCTGTTGAGCCTGATGTCCACCGACGCAAGTTCGGCTACCGCTCCAACGGACGAGGCTGCGGAGACCAGAGATCCAACCCGGATTTTCGGACGATTACCGCCGAATCCCCAAGGTGCGGCGGCATTGCTCCGCGGAAAAACCTGGGACGAGATTTTGGCCGACCAACGGCGGCAATCGGCGCAGAATCCTTATCTGGCGCGTCTGGATTTCGCAGTGCATCCGGAAGCGGCGTGGGCGCAGTACCAAAGCTTGTGTCGTCTCGGTGATCCCGATGCCCTCGCCGATTTCAATACCGTCTTCTATGACGACCCGAACCCGTATATCGCGCGGCTGCGGAGCATCACTTGCCCGAACCTCGTGTTAGTTGGCGAATACGACACTATGTTCGTCAAGCCCTCTGAGCAGCTGGCGCGCGAACTGCCCAAAGTGAAATACGTGGTGCTCGCCGGCCGCGGGCATATGACGGCTCTTGAAGATCCGGACCGCACCACTGACGCGCTTCTCGGCTTTCTGGCCACGCTGTGATGAGTGCCCGCCGGAGACGACCTTTCTATGCATTTTGCGGAGGAGGGGTTCCATGGGGTCACGCCGGCTGCTGTTGCGCATCGGCCGATCGCTCGCCGCCTTGGGCATCGCCGGACTTGCCCTGATCCCGATTGACGGCCGGGCTCAACAAGGGGCCGGAAACGCGACAGCGCCTCGAACCGACGAGTGGATCACAATCAACAAGGACTATTCTGGCCAGCGCTATGTTGATCTGGATGGTATCACACCGGCGAATGTCGGCCGGCTCAAAGAGGTCTGTGAGATCCGGCTCAACGAACCGATCATGTTCAGCACCGGGCTGTTGAAAGTCGGAAGAACGCTATACGTCGACACCACTCACCTCGCCGTTGCGTTCGACGCGACGAATTGCGCCCCGAGCTGGCGCGATTTGATCGCGCCCAAAAATGCGACAATCGGCACGAACAACCGAGGCCCCGCCTATCTCGACGGGAAGATCTTCCGCGGCACGATTGACGGGCGCGTGCTCGCGCTTGATGCAAACACCGGCCGGGTGGCGTGGGATATGCAAGCCGCGAACCCCGCCAGAGGGGAGTCGTTCATTTCCGCTCCGATTGCTTGGCAGGGCAAAGTTTTTATCGGCATCGGGCTCTCCGACTTTGGCCTGGCCGGACGGCTGATGGCCTTCGACTCCAACACTGGCAGGGAGCTGTGGAGGTTCGAAACCACAATGGGGGCACCCGCCGGCGGCGGTTTATGGACAACCTATTCGCTCGATCCCACGACCGGCGAGGTATTTGCCTCGGTCGCCAATCCCTTTCCCGACTTCAACCGCAATATCGTAACGGGCGACAAGAACGTCACCAAATATACCAACTCCGTCATTGCCGTGGACACAGCCAGCGGCCGTCTGAACTGGTCCTACCAAGCGGTTCCGGAGGATGAGCATGACTGGGATCTCGCGGCAGCGCCGATGCTCTACCGCACATCTTCGGGCAGGGAGATGGTGGCTGTCTCCGGCAAGAGCGGGCGGGTGTACGGCATCGACCGGACAACCCATTCGCTCGTCTTCAACACCCCGGCGACGACGCTCGAAAATGACCAGGTACCGCTGAGCGGCACATGGATGCGCGTGTGTCCCGGTGTGAACGGTGGCGCGCTATTCAACAGCGCGGCTTATGACCCGGGGCTGGGAACGCTTTATGTTGGGATGGCCGACTTTTGCAGCTTCTACATCTCGGGAAAAGAATTCGGACATCCACTCCTTGCCGGGGTCGGCGGCTCTACCGTCAAGGATTGGAGTTCAGCGGCAAAGCTTCAGTCGCCGCGCGGTTGGATCACCGCGATCGATGGCGGAACTGGGGCCGTTCTGTGGCAACATCACGCCGAAGCACAGGTGCTGGCAGGAATGGTCACCACGAAGAGCGGCCTGCTGTTCGCCGGCGACACGCACGGCAATCTTCTGGTCTTTGACGCCAAGAACGGATTCTTGCTGAAGAGCATAAACACGGAAGGAGCGCTCAATAGCGGCTTGATCAGTTATGCGGTTGGCGGTGAGCAATATGTGGCGGCCACAGTCGGGGGAGCTACCGAGAACCCCAGCACGGTCGCCGGACCGCTGCGGGTGGTCGTGTACGGCCTCCGCGACAGCGGCGAACCAAAGGTGGTTATGCTGCCCCACCTGCAGCCTCCGCCGAGTCCTGGACAGACGGCGGGTGAGATGATGTACAAGGCCGCATGCTCCCAGTGCCACGGACCTGCCGGCGCAGGCTCAAGCGCGCCGCCCTTTATCCGCCAAAGTCAACTGGCCGACCCTGCGCTACTAAAGCAGTTCCTCGCGACAGCGCCGCCGCCAATGCCGCGGCTTTACCCTGGTGTGCTGAATGACGACGACGTCAAGCTGCTCGCCGGTTATCTGAAGACCGACGTTTTCCATTGCGGTCTCGACGAACCTCAGAGCTGCGGACCGCCCGAGAAGCCGACGACCGGGGGGACAAAGGAGTGGCGCGCCATCTATTCGGTGCTGACCTCGCCGCGCTGTCTCAATTGTCACCCAGTCAAGTCTAATCTGCCCCGCTGGCCCTATACATCAAATGATTCGGGGTATGTGCAGGACTATCCGCGCCAAGGCGACGATCGCCATCCGCATTATTTCGGGGTGCTTCGCGGCGACACAATCGCATTCGAAACGGCGGAAAAAACCGGGATTGTCCATCCCGGAATCGGGACGCCCTTCGAGCGTTGCACATCCTGTCACGGCACCGCGAACGATCCCGTGACCGGCATTCCCGGCACCACCAATCCTGAGTCCAATCCCGGCGAGCCGTTTTGGTCACTCGCACCAGGATCAATGGCTTGGGAGTCGGCGCCTGGGATACCGATGAATGGGGCTGACCTGTGCGCTCAGCTCAAGGACCCCGCAAGAAACGGAAATAGGAAATTGCCCGATTTGCTGCATCATCTCGAAACCGAACCACTGGTCAACTGGGCATGGAACCCCGGTACACGACCCAATGGCGAACCG
>JASHOB010000242.1 GCA_030041335.1 Alphaproteobacteria bacterium | reverse complement strand
CGGGGCAGGGCGAGGCGGTTGCTTACGCGCTATGGAATCTGGAAGAGCGCGGGCCGATGTTCATCACACCCGGAACCCCCGTGTACCAAGGCATGATTATCGGTGCTCACAGTCGCGGTAACGATCTTGACGTCAATCCGCTTAAGGGCAAACAGCTCACCAATATCCGCACCACCGCGAAAGACGAGGCGGTGCGCCTCACGCCCCCGCTCGTCATGACGCTGGAGCAAGCGATCGCCTATATCGACGATGACGAATTGGTCGAAGTCACACCCAAATCGATTCGTTTGCGCAAGCGGATCCTCGATCCCAACCAACGCAAACGCGCCGCCCGCACGATGGAGGCGGCGAGCCTGCGGCTCTCGCTCTAAGTTCAGCGGAACCGCCTCAAGGCGATGCCGCAGCTCCGTGTCTGTTGTCGAAGATCATGCCCGCGCGGTGGATGGTAGCAGCGAGACGATGCGTGACGCCGCGGCGGGTCGTTACGCCCGTGGCGCTTTCCGAGGCTCCTGTCTCACCGCGAAGGTCGGGGTCAGCCGCGGCCGCGATATGGTGCAACGCCCTGATCCGGCAGCCACAGACCGTCGGGTGGCGCTCCGGTCTGATAGAACACGTCAATGGGCATGCCGCCGCGCGGATACCAGTAGCCGCCGATGCGCAGCCAGTCGGGCGCGATTTCGGCGATGAGCCGTTTTGCGATCCGCATGGTGCAGTCCTCGTGGAACGCGCCCACATTGCGGAATGACCCAAGATAGAGCTTCAGGCTCTTGCTCTCGACGATCCAATCACGCGGCACGTAGTCAATGACAAGATGGGCGAAATCCGGCTGGCCGGTGACCGGGCAGATCGAGGTGAATTCCGGCGCGGTGAAACGTACCAGGTAGAGCATGCCCGGTTGTGGATTGGCGACGCGCTCGACCACCGCCGCCTCCGGCGAGCGCGGCGGCGCAACATGAGTGCCCAGCTGTTTCAAATCGCGATAATTCGGATCGGTCATGGTTGCGTGCTCTAGAGTACGGGCATGTCGCCTTGCCGCTGTTCCGCGGCAAAGGCGTCGACGAAATCATCGAGCGCGCGGCGCGAGATCGCGTCGCGCATAGCCGCCATCAGTTCCGCATAGTAGCTGAGATTGTGTTGGGTCAACAGCATGGCCGACAGAATCTCGCCCGCCCGCGCCAGATGGTGGAGATAGGCGCGGCTGAAGCTGGAGCAGACCGGGCAGCGGCAATCGGGATCGAGCGGGCGGGGGTCGCCGCCGTGGCGCGCGTTGCGCAGATTGACCGTGCCGCGCCGCGTGAAGGCTTGCGCCGTGCGGCCCGAACGCGTCGGGATGACGCAATCGAACAGATCGATGCCGCGCTGCACGGCTCCGACCAGATCGTCGGGCTTGCCGACGCCCATCAGGTATCTCGGTGCGTGCTCGGCGAGCGCGGGCACGGTAGCGTCGACTACCATGAACATGGTTTCCCGACCTTCGCCGATGGCGAGGCCGCCGATGGCATAGCCGTCGAAGCCGATATCGATCAGGGATTCGGCCGAATGCATGCGCTGTACCGGAAACACGCTGCCCTGCACGATGCCGAAAAGGCCGTGGCCCGGCCGCGGCTTGAAGGCGGCGCGGCAGCGCTCGGCCCAGCGCATCGAACGCTCCATCGAGACCAGCGCCTGCTCCGGCGAAGCCGGGTACTCCGTGCATTCGTCGAGCACCATGGAGATGTCGGCGCCCAGCAGATATTGGATCTCGATCGCATGCTCCGGCGTCAGCGAATGGAGCGTGCCGTCAAGATGCGAACGGAAAGTCACGCCGTGCTCGTCAATGGTGCGCAGCTTCGCCAAGGACATCACCTGAAAGCCGCCGGAATCGGTCAAGATCGCGGCTGGCCAATTCATGAAACGATGGAGTCCGCCCAGTTCGGCGATGCGCTCCGCCGTCGGTCGCAGCATCAGGTGGTAGGTATTGCCGAGAATGATCTGGGCGCCGGTGGCGGCGACATCCTCCGGCCGCATCGCCTTCACCGTTGCCGCGGTGCCGACCGGCATAAAGGCCGGTGTCTCGACCACGCCGTGCGCAGTCTCGAGGCGACCGCGCCGCGCCCCGCCGTCCTCGGCGACGACGGTAAAGGGCAGGGGACCGCTCATTCGGGCGCCGCGCGATGGAGCAGGCAGGCGTCGCCATAAGAAAAGAATCGGTAACGCGCGGCGCCGGCATGCGCATAGGCCGACTTCATTCGTGCCAGGCCGGCAAAGGCGCTCACCAGCATGAACAAAGTCGAGCGCGGCAGGTGAAAATTCGTGAGCAGCAGGTCGATGGCCTTGAAACGGTAACCAGGGGTGATGAACAACGCGGTCGAGCCGGCGAAGGGCTCGATCACGCCATCATCGCGCGCCGCGGTTTCGAGCAGGCGCAGCACCGTCGTGCCCACCGCCACGATGCGTCCGCCCCCAGCGCGCGCGCGGTTAATGCGTTGCGCGGTCGCGGCATCGATCGATCCGGTTTCTTCATGCATCTGATGCGCGGCGGTGTCGGTGACTTTTATCGGCAGGAAAGTGCCGGCGCCGACATGCAACGTCACGGTGATGCAGCCGATACCGGCGGCCTCGAGCAGGGACAGGAGCCGCTCAGTGAAATGCAACCCTGCGGTTGGGGCCGCAACTGCCCCGTCCCTTGCGGCGAAGATGGTCTGATAATCGCCGCGGTCGGCGGCATCATCCGGTCGCTTGATGTAGGGGGGCAAGGGCACATGACCGTATTGCATCAATGCCGCCTTAAATCCCGGACCTTCACGGTCGAATTCGAGCGTCACGTCGCCCTCTACATTTTTGGCGGCAACACGGGCGCGGAAATCATCGCCGAAGTCGACGCGGTCGCCCTCCTTGAGCTTTTTGGCGCCCTTTGCGAATGCACGCCAGCGGCCACCGCCCAGATCACGATGCAGCGTCAATTCGACCTTGGCAGCGCCGCGCACACCCATCAAGCGCGCCGGAATAACGCGCGTATCGTTGGCGACCAGAAGGTCGCCCGGGCGCAGCAGGCTCGGCAAATCGAGCATCGCCCGATCCTCGAGCCGTTCGCGGACAACCAAGAGCCGCGAAGCATCGCGCGGGTGGACTGGTCTCGCTGCGATCAATTCAGGGGCAAGGTCGAAATCGAACTCGTCGACGCGCATCGGTTTCGCTTAACGCCCCTTGTCTCCCAAGAAAAGCCCCTCTTGGACCAGCCCGCGACCGGGACATGGGCTTGGCGATAAGGTCCGGGAGCAGGCTGCCGCCCCGCCCCCGCGCAACGCATCGTCGCCAAATGAAGCGATTCAAAACGCCGGCCGACGGCTTCCCCGATTTTTTCCGCTAGCGTTGGAAAGGCAACATCGCGGCCGCGATCACGGGAACGCGGCCGCGATGCCGCGAGCCGTCACTGAAACAGCTTCGCCGCATTGACGGCGGTCTCGATTACGCCCCAAGCGAGCGGGATGCCGACAAAGGCCCATTCCAACACGAGTTTGACGCCGTTGCTCATCGCGTTCCCCCTCAAATCATCTGCTCGGCTTCGTCAAGTGTCATGTGATGACGCGAATTAAC
The DNA here is from genome assembly GCA_030041335.1 of Alphaproteobacteria bacterium. Taxonomy (GTDB): domain Bacteria; phylum Pseudomonadota; class Alphaproteobacteria; order ATCC43930; family CGMCC-115725; genus JAATGI01. The sequence goes on along the minus strand of JASHOB010000242.1, from coordinate 2,394 downwards.
CGCCTTGATTGCGAGGTTGCACAGGAACCCGATCACCAACAACCCCGCCAGAACATACATGGTAACGTTGTAGGCTTGCGCCTTCGCGACGCCGTGGTCGAGCTGGTATTGACGTATGTAGTTGACCAGCACCGGACCGAATACCCCGGCGGCCGACCACGCGGTGATCAGCATGCCGTGAATGGCGCCAACATAACGGGTCCCGAACATATCCTTGAGATAGGCCGGCACGGTGGCGAAACCGCCGCCATACATGCTGAAGATCACGAGGCAGAAGAGCACGAACAGGACGAGGCTGCCAACCGAACCAGTGGTCGGAAGTAGCGCGTAGAGCACCGCGCCCAGAACAAAAAACACGAAATAGGTGTTTTTGCGGCCGATGAAATCCGAGATCGACGCCCAAAAAAATCGTCCGGCCATATTAAAGAGGCTGATCAGGCCAACGAACCCGGCGGCTGCCACCGGGGTGACGCGCCCCGGAAACATTTCCTGTGCCATCGGCGAGGCTTGCCCCAAGACCCCGATGCCGGCGGTGACGTTGAGGCAAAGCACCCACCAGATCAGCCAGAATTGGGGTGTTTTGATGGCCTGATAAACATGGACATGGTTGGTGGTAATTAGTGGATGAGCCGGCGGCGCAACGAAGCCTTCGGGTTTCCATCCCGGCGCCGGAATTCGCACGATCCAGGCCCCGACCATCATGAAACAAAGATAGATCGCCCCCATCGTCGCAAAGGTCTCGGCGACGCCGATATGGGTTGAGGTGGTGAAACGCCTCATCAGCCACACCGACAGCGGTGAGGCGATGAAGGCGCCACCGCCGAAACCCATGATCGCCATACCGGTCGCCATGCCCGGCCGGTCCGGAAACCATTTGATCAAGGTCGAAACCGGCGAGATATAACCGAGGCCGAGGCCGAAGCCGCCAACCAAGCCCCAGCCAAGATAAACGAGCCAGATGTTGTGGATCGAAACGCCGATCGCCGAAATGAAAAAGCCGAAGCCGAAGCATAAGGCGGCAGTGAACATCGCCTTGCGCGGACCGCCTTCCTCGACCCAGCGACCGAGAAACGCGGCCGACATTCCGAGCACAAAAATACCGATCGTGAAAATCCAGCCAAGCTGAGGAATGCTCCAATCGTCTGGCCCGGGCTTGGCAATGCCGATCAGCTTGGTCATCGGAATATTAAAAACACTGATCGCATAGGCCTGGCCGATGCACAGATGCACGCATAGCGCGGCCGGCGGAATCAGCCAGCGGGTATACCCTGGCGGCGCGACAATCCGCGTCTTATCGAGAAAGTTCAGCATTTCCTCTTCCCTAAATGTCGAAACCCCCGAGCGAGCTTCGCCGCGCCTTGATGGCGCATTTAAGGGATTTTTATGCCAATGTGCGGAATCGGACAACGGTTCGATTTCGTGCCTGGGTTGAACGCCCGCGACAAACTCGGGAAATAGCCACAACGCGATTCTCCAAGGGCAAACACCTTCCTCCATACAATATTTTATTGTATTTATCTATGATTTTCTCTCTTTATACTAGAATCGAGTTCGAACAATGGCGATTAAATCGAGGAACCTCGGACGACGTGCTCGGTACATACTGACAGCGCCCGATAGTGACTGACTGTTGAGAGTAACCGCGATGCGATGGCGGCGGACGGAAGCGGTGCGAGGATTAGCAGAAAATCGCCTAGACCGGCCCATCCATCAAAGATTTACTCACCGGCGTCAGTGAAATTTTCCAGCGAGTTATCAGCCTGCTGCGAATTTAACGTCTGCACTGCGGCATTCACCGCAAATTGCGCCGCGCCGCCCGGGTTCCCTACCGCTGCCCTCTCGGCGGGGGTCGGTTTCGAGCTCGCTAACTAACCACGGCCCGCCGCCGGCCGGTGGGACAGGGGAGAGCCCGCTCCGGGACCAGGCACTCAACCCCGCTCACGCGGCGTTCCACAGTCGCGCCGACAGCTTCATTTTTCACGCAGGGCGCGGGCGAAGCGAAAGGGGTTCGGCAAAGCATCGAGCCGCGATGAGAGGCCTTGACGCCACGTCGGCAGGGCGCCGACCTCGGCGAGCCGGCGCTCGAGAAAATCGCGCGTCTCCGTGAAATTGGCGGACCGATCCTCGAGCCAGTAAAGCGTGGTCATCGCATAGATGCCGGCCAGCAAGGCGCGCTTGGTGTAGTAGCTGAAATTGGTGGACTCGTCGCCGACTGCGTACCAAATCGCGTCGACTGTTTCATAGAGCAGCCGCGCCGCAAGCGGTGCGTTGTGCGGCTGGGCCAGAACGCGCAGGGCGCGCCGCACGGCCTCGCGATGAAGTGCCAGCGCCTCGAGCCGTGCCATCGCCGCTGCTGCGACCTTTTCATGGGTTCTGAGTTCGTGCAGATCGAGA
>JASHOB010000241.1 GCA_030041335.1 Alphaproteobacteria bacterium | reverse complement strand
TTCCCTCAGGCTCGGCCGCGGAATCTCGATCTTGTTGCATTGCGGCGGGATATGTGGCACCGGGCCATTTCCCCAAAATTCGACAAACTGTTGCAATTTCGCAACGGCCCGCGAAATTCGTTGGTAAAATTCTGCTTATTCGTTGCCATTGGCAGGGTAGTGGGGCGAAATGTTGACGGAAGGAAACGCGAGTGCGTTCCGTGAACACGCAACCCACTTGGGGGTCATATATGAAACTGTTCCGCAACCTGAGCCTCGGCGCGGCGCTGGGCGCATTCTCGTTGGTCGGCGGGCTGCTGGGAGCCGCGAGTACCGCCAATGCCCAGGGAGCTCCTCCGGGATTTTTCCAGGTTCCGGGTACGACAACGGCGTTGTTGATCACCGGCCAGGTAGGAACCCGCCTTATCTGGGACGTGAATCAGGCCGCGATCGATTATCCCGGCTTCATGCCGATCGGTTCGGATACTCTCGTGCCGTTGTTCATTTCGTCAATCGGCAATAGAAGCGTCTTAGGTAACGAGCAAGACGGTGGCGCTCATTTCTCATCCAGAGATTTCTCGTTCGGCTTCATTACCAGTACGCCAACCGCATACGGCGATTTGACCACCACATTGATCCTCGGCGCCGGCAGCAACCTTAACGATCCTGGGCCGCTGTTTGATTCGTTTCAGAACGTCGGCGTGGTCGTGGCGTTCGGTACCTTGGGGCCATTCATGGCCGGCATGAACGGCAGTTTGATCGGCGATTCGGACGCCTCTCCCGACACGATGGGTGACGCACTGGCGCTCGCCGGTCAGTTGGGCGCCATCAAGCCGGTCGTTCGTTACACTTGGTCGGGGCCAAATGGCCTCAGCGTCGCGGGTTCATTGGAGCAGAACAACTCCGTGTTCACGTCGAATCAGGCCGTGGGTAACTTCCCGAACCAATTGTTCCCCCTCAACCTCAGCCCCGCTTTCGGTTTGGGCGGACAATGGTCACCCGATCAGGTGGGTACGGCCGGTACGCTGGGTGGTAGGCAGACGTGGCCTGACATTATCGGAAAGGTTCGCTGGGACCAGCCGTGGGGTCATATCGCCCTTGCGGGTATGATCCACAACCTCAGCACCTCGTGCATCGTCAACTGCGATCCATTGACAAATGGCCAACCGGGCACCGGAACAGTGACCAATCCCGACTTCGTTGGCGGCAATTTGCCTGAGTTCACGAAGGTCGGGTGGGCCATCAATCTCACCGGTCACTTCAATACGTTCGGCAAAGATAACCTCAAATACGGGTTGTTCTTCGGCCAGGGTATCGGCGATTACATGGGCGACTACGGCGGTAACCAGGGCATGCAAATCGGTTCCGGCCCGGCTTGCGGCGGCGGCACCCTCACGGCGCAGACCTGGTGCGGCATTTATCTACCGTTCTCGATCGGCGGCTACGGGGCCTACCAGCACTTCTGGACAGAGCAGCTCCGCACGACGGTCGGTGTCGGTTACTCGCATGTCGACAACAGCACCAAGTACCTTGGCGGCCTCCCGACCGGCGTGTTGGCGGCATCGCTGCTTAACAACGAATCGCATTTGAGCGTCGTCGCGAACCTGGTGTGGAGTCCGGTGCCGAAGGTCGATCTTGGTATCCAGTACATTTGGTACCGCGTGACCTACCAGGGCGCGGCTCTAGGGCCACCGTTCGGCAACTGGGGCACGGATAACCGCGTTGAAGGGGAAGCTATTTTCCACTTCTAATCCGGTCCGCTCCTAAAAAATGGATGAACCTGGACCCGCCGGCAGCAAAATGCCGGCGGGTTTCCTTATGTGCCAGGCATGAACGACCGCTGAGAGAGAGGCTCGATCCAACCCGACGCGCATCTTCCCCGGGTCCGAGAAGCGGCCGCGCCCGACCAGTGCTCCCGTTAGAGCCAACCCGCCGGCAAAAACGAATCCGCAACCACCGCCGGTCGATTTGTCAGGGTGCACCCGACCGCGGGTTTGACGCCCGAATTGGCTGCCTCCTCCCATTTGATGGCGCACGGCGGGGCTCTCGGATCCGAGAGAGGGCGTCAAGGCCCCCTATTGTCCCCAATCGGCGACAATGATAATTTCTCGCATGAGTGGAAGCAATCCGACCCCACTGAGTGTTTGGGGCCATCTGCACATGGAGGCTGAGCAGATGCGTCACGATGCCGAACGGTACCGGATGTTGCTCGAGAAAGAAAAGAACCCCCGCGTTCGCAAGGTGCTTACGGATATGATCCAGGAACTGGAGAGCCGGGCGCCTCTGTCGAGTGCGCCCGAATCACAGGAGAGTAGTACCCATATTGAGGGGTTTTCCGCGCGATAGTTAGTGCGGTCGCGCGCGCTTCTGTCCGAGGGGTGCAGTCGCCGGTGTCCGGCGAGGGGCGCGGTATTGTCCTCGCACGCTAGCGTTGCGTTTTTCGCCTCCTTTAGCCTGATCTGGCTGCGCTAAGATCCACCCAAAATGGCAGTGGAACATAACCGGCAAGAAGCGGCACCGGCCGCCGATCTTTGGCTGATCCTCAGCTTCGGCTTTCTTAGCGCCATGGCGCCCCTGTCGGTCGACATTTATCTGCCGGCGTTGCCGATGCTGCAAAGGAGCTTTGCCGCGGATGAAGCGCGCACATTATTCACCCTATCGGCGTTCTTGATCGGCTTCGGCGCCGGGCAATTATTTCTCGGCCCCTTGAGTGACCGCTTCGGACGCAAACGCCCGCTGATCGGGGGGCTGGTTCTCTATCTCGTTGCCTCGGTTGGCTGCGCCTCGGCGGATTCGATCGGGGCTGTTACTTTATGGCGCTTCCTTCAGGCCGTCGGCGGCTGTGCGGTGCCGGTCATGGTGCAGGCCATGGTGCGCGACCTATTCGACCGCGACCAGGGCGCCCGTATCCTGTCGCTCAATATGCTGGTGATGGGCATGGCTCCGATCGCGGCACCGCTGATCGGCGGCCAGGTGATCGCGTGGTTCGACTGGCGCGCAATCTTCTGGGTGCTGGCGGTGTTTGGGGCATTGGCCTTGATCTGCAGCGCGATGCTGCCGGAGACGCTGTCACCGGCGCGGCGCATTGAGGCGCATCCCATGGCCATGATATTGGGCTATTTCGAGTTGGTTCGCAGCCGCCGCTATGTCGGCTATGTCTTTGGTCTCGGCTTTTACTACTGCGCTTTATTTGGTTTCATTGCCGGCTCTCCCTTTGTCTATATCGTACATTTCGGGGTGCCGCCGCAATATTACGGCTTCCTTTTCGGCGTCAACATTGTCGGCATGATGACCGGCAGTTTCATCAACGCGCGTATTGTCGTGCGGCGGGGGAGCGACACGCTGCTGCGCATCGGCCTCTTCATCGGTCTGGCGGGTGCCGTGTTGTTGGCGGTGACCGGGAGTCAGGGGCTGGGGGGGATTGCCGGTATCGCAGTCCCGTCTTTTGTCATTCTGTCGACGCTGAGCATGATCAGCGCCAATGCCGTCTCGGGCGCAATGACGTTATTCCCGCACCGCGCCGGTGCGGCCTCGGCACTGTCGGGCGCATTGCAGTTCGGCATGGGCGCACTGTCGGGCGGCGTGGTTGGATGGCTGGCCGATGGCACGCCCGGCCCGATGAGCATTGTCATGGCGGTTTCCGTTGCGCTTGCGCTCGTGATCAACCTGGCGCTCGTGCGGCGCCGCTAAAATGGATCCCTACTTCTCCACCAGCACCGCCCCGGTCGACATCGGCTGCACGCTGCGCTGATAGATGCCGAGCCAGCCGCCGGCGTGCGGCAGCTTGGGCGTGCCGAGTGCCGCGCGCCGCGCCGCCATTTCGGCCTCCGGCACGACCAGATCGAGCACGCGCTTGTCGACGTCGAGCGCGATCCGGTCGCCGGTCCTGACGAGTGCCAAGGGCCCGCCCACAGCCGATTCGGGCGAGACCTCGGCCACCGTCAGGCCTTTATTGCACAGCCCCGAAAGCTGGCCGTCGCTGATGAAGGCGATCTTGTTTTGCAGGCCGGCGGCATCGACCGCGAACACCACCATCGAGGCCGGACCCGCCATTCCGGGTCCGCCTTTGGGCCCCATGCCGCGTACGACCAGAACCTGGCCTTCCTTGACTTCGCCACGCTCGATTGCCTTGATTGCGTCCGGGCCGTTGTCGAACACGATCGCTGGTCCGTCGAACTTGGCAATGCGTTCCGGCCCACGCAGTCCGAGCTTGCAGATGGCGCTTTCGGGCGCGAGCGAGCCGCGCAGAATGGTGATCGCTGCAGCGTTGGCGAAGGCGCGGTCGCGCGGCCGAATCACTTCGGGATCGGCAACCGTGACGTGGGCCAGATTTTCGGCGACGGTCTTGCCGGTGCAGGTCATCGCCGTGGTGTCGAGCAGCGGTTCCAATTGTTTCATCAAGGCACGGCAGCCACCGGCCGCCTCGAAATTCTCGATCGATTCCTCGCCGTTGGGGCGCACCGCACTTAGCACCGGGATGTTGTCGCCGAGATCATTGAACATCTGGAAGACATCGATATCGAGCTGCGATTCGACGGCGATCGCTTGCAGATGCTTGATGCAGTTGATTGAGCCTGAAACGGCCAGTACGGCGGCGACGGCATTGTGGAATGCGCCGGCGCTCATGACCCTGCGGGGCTTAAGCTCTTCGAGCACCATGTCGACGATGCGCGCGCCAGCCGCGCGCGCCTGCTGAAACATTTTCTCGCTGTTGGCGAGCACCGGCGCACTGCCCGGGAGCGCCATGCCGAGGGCCTCGCACACCACGTGCATCGAATTCGCCGTCGCCATGCCAGAGCACACGCCAGGGCCCTTGATGGCGTTGTCGGCCATGAGACGCAATTGCTCCGGCGAGAGCTTGCCGAACCCGGCCTGCACCGAGCCGAAGAATACTTCTTCGATATCGACATGGTGACCATTCACTTCGCCCGAGGGCTGATAACCGCACACCACGAGAATCGTCGGGATGTTGAAGCGGCCGGCCGCCATCATATGCGCTGGCGGAGTTTTGTCGCAGGAAGAGAGACACACCATGCCGTCGAGCTGCGCGCCTTCGACCGCGATTTCGATGTCGTTCACAACGAGATCGCGGCTCGGCAGGATGTAACCGCCGCCGCCGCCCTGACCGCCGCGACCGATGATGAAGTCGCTCGGCGCGGCCGTGCGGATTTCGAAGGGCAGGCCGCCGGCGGCGCGCACCGCATCCTTCACTACCTTGGCGACACCGTCGACATGGGCGAAGCAGATCGCGAGCTCCGAGGAGCTGTTCACCACCGCGATCTTGGGTTTTTCCATATCGGCATCGGAAATACCGAGTGCCTTCCATTGCGCACGCCGGACCGCCTCGCGGAACGAGCCAGGCTCGAAATTGCTTCTGAGCTTGAAATTCTTCTTGGCGTCCGCCATGACGACCTCCCCTCGCGGTTGCACTGACCATGCTATCCCGATTCGGCTCGGTGATCATCGGCTCTTTCCGCCGCGGTTGGCGACCGATAAATTGACCGGCAGCGGATTGAGCCAGGGCTCAAGCTGCGACTGGCCGGTCAGGATAATGTCGAAGCGCAGCGCCGGAATGTTGGCGTACAAAATTGACGCCGGGAAGATCTTGGTTCTCCTGGTTCATCCGGGCGGGCCGTTTTGGCGGAACAAGGATCGCGGTGTCTGGACCATCCCCAAGGGTGAGATCGGCGACGGCGAAGATCCGCTCGCGGCGGCACGCCGCGAGTTCCGCGAAGAGACGGGACAGGATGTTACCGGCGAGGCCGTCGCTTTGACCCCGGTTCGTCAGGCCGGCGGCAAGATCGTCGAGGCGTGGGCGATCGCCGCTGACATCGCCGCCGACGCGATTGTCAGCAACCGATTCGAAATGGAGTGGCCGCCGCGCTCCGGGCGCAAGCAATCATTCCCGGAGGTCGATCGCGCGGCCTGGTTTCGGCTCGCGGAAGCGCGTGAGCGCATCAACAAGGGCCAGACCGGACTGCTCGATGAACTCGAACGGCGGCTCAGACGCACGCGCGAGTGAGCTCGTGCCATCGCCGGCGCAAAACAAGTGGCCGCGCCATGCGTCATAAATCAGCGGTGCTCGAGTCGCCACCGGCGCTCTCTTGAACGAACAACAGGAGGCCGAATCGCGCCGCGCCGCCGCGCGAAAGCGAGCTGCCGATACCGTCGTCGCCCATTCGACATTTATGAGATAGGCGCATGGCTCTCATCGTCGGCGCCGGCCGACATTGGATTGACTCGCCTCCCGCCCGCATGTTTCGCTCCCGGGGAAAAACTATAATAGCATTCCATCGCGGCCGGGAGGTGGAGAACGCCATGGACGATGTCGAGACGCAGTTTCGCGGCGATGCCGAGACCCTCGAAGCCTGGGTGCCGCTACAGGAAAAGATCACCGCCGAACGGTTTGCGGCGGAGCGCGAGAAGATCTTTCGGCGTTCGTGGCTCTATATCGGCAAGGCGACGGCACTGACGCAGCCCGGCAGTTATTTCGTCAAGGAGCTGCCGACGCTCAACGCGTCGCTGATCATCGTGCGGGGCACGGATGGCAGGGTGCGCGCCTTCCACAATATCTGCCGGCATCGCGGCAACAAGCTGATACGCGAGGGCTCCGGCTGCGAAACGGCGATCCGCTGCGGTTTCCACGGCTGGGGATTTTCGCCCGAAGGGGCCTGCATCGTCGTCACCGACGAGCATCAGTTTCCATCGCTCGACAAATCGAAGCTCGGCCTCATCGCGGTTGCCTGCGAGGTCTGGAACGATTTCATCTTTGTCAATTTCGCTCCGGAGCAAACCTTGGCCGCGTGGCTCGAGGATATGTGGGACCAATATCCCGGCTATTTCCAGCAGCACGAAAAAATCGCCAGCTATTCGGTCGAGATCGAAAGCAACTGGAACCTCGGCGTCAATTCCTTCACCGAGGGCTACCACACGCTCTACATCCACCGCAACACGGTGCCGGATTATCAGGGCGGCAAGACCAATCCGCAGCGCCATCGGCCCTACATGCAGTTGATGAAGCATCACACGCGCTACTCGGCCCCCGCCAATCCCGATCATCACGAAACCCCGGCCGAGGCGCTCGCTTGGAAACACGGCCACAAGATGCTGCCGGCCGCCACCTTCCGACACGACGATCTGGTCGCCGGCGTCAATCCATCGCGCGCCGACAAGTGGCTGTTCGACGTGGTCGAGCTGTTCCCGAACAACGTCATGCTGACGGGCCAATATTGGCACATGGTATTGACCTTCTGGCCGCTCGCCGCCAACCGCACGGTGATGGTCCAGGAGGCGTTTGCCTATAAGCCCAAGAACATGGGCGAGCGGCTCAGTCAGGAATTTTTCCGGAGTCGTGGCCGCGAGGTGCTGCGCGAGGACCTGAACACATTGGAAGCGCAACATGCGGCGCTGTCCTCGGGCGCGATGAAGCATGCCTATCTGTCGCGGCAAGAAGCGGCGATACTGCATCATTACCGCGTTGCCGACGGTATGCTGCAAGACGATCCGCAAGCCTGGTTCGAGCGCATTGGCGGCGCGGCGCTGCCCCCGCAGGAGAAGCGTTGATGATAGCAAGACGTGTCCCAAGGAACCGTCTGCCCGACGGCACGTCGAGCGACAAGGGGCCGCCCGTCGCCGCCGTCGATGACAGATCCGGCGCGATGACCGAACGATTATTGCCGCCGGCCTTTGCCGATCTCGAACCCTTGGTCGCGGTCTGGGCGCTTCCCAACGAAGCGGCGCGACAGGTCAACCGCGTCGGCGCCGATCTCGAGACCGTGCGCACTTTCTACCTGGCGATGCTGCCGCGCATGCCGGCGGTGTTCGATTACTTCGAGCGTGTTGGTCATGGCGATCTCGACCGGCTCGCGCCCGAAGACAGACGCCTCTTTCAACTCGCGGCGTCGTTCTACGAAGCCTCGCATCCGGTCGAGATGAAGTGGCGTCGTACCGATATCGACGATGCATTTCCGCTGGGACGGTTGCGCTTTTTGCCGCCGAGCGACCGGCGCTAAGGGAGAAGAAGAATGATTCGTTCCACCGATCGCATCAAGACCACCCATGCCGGTACCTTGCCGAAGGCGCCGGACCTCGCACGCATGGTCGCGTCGAAGGCGGTGCATCAGACCGCCTGGCGGCCGCAGGAGCCGATTGAGGTCGACGAGACCACGTTCGCGCGCCGCCTGCGCGAGGAAGTGGCGCAGACGGTGCGGCGTCAGGCCGAGATCGGCATCGACAGCGTCAATGACGGCGAGCTTGGCAAGATCACCTTCCAGCATTATTGCTTCGAGCGGATTAGCGGTTTCGAGGATCGCGATTGGCAGCCGGGCATGCCGGTACCGCTTTCGATTGCCATGCGCGATGCCAAGAAATTCGGCGCCTACTTCGCCGAGGGTCATGGCGGCTTCGCCAGCGCCGGCCCGCCCAAGAGCGTGTCGCTCTGCACCGGGCCCTTGACCTATGTCGGCCATGCGGAGCTGCAGCGTGATATCGACAATTTCAAGGCGGCGCTCAAAGACGTCGCCGTCGACGACGCGTTCCTGCCGGCAAATACCCCGGGTACGCTCGAGCATGCGCTGCGCAATGTCTACTACAAGACCGACGAAGATTATCTCGAAGCGATCGCCAATGTGCTCCGGGTCGAGTACCAAGCGATCACCGATGCCGGCCTGACACTGCAGCTCGACGATCCCGACCTCCCCGACGGCTGGGCGATCTACCCGGAGATGACCGTCGCCGATTATCGCCGCTATGCCGCGCTCCGCATCGAGGCCCTGAAACACGCGCTCGCCGGTATCCCGCGCGAGCAAGTCCGCCTCCACGTCTGTTGGGGCAGCTTCCACGGTCCCCACCAGGACGATATCCCGCTGAAGGAGATCGCCGACCTGATCTTCTCGGTGCCGGCGCAAAGCTATTCGATCGAGGCTTCGAACCCGGCACACGAACACGAATGGCAGGTGTTCGAGCACATCAAGCCGCCGAAGGACGCGGTGCTGATCCCCGGGGTGATCGGCCACGCCACCGACTTCATCGAGCATCCGGAATTGGTGGCACAGCGCCTCGTGCGTTATGCCAAGCTCGTGGGCCGCGAGAACGTCGCCGGTGGCAGCGATTGCGGCATCGGCACGCGCGTCAAGCATCCCTCGATCGCGTGGGCGAAGCTCGAAGCCCTGGTCGAAGGTGCGCGGCTCGCCTCAAGGCAACTGTGGGCGCGCTGACCGGCCGGCGATGGCGTCGGTGCCGATCCCGAACCCGACGCGGGTTTGCGAGGGCCGGCGACGTCTTGCGACGAATAGGTTCGACACGCTTGCCGGCGTCAAAGTCGCATGCCTCCAACGGCATCCCCCGAGGGTTCGGCGTGTTGCAATGATGGCGGTCCATCGCTATGGTGGCCGCCATGACGATGCGTTCCGTCACCGTTTCGCGCTTTTGGTACCGCCGGTTCCGACAGGCGGCCTAAGCGCGCGCAGCGAACGCGACCTGAAGCCGCCCGATCCGAGGCGGCTTTCGTCTATTTGAGCCACGAAATCCGTCCCGGCGAACGGCTTCTCTCGACAGGAGAAGCACTATGTCAAACGACTTCGATGTCATCACCGGCCCGCCGGTGTCGCCGGCGAAAATCCGACCGGCCGCGGCACCCGCGGCTGATCCGCGCCGAAGCCCGGCCGCCGCCGAGATGGCGAGCCTGCCCAAAGACCGGCCCAACGCCAAGGAAGGGGGGAAGCCCTGAGCCTCCTTCCGTTGATCAAGGCGAGGCTCGCGCGCGCCACGCGCCGCTGTTTCGGGGCACGCCGGCAAGACGAGGCGGGATGACCGCATTCGCGGCGAACGGATTGGCGACGGGCGAGCCCTTGGACAAGCGGATGGCCGGTTCGCTTGACACGATGGCCGAACCGCGCCATGTGTAAGTCATGGCTAACGCCGCTCATGCCTTCGCCGCGTTGGCGGATCCGACCCGACGTGCCGTGTTCGAGCGCCTGGCGCGTGGTCCCCGCGCCGTCGGCGAGCTGGCGAAGGGTTTGCCGGTCAGCCGGCCAGCCGTGTCCCAGCATCTCGCCGTATTAAAGGAGGCGGGCTTGGTGAAGGATCAGGCCGACGGCACGCGCCGCCTTTATCGCATCGACCCTGCCGGCCTGGGCGTGATTCGCGCCTGGCTCGATCGCTTCTGGGAGGATTCGCTGGCTTCGTTCAAGACCGAGCTCGAAGCGGCTATGCGCAAGGAGCAGCGGCCGTGATCGCTACCATCACGCCGGCACCGATACGCAAGACCGTGCAGGTGACCGCGTCCGCGGACCGGGCCTTCACCTTTTTTACCGCGCGCATGGGGCGGTGGTGGCCGCATGCCCATACCCTCCTCGGAGCGCCGCAGGAAGATGTCGTGATCGAGCCGCGGTCGGGCGGACGGTGGTATGAACGCGGTGTCGACGGCAGTGAATATGATTGGGGACGCGTGCTCGCCTGGGAGCCACCCGACCGGATCGTGCTGGCATGGCAGCTTGATGCCGATTGGCGCTACCATCCGGATCTCATCACCGAAGTCGAAGTCCGTTTCGTGGCGCTCGGGGCCGAGGCGACCCGCGTGGAACTCGAGCATCGCCGGCTCGAGAATTACGGCGCCCGGGCGGCCGAGGCGCGCGAGCGGCTCGATTCGCCTGAAGCCTGGACCGGGACCCTTGACCGCTACGCCGAAATCGCGAGCCGGGAAGCCTAGACGCCGCAGGCGCTATTTCAGGTTTCGCTTCCACAT
>JASHOB010000240.1 GCA_030041335.1 Alphaproteobacteria bacterium | reverse complement strand
GAGGGCGGCGAGGCTGCCGAAGAGGACCGACCGAGCTCATAGGGCGTGTCGGTGGCCGCCTCATCGGCGATCCCAAGCGGTTCCCCGCTGCGGCGAAAGCAGGGTGATGCACTCTCCCGCGCCTGTCGGTCCCGGATCGGAGGGCGAATTGCGCGACCGATCTCGCAGTTCCCTCCGAGACGGGCCTCCGGCTTTGGCGCTCTGCCCGCCCAAACGGCGTCTTGATGGGCGCCCCGCCAGTCAGCGAGGGTTAGCAAATGTCTCAGAAACATCCGCACCGCCGCGAGATCGAGACGCGGACGAGGAAAATCCGCGAGCATCTCGAGAAGGCTCACGCCGCAACCAATGGCCAGGGTGAACTCCGTCATGTCCTGGCCAGTCTCAGCGCCGAAATCCAGATCTTGCTGCGCGAGATAGAGGAGATCGCAGCGACGATGGGTTAGGGCTGGGGCAGGATCGCGAAACGCGGGCGAGCGATCCCTGTCGCGCACCGGCGGCGACTGGCAGCGCCGCGCACTAACGCCAACGGCACAGACCTTGGCCAATGGCTGACGGGCCCCAAGGCGCAAAATGCCCGCGAATTGGCGCCGCGCGGCTTCGGGCGGCAAGGCCGGGACCGGGGTCTTCGATCGGGTCCGAGCGGCATGTTATGGCGCGCTTTGATTGCCGAGCTGGGGCAAAAACGGCACGACCCGGCCGCTTTCGCGGCTAAACTCATACGTCTGCGCATCGTTCAGGTGCAAGTCACGGTATTTAAACAAAATAAAATAGAAACACACGATCCGCCAGTTGCCGCCGGGAGACTTTTGCCCGATAATTGTCACGGCTACGTGGGTGGGTTGGGGAGGCCCGCGGTAACGCAGTTGAACCCATGACGCTAGACTTGCCGACCCCATCGGGGATCCCGTCCGATACCGCGGACAACGGTCCGCGGGGACAACGTATTGGCATGCTGTTGCGCCGCACGCGCGAAGGTCGGCGCATCGCGATCGCCGACGCTGCGGCGACGCTGCGTCTCAAAGTTTCCTATCTTGAGGCGATCGAAAAGGGTGCGTACGAGAAGCTGCCCGGGCCTGCTTATGCCGTCGGCTTCGTGCGCGCCTACGCCGAATATCTCGGCCTCGATGGTGACGAGGCCGCACGCCGCTATAAGCGCGAGGCGCAAGGGTTCGATGGCCGCCCCGACTTATCGCTGCCCCTGCCGATCGCCGAGCGCAGCATTCCGGGAGGCCGCATTCTCATGACGGCGCTGGTGCTGGCGGTTTGCGGTTACGGGTTTTGGTATTATGTCGGCAGCGGCGAACGCCGGCATCCGGAGATGGTCGCGGCCGTGCCGCCCGCGCTGCGCACCGACAATGCGACGCCGAGCGAGGCCAAAGCGGCGGTTGACGACCGAGCAAGACCAGGCGCTACAGCGCCGCAACCGCCGGCCGATCGGACGGCGGTCCTCGCCACTCCCGGCGCCCGTTCGGCGCCAGCGTTGCCGCAGCAGGCGGCGCCCTCGCCGCAGCAGGTCGCGGCGCTCGATCCCGGGGCTCAAGGTGGCCCGTCGCCGGATGCGAGCCATGGCGCTCCTTCGGGGCACATCTATGGCGAGGTCACGGGGCGTGTCAGGATCGAGTTCCGTTTCACCGGCGATTGCTGGATCCAGGTCAAGGGCGGCGGTCCCGATGCCGATATCGGCAAGCTGATGCATGCGGGCGACGTATTTCGGGTGCCCGACCATCCTGGGCTGGTCGCGCGCGTCGGCGACAGCGACGCGATGACGATTGTCCTCGATGGCAAAATAGTAACGTTGCCAAAAGGCAATTCGCTGGTCCGGAACATCAATCTCGATCCGAAAGAACTCGCGGCCTGGGCCGGAGCGCCCGCTCCGGCACTGCAACATATGCCCGTCGCCCCGCCACCGGCGGCCGCGAACCTCGCGCGCGCGCCGGTGCCCGCCAGTGCCGCGGCGCCAAAAGCCGCGACCGTTGCGCCGAAGCTAAATTAGCCCAGCGCCTGTCGCCACGGCGCAAAGCGCGCTATATAACGCCGACAAGAAGCGAGGGCTGAAGCGATGAGTGTACGTCCCTATCGCGACATTTCCCGGCGCAGAAGCCGGCAGATTCATGTCGGTTCCGTGCCGATCGGCGGTGATGCGCCGATCGCGGTGCAGACCATGACCAACACGCCCACCCATGATGTTGCGGCGACGGTCGCGCAAATCCTGGCGGCGGAGCGCGCCGGCGCCGATATTGTGCGCGTGTCGTGTCCCGATCAAGCCTCGGCGTTGGCGCTCAGGGAGATCGTTCCGCGCGTCCACGTCCCGATCGTCGCCGACATCCACTTTCACTATAAGCGCGCGATCGAAGCAGCCGAAAGCGGCGCCGCGTGTCTGCGCATTAATCCAGGCAATATCGGATCGGCCGAGCGCGTGCGCGAAGTGGTGAAGGCGGCCAAGGACCACAATTGCTCGATGCGCATCGGCGTCAATGCCGGATCGCTCGAACGCGACCTCCTCGAGCGCTATGGCGAGCCGTGCCCGGAAGCGATGGTCGAAAGTGCGCTGACCCACGCAAAGATCCTCGAGGATAACGATTTTTTCGAATTCAAGATTTCCTGCAAGGCATCGGATGTGTTTCTCGCCGTCGCCGCCTATCAACAGCTGGCGGAAGCCTGCGATTATCCGCTGCATCTCGGCATTACCGAAGCCGGGGGCATGATCTCCGGCACGACCAAGTCGGCGATCGGCATGGGCTCGCTGCTGTGGGCCGGCATCGGCGACACGATTCGAGTCTCGCTCTCCGCCGATCCAGTCGAAGAGGTCAAGGTCGGCTTTGAAATTCTCAAAGCGCTTGGGTTGCGCCGGCGCGGCGTCACCGTGGTGTCGTGCCCCTCGTGCGCGCGCCAGCAATTCGAAGTGATCAAGACGGTAGCCTTGCTCGAAGACCGGCTCGCCCACATCACCACGCCAATGACCCTCTCGGTCATCGGCTGCGTCGTCAACGGGCCCGGCGAGGCGCGCGAGACCGATATCGGCTTCACCGGCGGCGGCAATGGCACGCACCAGGTCTATGTCGCGGGCGTGCCCCATCATCGCCTCAAGGATGAGAGTATCGTCGATCACCTGGTCGCAATGGTGGAGAAGAAGGCCGCCGAGATCGAAGCCGCGAAAGCGGCAACGGAGGTCGCTCCTGCCGCCGAGTAACGATGCTTAGCGTCGCGCCGGTACCCGCCGCCAAGGAACGCTCCCGCGGCGGTCGGGCGCTGGAGACCGGGCGCCGTGGGCCGTCGCCCGTCTGCTAGCAGGAACCCGACATGCCCGCCTTACAGCCGGCGCGCGGCACCCAGGACATATTGCCCGAAGCGATGCGGCGTCACCGCGCCGTCATCGATACCGCGCGCATCGTCGCGGCGCGGTACGGCTATGAGGAAATGGCAACGCCAATTTTCGAATTCACCGAGGTGTTCGCGCGTCCGATCGGCGAAGCCACCGACATTGTCGCCAAGGAAATGTATACCTTCGCCGATCGCGGCGGCGAGGAAATCACATTGCGGCCTGAATACACCGCGGGCATCGTGCGCGCCGTCATCTCCAACGGTCTAACGCAGAACCTGCCGATCAAATTCTTCGCCTGCGGTCCGATGTTCCGTTACGAGCGGCCGCAGAAAGGCCGCTTCCGCCAATTTCACCAGATCGACGTCGAACTGATCGGGGCCGGCACACCCGAGGCCGACGTCGAGATGATCGCACTCGGCGCCGATACCTTGGCGGAGCTGGGTGTGCTCGGGCATTGCGAGCTGCAACTCAATACCCTTGGCGATGCCGACAGCCGTCAGGCTTATCGCGCCGCGCTGGTCGATTACTTCTCTGCGCATCGCCACGGGCTTTCCGAGGACAGCCTGAGACGACTGGAGCGCAACCCGTTGCGCATTCTCGACTCGAAGGACGCGGGCGATGTCGCCGTCAACGCCGCCGCGCCGTCATTCGACAGCTACCTGACGGAAGCCGCGCGGGATTTTTTCGCCACGGTGTGCCGCGGGCTAACCGCGCTCGGCGTCACCTATCGGCTCAATCCCCGCTTGGTGCGTGGTCTCGACTACTATTGCCACACGGCGTTCGAGTTCGTGACCGAGCAACTGGGCGCCCAGGGCACGGTGCTCGGCGGTGGTCGCTACGACGGCTTGATGAAGCTGATGGGCGGTCCCGATGTGCCGGGAATCGGCTGGGCCGCAGGGGTCGAACGGCTGGCGCTGTTGATCGCGGCGCCGCCGGTGCCGCCGCGACCGATCGCGATGATCGCCTTGGGCGACGCCGGTGAAGGCAAGGCGATGACCGTCGCCCATGAATTGCGCCGGGCCGGGTTCACCGTCGATCAAGCCTATTCCGGCAACCTGTCGCGGCGCATGAAGCGCGCCAACAAGATCGCGGCCCGCGCCGCCGTGATCCTGGGCGATGATGAACTGGCGCGTGGCTCGGCCGCAGTGCGCGACCTCGATACCGGCGAGCAGATCGAGGTGCCGCTGGCACAGTTAAAGGACCGGCTCGCGCCCTTCCGCTAATGGGCTCCGTTGCCGCGCCCGATCTCGGCGCCCCGCTCATCATTACCGGTCTCAACCACCGCTCGGCGCCACCGGAATGGCGCGAGCGCTTCGCGCTCGTCGAAAGCGGACAGGAAGCGCTTGGCGACGCGTTGGCGGCGCGCGGCATCGACGATGCGGTCCTGCTGGTGACGTGTGACCGCGTTGAACTCATCGCCGCCGCGCCTAATGTCGACGGATTTCTTCCCTTGTTGGCCCAGCGACTCAACGTCGGCGAAGCCGATTTGGCGCCGACGCTCTACCGCCTCGAGGGCGATGCGGCGCTCGGCCATTTGTTCGAGGTGGCGGCCGCGCTCGACGGTCAAGTGGTCGGTGAGCCGCAAATCCTCGGCCAGATCAAGGCCGCCCATCGCTTGGCATCGGATCGCGGCCGGGTTGGCCCGGCACTCGAAGCGGCGCTCGCCGCGGCTTACGCGGCGGCGCGCCGTGTCCGCCGGGAAACGCGCATCGCCGAGCGGCCGGTCTCAATCGCGGCGGCAGCCCTCGATCTTGCGCGTGAAATTCACGGCGACCTCGCGCGCCGCGCGGTGCTGCTCCTGGGCCCGACCGAGATCGGCGAGCTGATGGCCGAACACTTTGTCCGCGCCGGAATCGGCAGCCTGGTGGTGTGCGGGCCGGAGCCGCGTGCACGCCTCGCGGCCACCAAGTTCGGCGCCAATCGCCGCGACCTTGCCGACCTCGATAATGCGCTGAGCGCCGGCGACATCATCATCGCGTCGCTGGCGAGCGGCCGCGCCGCGCTGACCGCGGCGAGCGTCGCGGCAGCCTTGAAGCGTCGGCCGCTGCGCCCGATCTTCATCGTCGATGCCGGCTATCCACCCGATGTCGAACCGACGGTCAACGAGCTCGATGGCGTGTTCCTGTACGATCTCGGCGATCTCGAGCGCGTCGCACTCGATGGCCGCGCCGGGCGACAGGCGGAAGCCGGGGAAGCGCGGCGCATCCTTAGCGAAGAACTGGCCGCCTTCAACCGCCGCCGCCGGGAGCGGGAGGCCGTGCCCGCGGTCGTGGCGTTGCGCCGCCATGTCGAGCGGCTGCGCGCCGCAGCCCTGGCCGAGGCCGGCAGCGATGCCGAGGCGGCCACGCGGCTCTTGATGAATCGGCTGCTGCACGACCCGTCGGAAGTGCTGCGCGATCTCGCCGCCGGCGAGCCGCAAGGCGAAATGGAAAAACTGTTGCGCCGCTTGTTCCGGCTTGATGACGAAGGAGAAGAACGGTGAGCCTGACCCCCGGGCTGTCGCAGCGGCTCGATAAGCTCGCGGCACGCCACACCGAACTGAGCGCCCAACTTGCCGATCCCGGCCTTTCCGGCGGCGACATCGCCAGACTGTCGAAGGAGTACTCCGACCTGACGCCCATGGTCGAAGGCATAGCGGCGCTGCGCAAAGCGGAAACCGAGCGCGCCGAATTGCAGGGCTTGCTCGCCGCCGACGATGCCGAAATGCGCGATCTCGCCCAGGGCGAGATCGCCCAGCTCGACGACAAGATCCCCGAGCTGGAACAGCGCATCAAATTGCTGCTGCTGCCGAAAGACGAGGCCGATGAACGTAACGCCATCCTCGAAGTGCGTGCCGGAACCGGCGGCGAGGAGGCGGCGCTGTTCGCCGCGGAGCTATTCCGGATGTATCAGCGCTATGCCGCGCTCAAAGGGTGGAAGTTCGAGCTCATGGACCTGTCGGAAACCGGCATCGGCGGCTTCAAGGAGGCGATCGCCGCGATCACGGGGCGCGGCGTGTTTGAGCGTCTGAAATTCGAATCGGGCGTTCATCGCGTCCAGCGCGTACCCGAGACTGAAGGCTCGGGCCGCGTTCATACCTCGGCGGCGACCGTCGCCGTGCTCCCTGAAGCCGAAGAGGTCGACATCAAGATCGACGACAAGGACCTGCGCATCGACGTATTCCGCTCCAGCGGTCCCGGCGGGCAATCGGTCAACACCACCGACAGTGCCGTGCGCATCACCCACATTCCGAGCGGCATCGTCGTGTCGCAGCAAGACGAGAAATCGCAGCACAAGAACAAGGCGAAGGCCATGAAGGTATTGCGCGCGAGACTTTATGAGCGCGAACGTCAGCAAAAGATGGCGCAACGTGCCGCGTCGCGCAAAAGCCAGGTCGGTTCGGGTGATCGGTCGGAACGCATCCGCACTTACAATTTTCCACAGGGTCGGGTCAGCGATCACCGCATCAACCTGACGCTCTATAAGATCGACAAAGTGATGATGGGCGAGGCACTCGACGAGATCATCGATCCGCTGATTGCGGAGGATCAGGCCGAACGGCTCGCGGCCGAGGAATGACGGAAGGCGAAGCTTTAAGCGCGGCCGCGGCGCGTCTCGCCGCGAGTGGCATCGACGAGCCAAGGCGGGAAGCGCGCCTGCTGTTGGCGCTCGCGCTGTGTCGCCCGCGCGAACAGCTCGTTCTTTCATCCAAAGACACGATTGCCCCCGCAAACGCCGCAAGATTTGCAGCTCTGGTCGAACGGCGCGCTCGCCACGAGCCTTATTCGCGCATCGCCGGAAGGCGCGAATTCTGGAGCCGGGAGTTCTGGTTGTCGGCCGACACACTCGATCCGAGGCCCGACAGCGAGACCCTGATCACGGCGGCGCTGGCGCAAATCGCCGATCGTGACGCCGCGATCGACGTCATCGATCTCGGCACCGGCACCGGCGCCTTGCTGCTGGCGCTGTTGACGGAATTGCCCAACGCGCGGGGACTGGGCGTCGATCGCGCGCCGGGTGCCGTCGAAACCGCGCGCCGAAACGCCGCCGCGCTCGGCCTCGCGGCCCAAGCCCGCTTTGCCGTCGGCCATTGGGGCGACGGTTTATCGGCACGGGTGGATGTAATTCTGGTCAATCCGCCCTATATTCCAACCGAGCAATTGGCCGAGCTTGCGCCGGAAGTGAGGCGGTATGATCCGCAGGGCGCGCTTGATGGCGGGCCGGATGGGCTGGGCGCCTATCGTGAACTGGCACCTGAGCTCGCGCGGCTGTTGCGGTCGACGGGCTTTGCGGTATGCGAGATCGGCACGGGGCAGGGGGCCGCAGTGATCGAGCTTATGGCTCGTTCCGGCCTCGAAACGGTCGCAATGGCGTGTGATCTCGCCGGAATTGAGCGTTGTCTCGTCGTCAGACCGGCAAGGCGCGGGTGGAATTGTGAACAGGTTAAAAATCGTGAAATCGGTAAATGGTGAAATAAGACGCTGATCA
The DNA here is from genome assembly GCA_030041335.1 of Alphaproteobacteria bacterium. Lineage (GTDB taxonomy): Bacteria > Pseudomonadota > Alphaproteobacteria > ATCC43930 > CGMCC-115725 > JAATGI01. The sequence goes on along the minus strand of JASHOB010000240.1, from coordinate 6,648 downwards.
ACCAAAAAATAGTTGGAATGTCAGACAATTCTGACTAGGGTGCGCGTGATGAGAAGGAGCCGAAGGCTCCGCGCCCAAAGGGCGCCGGTCAATGTCCCCAACCGAGATCGTTGCACCGCCCGAGGCGGAAAACGAAGCGGGGATCAATCGAAAGAGCCAACATATCGATGATGTCGTATCGCGATTTCAAAGGTGGCATGAGACCTGGCCAAAACAAAAGGTCGCGCAATCGGAACAATGGCGGCGGGCAGCACCAGAACAACGGCAACCGTCCGCGCATGCCGCATCGGATGCAGACTTTCGATTCGAGCGGCCCCAACGTCAAAATCCGCGGCAACGCCTATCAGGTGTTCGAGCGTTATGTTGCGCTTGCGCGGGAAGCCGCCGCCGCCGGCGACCGGATCGCCGCCGAAAATTACTACCAGCATGCCGAGCATTATTTCCGCCTGATGAATGCCGATGGGCAGGGCAATCCGATGGCGGTGCCGCGGCCGATGACGCCGGCCGATACGGAAATGACCGGCATGGACGGCGACGGCAATCAGACGCCCCAGGGCGAAGCCGAAACGGTTTCGACCATGCCCCTGCCCTCTCCGGACGAGCCCGAAAATCCGCAGGGTTGAGCCCGGTCTCGGGGGCGCGGCGGGACGAGGGCGTCGGCAGAACGGCAAACGGTGCGCGCACCGGCGCGGCATCGCCAACGACATCGCCCGACCGAGGAGGGGCTCCCGGTTTTGACGGGAAACCGCCCTTGCTTGGGCCAGTGCCCAAGCCCATATCCATGGGCGAAGGCAAGTCGATCGCCGCTCTAGGGGTCGGCCTGTCGGTCGAAAGGGTGGAAAATGGATTTTGAAAAATATACCGAGCGCTCCAAGGGCTTTGTCCAGGCAGCGCAAACGTTGGCGCAACGCCGGGGGCACCAACAGCTCACGCCCGAACATCTTCTGAAGGTTCTGGTCGACGACAAGGAAGGTCTTGCGGCCAACCTCATTCGGGCCGCGGGCGGCGATCCCAATCAAGTGCGACTCGCGACCGACGCGGCTCTCGACAAGCTGCCTCGCGTCGAGGGGGGCGGCGGCCAGGTCTATCTCTCGGCCGAGATGAATCGGCTCTTCGGCGAAGCGGAGAAGATCGCCGAAAAGGCCGGTGATTCGTTTGTCACGGCCGAGCGGCTGTTGCTTGCCTTGACGTTGGCGAAAGGGAGTGCCGCGGCACAGGCGCTGGCCGCTGCCGGCGTCAACGCCCAAAATCTCAATCGCGCCATCGAGGACATCCGCAAGGGCCGCTCGGCGGACACCGCCTCGGCGGAAGAACGCTATGATGCCCTCAAAAAATATGCGCGGGACCTCACCGAGGCGGCGCGCGAGGGCAAGCTTGATCCCGTGATCGGGCGCGACGAAGAAATCCGGCGCACCGTGCAGGTGCTGTCACGCCGCACCAAGAACAATCCGGTGTTGATTGGCGAGCCCGGGGTTGGCAAGACCGCCATTGTCGAGGGCCTCGCGCTGCGCATCGCCAAGGGCGATGTGCCGGATTCGCTCAAGGAAAAGAAGCTCCTGGCCCTGGATCTGGGCGCGATGGTCGCGGGCGCCAAGTTCCGCGGTGAATTCGAGGAACGGCTAAAGTCGGTGCTGCAGGAAATCACCGCCGCCCAAGGCGAGATCATCGTCTTTATCGACGAGCTGCACACGCTCGTTGGTGCCGGAAAGGCCGAGGGCGCGATGGATGCGTCCAATATGTTGAAGCCGGCGCTGGCGCGCGGCGAGCTTCATTGCGTCGGCGCCACCACGCTCGACGAATATCGGAAGCACATCGAAAAAGACGCGGCTCTGGCCCGGCGCTTCCAGCCGGTATTTGTCAGCGAACCCTCGGTCGAGGATACGATATCGATCCTGCGCGGCATCAAGGAAAAATACGAAGTGCATCATGGCGTGCGCATCACCGACGGCGCCATTGTCGCCGCGGCGACGCTGTCGAATCGCTATATCACCGATCGCTTCCTGCCTGACAAGGCGATCGATCTGATGGACGAGGCGGCGGCGCGGTTGCGCATGGAAGCAGAATCGAAGCCCGAGGAAATCGACGAACTGGACCGCCGCATCATTCAGCTCAAGATCGAACGCGAGGCTCTGAAAAAAGAAAACGATCAGGCGTCGCGCGATCGGTTGGCTAAGCTTGAGGGCGAGCTCAGCGAGGCCGAGAAAAAATCCGCCGACCTCACCGCGGTGTGGAAGTCGGAAAAAGAGAAGATGGCGGGTGCGCAAAAGCTGAAGGAATCGCTCGATCAATCCAAGATCGAGCTGGAACAGGCGCAGCGCAAGGGCGATTGGGCGCGCGCCGGCGAATTGACCTACGGCGTGATCCCGGAGCTTGAGAAGAAGCTGAAAGAAGCCGAAACCGCCGAGGGCCAACGCATGATCGACGAAGCGGTGACGGCGGACCATATCGCGGCCGTGGTCTCGCGCTGGACCGGCGTGCCGGTCGATAAGATGCTGGAAGGCGAGCGCGCCAAATTGCTGCAGATGGAAACCAACCTGAAACGGCGCGTCGTCGGCCAGGACGAGGCGGTGGTCGCCGTCTCCAACGCCATTCGCCGCGCGCGCGCCGGCTTGCAGGACCCGAACCGGCCGATCGGTTCGTTCCTGTTCCTGGGCCCGACCGGCGTCGGCAAGACCGAGTTGGCAAAGGCGCTCGCCGAATTCCTGTTCGACGATGACGGCGCCATGATTCGCATCGACATGTCGGAATATATGGAAAAACATTCGGTGGCGCGGCTGATCGGGGCGCCGCCGGGCTATGTCGGCTACGAGGAAGGCGGCGCCTTGACCGAGGCCGTGCGGCGCCGGCCGTACCAGGTCATCCTGTTCGACGAAATCGAAAAGGCGCATCCCGATGTGTTCAATGTCCTGCTCCAGGTTCTGGACGATGGACATTTGACCGACGGGCAGGGCCGCCGCGTCGACTTCAAGAACACGCTCATCGTGCTGACCTCGAATATCGGCAGCGAAATTCTGGCGGCGCTGCCGGAGGGCGGCAATATGGTGCGCGCGCGTGATCAGGTTATGGAATTGGTGCGCGCGTCGTTCCGACCGGAGTTCCTGAACCGGCTCGACGAAATCCTGCTGTTCCGCCGACTGTCGCGGGCGGATATGCGCGGCATCGTCGACATCCAGCTGGCGCGGCTGCAAAGGCTGCTGGATGACCGCAAAATCGTGCTCGACATCGACGACAAGGCGCGCAACTGGCTGGCGGAAACGGGCTACGATCCCGTCTACGGTGCCCGGCCGCTGAAGCGGGTGATCCAGCGCACGGTGCAAAACCCGCTGGCCGAAGCGGTACTGGCAGGGCGCGTCCGCGACGGCGAGACCGTGCCCGTCAGACTCCGCGACGGCGGCCTTGTCATCGCCGGCGAGGTCGCGCAAGCAGCCGCATAAAACCATTCGTCCGTGTCGTGACAGGGCGTCGCCTGGCGCTGCGCCGTGGGAACGAGCGCGCGGCGAGGAAACCTTCCTCCCTGGCCTTCTTGGGGTAAGATCGCACGTCAGTTGAGACAGGGAGGAGGACATGCCGACCCAAGAGAAAAAGCGCCTTGCCGGCAAAGTCGCCATCGTCACCGGGGCGGGCTCGCGCGGTGACGGGATCGGTAACGGCCGCGCCGCCGCCGTCCTGATGGCGCGAGCAGGTGCCAAGGTCGCGCTGGTCGACGTTCGCCGCGACTGGGCCGAAGCAACCGCGGCAATGATCGGCAACGAATCGGGCGAATGCGTCATCATCGAAGCCGACGTCGCCGATTCTGCCGCTTGCGCTCGCATCGTCGCGGCGACGGTCGGGCGCTGGGGCAAGCTCGACATTCTTGTCAACAATGTCGGCATCAATGGGCCAACGGGCAATGCCGTCGAGGTCGACCTCGCCGAATGGGACCGCGCACTCCGCATCAACGTCACCTCGATGATGCTGATGGCGCGATATGCCATTCCGGAAATGCGCAAGAGCGGCGGCGGCGCCATCGTCAATCTCGCCTCGGTAGCAGGGCTGCGGGGCGGCAATCCCAATCTGCTCTACACGACATCGAAAGGTGCCGTGGTGCAGATGACGCGCGCGATGGCGGCGCATCACGGCCACGACGGCATCCGCGTCAATTGCGTTGCGCCTGGGATGGTTTATACACCGATGGTTTATGCGGGCGGCATGACCCCCGAGGTCCGCGACGCGCGCCGCCGGCGCTCGCTGTTGCAGACGGAAGGCACGGGCTGGGACATCGGCAACGCCGTGGTTTATCTCGTGAGCGACGAGGCCCGCTGGGTGACCGGCGTGATCCTGCCGGTCGATGCCGGTGCCACCGCCGGCGGGGGTGCATTGCCGGAACGGCGGCCCGTGGGCTGAGGCGAACGCATGCTCCAAGGAAAAATTGCCTGGGTCACGGGCGGCGGCAGCGGTATCGGCGAGGCGGGCGCGCTCGCGCTCGCCGAAGCGGGGGCCACCGTCATTGTCAGCGGACGCGACGACACCAAGCTCGGCGCCGTGGTCGCTAAGATCGTCGGCGCCGGCCACAAAGCGTCGGCGCTGGCGCTCGACGTTACCGATCGCGCCGCGGTCGCCAAAGGCGTCGCAACGTTGCTCGCCCGACACGGCAACATTCATTTCCTGATCAACAGCGCCGGCGTCAATCTGCCGAACCGGCGCTGGAGGAATCTCACCGCCGAGAGCTTCGACCGCATCGTCGCGACCAATCTCAACGGCACGTTCTACACCATCGAGGCGGTGCTGCCGAAAATGCGCGAACAGCGCGACGGCTGCATTATCAATGTCGCCTCGTGGAGCGGACGCTATCACGCTTATCTTACCGGCCCCGCCTACAACGCCGCAAAGTTCGCGGTGGTCGAACTCACGCTGGCGTTGAACGACGATGAAGGGCCGAACGGCATCCGCGCCTGCGCCCTGTGCCCGGGCGAAGTCGCGACACCGCTGGTGGCCAGGCGGCCGGTCCCGCCGCCGCCCGAAGATGTCGCGCGCATGCTAAAGCCCGAAGATCTTGGCCGTGCCATCCGCTTCGTCGCCGAGATGCCGCCGCACGTCGCGATCAACGAGCTGGTGATCAGCCCGACCTATAACCGCATCATGGTCGGCGGACCGGATATCGTGCGGACCTAGATTCAGACGAGCGGCCGGTCGAGGAGCTTTTCGAGCACGCGCAGCGGCGATGTTGCCGGCTCGGCGAGCGCCTCGACCGGCAGGTAGAAAGTCTGCTCCAGCGCGGCGTGACCGGACAGCGCCGCGTGCAATACCTGGTCGGTAAAGCACAACCAGACGGTACCGGGGGGGAAGCGCAGATCAGACCGGGGTGCGCCACGCTGATACCGGTCATCGAGTTTGGCGCGGTTGTGCAACTGCAGCATGACATGATCGTAGGCGCTGCGGCGTCCCTTGGTGATGCAGCTCTGCGCCAACAACCAGGCACTGCCCGGAAACGCCGGAGCAATCTTCGGCGCGAGCTTGCCGGCGAAATGGGCGAAGGGCTCGCCCACCTGCCAGGCGCGCTCGGCGCCGTCGGGCGCGACATTGGCGAAGAGACGCAAGATGCGCTTGCCACGCAACGGGCGGCTCGGAAAGGCATCGACATGCAGGCGGCGATCGTCGTGTCGTGGCGAATATTCGCGTCCGGCGATCTCGACCGGGCGGAAGCTGGTGCGGCCGATTTCGAGCGCGGCCCGGTAGCGCGGCAGCAGGCCATGCGCCAAGCCCGTGCTTTGTTCGGCGAAACGAACAAGCAGCGCTTTGAGGCGGGCGGCGTCGCTCGGGTTGCCGGCGACGTTTCCGATCTCACCGGTTGCCGTGTCAAAGCTGATATTCTTGCGCCCCGCCGCGGAAACCGCGGGATCGAGAAGATCCGACTCATCGGGCGCGATGGCGAAGGCGAGCTGCGGCAGAAACAGGATTTTGCCGGCTTCGAGCGCGGCGATCGCGCGGTCGCATGTTGACGCAGGAACGGGACCCGCCCAGCGGGCAAGCGGCAGCGAGTGAAGAAGTGGCGACGGCGTCATGGGTAATTGTACCACGATTGGTCTCTGTCACCGTTTTTCCGCAAATGAGGCTAGACATGGGGCCGCGAGCGGCCTATATCTTCGGCCGGCCGTTCTTTGGGCGGCCTCCTGGAGAGGGTGTGAATGCTTGCCGCCACCATCGCGGTGGAAGCGGCGTTCGTTTCCTCGCTCGAGGGGGTCGAGTATCGCCAATTGCCGTTGACTTCGGCAGAGGCGGGGCCTATAAGCCCGGCTCCCTGAAATCGGCCGTTAGCAGCGTACGAGGCCGGGGCGCTCTTTGACATTGTAAGTTTGTGGAAGGGATGCGCGGACGGCGGCGCTATCGGCGCCGTACGTAAGCGCATCGACAAGGAAGTCAATTCCGACGTCAATGCAGACGTACGATGCCAGGGTTTGCCTCTCGCCAGAGAGGCGAAGCGAACTTAAGAGTTTGATCCTGGCTCAGAACGAACGCTGGCGGCATGCCTAACACATGCAAGTCGAACGCGTGTAGCAATACACGAGTGGCGCACGGGTGAGTAATACGTGGGAACCTGCCCTGGAGTGGGGGATAACCCGGCGAAAGCCGGGCTAATACCGCATACGACCTGAGGGTGAAAGATTTATC
>JASHOB010000239.1 GCA_030041335.1 Alphaproteobacteria bacterium | reverse complement strand
GGACCCATGATCGTCACCGCGCCGGACGGCAGCGCGCTTTGCGCCAGCGTCGCGGCGAAGCGCGCTTGATAGTCGTGATGATCGAGGACGGAGGCGCCGCCGACGATCACCAGCCGCGCGGACGGGTGGCGTTGCCGGATTGCGCAGAAGGCCTCGAGGATGCGGATCGCATTCTTGCGCTCCTCGATGCCGCCGACGGCGAGGAAGACCGGACCGGTGGCGAGGCCAAGCCGTCGTCGCAATGCGTCCTCGCGGCCATCGGGCTCGGGCGAATAGCGCCCGCAGTCCACGCCGTTGCCGACGACGACCGAAGCCCGCCCGAACCTTTCGTTGAGGTATTGCTGCCAGTGGCGGCTGACGACGAACAGCTCCACCGCGGTTTCAATCGATCGCGTCTGCAGGGCCATGAGTCTCGGGTCAAGGAACGCATCGACATGATGGACGGTGCGTGCAAATCCCGGGATGAGCCTGCGCTCCGTCAGCGTGGCGAGCGCGTTGCCCGAGATGCCGTCCTGCGCATGGAAAACGTCGAACCCGCGATGCCCCGGATCCTCGAAGTAGCGTACGTAATCAGCGACGCGAGCCTCGACCATCTCGGTGATGTCGGTGCCACACAAAGACGCCGGAATGCAGACGGTGGCGCACACCGTCTCGCGGAAGAACCCACCTCCCCTCGCGTCCGGCGCATGCACCACGACATCGTGGCCAAGACGCGCCAGCGCGTCGCCGAGCTCCAGCGCGTGCGCGACCCCGCCGCGCGGATTGGTCGAGTGCACAAGGATCGCGATGCGCAGCCCGCGGTTCATGTCGTGATCGCCGCCGACGCACAGCCGAGCAGCCGTCGCGCGGCAAAGTCCCAGACGGTTTCGGCCTCGCCGCCGTTAGTGATCGAGATAGCATGTCCCTCAGCAACCGCGCCGACCTCGGCCACGGCGATGTCGCGCGCGGAAAAGAGCCGCAACACGGCGGGCACCTGCCCTGGCGCAACCGCGAGCAAGTAGCCGAAGCTCGGAAAGCTGGTCAGCCAGCGGTCGAGCGCGACGCGCGGCGGTCTCGGCACAGCACTGACATCGATCTGTATCGCCACGCCTGAGCATTCGGCCAGCATGGCCGCAGTGCCAACGATTCCGCCCTGGCTGATGTCCTTGGCGGCGCGGCAGAGCCCGGCCTCGGCGATCTGCGGCAGCAGATCGAGGTCGCGGCGCAACCGCTCCGCCGTAGCGTCGGTCGCCGCCTCCCAATTCGAAAACGGTTCGCGGTAGCGCCCACGCAGGTCGACGGCCATGACGAGCCGGTCGCCGGGCTGGGCATCGAAGCTGGTAAGCAGGCAGGCGGCGCGACCGAGGACGGCCACCGAAAGCTGGCCGCGGTCGCAGCGGAGATTGCTGTGGCCGCCGACGATCGGCACGCCGAAGCGTTCCGCCGCCGATCGCAGGCCGTCGAGAACAGGCGTCGCCGCGCCTTCGTCTTCGGCCCAGAGCGCATCAACGACCGCCAGCGGCCGTCCACCCATGGCCGCTATGTCAGAGAGATTGACCATGACGCCGCACCAGCCGGCGAACCACGGATCGTCCGCGACAAACTCGTTCATGAAGCCCTCGATCGCGAACAGCAGATAGCCCTCGCCGTCCGGAATGGCGGCGCAGTCGTCGCCGACCGGTACGACGGACCGGCCGGAGAGGCCGAGCCGGCTGGCGACCAGGCCGATATCTGCCTTGGCCGTCAGCCCAGGTCCGGCGCGGATCCCGGCGGCAAGCGACCGCAGATCGAGCTCGTTCGCGGTCATGCCGCCTTCCGCAAAGCGAGAAACCCAACTTCCGGGGCTGCGAACGGTGGGTAGTACGCGAGATCGGCCTCCATGTGATGATGCGGCCGTCCGTACAGCTCGATCTCTTCGATCGTGCGCCAGTGCAGCCGAAGGAACAGGAGTGCGTTCTGGCTCTGGACGTTGGCGAGGAACCGCTTGCATCCGCGCGCGTGCGCTGACGACACCGCCAGCCGGATCAAAGCCTCGCCGAGGGCGCCGACTTTGCGATAGCGGGCCGCGACGGCAAGCCGCGAGCCCCACCATAGCCCGGGCTCGGCCTCGTGGATGCGGACGGTGCCCACGACCTCGTCGGCAGCGACGCCGAGCAGCGAAACCGCCACCAGCGGGATCGCAATGTCGTCGATCGCATCGCGGTCGTCACCGACGAACACCGCTTGCTCCCGGCAAAACACCTCGCGGCGAAGCGCCGTGGCAGCCTTTCGCTCCCACGGTTCGACCGCGAACTTGACCTGGAAGCCGCTCGGAACGAAGGGCGCGAAGGGCTCGAACATCAGGCACACCATTGGCCATGAGCGTGGGCACGCTCATAGGTGGAGAGCGCCGAGCAGGCACCGCAGCGGGCGCAACCGGCCTTGACCTCGGCAGCGCCGAGGCGGCCGTCGGCCAGCAGACGCGCGAGCGGCCGCAAGATCGATTCCATAAAGGCAGGCGGCGGCGGCGGATGGCTTTCGAGCGGCGTACCGGAGATGGGCACGAACGGCACCACAAACGGGTAGACGCCGATCGCGACCAGACGGGCGCAGACGGCCAGGATGTCATCCGCGGTATCGCCGAGGCCGGCGAGAATGTAGGTCGAGACCTGCCCGCGCCCGAAGACCGGCACCGCCGCCGCGAAGGCCGAGAAATATCGCTCGATCGGCACCTGCGCCTTGCCCGGCATGATGCGGGCGCGCACGGGTTCGGTTACCACCTCGATGTGCATGCCGAGAGCGTCGGCGCCGGCCTCGCGCAGCCGGCCGAACCACACATCGTCATCCGGCGGCTCGCACTGCACCTGGATTGGAAGATCGACCGCCCCCTTCACCGCCGCGGCGCTCTCAGCGAGCAGCGCCGCACCGCGGTCCGCGCCCGGTGGCGTGCCGGTGGTCATCACCATGTGCGTCACGCCGTCGAGACGGACCGCGGCCTCGGCGACCTCGGCGAGTTGCGCTGGCGTTTTCCGCGCGATCGTGCGGCCGGCGCTGAGCGATTGGCCGATAGCGCAGAAACGGCACGTCTTGGCCCGGCTCTGGTAGCGGATGCACGTTTGCAGGACCGTGGTCGCGAGCACGTCGCGCCCGTGGAGGACAGCGATCTTGGAATAAGGGATGCCGTCGGCGGTGACGAGATCGTAGAAGCGCGGCCGCCGGGGAAACGTCACCTCGGCGATGGCGACGCCGTTGCGGGTGATGCGGCTCCGGCCGTCTGCGTCCGCGTCGTCGACCAAATAGGGGCTTTCGAACGCCGGCGCCGTGTGCACCGGTATCATGACGGTCATGCCGTCGATCGTCATCGGCTTGTGATCGGACGGGCCGGCACCGCCGCGCCGGCTGGCGGCGCCGGCTTTGGGATCAGCGAGGCGCGCTCCGAAGGACTGCAACTCGTTGATCAGCTCCTCGGTCGGCATAGCCGTCTGCGTCGTCCGCATCATGGTGTTCATCGCTGGAGCTCCCGGAGGCGAGTGGCCACGGCGCCGTTGCGTGCATCGCGGCAGCCGGTCGGTTGTCGAGAGTGAGGCTGAGGAGTTCCGGCCGCGCGTAATGGCCGACCGAGTCCATCATCCGTTTGCGTTTGACGATCAGGCCGATATCGAGGTCGGCGACGAGCAGGCCTTCGCCCTGTGTCAGCGGCGGCACAAGGTGCTTGCCCTCCGGCGAGATGATCGCGGTCATGCAGCCGCCGGAGATCGCCTGACGCAGCTTTTCGTCGGGCGAGATTTTTGCGATCTGTTCCTCGCGCAGCCATCCCGTGGCGTTGATTACGAAACAGCCGCTCTCGAGCGAGTGGTGACGGATCGTCACCTCGATCTGCTCGGCGAAGATCGGGCCCACGAGCGAGCCGGGAAACTGCGCAATATGGATCTCCTCGTGCTGCGCCATCAGGGCGTACCGGGCGAGCGGGTTGTAATGCTCCCAGCACGCCAGCGCGCCGATGCGCCCGACGGCGGTGTCGACGACCTTCAAGCCAGCGCCGTCGCCCTGGCCCCAGATCATGCGCTCGTGGAAGGTCGGCGTGATCTTGCGCCGCCGAAGAAGGAGCTCGCCGGTCGCGTCGAAGACGAGCTGCGTGTTGTAGAGCGAGCCGTGATCGCGCTCGTTGACGCCCAGCACCACCACGATCCCGTGGGTCCGAGCGGCGCCGGCGACGGCGGCGGTCACCGGCCCGGGTACAGCGACCGCGTTCTCGTAGAGCCGAACGTGCTCCGCGCCGGTCATGACCGGCGGGTGCACGAACGCGAAATACGGGTACCAGGGCACGAACGTCTCGGGGAAGACGACGAGCTTCGCGCCCTTGGCTGCCGCTTCCGCCACGGCGGCGAGGACGCGATCGACGGTGCCCGTCGGTGTGTCGAGGTCGGGCGCGATCTGCACCGCCGCAACGCGGACCGTCTTGCCTGCACTCATGATGCCTTCCTTTCCCGAGGCCGTGCCCGCCAGTTCAGACCGTCCAGGTGTCGAGGATGAAAGCGTTGTCGCGGCGGTGTAGCAGGATGAGATCGAGCACATCGAGCGGGCTGATTGGCGTGATCCCCGGAATCAGAGAGGGCTCGCCATGGCCATAGAGCGCCTGGAGCGCGAACCGGCAGGCATAGACCTTGCCGCCCTCCTCCATGAACTTCGTCAGCTGGTTGTTGAAGTTCTGATGGCCGGGAAAGGCGTCGTCGCCGAGCTTGGGAAAGCCGCGCTGCACCCCCAATGTCACGCCGGGACCGTATAGCAGTACCGACGTCTCGAAGCCTTTGCGCTTGAGACGTGTCGCCTGAAGCAGATTGACGAAGCCGATCGAGCCTTCGAACGCAACCGTGTGGAAGGTGACCAACGCCTTCTCGCCCGGCTTGGCCTTCACATCCTCGAACACCTTCTGCTCGTAATCGACGAAGTAATCGCCCTTCTTATGAGCGGCGGTCTGTACTGCTGGCATGAACCCTCCTGTTTTGCTCTGGGTATCGGCGGCAGTGCCGCGATGCGGAGGGGAATCTGCAATCAATGTGCCAATCAATGGCCTGTCAAATTAAGCGTCAAAACCCATAGTGTACATTCAATAATACATTCAATCATCAAGAGCCTGGCTAAAAACACGTCACTGTGATGCTCAATCCGAGTTCAAAACGGACGTGGCCGGTCGGGAGCCTGATTGATCTCAAGCACGCAGCGCGTGACACAATGCTCCAATCACTATACAGTCATTTATCATCAATTCGCCGCGCGGGGTGCGCGCTTCAATGCATGACTGATTGGACGCCCGACCTCTCCAGCATCGACAAGCCGCGCTATCTGGCAATTGCCGATGTGATCGCGGTTGACATCAAAAACGGGCGGCTCGCGGTCGGCGATCGTCTGCCGCCCCAGCGCAAACTGGCGCGCCGCCTGCGGATCGATTTCACGACCGTCGCACGAGGCTACGGCGAGGCACAGAAGCGCGGCCTCGTTGAATCACGCGTCGGCCAGGGGACGTACGTGTGCTCGCGGCCGAAGCGGGAGGCCGCGGTGCGGTCTCCCGATTACCGCCGCATCGATGCGGTCGACCTGTCGATGAATTTGCCGCCGGAGCCCGACGACCCGGCGCTCATCAAGCGCATGCAGGCCGGCTTGGCGGAGGTTGGACGGGATGTCGTCGCACTCTTGCGCTACCAGGGCTTCGGCGGATCGCCGGCAGACAAAGAAGCCGCGTCGATGTGGTTGGGGCGGCGCGGCCTGGTCCCGGCGCAGGAGCGGATCTTCATCACCCCCGGCGCCCACCCAGCCTTGCTTGGCATCATGGGGGTTCTTGCCAAACCGACCGACGTGTTCCTGTGCGAGGCCATCACCTACCCGGGTGCGCGCGCGCTCGCGGCCCAGCTTGGCCTCAATCTCGTCGGCCTCCCGTTGGACGATGAAGGTATCGATCCGGACGCGTTCGCGCGGGCATGCGTGAATCTGGCGCCCAAGGGCATTTATCTCAATCCGACGCTGCAGAACCCGACGACGCTGACCGTCTCGCAACGCCGGCGCGGCGAAATCGCCGAGGTCGCCCGGCGGTACGGCGTGCCGATCATCGAGGACGATGCGTATGGATTCATCCCGGTCCACGGTCCAGCACCCATCGCCGCCATCGCGCCAGACATCACCTGGCACGTGGCCGGCCTCGCCAAGTGCATCGGCGCCGGCGTGCGGTGCGCTTACGTCGTGGCGCCCGACGTGCGCGCCGGGTGGCCGTTCGCGGCCGCCGTGCGAGCCGCGACGGTGATGGCCTCGCCGGTAACCGTCGCGCTGGCGACGCGCTGGATCGAAGACGGTACCGCCGACGCGATCCTCCGCTTCATCCGGGCCGAGGCGGCGGCCCGTCAGGCGCTTGCCGTTGAAATATTGCCTCCCGACAGCTTCAAGGGGGGACGGGTGAGCTTCAATATCTGGCTCCCTCTCCCCGCCCGTTGGACGCGCTCCGCCTTCATCGGACATCTGCGATCGACCGGCATTGGCGTTGTCGCGAGCGACGCGTTTACCGTCGAGGGCACCCCGCCCGAAGCCGTCCGGGTCTGCCTTGGCGGACCGATCACGCGCGCAGGCGTGCGTCACGCGCTCGAATACATATCGCACGCACTCACGGAATCGCCCGCCATGGCCTCGGCGGTTTTGTAATTGCAGTTCATGACCGCCGCCGGCATATCGCCGTCGGTATCAGTGCCAGGCAAGGCGTGTCCGGCGCGCTAAATGCAAACCGATGGGACCTGCGGCGGCAGAGACGGGTATCGTCCCGGGAGCAGAAAATAGGCGTGACAGAGTGATTTCATCCGGGGTTTGAACTTGCCCGGGTGAAGCCGAGGCTCGGTTCGGCCGTTGTTGGAACCCGTTTATGGCGAAAGATTAGGGTAATCCTCAGTGCCGCGGCCGCGCCTATCAGGGCACCGGGACACGAACCGCAAGAAACAAACTAAGTTGCGGTGCGACGGAAGCGGCGATTTTGTTCGCGGCATAGACATAACGCAAAAAGACGAAGCACGTTACCGCGCCTTTCGAATTAGCAATTGGGCGCAAGCGGCCAAATGATACGATACGGCCTGTGTACGCCCCCGCCGTGGGGAGAACATCGACGATGAGCATGGCTTTTGCACTGAAGTTTGGCAATTCAACCAAGGGGATGGCCCGGTCGTGTCCTGGCGATAAGGACGCGTCCGGCACTGGAGGACATGATGATGACGATGCGTCTTTATCCGATCTTGATGATCGGCATCTGTGCCTTGTCTGGTGCGGTTGTTTCCGCAGCGCACGCCGCCGACATTACGACCATACAAAACGCTTGTGCCGCGATCGGCCTTGTTCCCGGCCAAGCGCCTTTCACCCGGTGCCTTCAAAGTTTGCAGCGGTCGCTTTCGCTGCCGGATTCGGCACTCGCTGAATCAAAGAGCGGAGCCGACGTTGCGGTCGGCAGCGGTGAGACACGAGTTGGCCATCGTTCAGAATATGCCTGCCGAGCGGTCGGCATCGACCCAACAACCGCTCGCTACTCCTATTGCGTCACCAACCTTCGCCAGACTTTGTTCGAGGCGACCGTGCCGGGCTACCAGAACTGATGCGCCAATTGATCTCGCAGCAATCGAGTGCCGCGGCAGAGGCATAATCGGTCATGTTCCCTGACGGTTTCCGCTGGTGTCGTAGGCGGCGATCATCAGGCGTTAGGCCAAGACCTGGCAGGGAAGCCGCTTTCAGGGCGCTCAATCCCGGTATGAGGAAACCATGATGGATGGCGTCGACCAAATGAAGCGTCTCCTCGAGATCATGGCTCGGTTGCGTGATCCGGTCACCGGCTGTCCCTGGGACAAGGAACAGAATTTCCGAACGATTGCGCCTTATACGATCGAGGAAGCCTATGAGGTCGCCGAGGCTTGCGAACGCGGCGACCTGGTGGCGCTCAAGGACGAACTCGGCGACCTCCTGTTCCAGACTGTATTTCACGCCCGCATGGCCGAGGAAGCGGGCCTGTTCGGTTTTGCCGACGTCGCCGAAGCGATCTGCAACAAGATGATCCGGCGCCATCCACACGTCTTCGGGGACGCCAGCATCGCAGGAGCGGAAGCGCAGACCGTGGCTTGGGAGGCAACCAAGGCGCGGGAACGCGCGGCCGGCGGCGCGGCAAGCATGCTCGATGGCATCGGTGTTGCTCTGCCCGCCCTGACCCGTGCCGAGAAATTGCAGAAGCGCGCGGCCCAGGTTGGGTTTGACTGGCCGAAGGCCGAACCCGTCTTTGCCAAGATCGACGAGGAGCTCCAGGAACTGCGGGATGAAATCGAGACCGGTGCCGACCCGGCAAGGCTTGCGGACGAGATCGGCGACGTGCTGTTCGCCGTCACCAATCTAGCGCGCCACTTGAAGATCGATCCTGAGCAGGCCTTGCGGGGGGCATCGCGCAAATTCGAGCGCCGTTTTCGGGCGATGGAAACCCAAAATGCGCCGCTGGACGGGCTGTCACTCGGTGAACTTGAGACCGAATGGCAACGGGTAAAGGCCGGTGAAGGCACGAAATAGCTTCAGGCGAAAGCGCTTACCTGCCGGGAGACCGGGAGAACCGTGCCGGCCAGCAATGGAGAGGACCGAAGCCTGGACTCGATTTTCGTTTCAGCCTCAAGACGAAAAGGCAACTACGAATGAGCAGGGGGTCCCCCGCTACCGATTAGTCGACCGTCCTCATTTCTCGGGTTCAGTCAGTGCCGCGTAAACCATATTGGGCAGCAGCGAGTGCAGCCGGAAGAGCTGCATTGGCGCCTGTGTCATCCACAGCGCAAAGAAATCCCGCCTAGGGTCGCACCAGAACAATGTGCCAGCGGCGCCGGACCAATCGAAATTGCCTACCGAGCCTGTATGCTTCGCCAGTCCGGGCGCCCGGCGCACGGCAAAGCCCAGCCCGAAGCCATAGCCGTCACCCGGAAAATAGAAGCTCGGGCCCGGTGGGATCAAACCCAGATGATCCGACGTCATGAATGAAACGGTTTCGGGACTCAAGACGCGATTGCCCGCAAAGGAGCCGCCATTCAACAGCATTTGCAGAAAACGTGCATAATCGAGCGCAGTCGATTGCATCCCCTGCCCACCCATCTGCGATTTTGCGGGTTGTCGGGGATCATAGAGCGGGGCGCCGCCGGCAAGATTATCGGGCGCCGCCGCTTCAGCGACGCGACCATGTTTTGATTTGTCCGCGATCGAAAAGGACGTATCTGACATGCCGAGCGGACCCAGGATCTGCTCCTGTTCCCACTCGTAAAGCGCTTTGCCGGAGGCCACCTCGACCACACGGCCGAGCAAGTCCGTCGAATGGCTATAGTTCCAGCCGGCGCCCGGCTGAAAGGCGAGCGGCAATGCCGCAAGCCGTTCCGCGAATTCAGCGTTAGTAAAATCGCCGGCAAACAGGTTGGCTTCGCGATAGTGCTTGGCCACGATCGTCTCGAAGAAACCATAGGTGAGGCCGGAAGTATGCCGCAGGAGATCCTGCACGGTCGGCGGACGCACCGGGGCCACCAGATCGATGCCTTGCGGCGCAAAAAATATTGGATCGTTGCGCGGCACCGCTACCTTCACATTGGCAAAGGCCGGGATATAGGCTGCTATGGGATTCTCGAGGTAGAGCCTGCCCTGCTCTACCAATGTCATGGCGGCGACGGAAGTGACCGGCTTGCTCATCGAGAAGATGCGGAAGATTGCATCCTTGGTCATCGGCGCCTGGACTGACTTGTCACGGAAGCCGATTGCCTCGAAATAGATGATCTTGCCGTGACGTGCAATCAACATGGTGGCGCCCGGGATGAGCGCGGCGTCGACCTCACCACGGAGGTGATCGGTGAGGCGCTGCAGGCGCTCGCGCGAAAAACCGACCTCTTCGGGGTTGCCTTCCTCGAGACCACGATTAGCGTGAGACATAGCGTTTCCTCTTCTACTTGCTGGGATCGGTCAGCGCGGCATAGACCATGTTGGGCAACAGCGTCTGGTAGTGGAAGCCTTGTTTCGGGGCCTGGATCATGAAGACGACAAGCATCTGCAGCTTTGGATCGTTCCAGAACGCAGTGCCGGCCGCACCGCCCCAAAAATAATTGCCCACCGAGCCCGCGATAGTCGCTTGACCCTCGCTTCGGCGCACGGCGAACCCGAGACCGAAACCGGTACCCGGGCCCGGTATATAGAGGTTGGTACTTGGCCCGATCCTCCCGAGATGATCGTGCGTCATCAGGGCGACGGTCGCCGGCGACAGGATCCGGTGACCATTGAATACGCCGCCATTCAATAGCATCTGGAGGAACCGCGCATAGTCGAGCGTGGTCGACACCATGCCCTGACCGCCCGCCTCCCATTTGCCTTGAATGGTCGGATCGAACAGCGGAAAGCCAAATACTTTGTTGTCCGATGAGAGCCCTTCGGCGATACGACCCTTTTTCGCTGGGTCGGTCAGATAGAAGCTCGTGTCGTTCATGCCGAGGGGGTCGAGGATGTTCTCCTTCTCGAATTGATAGAGGGACTTGCCCGACACCACTTCGATGACACGACCAAGTACGTCAACCCCATTACTGTAGTTCCATACGGTGCCTGGCTGAAACGCCAGTGGAAGCTTGGCGATTCGGTCAACGAACTCGGCGTTGTTATAGTTGCCGCCAAACAATCCAGCCGCGACGTACATCTTGGCGACTGGATCACTCCAGAAACCATAGGTGAGACCGGCTGTGTGCCGGAGCAAATCCTGAACGGTCGGCGCCCGATTTGGCGCGACCAGATGGTAGGGACTGCCGTCACCCCTGTCGTTCGGATCTTTGTTCGGCATCAGCACTTTCACGTCGGTAAATTGCGGCAGGTATTTGGCGATCGGGTTGCCAAGGAACAGCTTGCCCTGTTCAAACAGAATCATGGCTGCGACCGATGTGATCGGCTTGCTCATCGAGAAGATGCGAAAAATTGCGTCGTCGCGCATCGGCAGGTTCTTATCGGGGTCGAGAGAGCCAAGCTTCTCGAAATAGGCAATCTTGTCGTGCCGCGCGATCAACAATGTCGCCCCGGGAATGACTTGGTGTTTGACATCCGCTTTAAGGGTGTCGGTAATGCGATCCAGTCGTTCCTGGGAGAAGCCGACCTCTTCCGGCTTGGCATTGCCAAGCTCCTGGGCGAGGACCGGCGCAACCAGCCATAGCACCAACATCGCGCACGTCGTGGCACCGAGCAGATGACGCATGCGAGCCTCCCCCGTTTATTGGTGAGATTTAGCCACGGCTATGAGTATCGCGCAACCGCAGCCGGTGTTACCGTCCCCTGGTTCTCGTTATCGCCAGAGCTGCGGTCCCTCTGTTACGTGAACTTCTTCCTGATTCGTTCCGCAACGCGCGCCGAAACGAAGGGTGTGACGTCACCGCCGAGCTGGCCGATCTCCTTGACGAAACGCGATGATATGAACTGATAACGGTCGGCAGACATCAGGAACACGGTCTCTACGGTGGCGTTGAGGCGCCCGTTCATTCCGGCCATCTGAAACTCGTATTCGAAATCCGAAACGGCGCGTAGGCCGCGCACGATGACGCTGGCGCCCTGCTCGACGGCGAAGTGCATCAGCAGGTTGTCAAACGCCTTGACTTCGATCCTCTTCTGCACGTCCTTGCCGTCGATATGGGCAATCTCCTCCTTCACGATGGCGACGCGTTCGTCGCTCGTGAACAGCGGTCCCTTGCCGATGTTTTTGGCGACACCGATCACCAGGCGGTCGACGATCTTTGTCGCCCGCAAAATGATATCGGTGTGTCCGTTGGTGATCGGATCAAAGGTACCGGGATACACCCCCACACGTAGACTCATGAATTTTCTCCTGACGCCGATGGTTCGGCATTTCCTTCCGGATCATGTCCGTTTCCGGTTTCTTCGCTTTCACGGAGATGAGCGACCGAGACGACGCGCTCGTCATCGCCAACCTTGAAGACGACGACGCCTTGGGTGCGGCGTCGCGCGATCCGGATATCCCCGACCGGTACGCGGATCATCATGCCGCCGTCGGTAACGAGTATAATCTGGTCGTTGGGCTCGACCGGAAATACGGCGACCATGGCATCTTGGCGCCGCTCGAGGTTCATGTTGACGATGCCCTGCCCGCCGCGGCCGGTAATGCGGTAATCGTAGGCCGAGCTACGCACGCCGTAGCCCTTGGCCGTGACACTCAACAGAAACTCCTCGCGCGCCGCCATCTCCACGAATTGTTCCTCGGAGACGGACCCGGTCGCGGTTCCCTCGTCATCCTCGACGGTTTCGAGCTCTTCGCCCGGCGCGCTGCGCCGCCTGGCCGATTCCATCAAATAAGCGTTCCGTATCTCGGGCGGCGCGTCCGCGTGTTTGAGGATCGACAAGGAGATGACGCTGTCATCGTCGCCAAGCCTGATGCCGCGTACGCCCACCGAATTGCGGCCGGCGAAGACGCGCACATCGTCGACCGCGAAACGAATGCACTTGCCGCTCCGGGTCGCCAGCAGGATATCGTCTTGCGGCGTACAGACGGCGGCCGCGATCATGCGATCGTCGGCATCGCCACCTTCGAACTTCATCGCAATCATGCCACTCTGGCGCACGTTGCCGAAATCGGTGAGCTGGTTGCGCCGCACCGAACCCTTGGCGGTCGCGAAAACGACGTTGAACTTGTTCCAGCTGGATTCGTCTTCGGGCAAGACCATGACGGTGGAGATGCCTTCGCCGGGGCCGAGATTGGGCAGGAGATTTATCATTGCCTTGCCGCGCGCCTGCGGGGTGCCGACCGGCAGACGGTAGACCTTAAGCTTGTAGACGCGGCCGCTCGCGGTAAAGAACAGCATCGGCGCATGGGTCGATGCCACGAACACCTGGGTGACGAAATCCTCCTCGTGGGTTGCCATGCCGGCGCGCCCGCGCCCGCCGCGCCGCTGTGCGCGATAAGTCGAAAGCGGCACACGCTTGATGTAGCCGGCGTGACTGACGGTAACGACCATGTCCTCGCGCTGGATTAAGTCCTCGATATCGGTCTCGAATTCGACCTCTTGGATTTCCGTATGTCGCGGCGTCGCAAACTGTTCCTTGCACGCGACAAACTCCTTGCGGATCAGCGCCAACAGCATCGAGCGTGAGCCCAGGATTTCGAGATGCCCCTCGATCTCCTTGATCAGCCCGTCGAGCTCTTCGCTGATCTTGTCGCGTTCGAGCCCGGTAAGCCTTTGCAAGCGCAGATCGAGAATTGCGCGTGCCTGTTCGTCGGTGAGGCGATAGGTGCCATCGGGGGCGACCTTGCTGCCGCCCTCGCGCTCCTCGACCCGCGCGATCAGCGGCGCGACGGTGTGCGCCCGCCATGACCGTGCCAGCAAGCTCAGCCGCGCAGCGCTGGGATCGGGTGCCGCGCGGATCAGCGCGATGATGGCGTCGATATTGGCAACTGCGATCAACAGGCCGACCAGAATGCGCGCACGCTCCCGCGCCTTTTCCAGCAAATAGACGGTGCGGCGCGTGACGACTTCTTCACGAAAGGCAAGGAATGCCGCGATCATCTCGCGCAGCGACAACGTTTCCGGCCTGCCGTGGTTTAGTACCACCGAATTGACAGCGAAACTCGATTGCAGCGGGGTAAAACGAAACAGCTGCGCCAGTACCACATCGGCTACGGCGTCGCGTTTTAACTCGATCACCACGCGGACGCCGTCGCGGTCGCTCTCGTCGCGCAGATCGGCGATCCCTTCGATCAGCTTCTCGCGCATGGTTTCGGCGATGCGCTCGACAAGGCGGGATTTGTTCACCTGATAGGGAATCTCGGTGAACACGATGGCCTCGCGATCCTTGCGGATTTCCTCGATGTGGTGACGCCCGCGGATCACAATCGACCCGCGACCGAGCCGATACGCCGCCTGGATGGCGGCGCGGCCAAGGATGATGCCGCCCGTGGGGAAATCCGGCCCCGGCAGCCGGTTCAGCAATTCATCGTCGGAAATGCTGGGATCATCGAGGAGGGCGCAGCAGGCATCGATTACCTCGCCTAGATTATGCGTCGGGATGTTGGTGGCCATGCCGACGGCGATGCCCTGCCCGCCATTGACCAAAATATTGGGGAAGCGCGCCGGCAGGACCTTCGGTTCTTGCCGGCTGCCGTCATAATTGGGCTGAAAATCGACCGTGTTCTTATCGATATCGTCGAGGAGCGCTTCAGCAGCGCGCGCCAGTCGCGCTTCGGTATAGCGGTAAGCCGCCGGTGCGTCGCCGTCCATTGAACCGAAATTGCCCTGACCGTCGATCAGTGGCAGCCCCATGGCGAAGTCCTGCGCCATCCGAACCAGCGCATCATAGATTGCGAGGTCGCCATGGGGGTGATAGTGGCCGATGACATCGCCGACGACGGTGGCGCATTTGCGGTAGCCGCGATTCCAATCGTTGCCGGTCTCTTTCATCGAATAGAGGATGCGGCGATGAACCGGCTTCAACCCGTCGCGGACATCGGGCAAGGCCCGCGCCACGATCACGCTCATCGCGTAATCGAGGTAGGAGCGGCGCATCTCCTCTTCGATGGCGACCGGCGTGATGTCGGACGGCGGTGGATTTGTGACCAAGTTGGATGCCTGATGACTTTGTCGCGACCCTGGCTATGGCGGGAACCCGCCCCACCGAGGGTCGCCCAGAACGGCGAAAAATGCCGGTTTGTGGCACCGGCACCTCGCCACCATAAATCTAGTCGATTTCGCGTCTGCACACAACGAAAGAGGCATCGCGTCGTCGCTCAAATCGACCCTAGAATTGCAAATTTATCTCTTTCTTAAATAACCCCTTACGCCCCCTCTCTCATATCATACTTTAGCTCTGTGTCGGGCCGGTTGCGGGCCTCGCCTGGCAGTCACGCCTTCGCCCCCAAAGCGGGGGCGTCGGAATTCTACCAAACACGGGAATTGGTTCTGAGTCGTTCTCGCTAGAAGACGGGTTTGTTCATCTTCGAGCCGATGTACAACTCATCGGCTCGCACAAAGGGAATTTCGTCGTCGAGCTCGTCGTTGCCGCCGCGCGAGCCGTCAGCCAAGCGGCCGCCCCCGGCCCCGCCATATCCGCCGCCAGCGGCGACCGGTTCCTCTTCGGCGAGGTCGCTGCCGCCACCGCCACGGCTATCAAGCATGGTGAGTTCACCGCGAAAGCGCTGCAAGACCACCTCTGTGGTGTACCGCTCCTGGCCTTCCTTGTCGGTCCATTTGCGGGTCTGAAGGGAGCCTTCGATGTAGAGTTTGGCACCTTTTTTGACGTATTTCTCGACCACATCGGTCAACCGGTCGTTGAATATCACGATGCGATGCCATTCGGTGCGCTCGCGCCGCTCGCCCGAGGCTTTGTCCCGCCAATTATCCGACGTCGCGAGGGTGAAATTGGCGATACGCGTGCCATCGTTGGTCGAACGAATCTCCGGATCGCGGCCGACATTTCCGATCAGGATGACTTTGTTGACGCTTCCGGCCATGCCGCTACTCCCTTCTTGGTCGCGGGTTAACAAGAGAACAAATCTAGAACTTTGGCAAGCACAATTTCAGCGACTCACCTCCTCCAGTCGCAGACGGGTGACGCGCGGCCCGAAGCCCCCGATGGTGACCGCGACCACGACCATGCAGGCGGCGATTAGCGCAAATACGCCCGTGGTGCCGAAGCGCCCGAGGAAGAAGGCGATGATAAAGGCGGTGAAAATGGTGCTGAACCGGCTCCATGAATAGACAAACCCGACCGCCTGGGCACGGATCCGCGTCGGATAGAGTTCGGCCTGATAGGCATGAAAGGAAAAGGACATCCAATTGTTTGACAACGTCACCAGGATGCCGGAGATCAGGATTCCGGCTGCACCCGTCTGCTGTGAGAACATCAAGCCAAAGACCGCGACACACAGCGCTGCGATTGCGATCTGCGTCTTGCGCTCGAACCGATCCGAGATGCCCATGAAAATCAGCGGCCCAATCGGGTTGGCGATCGCGATGATGAAGGTATAAAGCAGTGAGCGTGTGATATCGATGCCGTGTGAGATCAGGAATACCGGCACCCAACTCGCGAAGCCATAATACCCCACAGTCTGGAACAGGTTGAAGATCACGAGGATGACCGTCCGGCCGAGATAAGGTCTCTGCCAGATCTCCCACCAGGAACCTGTGGCAGTGTCGGCCTCGCCTTCGAAAGGTTGCGGCGGCGGTAATTTTCGTCTGGTCTCCTGCTCGATCTCGGTTTCGAGCATCGCCATAATGGAGGCGGCTTCCTTGATCCGGCCGCGGTTGGCCAACCAGCGCGGTGATTCCGGCAACCCCAACCTGATCCACCAGATGAAGATCGCGCCGGTGGCGCCGATCAGTACCACAATGCGCCAGCCGTCGAAGCCGGCGACGGTGCGCGGCACCAAAATCCAGGACAGGAAGGCCACCACCGGCACCGCGATGAACATCACGAACTGGTTGTAGCCGAAGGCGCGGCCGCGCCTATCCTTCGGCACGAGTTCAGAGATGTAGGCGTCACTGTTGACGAATTCGACGCCGATGCCGACGGAAGCGATGAAGCGCCAGAGCACCACGCCCGTCGCCGTATGCTGAAAGGCAAGAAGTACGGTGGCGAAAGAGTACCACAGCAGGGCGAAGGTAAAGATCGAACGCCGCCCGAACCGGTCCGAGAGCGGCGTAAAGGCGATGGTACCGACGAACATGCCCGCGAACAGCGCGGCGACAAAGCTCGCGAGGCCGGCAAGGCCGAACAACGCCGTGCCGGCGGTCGAGAAAATACCCGCCTTCATCAGTCCGGGGCCGACATAGGCGGTAAAAAAAATGTCGTAGAACTCGAAACAACCGCCGAGTGATATCAGTGTAACCAGCCGGCGCATGACCCGCGAATTGGGCAGTCGGTCGAGCCTTGCTGCGATGGTTGCATCCAAGGAGGCAGGCATGGGTTCCCCCCCAATGTTTTTTCTTGAGCGAAAATAGCGATCCGCTCGCGCTCCTGTCATCATCACAATCGTTGGTGATTCCTTGGAGGTCATCCCGGGTTCCGGTCGCGGGCCCTGGTGATGACCCCGCCCGCCGCCCCTCGGAAAACGTCCTGGAATGAACGCCAATCCTGGGATCCCGTCGGCGACGCCAAGCCCGGCGGACGAGCACCGCACCATGATTGGGAAGCGTGAAGACTGGCATCCGCGTCCGACGGAGTGATGGACCCCGGCTTCCGTGGCAACAGCCGGGCCAGGCCGACATCCGCCGGCTTCAGGCGATCGACCGCCGAATCCGCCGGCCCCTTCCCGGCACAACCACAAATTTGCGGTGTCGGATCCGGCTAACGCCGGGGCGGATCAGCCGACCGCCATCCACCTCAAGAATCGCCCTAGCCTATCCACAGGCTCCTGACCATATAATATGCCTCTCGAGAGCCATCAGAGCATGCCGGAGATCAAGGTTCGCGGCGCGCGCGAACACAATCTGAAGAACATCGATGTCGAGATGCCGCGCGATGCACTGGTGGTGATCACCGGCCTCAGCGGCTCCGGCAAATCCTCGCTCGCCTTCGATACCATCTATGCCGAAGGTCAGCGTCGTTATGTGGAAAGCCTCTCGGCTTACGCCCGCCAGTTTCTCGAGCTGATGCAGAAGCCCGATGTCGACGCGATCGAGGGCCTGTCGCCCGCGATTTCCATCGAACAGAAGACCACCTCGCGCAACCCGCGTTCCACCGTCGGTACCGTAACCGAGATCTACGACTATATGCGGCTTCTGTTCGCGCGGGTTGGCATTCCCTATTCGCCTGCGACCGGCTTGCCGATCGAAAGCCAGACCGTGTCGCAAATGGTCGACCGGGTGTTGACGCTCCCCGAGGGCACCCGGCTCTATCTGCTGGCGCCGATTGTGCGCGGCCGCAAGGGAGAATACCGCAAAGAGCTGGCCGACTTGCAAAAGCGGGGTTTCCAACGTGTAAAGATCGACGGCAAGCTTCACGAGATCGATGCCGCGCCCGCGCTCGACAAAAAGCTAAAACACGATATCGCCGTCGTCGTCGATCGCCTGGTGGTCCGTGCCAATATCAAGCAGCGACTTGCCGACTCGTTCGAGACCGCGCTCCGCCTGGCCGACGGCATTGCGATCGCTGAGAATGCCGACCGTGACGAGCAGATTATCTTCTCGGCAAAGTTTGCCTGCCCGGTTTCCGGCTTTACGATCCCCGAGATTGAGCCACGCCTCTTTTCATTCAACAATCCCTATGGCGCCTGCCCGGTGTGCGACGGGCTCGGCACCAAGCTATTCTTCGACCCCGAACTCGTCGTGCCGGACGAGCGGCTGAGCCTGCGCGAAGGTGCGATCGCACCCTGGGCCAATTCAACGTCGCAATATTATCTCCAGACGCTTGACAGCATCGCACGGCATTTCAAGCACAGCATGTCCACGCCATGGCGCGAACTGCCGGCGAAAATGCGCGATTCGATTCTGTTCGGTTCCGGCGAGAGCGCGATCGCGATGACATACGATGACGGTCGCCGCGCCTACACCACGACGCGACCGTTCGAGGGCGTGATCCCCAACATGGAGCGTCGCTATCGCGAAACCGACAGCGCCTGGGTGCGCGAGGAGTTAGGGCGCTATCATAACACCGCGGAATGCGAGAGCTGCCACGGCAAGCGGCTTAAACCAGAGGCGCTGGCGGTTAAGATCGACAACCGCGATATCAGCGAGGTCACCGAATTCTCGATCACCGAGGCATCGCGCTGGTTCGGCGCGCTCAACGACAAGCTGACGGACAAGCAGCGCGACATCGCGCGCCGCATCCTGAAGGAGATCAACGAACGGCTCGGCTTTTTGCAGAATGTCGGGCTCGAATATCTGACGCTATCGCGCAATTCCGGAACGCTCAGCGGCGGCGAAAGCCAGCGCATCCGTCTCGCCTCGCAAATCGGCTCCGGACTCACAGGGGTGCTCTACGTGTTGGACGAGCCGTCGATCGGGCTGCATCAGCGCGACAATGACCGGTTGCTGGCGACGCTGAAACGGCTACGCGACCTCGGCAACTCGGTGCTGGTGGTGGAGCATGACGAAGAGGCGATCCGCGCCGCCGACTATCTCATCGACATGGGACCGGCCGCCGGCGTTCATGGCGGCCATGTCATCGCCGCGGGCGCGCCTGACACAGTGCTGAACAATCCGGCAAGCCTCACCGGGCAATATCTCACCGGACGGCGGCGCATTGAGGTACCGGCAACACGGCGTCCCGGCCATCTTGCCCAGCGTCTCGAAGTCCGTGGCGCGCGCGCCAACAATCTCAAGAATATCACCGTCGATTTTCCGCTCGGCACCCTGATCTGTGTTACCGGCGTGTCGGGGGGCGGCAAATCGAGCCTGATCGTCGACACGCTTTACAAGGCACTGGCGCGTCTCCTCAACGGCGCCCGCGAACATCCGGGGCCCCACGACGCAATCACAGGGATGGAACATCTTGACAAGATCGTCGACATCGACCAGTCGCCGATCGGGCGCACGCCGCGCTCTAATCCCGCAACATATACCGGCGCCTTTACCCCAATCCGCGATTGGTTTGCGGGCCTGCCGGAGGCGAAGGCGCGTGGCTACGGGCCGGGTCGGTTTTCATTCAATGTCAAGGGTGGGCGCTGCGAGGCATGCCAAGGCGACGGGGTCATCAAGATCGAGATGCACTTCCTGCCCGACGTCTATGTCCAGTGCGACGTTTGCCATGGCAAGCGCTACAACCGCGAAACGCTTGAGGTTCAGTTCAAAGAAAAATCCATCGCCGATTTGCTCGATATGACGGTCGACGAGGGTGCCGAGTTCTTCAAGGCGGTACCCTCGGTGCGCGACAAACTGGTGACGCTGCAGCGCGTCGGGCTCGGTTATATCCATATCGGCCAGCCGGCGACGACCCTGTCGGGCGGCGAAGCGCAGCGCGTCAAGCTCGCGAAGGAACTATCGCGTCGCGCCACCGGTAAAACGCTCTATATCCTGGACGAGCCGACTACGGGCCTGCACTTCGAGGATGTGAAGAAACTGCTCGAAGTGCTGCACACGTTGGTCGATCAGGGCAATACCGTGATTGTGATCGAGCACAATCTCGAAGTCATCAAGACCGCGGACTGGATCGTCGATCTCGGTCCCGAAGGCGGCGACAAAGGCGGCCGCATCGTCGCTGCCGGCACGCCGGAGCATATCGTCGAGATACCCGAGAGCTATACCGGCCAATATCTCCGCACCTATCTCAAGAATGTCCGCACCGCCGAGAAGCAGAAGCGCCGGGCATAGCGAGCGCGGGGCGGACGAGCGAAATGACCGATAAATAACTTGTCGGCGGCCGAAGCGCCGCCGTCCCTCCGGGCGCGTGGCGCTCGCGTGCCCCTCGAAGAACCAGGATCAGCCTTGCCCGTGGCCCTGAGACGCAGGCTCGCGATCAGTTCGACGAGGACCGGGTCCGTCTCGCTATGCCGCCTGCAGGGTCAGGACCGGCGGTTTCGACCGGCCACGGAGCAGCAATAGCGACAGGGTGGCGGCGAGGCAGAGCACTCCCGCTGTGAAGTACGCCGGAAGATAGCTGTGCAGCATGTCGCGCGACATGCCGGCGGCGAAGGCCATGAGCCCGGCACCGAGCTGATGCGCGGCGAAGATCCAGCCGAATACCAGCGGCGCTTGTTCACGACCAAAGGCCTGCGCCGTGAGCTTCACCGATGGCGGAACGGTGGCGATGAAATCGAGCCCGTAAAGCACCGCGAAGAATGACAGTCCGACGAGCGTGAAGCCGCTGTAGGGCAACCAGATCAATGCGACGCCGCGGAACGCGTAATACCCGGCCAATAGCCAGCGATTGTCAAACCGGTCCGACAGCCAGCCCGACCCGATCGTGCCGAACATATCGCATACACCGATCGCCGCAAGCAGGCCAGTCGAGGTGATCGGGCTGATCCCATAATCGCCGCACAGCGTCACGAAATGCGGCATCAAACCGAGGCTCGACACACCGCATATTCCGAAGGTGAAAGCGAGTACCCAGAAGACCAGCGATCCCGTGCCCTGACCTAGCGCGTTGAGGCTGAGCGCAAATGCGTTGCCGGTCGGGCGCGGCGGCGACGGTACGATCTTGTCCTCGCCATAGGGCGCGAGGTCGATATCCGCAGGGCGTTCGACCGAAAACAGCACGAATAGCATGCCCAAGAGCGTAATTACGATCGTGGGCGGCACCAGCGCCATGCGCCAACCATAATGCTCGGCGATCCATGCTGTCGGCATGAGGAAAATCATCTGCCCGGTGGCGTTGCCGGAACCGAGAATGCCGAGCACGAGTCCGCGCCGCGCCGTGAACCATCGCGTCGACACCGTTGCCGACAAAACCAGAGCCGCGAGGCCCGGCGCAACACCCATGGCGACGCCGAGCCCGATCCAGAGTTGCCACTTCGTTGTCATGGTAGTGGAGATGAGCAGCCCTGCTACCAGCAGGATGGCGGAAGCCGCCAGCACCCGGCGCACGCCGTAGAGTAGGATGAGGCCGCCGGCAAACGGCGCCGCCAGGCCGAACAGGGTCACCCGCAAACCGAGCGGCCCCGACAAATCGCCGATCGTCCAGCCGAGATCATGCGACATCGGCGTCAACAGCACGCCCGGGATCGACATCGCGCCAGCCGAGCACACGCCATAGAGAAAGGTCAGCAGGACCATGAACCAGCCGTAATGGATATTGCGCGCGGCCAAGCCACGCGCTGCGGCCTTTGCCAACATCGAGGAACCCCCTCTGCCAACCGAAACCGACCCGTTGCGGCCGATCCAGCCAAAAAGTGTATATGCACTTTCTAGAGCGATCGCAATGGCTCGTGGCGCGCTGTGAAACCGCAAAGATGAATCCGCCGACTGCAGGGAACGAGGACCCAAACCAGCATCCCGACCGCAAGCGGGAGCAACCACAATTGGCACGAGGCAAGCCGGCGATCCGTCATGACGTTCGTCACGCGCCCGGTTACCGCCGAGAGACGCTCCTCGCCACGACCCACCGCGAGGCAACCGTTCGCCGCTCTTTACACAATCGGGCGACTTGCGAAAAAACCAAATAAATGAACGTGACGATAAAATCTGATGTATTTTGCGACCCGACCAACCCGGAGCCCAATCGATGACCGCATTTTCGCGCCAGCCGACCATTTATATCCCGCATGGCGGTGGCCCGTGTTTTTTCATGGAACCGTCGCCGCCCTTGCCGCGCGATATGTGGGACCGGCTCGCTGCCTACCTCAAGGGCATCGACGCGTCGCTGCCGGAGCGGCCGAAAGCGGTGCTAGTGATCTCCGGCCATTGGGAAATGCCGCTCCCGACCGTCAACACTGCGCACGACCATACGCTGCTGTTCGATTATTACGGCTTCCCCGAGCACACCTATCGCCTGACCTATCCGGCACATAATTCACCCGAGACCGCCGAGCGCATCGAGGCGCTTCTCTCGCGCGCTGGCTATCGTGCCGGCGAGGACTCCAGGCGCGGCCTCGATCATGGCGTGTTCGTGCCGTTCAAGCTGATCTATCCCGAGGCCGACATGCCGATTATTCAGCTGTCGCTGCTCGCGAGCCTTGACGCCGCGGCGCATATCAAGCTCGGCCAAGCACTCGAACCGTTGCGCGACGAGGGCGTGTTGATCGTCGGTTCGGGCATGAGCTATCACAATTTGCGTGCCATGTATGTGCAACGCGAGGACGTCGACGCAGCGGTGGCGGAATTCGACGCCTGGCTGACCGGTGCCGCCACGGACCCAGACCCCGAGCGGCGCAACGCCACGCTCGCGGCATGGGAGAACGCGCCCTGGGCGCGCTTCTGCCACCCCCGCGAGGAACATCTGCTACCGCTACATGTCGCTGCAGGCGCCGGCGGCACGGACGTCGGGCATCACGCCTTCAGCGGCAAAGTCGTCGGCAAGGCGCTCTCCGGGTATCAGTTCGGTTGAGACGCGAGTGCGCCCGGGTCGGCGAACGCAAACCCTCTCGCTGATCGTTCCGGCCGTAACAGGAAACCTGGAATACCGCCAATCGCCGGCTTTGGCCCGGTGCGCAGGATGATGCCCACCTCCGGTAAGGCGGCCAACCTTTAACGTTAGGATGGACCCTGGCGAGGCGCGGAACGGGCTGCTATGATCGTCGTAATATACAAACAGATATAGCGCTCGAAGGAGGCACGGATGGACGTTTCGACGACGTTGGCGCGGCTTGGCAATGCGGCTTCGAGTTTCCTCAACGGCAAGCATCAATTGTTCATCGACGGCAAGTTCGTCGATGCCAAATCGGGCAAGACGTTCGATGTATTCGAGCCCGCCTCGGGTCAGATGGTCGCCAAGGTCGCGGCCGCCGAGGCGGCGGATGTCGACTTGGCGGTGAACGCGGCGCGCCGTGCGTTCGAGGACGGCCCCTGGCCGAAGATGATCCCGTCGCAGCGCGCTAAGCTGATCAACAAGTTGGCCGATCTCGTCGCGGACAATGCCGAGGAGTTAGCTCAAATCGAAAGCCTCGACAATGGCAAGCCCGTGACCTTCGCGCGCATGATCGACATTGGCGGCACGGTCGACATGCTGCGCTACATGGCCGGCTGGTGCCAGCGCATCAACGGTGAGACCATTACGCCGTCTCTCCCCGGCGATTGGCATGTCTATACGTTGCGCGAGCCGATCGGCGTGGTCGGCCAGATCGTGCCGTGGAACTTTCCGCTCGCGATGGCGTCATGGAAAATTGGCCCGGCGCTTGCGGCCGGCTGTACCATTTTGTTGAAGCCCGCGGAACAGACGCCGCTGTCAGCGATCCGCCTGGCCCAGCTCATTGCGGAGGCGGATTTCCCGCCCGGCGTCATTAATATTCTCAGCGGCTTTGGCGAGACCGCCGGCGCAGCAATTGCCGCGCATCCGGGGATCGACAAGGTAGCGTTCACCGGCTCGACTGAAGTCGGCAAACTGATCGTGCAGGCCGCCGCGAGCAATCTCAAGAAAGTGTCGCTCGAGCTTGGCGGCAAGTCGCCGGTCGTGGTGTTCCCTGACGTCGACATTCAAGCCGCAATTCCCGGCGCCGCCAACGCCATTTTCTTCAATACCGGTCAGGTCTGCACGGCCGGCTCACGGCTTTACGCGCACAAGAAGGTGTTCGACCAGTTGGTCGAGGGTGTCGCGGGGGTAGCAAAAAATATCAAGGTTGGTGTCGGCCTCGACCCTGCGACCCAAATCGGGCCTCTGGTTTCATCGGAACAGCTCGACCGCGTCACTGGCTACATCGCCGCCGGTCGGAAGGATGGCGCGAAAGTGGCAGTGGGCGGCAACCGAATCGGCGATGACGGCTATTTCGTCGAGCCCACTATTCTGACCAACACCAACCCCAACATGTCTGTGGTGCGCGAAGAAATCTTTGGTCCGGTGATCTGCGCCATGCCGTTTGACGATAACGATCTCGACCGTATCGCTCGCGAGGCCAACGCAACATCGTATGGACTGGCGGCGAGCATTTGGACCAGCAATTTAAGCATCGCTCACAAGATGGCGAAGCGGATCAAGGCCGGTTCGGTGTGGATCAACGCCCACAATATGGTCGATCCCGCGGTGCCATTCGGTGGCTACAAGCAATCCGGTTGGGGGCGCGAGATGGGCTACCAGGCGATCGAGCTTTACACGGAAACCAAGTCGGTTTTTGCGTCGCTCTAGCGTCGAGCGGCGTTAAACTGGGCGGCGCTTTCGCGCCGCCCTTTTTCGTCTCACGATCGGCGTGATCGATTTTTTTGGAGGCGTCCATGAAATACCGCATGTTGGGTCGAACCGGGTTTTACGTTTCCGAGATTTGCTTTGGCACCATGACCTTCGCCGGCACCGGTCTGTTCAAGAATGTCGGACAGGTCGATCAGGACGGTGCGACGACGCTGGTCAAACTGGCGCTCGATGCCGGCGTCAACTTCTTCGATACGGCCGACGTCTATTCGCAGGGCCAATCCGAACGCTATCTTGGCAACGCGCTGAAAACGCTCGGCGTTAAGCGCAGCGACGTCTTTGTCGCCACCAAAGTGCGCGGTCGAATGGGGTCTGGGCCGAACGATGTCGGCCTGACACGCGGTCATATCATGGACGCGATCGCAGCCAGTCTCGAACGGCTTGGCACCGATCACATCGACCTCTATCAGATCCATGGCTTCGACGCAGTGACACCGCTCGACGAGACGCTGAGCGCTCTCGATAATCTCGTGAGACGCGGGATGGTGCGCTATATCGGCTGCTCCAACCTCGCCGCCTGGCAGATCGAGAAGGCGCTCGGCTTATCGGCGCTTCATGGTTGGGCGCGGTTCGAAACCGTCCAAGCCTATTACACCATTGCATCGCGCGATCTCGAGCGCGAGATCCTGCCGATGATGGAAGCGGAGCAATTGGGCTTGATGGTCTGGAGCCCGCTCGCCGGCGGCCTTTTGAGTGGCAAGTTCAGACGCGATCAGGCCGGCCCCAACAACGCGCGGCGCTCTTCTGGTTTTAACTTCCCGCCCATCGACAAGAACCACACCTTCAATGTGATCGAGGCGATGCAGCCGATCGCCGAACGGCACGACGTATCGGTCGCGCGCGTCGCGCTGGCGTGGCTGCTCAGTCGCAAGAACGTGATGTCGGTCATCGTCGGCGCCAAGACGGAAGAGCAATTGCGCGACAATCTTGCCGCCCCGGAACTGCGTTTAGGCGACGACGAACTCGCGACGCTCGACGAAGTCAGCAAGCTCAAGCCCGAGTATCCGATCTGGATGTTCGAACGCCAGAGCCAGGGCCGCCTCCCCGAGACGAGATAGCTAGGCTGATTTCTCGGCGACGCCGCGCTCCACGGCGGCAAGCGCGGCGGCCGCATGCGCCGCATCGGGACCACCGGCTTGCGCCATGTCCGGGCGGCCGCCGCCGCCTTTGCCGCCGAGTGCCGCAGCGCCGAGTTTGACGAGTTCGACCGCATTGAAGCGTCGGGTCAAATCTTCGGTGACGCCGACCACCAATGAGGCCTTGCCCTCGGCGGTCGTCACGAGCGCGACCACGCCCGAACCAATTTCCCGCTTGATCTCGTCGGCAAGGCTTTTCAGTTCCTTTGCCGGCAGATCGGTGATCGTCCGCCCGGCGAACTTAATGCCGTTCACTTCCTTGGCGAGCGGCGTCGCTTTGCCGCCGCTACCCGACGCCAGGGCGCGGCGTGCTTCCGCCAGCTCGCGCTCGAGGCGGCGGCGTTCCTCCAAAAGCGCGGCAAGCCGCGTTGGCAGCTCGGTCGGACCGGTCTTGAGCGCCCCCGCCATCTCGCGCAGCAGCATTTCTTCCCGGTCGACATAGGCCTCGGCGGCAGCCCCGGTCAGCGCCTCGATGCGGCGGACGCCCGACGCGAGTGAACTTTCCGACACAATCTTGAAAAAACCAATGTCGCCGGTCCGCGCGACATGGGTGCCGCCGCACAATTCGACCGAGAAATGACGGGCTCGGTCATCTTCATCCGGGTCGTCGCCCATGGCGACGACGCGCACCTCATCGCCGTATTTCTCGCCGAACAAGGCGAGCGCGCCGGCCTCGACTGCCTTCGCAGGGGTCATCAGCAGCGTCGAGACCTCGGCGTTCTCGCGGATCCGGTCGTTGACGGCGTTTTCGATCGCGACAACGTCGTCGTGCGACAGCGGCCGCGCGTGAGAAAAGTCGAATCGCAACCGGTCCGGTGCAACCAGCGAGCCCTTTTGCGTGACATGGTCCCCCAAGCGGCGCCGGAGTGCCTGATGCAGCAAATGCGTCACCGAATGATTGGCGCGCAACTGGCGGCGCCGAACCCCGTCAACGCGCAGCGAAACCGCGTCGCCGACTTTCAACTTGCCGCGGTTGAGCTTGCCAAAATGCACGAACAGGTCGCCGGCCTCTCGCTGCGTGTCGCTGACCGCAAACTCCGCGCCGTCGGCGGTGAACATCGCCCCGGTGTCGCCGAGCTGGCCACCCGCTTCGCCGTAGAACGGCGTCTGGTTGACGATGACGCCAGCCTCGTCTCCAGCCGCAATCTCGCCGACTTGCCTGCCGTCGGCGAGGATCGCCTGCACGATGCCCTCGGCACTGTTCGTGTCATAACCGAGGAACTCCGTTGGACCGAATTGTTGCCGCAAGGCTAACCAGAGCTCGCCGGTCGCGGCCTCGCCCGACCCGACCCAGCTCTTCCGCGCCTCCTCCTTTTGCCGCGCCATCGCGGCGTCGAACGAGTCGACCGCAACGCCGCGGTTGCGGCCACGCAGCACGTCTTGCGTGAGATCCAGCGGAAAACCGTAGGTGTCATAGAGCTTGAACGCGACATCGCCCGGGAATGGCTCACCCGCGCCGAGCCTGGTCTCTTCCTCGTCAAGCAATTTAAGGCCGCGTTCGAGCGTCTGCTTGAAGCTCGTTTCTTCAAGCTTCAGTGTCTCGGTAATCAGCGCCTCGGCACGGATTAGCTCGGCGAAGTGTCCGCCCATTTGGCGTACCAACGCCGGCACCAGCCGCCACATCAGTGGCTCACGGCAGCCCAGCATGTGGGCATGACGCATGGCGCGGCGCATGATCCGGCGGAGCACGTAGCCCCTGCCCTCCTTCGACGGCAGCACACCGTCGGCTATCAGGAAGGACGAGGCGCGCAGATGATCGGCGATAACGCGATGGGACACCGCATGGGGCCCGTCGGCCGCGACATTCGAGGCGTCCGCCGAGGCCAGGATCAGCGCCCGCAGAATGTCCGTGTCGTAATTGTCATGCTTGCCTTGCAGGACCGCAGCGATCCGTTCCAGACCCATTCCCGTGTCGATCGAGGGCCGCGGCAAGTCTTGGCGCTGTTCGCGCGTCACCTGCTCATACTGCATAAACACCAAGTTCCAGATCTCGACAAATCGATCGCCATCGGCCTCGGGACTGCCCGGCGGTCCGCCGGCGAGATGGTCGCCGTGGTCGTAGAAAATCTCGGAACACGGACCGCACGGACCGGTCTCGCCCATCGCCCAGAAATTGTCGGACGTGCCGATGCGAATGATGCGGCTCTCGGGCAGGCCCGAGATCTTGCGCCATAAGAGCGCAGCATCGTCATCCTCCGCGTAGACCGTTGCCGTAAGCCGCTCCTTTGACAGACCGAATTCCTTGGTGATCAGATTCCACGCAAGTTCAATCGCCAGCTCTTTGAAGTAATCGCCAAAAGAGAAATTGCCGAGCATTTCAAAAAACGTGTGATGTCTCGCGGTATAGCCGACATTTTCAAGATCATTATGCTTTCCGCCCGCGCGCACGCATTTCTGCGACGTCGCGGCACGGGAATACGGGCGCTTCTCGGCGCCGGTGAAAACATTCTTGAACTGCACCATTCCGGCATTCGTGAACAGCAAGGTCGGATCGTTGCGCGGCACCAACGGCGAGGACGGCACGACCTCGTGTCCGTGGCGCGCGAAAAATTCGAGAAAAGCGGCGCGAATGTCGTTGGTCGTCTGCATGGCCGGCATTAAGCCTGAGCCTCTAGGCGCTGTAAAGTTGAGGGGTGCCGCCTTAATGGCCAGCGAGAAAATCCGCCTCGGGCGCAAGATCCGCCTCGGCAGTCGCCTTCATCAGGTCGGTCATGCCGGGATTGTTGGCGCGGGCGCGGCTGCGAAAATCGCGCATCGACTTCAACAAATAGTCGTGTTGCTGCCCGGCGAGACGGGGTACGGTCGCATCCCCTTGATATTGGCCGAGATGGCACCCGGTGCAACCGATCGAGACATTGACGCGATTCGCGACGGCGGCTTCGGCATCAGGGGCCGATTTTTGGCGCAGATCCGGCCACGTCTTCTTCGCGAAATACGCGGCCAGCGCCATCATGTCGTCGCGGCTTAAGTCGGCGACGACGGCCGTCATGAGATCGTTCTTGCGGGCGCCCGACTTGAAATCGCGGAGCTCGAGGTAGAGATAGCCCTGGTGTTGTCCCCAGATCACGGGATAGGTCTTGTCGACCGGAATCCCCTTGGCGCCATGGCACGCCGCACAAACCTCTGCCTTCTGCTCGACGGTTTGTGGTTGTGCTGATGCGGCAACGGCGGCGAGGCAGAGCAGCGTGCCGCTCAGAATCGAACATTTGCGCCGCATCTTTTGTTTCTAGCCGCTGACAAAGGAACGGGACCGCAAGCGGTCCCGCTCTTCTGCGTATCCTTCTAGCGCGATTATTCGGGCAACGTAAACGCTATGATGGCGTTGCCGCGTTTGTAATTAAGCTGAACGTTGCCACCAGCGGCGACCGCGATGTACTGCTTGCCGTCAACGTTGTAGGACGAGGGTGGCGCGTTGACGCCGGCGCCGGCCTGGAACTGCCACAGCCGTGAGCCATTGGCGGAATCATATGCCGCGAACCGGCCATTCCCTTCACCGGTAAACACCAATCCGCCCGCGGTGGCGAGGATGCCACCGATCATCGGTTCCGGCGTCTTTACCTGCCAGCGGATCTTGCCGGTGTTGTAGTCGACCGCAGTGATATTGCCCCACTGCGCCTCGGTCGGGATCACCGCGAAGGCACCGCCGAGCCACAGTTTGCCGTTGGGATAGGGCGCGCTGGTGACGGTATAGGTCATCGGCTGGTGGAGATTGATGGCATAGACGAGCCCCAGGGAGGGATCCGTCGCCATCGGCGACCATTCGACGCCGCCATTGGCCCCCGGCAACATCCTGGCACCGGCCGCGGTGGGCAAAGTCCACATATTCTCCTGCGGCACCATCGCCTCGGAGAACCGTATCAAGCCGCAATCGCTGCGTCTGTTGACGTAGACATGGCCAGTCTTGCCGCCTTCCATCACGGCGGGAACGACTTTGCCGTCATTGTCCATGGCGTCGACCAGCACGGTGGGGCTCACCGCATCCAAGTCCCAGACATCGTGCGGGACGTACTGGAAGTGGCAGATATATTTGCCGGTGTCGAGATCGACGGAGACGAGCGAATCGGTATAGAGATTGTCGCCGGGCCGCGCCGCGCCGTCGAGGTCGGGGGACGGGTTGCCGACACTGAAATAGACACGCCGGGTGGCGAGATCCACCGATGGATTCTGCCATACGCCGCCACCGAGCCGCTTATAGAGTTCGGTGGCCTGCGGGGCATTGGCCTTTTCGGTTGCGATATCGCGGTGCAAATCGCGTCCGGTGGCATCCTTTTCTGCCCAAACGCCGAGATTCTTTTCGGGAATGGTGTAAAAGGTCCAGATCACATGGCCGTCCTTGGCGTCGAACGCCTTGACAAAGCCACGAATACCGTATTCGCCACCATTCGTGCCGACCAGGATTTTGCCGTCGACAGCCGTCGGCGCCATGGTTTCGCTGTAGCCTGCTTCGGGATCGGCAATGTCGGACGACCACTTCACCTTGCCAGTCTTGGCGTCGAGCGCCACGAGTTTGGAATCGAGAGTGGCGAGATAAACCGCGTCGCCATAGACGGCAACGCCGCGATTATTGGGTCCGCAACAATAGGTTGTAATGGGCCCGAGCTTTTGCTGGTAATGCCAAAGCTCCTCCCCGGTTCGCGCATCAAGGGCATAAACATGGTCGAACGACGTCGTCACATACATGATGCCATTCACTATGATGGGCGACGTCTCCATTGACTCCATGAGATCGGTCTGAAAAATCCAAGCCGGCCTTAATCTTGCGACGTTGCCGCGATTGATCTGGGCGTTCGGATAAAACCGCTGCTGCGAATAATTCCCGTTGGTCAACAGAAAATCATTTCCGTTTTGGCCGGCCCTATCGAGCATATCCTGCGTTACCGAGCTCATATCCCCATAGAGCGTCGCAGGTTTGGTTTCGTCCGCGAGCGCGGAACCGATATTGAAAAGGCCAGCGGCTGCAACGCTTGCCATCACCGCGAGTCGTCTTAACACCGGCATGTCAGGCATAAGCATGCGTTCCTCCGTTCGCTGATGCGTTGCTTTTATTGCGTATTGTCGTATTTGGTATTTGTCGCTTTGCGTATTTGTTGCTTCTCCCCACAACCGAGGCTATGCGTCGCGCATTATCAAGTCAATAAAGGATGGCCGCCTCGAGGGCCTCTTCCGCATCGATCCAGGCTTGCTCGGCGGCGGCGACGCGCTCCGTCAGGGCCTGATGGTGGCGCATCAATTGGCGGCGCTCGCTGGCTGAGAGATCGGCGCTCGTGAGTTGATGCTCGATCTCGGATTTTTCCGCCAGACATTCGCGTAGCCGCGCCTCGGCGTCACGGGCGGCGCGGCGCTTCGGTTCCAAACTCTTTCGGCCAGCCGGCGACGATGCCCGCGGCGACGGCTTGGCGTCCTTGGGCGCCGGCCGGTCGGTCTCGCGCATCGACCGGCGATAGGCGTCGAGATCACCCTCATAGGGTGTGACGCGACCCCCGGCGACCAGCCACAGCCGATCCGCCGTCAATTCGAGCAAATACCAATCGTGACTGATGAGTATCACCGCACCGGTAAATTCGTTGATCGCAGTGGCTAGTGCCGCACGGCTGTCGACGTCGAGATGATTGGTTGGCTCGTCAAGAATCAGCAAGGACGGCACGTCACGGGTGACCAGCGCGAAATTAAGTCGTGCCCGCTCGCCGCCGGACAGCGCAGCGACCGGGACGAATGCCTTGTCCTGGCTGAAACCAAAGTGGCCGAGCCGCGATCGCAGCTCGCTCGGCGTCGCATTCGGCATCAGCCGCGCAAGATGGTCATAAGGGGTCTGTTCCGGGATCAGATCCTCTATCTGATGCTGGGCAAAATAGCCGGTACGGAGCCGGCGCGAGCGATGTTGGCTGCCGGTTTGGAGTTCCATGCGCCCGGCCAGCAGCTTTGCCAGGGTCGATTTGCCGTTGCCGTTTGCACCCAGGAGCGCGATGCGATCATCCGGATCGATGCGCAGGTTGAGTTGCCTCAGGACCGGTCGGCCCGGCGCATAGCCAACTGTGCCCTTTTCAATGGTGATGAGCGGCGGATGCAATTCCGGCGGCGCCGGAAAATCGAAGGCCATGGTCGGGTCGTCGTCGACGACGGCGACCGGCGACATCTTCGCGATCATTTTCAGCCGGCTCTGTGCTTGGCGCGCCTTGCTCGCCTTGGCACGGAAACGATCAACGAAGGCCTGCAGATGCGCGCGCCGCGCCTCCTGCTTCGCCGCTTGCGCTTTGCTATGCGCGGCGCGCAGCGCTCGCTGCTCTTCGAAGGCGTCGTAGCCTCCTGCGTAGAGCGTCAGCTTGGCATGGTCGAGATGCAGAATATGGTCGGGCACGGCGTTCAAGAGGCTGCGATCATGGCTGACAATCAGCAGTGTGTGCGGATAATCGCGCAGAAAATTTTCGAGCCAGGCCACCGCTTCGAGGTCGAGATGATTGGTCGGCTCGTCGAGGAGAAGCAATTGAGGCTCCGCGAATAGGACGGCCGAGAGCGCAACCCGCATCCGCCAACCGCCGGAAAAGCTCGAAAGCGGCCGATGCTGCATTGGCTCATCAAACCCGAGCCCCGCAAGGATCGCCGCAGCGCGGGCTGGTGCGGCATGGGCACCGATGGCGTTGAGGCGATCGTGGATGTGAGCGAGACGCCCCGCAGTGGGGGAAGCCTCGCTTTCTGCCAGCAACGCCGCGCGTTCAGTATCGGCCCCGAGCACATGCTCGATCGGCGTCTGGTCCCCGCCCGGGGCCTCTTGCGTCACAATACCGATACGGTCGCCGCCGCTTATTTCGACGCCCCCGGCGTCGGCTTGCAAGGTCCCGAGAATCAGCGCCAACAAGGTCGATTTGCCGGTGCCGTTGCGGCCAATCAACCCGACCTTCCAGCCGTCTGGGATCCGTGCCGATGCGCCCTCGAACAAGGTGCGGCCGGCGATGCGATAGGTTAGATCGGCAATCGTCAACATGGCGGTCTAGCGCAGCGAGTGATCTGGCGGCACGGCATTACCGACGCAGGAATTCCAATACCTGGCGCCGCTCGGGAAAGCTCACCAACGCTCCCTTCCTGCCGACCGACAGGGCGGCCGCGGCATTGGCCTCGCCAATCCCGTCGGCCACTGCCGAGCCTCGCGCCACCGCCGCCGCCAGAGTGCCGACAAAGCAGTCGCCGGCCCCGGTGCTATCAATAACGTCAACCGCGTGACCCGCATAATGAACCGATTTATCACCCAGCAGCGCCATGACCCCGCGCGCTCCGAGCGTCATGATTAAGGTTTGTGCCGGACCAAGCTCAAGGGCGCGTTTGGCCGCGTCCAGCAATCCTTCCGCGCTTCCAGGATCGAATGGCACGCCGGCGAAGAAGGCGCATTCCACCTCGTTGACGACAACCACGTCTGCAAGCGGCATGAGCTCACGCGCGTCGTCGGTGGCGGGTGCCGGATTGAATAGCGTGACCGCGCCTTGCGCCCGCGCCGCGCGGAAGCAATTGCGGACCACCTCCGCCGTGGTCTCGCCCTGCGCGACGCAGACGTCACCCTTGTCAAAGCGAAGCGAAGCGACCCGCCCCGCGTCGATACGGCGGTCGGCACCGGGTATGACGACGATCTGATTGCCATCGCTGCCGACCATGATGACGGCAAGATGTGTCGCCGCCGGCACGGTCTCGACGCCCGCTTGATCGATACCGTATTTTGTCAACACGGTTCGGATGAATTCGCCATTGGCGTCGTCACCGACGGCGCCAACCATCAGCGTCGGGGAGCCAGCCAGAGCGGCCGCGACGGCCTGATTGAGCCCCTTGCCGCCGGGAAAGCGCTCGCACGAATCGCCCAGCACGGTCTCGCCCCGCACCGGCAGCCGTGACGCGTACGCGACGAGATCGACGCCAATACTGCCGACGACGACAACCCTGCTCAGAGTTCGCCCCGCACTATTCCGCGGCGACTTTTGGAAGATCGGCCATTGCCGCTCGCAGCGCGTTTTCGTCGTAGGCGCTGTCTTCG
This sequence comes from Alphaproteobacteria bacterium, assembly GCA_030041335.1. Classification (GTDB taxonomy): domain Bacteria; phylum Pseudomonadota; class Alphaproteobacteria; order ATCC43930; family CGMCC-115725; genus JAATGI01. The sequence continues at coordinate 13,063 of JASHOB010000239.1, read as the reverse complement.
AGCTTGCCAGCCAAATAATCGATGTAGGCCTGCATATCGAAGTGGCCGTGGCCGCAGAGATTGAACAGGATGGTTTGGGCCTTGCCTTCGCGCCGGCAACGCAACGCTTCATCGATCGCGCCGCGCACCGCGTGATTGGCTTCCGGCGCCGGCAGGATGCCCTCGGCACGGGCGAACTGAATGCCGGCCTCGAAGCACTTGGTTTGCGTATAGGCGCGACTCTCGATCAGCCCCAACTCCTGCACCAGGCTCACCAGCGGCGCCATGCCGTGATAACGCAGCCCACCGGCGTGAAACCCGGGCGGCACGAAGGTCGAGCCGAGCGTGTGCATCTTGACCAGCGGCGTGAGATGGCCGGTATCGCCGAAATCGTAGGTATATTTGCCACGCGTAAGGCTCGGACAAGCCGAAGGCTCGCAGGCAATTACCCGAACCTTTTTGCCGCCGCGGAGTTGCTCACCGATAAACGGAAAGGCGACGCCGGAGAAATTGCTGCCGCCGCCCGTGCAACCGATCACGATGTCGGGATAGTCGTCCGCCATCTCGAATTGTGCGATCGCTTCCTGGCCGATCACGGTCTGATGCATCAGCACATGGTTCAATACCGAGCCAAGTGCATATTTCGTGTCGTCGTGGGTGGCGGCAATTTCGACCGCCTCGCTTATGGCAATGCCGAGGCTACCCGTCGAGTTGGGATGATCCTTGAGGATTTGGCGTCCGGCGTTGGTCTCGGTCGAGGGTGAGGCGACGCATTGCGCGCCCCATGCTTCCATCAGCGCCTTACGGTACGGCTTTTGCTCGAAGCTTACCCTGACCATGTAGACCTTGACTTCAAGACCGAACAACGCCCCGGCAAAGGCGAGCGCGGAACCCCATTGGCCGGCACCGGTCTCGGTCGCAAGGCGCTTCACGCCTTCCTCTTTGTTGTAGAAAGCCTGCGGCACCGCGGTGTTGGGCTTGTGGCTCCCCGCCGGCGAAACGCCTTCATACTTGTAATAGATGCGGGCGGGCGTATCGAGCGCCCGCTCCAAGCGGCGCGCCCGGTAGAGGGGCGAGGGTCGCCACTGCCGATAGACCTCGCGCACGGGCTCGGGGATCTCGACCTGCCGCTCGGTCGAGACCTCTTGCATGATGAGCGCCATTGGAAACAAGGGCGCGAGGTCTCCCGGTCCGATCGGCTGCAACGTACCGGGGTGCAGTACCGGGGGCGGGCCCTGCGGCAAGTCGGCGACAATATTGTACCAAGATTTCGGAATCCTGGATTCGTCGAGCACATATTTGACCGTGTCCGCCACGCGACCCTCCCCTCGTCAGCAAACGCCGCTGCTATCCTTTACCCGGCGGCAGGCGATTTGGCAAAGGCCAGGAGCCGCTTAACGCGGGCCGACAAGATATGGCGCGCCCGCTCCCGACGGACCACGCTTTGATCGGTCACCCAGTTAAGCTGCACCACGCGACGCGGACCGAACGCCGGCGCGTGGCCGTGCCATGAATGCGGCGTCACCCGGAACGCCAGCAGCGTGCCGGCATCGGGCGGCACTTCAGCGACCATGTCATCGAGACTGTCGGACGACCGCAACAAGCGCAGCCTTCCGCCCGGCGCTTCCCAACTCTCATTCAGATAGATCAGCACCGTCACCAACTTGGTACTGCTATCGGCATGAATGTTGCCGTCACGGGCGCCGGATTGTCCGCGCACGGTGACCATGGTCGGGCGCCCGGCTAAGTCGATCTGGAGCTTCGCCGCGACGACATCCCGGAATGCCGGCCCTTCCAGTTCGCGGATGAAGTCGGAAAAGGCCGGGCTCATTTCGAACATGGTCGTAGGGAAGCTGCCGACCTTGTCGATGCGCGGAAAATCGCGCGACAGCGCCGGGCGCGCGGCCGCAGGAATGAAGCCAGGCACGACAAAATAGGGGAAGGGGTCGGTTTCGAGTTTGGCGTGCCGCGCCCGATCGAGATCAAGGAATTGCATGGCGGGACAATAGGACCCAGTCACCCCCGCCTCAAGCTTGTCTCGGCCCGACGGAATGTGCATCCTCACCGACGTTCAGCACCTCGTTCTGAAGCGGGAGAGAGACGTGATAAAATCCTGGATCTTCGAATTTTTTGCGGCGCCGCACGAGCTCTATGAGAAGTTCGATCCGACTTTGTCGCTGCGCTATTTCAATGCCTATCTCGATCTCTGGGCCAGTGCCGAGCCGGCCGGGTTCGACGGCATCTTCTTTAGCGAGCATCATTTCGGGGTCGCCTATTCGCCCGCTCCCAACCTTCTGATCGCCAACGTCGCGCTGCGCACCAGGAGAATGCGTCTCGGCGTGATGGGGATGGTGCCGCCCTACCATTCGCCGTGGCAGCTTGCCGAAGAGATCGGCATGCTCGATCACCTGACCGGCGGCAGGCTGGAAATCGGCACCGCGGCCGGCATTCCGCAAGAGATGGCGCAGGTCGGCCTCGGCGTCGACGAGGCCCGCGCCCGCAATGACGAGGCGATCGAGATTCTCGACAAGGCGCTTGCGTCACCGGTGATTTCGCACAGTGGCAGGTTCTGGAATTTCACTAATCTTCGGCTGACCCCGCGGACCGTGCAGCAGCCATCGCCGCCAAAATGGGTGACAGTGGTCAGCGTGTCCTCGGCGCGGAAGGCGGCGCGACGCGGCGCCAAAATCTGCACCGGCTTCCATCCGCACAAGAAGGTCATCGAGATTTTCGATGCCTACCGCGACGAGGCCGACAAGGCCGGTCGCGATGTTGGACCGGATGATCTCTGCATCCGGCGTCAAGTGACGCTGCTCGAGAGCGATCGTGACGTCGCCGAGGCATTGAGGAAGCGCCGCGACGCGTTTCGCGCCTTTATTGCGATCGACCCGCGGGTCGATCTGCCGGGAAGGCCGGCGGTACTCGACACGCCGACTGCGCATGCTTTCTCGATCGGTGAGGAGGAGTTCATCGCCGGCACCCCCGCTGCCGTCGCTGAGCAGATCGTCGCGCAATGCAGAAGCGCCGGCGCCGGCCATTTCGCCGCGATTTTCGATCGTGGCCAATCGCCGGAAGGTCTGAAGGGCTGGTACCACGATTTCGGCACCGACATAAATCCGGTTCTGCGGAAGGCCACGGTCTAACGTCTGGTCTCGATCGCCACGCCGCGGCGGCGGGCCGTTCTGCCGCCACAAATCAAATGTCGTACACCTCCAGCACACCGTTGACCGCCTGGACTTCACCGCGAATGCCGGGACCGATTTTGAAGCCGTGAGGCAGCACGATCTCCACTTCGCGGGCGTCTGACACTGGCACGACCAACGACACGCGGCCTTTGCCGCCGGTTTGCTTGCTCATGAGCGCCGCCAGCATCGGTACCGCCGCGGCGCTGTCGAGGCGGATGCGCAGACCGGCCGCGGCGTGCGCCACTGCCTGATCAAGTGGCTCGATCTCCTGTGCCGTGAGCCGCAGCGTGTCGCCATCTTCTCGCCCGTCGATGGTAAGCAACAGCGGGGAGCCCGAATCGAGATATGGCCGCGCCGGGCCCAGCACGTCCGAAAACACCGTGACTTCAAACATGCCGCTTTGGTCGGAGAGCTGCACGAAGGCGAAGCGGTTGCCGCGCGCGGAATTGCGTTCCTTTTTGCCCACCACAATGCCCGCGACCTTGCACCGGGTCGAGCCGCTGGCGATGCGCTGGGCAAGTTCGGCAGCCTTGACGACGCCTAGCCGTTCAAGGCTTTTGCCATAGGCTTCGAGCGGATGCGCGGAGAGGTAAAATCCGATGGCGTCGAACTCGTGCTGCAATTTTTCGACGGGCAGCCATTGGGTCGTCGCGGGCAAGGCCCGGACGGTGGACAACGCGGCCCCATTTTCGCCGAAGAGATTCACTTGTTTTGTCACCCGTTCTTCCGTCGCGGCAGCGGCATGGCGAAGCAGCAGTTCCGCGGCAGCGAAAGCCTGCGCACGATTTGGGGTCAGCGCATCGAACGCTCCGGCCGTTGCCAGGCTTTCGAGCTGGCGTTTGCTCAGAAACTTGACATCGAGGCGCTGCGCAAAATCGAACAGATCCTTGAACGGGCCGTTGGCCTCGCGTTCGGCGACCAACTGGGCGGTCGATTGCGCGCCGACGCCTTTTATTGCCGCAAGCGCGTAACGGATCGCCGCGCCGTCGCGCGTGTTCTCCACGATGAACCCGACGCCCGAACGGTTGATGTCGGGAGGCAATAATTTGATCCCGAGCCGGTCACATTCCTGGCGGAAGACGTTGAGCTTGTCGGTATTGCCGATGCAGTAGGTCATGAATGCGGCGAGATACTCGACCGGATAATTGGCTTTAAAATATGCGGTCTGGTAGGCGATCAAGGCGTAGGCCGCGGCGTGTGATTTGTTGAAACCGTAACCCGCAAATTTCTCGACCTGGCCGAATATGTGCTCGGCGAGCTGCACCGACACACCGTTTTTGGTGGCGCCGTCGATGAAGGCGGCTCGCTGCGCGTCCATTTCCGCCTTGATTTTTTTGCCCATCGCCCGGCGCAGCAGGTCCGCGCCGCCGAGCGAATAGCCCGACAAAACCTGCGCGATCTGCATCACCTGTTCCTGATAAACCATGATGCCATGGGTCTCGGCGAGAATCGGTTCGAGCGACGCATGCAGGAAGTCGGGCTTCTCTTCCCCGTGTTTCACCGCGATGTAGCGCGGAATGTTCTCCATCGGGCCCGGCCGATAGAGCGCCACCACGGCGATGATGTCCTCGAAGCGATCGGGCCGCAGTTTTCGCAGCATGTCGCGCATCCCTGCACCTTCGAGCTGGAACACGCCGACCGTGTCGCCCCGCATCATCAATTCGTAAGAGTCCTTGTCGTCGAGCGGAAGCTTGGCGAGGTCAAGCTCGATGCCACGCCGTTTCAGCAGTTCGACAGCGCGCACCAAAATGGTCAACGTCGTAAGGCCGAGGAAATCGAACTTAACCAGCCCCGCGGTCTCGACGTATTTGAGGTTGAATTGTGTTGCCGGCAGCGGCGAGCGAGGGTCGCGATAGAGGGGCACGAGCTCCTGAAGCGGCCGGTCGCCAATCACCACGCCGGCGGCGTGCGTCGATGCATGGCGATAGAGCCCTTCAAGTTTGCCGGCGATTTCGATGAGCCGTGCGACCGTTTCGTCGCTGTCGCGCATTTGCTGCAACAACGGTTCACCCGCGACGGCCGCATGGAGCTTGACGGGCGCGGCCGGATTGTTGGGCACTAGCTTGCAGATGCGATCGACTTGACCGTAAGGCATTTCGAGCACGCGGCCGACATCGCGTAACACCGCGCGCGCCTGCAGGGTGCCAAAAGTGATGATCTGCGCCACCTTGTCGGCACCGTATTTCTCCTGCACGTGACGAATCACTTCATCGCGCCGGTCCTGGCAGAAATCGATGTCGAAATCCGGCATGGACACGCGTTCCGGGTTGAGGAAGCGCTCGAACAGCAGGCCGAAGCGCAGCGGGTCGAGGTCGGTGATCGTCAGCGACCACGCCACGACCGAGCCGGCGCCGGAACCCCGTCCCGGTCCGACGGGGATGCCCTGTGCCTTCGCCCACTGAATGAACTCCGCAACAATTAGGAAATAACCGGCGAAGCCCATGCTTTCGATGACGCCAAGCTCGTAATCGAGCCGCGCGCGATAAGGTTTGGCGGCGGCCTTCCGCTCGGCATCGGTCATTTGGGGGGCATAGACCTCGGCGGCAAGACGGCGCTCGAGGCCTGTCACCGCCTCGGCGCGCAACGCCTTTCTTTCGTCGCCGACCGCGGTCGGAAAAGGTGGCAGGATCGGCGCGCGCGGCTCCGGCATGAAGGCGCATCGCTGGGCGATGACCAGCGTGTTGTCGCAAGCCTCCGGCAGATCGGCGAACAGCACCCGCATCTCCGCGGGCGATTTAAAGTAATGCTGCGGCGTCAACTTTCGCCGCGCGCCGTTGCTGATGGTCGTGCCGTCGGCGATGCACATCAGCACGTCATGCGCTTCGTAGAGATCCTGAGACGCAAAGTAGACATTGTTGGTGGCCACCAGCGGCAGGTTCTGTGCGTAGGCAAGATCGACCAACGCCTCCTCGATGCGGTCTTCGTTGGTCTCGCCGTGGCGCATGAGTTCGACATAGAGCCGATCGGGGAACAATTCCGCGAGCCGCGCCAGCATGGCCGCGGCCGCCTCGTTCTGTCCTTCGTTGAGCGGCCGCCCGATCGGTCCGCTTGCGTCACCCGTCAGGAGAATCAGTCCCTCGCCGTGCCGCGCCAGCCTGTCGAGGTCGACTTGTGCCGTCTCGGTACCGTCGCCTTCAAGATAGGAGGCGCTGACCAAGGCAAGGAGATTGCGATAGCCCACTTCATCCTGCACCAGGAGTATCACCGGCTCCGGGAGGGCCGGCTTGCCAAGACGCCCGCGCGCAGCGTGATCGGCACGGCGGATGGCGAGCTCGCAGCCAATGATTGGTTGCACTCCGTCATCGCGCGCCGCCATGGCAAATTCGAGTGCCCCGAAGAGGTTGCCGGTGTCGGTCATGGCCACTGCCGGCATGCGATGCAGTTTGCAGAGCGCGGTCAGTTCCTTCACCCTGATCGACCCGGTGGAAAGCGAATAGGCGGAATGGGTGTGGAGATGGATGAAGTCGGCGATGGGCATGGGGGATCAGGCCTCAAAACCAGGGGGTGGTGCGAGACGTCGGCCTTCCGCACATCTGCACTCGGTCGACCGGCTCGGCAATTAACCAAGGCCGCGGACGGGTCGGCAACCATCTTTGACTGGATTTCGCGCCCATACCCCTGTTCCTGACCACAACACGAATCGACATTAAGGAGATTGGATCAGAGTCTGCGCTCTACGACGAGTCCATCCTCGAGCGCAAGCACACGGTCGAGGCGCCGCGCCAGGTCAAGGTTGTGGGTCGCAATCAGGGCCGCCAGCCCGGTGCCGCGAACGATCTCCAAGAGCGCGTTTGTTACTTCTGCGGCGGTATGCTGATCGAGATTGCCGGTCGGCTCATCGCCCAGCATGACACGTGGCGCATTGGCGAGCGCGCGGACGATGGCGACGCGTTGCTGCTCGCCACCGGAGAGACGCGCGGGGCGGTGCATCGCCCGTGCCTCCAGCCCGACCATGCGCAGCAATGCCGTCGCCCGCTGCCGTGCCTCGGATCGGGCAAGTCCGGCAATCATCTGCGGCAGCATGATATTTTCGAGCGCCGAAAATTCCGGCAGCAGGTGGTGGAACTGATAGACGAAACCGAGATGGGCGCGCCGCAGCGCCGTGCGCTCGGTGTCGCCCAGATCGCCGCACGCCAGGCCATCGATCAGTACTTCGCCGCCGTCAGGCCGCTCCAGGAGGCCGGCGGTGTGCAGCAGCGTCGACTTGCCGGCCCCAGACGGACCAACCAGCGCGACGATCTCGCCGGGCCTGATGGCGAGGCTCGCGCCGCGCAGCACTTCGAGCGCGTTGCCGCCTTGGCGATAGGTCCGTATGACCTGGCGCAGCTCCAGCGCCGGTATCGCCTCAGCCATATCGTTCACTCATAGCGGAGCGCTTCCACTGGATCGAGCCGCGCCGCGCGCCATGAGGGGTAAAGGGTCGCCAGGAACGACAACGCGAACGCCATGGCGACCACGGTCACCACGTCCGCGGCATAGACGCGCGCCGGAATCCGCGTGAAGAAATACATCTCAGCCGAAAACAGATTGACGCCGACAATGTCCTGCACGAATTGGCGGATGGCCTCGATGTGGAGCGCGAACTCGGTGCCGATGACGAAGCCAAGGAAGGTGCCGACCACGCCGATTGATGCACCACTGAGGATGAAGATGCGCAAGATCATGCCACGAGTGGCGCCCATGGTGCGCAGGATGGCGATATCGCGCCCCTTGTCTTTCACCATCATGATCATGCCCGAGATAATGTTGAAGGCCGCCACCAGAATGATCAGGCTCAAGATGAGGAACATGACGTTGCGCTCAATCTCGATTGCGTTGATATAGCTCGCCTGCGTCTGGCGCCAATCGACGATGCGCGCCGCGGGGCCGATGATCTGGTCGAGAGCGGCACGTTGCGCGTCGAGATGATCGGGGTCTTGTGCGAAGACTTCGATACTATCAACCCCGTTTCCGGTGTTGAAAAAGAGCTGCGCCTGCGCCAACGGCATCAGGATCATGTTGTTGTCGTATTGGAACATGCCGAGGTCGAACAGGCCGACGATGCGATAGCTCTTGATGCGGGGCATGGTGCCGAAGGCCGTGGCATTGCCGTTGGGCGAGACGATGGTGACCTGGGCCCCCGGCGCAACGCCAAGCCGCTGGGCGAGCCGAACGCCGACAATAACCCCGTCGTCCTTGAACTGCGCCAGCGCCGTCGGATCGATGGCGTTGGCGAGGAGGGGCTGCCGCTCGATGTCGGCCGCGCGCATGCCCCGGACCAGGACGCCGGTCGAGGCGTGTCCGGTGCTGGCAAGCACCTGCCCTTCCACCTGGGGGCGGGCCGCGACGATGCCCGGTACGGCGCGAATCTGCTGTTCAAGCCCTTCGAAATTCGCGAGCGGGCCGGTTGCCGACATCACCGCTAAGTGGCCTTCGATGCCCAGGATGTGGTTCACGAACTCGACCCGGAACCCGTTCATTACCGACATTACGATGATCAGCGTCGCGACACCGAGCATGATGCCCAAGAGTGAAAAGATCGCGATGACGGAGACGAAGCCTTCCGCCCGCCGCGCCCGCAAATAGCGGAACGCGACCATGCGTTCAAAGCTGCCGAAGATCACAGACCGGCCCGGAGACGATTGATCGCCGCTTCGGCGGTCATGTCCTCGCGCTGACCGCTGCGGCGATTCTTCACTTCGACCACGCCCCTTTGCAGGCTGCGCGGTCCCACGACGAGCTGCCACGGTAACCCGATCAAATCCATCGCGGCGAACTTAACGCCCGGCGATTCGGCGCGGTCGTCGTATAGCGCGTCGATGCCTGCTTTGAGTAACGCCGCGTAAAGGCCGTCTGCCGCAGCGGTTGAGGCGCTGTCGCCGGCGCGCAGATTGATCAGACCGGCATGAAACGGCGCGACGCTCTCTGGCCAGATGATCCCGGAATCATCATGGCTCGCTTCGATGATGGCGCCGGTCAGCCGGGACACGCCGATGCCATAACACCCCATCTCCGCGACGATTTGCTCGCCATCGGGACCGGCCACGACCGCATTCATGGGTCTCGAATATTTGGTTCCGAGGTAGAAGATCTGTCCGACCTCGATGCCCCGTGCGGCCAGCAGGTCGGCGGCCGGAATCGGACTATTGGCGACATCATGCTTCTCCTCGGTCGCCGCATAGAGCGCGGTCCACCGCTGGAAGAAAGGCTGAAGATCGCCGTCATACTCGACATTGCTGGAAAGAATGTCGGTATTAAGCCATGCCTTATCGCAATAGACCTGGGATTCGCCGGTATCGGCCAAAATTATGAATTCGTGGCTGAGATCGCCGCCGATCGGTCCGGTGTCGGCGCGCATCGGGATCGCCTTCAATCCCAGGCGGGCGAAGGTGCGGAGATAGGCGAGAAACATCTTGTTGTAGGAGCGCCGGGCGCCGGCAAGGTCGAGGTCAAAGGAATAGGCGTCCTTCATCAGAAACTCGCGCCCGCGCATGACGCCGAAGCGCGGGCGCACCTCGTCGCGAAACTTCCACTGAATGTGATAGAGATTCTTCGGCAGGTCACGATAGCTTTTGATGTTCTGGCGGAATATATCCGTGATCAGTTCCTCGTTGGTCGGACCATAAAGCATGTCGCGCTCGTGCCGGTCCCGAATCCGGAGCATTTCATCGCCGTAATCGTCGTAGCGGCCGCTTTCCCGCCATAATTCGGCCGGCTGTATCGTCGGCATCAGCAGCTCCTGTGCGCCCGCCCTGTTCTGCTCGTCCCGAACGATGTTCTCGATCTTGCGCAATACCCGAAGACCGAAGGGCAGCCAGGAATAGATGCCGGCACTCGATTGACGAATCATCCCGGAACGCAACATCAGCCGGTGCGAAACAATCTGCGCTTCCGTCGGATTTTCTCGCAGAAGCGGCAAAAAATAGGTCGAAAGCCGCATGAGACCTCGCCAGAATGGCAGCAGGGAATGTAGAAAAGCCTCACCTGCCTGTCTATTGCCAGAACCGCGCAAACTTCTCTCAGGATTTTAATAATCCCAACGAAATATTCGGCAAAAAACGAGGCAGGCGCTCATAATCTTCGTGACGGCAAGTGTTGATCCGGGTATATTGCCCACCGCTGGACGCTTGCGGTGTTTAGAGCTACCAGGGCCCAAGTTTGGGGAGGAATCGAGCGGAGGTCCGGGGGTCCGCTCGACGAGAGGATCGAGATCTAGCAAGAGGCGAGACCGCGTGTCTTGCCTCTTTGCTTTAGGGTCCTACCTTAACACGCTGAAATTATTATTTCTTTTGCTTTTGGGCCCAAGGCGGGTGGAGCCGCACGATTTTGGCATAAACCGGACAATCGGGTTCATGCGCGCCAGGCAAATACCCCAGGCTTACGAGAAATTCTCTCACGATCTCGCCACCCGTGAAGCGGAAGTTCTGTTTGAAGAGCTTTACCCAACCCTCTTTAGATAAAGGATGATGGTGGTCTAACCATGCCGCAAAGCCGCCATTCTCCTCGCGAATCTTTTGGATGCGCTTGGCGTTTTCAATGACCGCTTCGATCTTAAGCCGATTGCGAACGATGCCGGCATTACCCAAGAGGCGTTTGACATCGCGCGCCTTGTAGTCGGCAACCCGGTCGATCTCGAAGCCGTCGAAGGCCTCGAGGAAAGCCGCGCGCTTTTTGAGAATAGTCAGCCAGGAAAGGCCGGCTTGATTGATCTCGAGCGCCAGCCGCTCGAACAGCACGGCGTCGTCGCGCGCGGGAAACCCATATTCGGTATCGTGGTACGGTCCATGGAGCGGATGTCCCGGCGCCGCCGCACAATAGCCCGAAGCCATGCTCTCAAGCCCCACGAAAGCTGATGAGATCGGAATGAACGATCATCCAGATGATAAGCCAGATCACCGCCGCGACCAAGGTCGTGACGCCGGCCTTGAGCCAGAGGCGCGGCCGCGCCGGTGCGCCACGCGCTTGCCCGGGCACCAGTTGCCCTTCGGCGGGCGGCCGCGCGCCCCAGGGCAGGATGGCGAAGATCACCACCCACCAGACCAGCAGATAGACGACGACACCCTCAACCCAGCTCATCGCAATGTTGGTCCTGATCGGGTGTTGGGACACGCCGAGGCGCTATTTTGCCAAACCGGCCAGGCCAATGTTGGCGACCCAGCGTCGCCTGAGAGTTGCACGGCCTGTGGCAAGTGCGCCACCTCCCCGGCGCAGCATCGTCCCGAGCGGCATCGAGCGCAATCGGGCCCAGACCTTCGTGATCAATCCTCGATCCGCGCCAAATGGATTTCGGTCACTGGACGCTTGCCGTGCCAGGCCTTGAGCGAACGGCGCAGAGCGAGGCGCGCCGCCTCGCGCACCGCCTCGTCGTCCCGACGGTCGCGAAGCGACAGCTCCGCCAGCGCCTCGGCGACGCGCGCGCCGAGCCGAATGCCGATATCGTCGGCCTCGTCATCGCCCAGCCCGTGCACGGTGACTTGCGGTGCCACCTTGAGCGCGCCGTTCCGGTCCAGCACCAAGGACGCCAGCACCGCGCCGTTGAAGACGAGCCGCTGGCGGCTCTTGATCGCTTCGCTCGAGGCGGCGATCAGCTGCGTCCCGTCGACGACCAGGCGCCCGACCGACACGTCGCCGACCGCCTGCGCCGGGCCAGGCGCGAGCTTGATCATCTCGCCATTGCGGGTCACCACCGTCTGCGGCACCTGGCAATGCTCGGCCAGCCGCGCTTGGGCAAGGAGGTGCCGGGTCTCACCATGCACCGGCACGGCGATGCGGGGCCGGACGGTCTGATACATGCGCAACAATTCATCTTGTGCCGGATGGCCTGAGACATGGACCGGCGCGTCCTGTTCCGTGATGATCGCGACGCCCAGCCCCGCGAGCTTGTTCTGCAGACGACCGATCGCGCGCTCGTTTCCCGGAATGATGCGCGACGAGAAGATCACCGTGTCGCCCTCCTCCAACACGATCTCGGGATGATCGTCGTCGGCAATGCGGGCGAGCGCGGAGCGCGGTTCCCCTTGGCTGCCGGTGCAAATCAACAGCACTTTGTCGCGCGGCAAAAAGGCGGCCTCCTCGTCGGTGAGAAATGGCGCCACCCCCTCGAGATAGCCGGTCGCGCGCGCGGCGTGTTCGATGCGCCAAAGGGAACGGCCGACGAGCGCCACGTGGCGATCGTGGACGGCAGCGGCCGCCGCCGCCGAGGAGAGCCGCGCGACGTTGGAAGCAAAGCACGCCACCACCACACGCTGCTCGCAGCGCCCGACCAGGTCGATCAGCGCGTGCCGGACGCTTGCCTCCGATCCCGATTCGCCCGGTCTCAAGGCATTCGTCGAATCGCATATCATTGCGAGCACGCCATCGTCGCCCAGACGCCGCAGCGCCGCCATGTCGCTGACTTCGCCAATCAACGGGTCGGGATCGAATTTCCAATCGCCGGTATGCAGTACCGCGCCCAAGGGCGTGCGCAGCACCACCGCGTTCGGCTCCGGGATGGAATGGGTCAAGGTGATGAGCTCGAGATCGAATGGACCGACCTTAAATCGGCCGGACATCGGTATTTCGATGATCTCGACCTCATGCTCGAGACCCGCCTCGATCAGTTTCAGCCGCAATACGGCAGCGGTGAATGGCGTGGCATAGACGGGGCATCGCAGCCGGTTCCACAGGTAAGGAATGGCGCCGATATGATCTTCGTGAGCATGGGTCGCAATCAAGCCGACGAGGTCGTCGGCGCGCTCGGCGATGAACCGGGGATCGGGCATCACCACGTCGACGCCCGGCATGGTGTCGTCCGCGAAGGTGATGCCGCAGTCAATCATCAGCCATTTGCCGCCATAACCGTATAGCGACAAGTTCATACCGATCTCGCCGACGCCCCCCAGCGCCAGGAACACAAGCTCATCGGACCGGTACGGAGGCGG
>JASHOB010000031.1 GCA_030041335.1 Alphaproteobacteria bacterium | reverse complement strand
GCTGCTCCAGATCCTATTCAACGGGATCTTCGCGCGCGGGCAGCGGGACCGAGCGCCGGCGTCGTCGTCAACGTGGCTCCGCCCATACTTTCTTCCCCAGCGAAAACGGCCGATGAGGTCGTCCGGGCCCGTATACCAGGGTCGGTTCTTCGCGCTTTGCCTTCCATTCGTGTGAGGGTTGCGTCGCGGGACCACCTTAATCACCACCCTGATTCTCGAAACTTCGGCCCGATAAGGCAAATGAGATGCAGACCGCGATAACAGTCGCCGTGGTAGCCGCCTGTCTTGCGATGGGTTCGACCATTTCGTACGCCCAGCAGACCATTCTCAACGTCTCCTACGACCCGACCCGCGAGCTCTATCAAGCACTCAATCCCATGTTCGCGGCCGCATGGAAGAAGGCGACGGGTAACACCGTCACCATCGAGATGAGCAATGGCGGCTCCGGCAGCCAGGCGCGAGCAGTGATGCAAGGGCTCGATGCCGATGTTGTGACGCTTGCGCTTGCGTCCGACATCGACGCTATAGCGGAGAAGGCAAAGCTGCTGCCGCCCTATTGGCAAAAGCGCTTGCCCGACAACAGCACACCCTATACCTCGACGATCGTGTTCCTGGTGCGCGCGGGCAATCCGAAGAACGTCAAGGATTGGCCGGATCTCATCAAGCCGGATGTGCAGGTGATAACGCCGAATCCAAAGACCTCGGGAGCGGCGCGCTGGGCGTTTCTCGCCGCTTGGGTGTGGGCGGAGCATCAACCTGGCGGCAACGCTCAAAAGGCAGAGGCCTATGTCGCTGATCTTTATAAGCACGTGCCGATTCTCGCGACCGGCGCGCGGGGCTCCACGACGACCTTTGTCGAGCAGGGCATCGGCGACGTACTGCTGTCATGGGAGAACGAGGCCGATCTCGCGATCGAGAAGCTGGCATCAGGAAAGTTCGAAATCGTCTACCCGTCATCGAGCATTCTTGCCGAGCCGCCAGTCGCGCTGCTCGACAAGAACGTCGACCGGCATGGCACACGCGAGGTCGCGGAGGCCTATCTGAGATTCCTCTATACCAAGTCGGCGCAGGAGATCGAGGCTGAGAACCACTACCGTCCACGCGATCCGCAAGTGCTTGCGGAGCACGCGCGAGACTTTCCGAGCATGAAGCTCTATACCGTCGAGCACGATTTCGGCGGATGGCAGAAGGCGCAAGCGAAATATTTCAGCGACGGCGGCGTCTTCGACCAGATCTACGTGCCGCGACAATGACAATGACCACCATCGGCAAATCGGAGTTGGTATGGCGCGAGCACAGCGCCATACCAGGCAAGAGCCTGACCTTAGGCTGCATGATCCTCTATCTCTCTGCGGTAATCCTGATCCCTCTGGCCGCCATCGTGCTGCGGCCGTGGTCGAACGGAATTGGCGGCTTCATCGCAATCCTGACGTCGCCGCGCGTCTTCGCCGCGCTCAAACTGTCCTACGGCACCGCCGCCATCGCCGCGCTGATCAACACGTTTTTCGGCCTGATCGTCGCTTGGACTTTGACGCGCTACCGCTTTCCTTTGCGTCGCGTCATCGATTCGGTGATCGATCTGCCATTCGCCTTACCGACCTCAGTCGCGGGTATTTCATTGAGCGCGCTCTATGCGCATGAGGGCTGGCTCGGCGCGCCGTTGGCGGCGGTCGGCATCAAAGTAGCCTACACGCCCCTCGGAATTCTGATCGCGCTGGTCTTTATCGGCTTGCCGTTTGTGGCGAGGACCATCGAGCCGGTCCTCGCTGAAATGTCGCTCGAAGCCGAGGAGGCGGCTGCCACCTTGGGTGCCACGCGCTATCAGACCTTGTTTCGCGTCGTACTGCCCGCATTGGCGCCGGCACTGGTGACCGGCTCGACGCTCGCCTTCGCCCGAGCCGTTGGCGAGTATGGTTCGGTCATCTTCATCGCCGGCAATCTTCCCATGGTTTCGGAGATCGCGCCGCTCCTCATCGTCATCAAGCTGGAAGAATTCGACTATGCCGGCGCCGCGGCGATCGGTGTCATCATGCTCTTCACGTCCTTGTCCATTCTCTTCGCGCTTAACGCGCTCCAGCGCCGATTGGCGAGACGGTAGGCGATGGGCGACCGCTTGCCCGGCCCGACCGACGACTCTGTCGCTCTGCGCGCGACCTGCTTCGTCGTTACGGGTACGTTCGTCTTGCTCTTTCTCGTCTTGCCGCTGATCACCGTATTCGCTTACGCGTTGCGAAGCGGTATTCAAGCGGCGTTCGCGAGCATCATGGTACCGGATGCTTGGTCGGCGATTGGTTTGACGTTGATCGTGGCGGTCATCAGTGTGCCCCTCAACATGTTGTTCGGGATCTGTGCCGCGTGGGCGATCGCAAAGTACGATTTTAGAGGCAAGACCATTCTGGCGTCGCTGATCGACCTGCCGTTCTCGGTCTCGCCTGTGGTGGCGGGCCTGGCCTTTATGCTGATTTTTGGCCTACAGGGATGGCTGGGACCGGCATTGCGCGATTTGAACATCAAGGTGGTGTTCGCCTTGCCCGGAATGGTGCTTGCCACGCTTTTCGTGAGCTTGCCGTTCGTCGCGCGCGAGCTCATTCCGCTGATGACGGATCAGGGCCGGGATGAGGAGGAGGCCGCCGTATCCTTGGGTGCGACCGGATTTCAAACCTTCTTTCGCGTGACGCTGCCCAACATCAAGTGGGGACTGCTCTACGGCGTCCTATTGTGCAACGCGCGGACGATGGGGGAATTCGGCGCGGTATCGGTTGTCAGCGGCCACATCCGCGGCTTAACTGATACCTTGCCGATCCATGTCCAGGTCCTCTACGACGGTTACGATTTCATCGGCGCGTTCTCGGCCGCCGCTCTTCTCGCGCTTCTGGCGCTTCTGACGCTGGTCATCAAATCGTTGCTTGAATGGCGATATTCGGACGAAATCGCCGCAATCTATCGTAGCTGACGGGTAACGCACATGTCGTTGCTTGTCGACTCCCTATTCAAGCGCTTCACGAGCTTTCCTGCCCTGAACGGCGTCAGCTTCACCGCGCCGCACGGTGCTTTTGTGGCACTACTCGGTCCGTCGGGCTCCGGCAAGACAACCCTGTTGCGGATTCTCGGTGGTCTCGAGTTTCCCGATTCGGGCAATGTTCGCTTCGCGGATCTTGACTGGCTTGCCGTGCCTGCTCGAAGCCGCCGTGCTGGCTTCGTCTTCCAGCATTACGCCTTGTTCCGCCATATGACGGTTGCAAAGAATATCGCGTTCGGATTGTCGGTTCGACCGCGTCACGAGCGGCCATCGCGCGAAGAGATCGTCCGCCGCGTCGACGAGCTCTTGTCACTTGTGCAATTGGAGGGCATGCAAAAGCGCTATCCAAGTCAGCTTTCGGGCGGCCAGAGACAACGCGTCGCGCTTGCACGGGCGCTGGCCATCGAGCCGCGTATGCTGCTGCTGGATGAGCCCTTCGGAGCTCTTGATGCGAAAGTGAGAGCGGAACTGCGTGAGTGGTTGCGGAAGCTTCAGGCCGACCTAGGGATCACGACCGTTTTTGTGACGCATGATCAATTGGAAGCGTTTGCGATGGCCGACCTCGTGGTCCTTATGAACAAGGGCGTGATCGAGCAGATCGGGACGCCGAGAGACCTCCTGCGCCATCCCAAAACCAGATTTGTGGCAGAATTTCTTGGAACGAAGGGAGGCCCCGCGACGTCATTGCAGCATTCGTCGGACGGAAACTTGCCGAGCTCGTTGAAGCCTCCCGCAATGGGCGAGGGATGGCCTCAGCGCCGGCGTTAAATCGCCGCCACAAGTGCGTGTCGGTCTCGGCCAAGGCGTGCCCAGGATTTGAACCGGCTTCAAGTCGATCCTCGCATGGCGTCACCCCGCGAGCGTCGCTGGAGGACCACCAGTCGAAAAAGACGTGGGCGCGCAGCGGGAACATGCTTAGCCGAATCAATCGTCTCCTTCTATTGGCTTATGCCTCCAGGCCGGAATGTCCGAAAATCGCGGGCAACCCGGATCGCGGAACCGAAGAGCGACTCGATCTGGCACTGACCGTCGTTCTTGCAACCTCCGCTTGGCGAAGCTGTGATGGCCGCCGATTCACGACCAAATGCCCAATCGAGCATTCAACCGCAGCGCCGGACGCCTATAGTGTTATGCGCACGAGAGCAAGAGAGTGTCGTGCATCAATGCCATGGTGCATCGCAGCTTTTGAGGGCTGACTGATGCCACGCACGAAGCCAGTGCGTATCAACGCAAGAGAGGTGTCCCGATAGCGTGCGATTTGAGGACGATTGCGCGCCGAGCATTCGCAAGGCATTGCGAGCGCGCGGTGGAATCATCGGAGAAGTGGTCGGCGTGAGAGGATTTTCACAAGCTCTAATATTGCGCAACTGGCGTGATCGCCGCGATGGCCGACGCAGCGCCACGGGCGTTGTAGGAGTCAGCCTTCGGAAGCGCTCGAGATGCGGCCGATTGGCAACAGCGAGGCGGTTATTGCATCCGATGACCGCTCATATCCCGCCATCTTTCGCCGACGCGACGATATCCTTGATTCATTCACA
>JASHOB010000238.1 GCA_030041335.1 Alphaproteobacteria bacterium | reverse complement strand
ACCGTACGGCCATATCGACGCGCGCGATCCCGTGACGCCGAAGGAAAAATTCTCGCTGAAATTCGCCGAGCCGACACTGGCGAGCATCTTGGCGACCGGCGGCAATCTCCTGTTCGTTCCCGACACGCGCGGCTGGCTCGACGCCTACGACGAGACCAACGGTAAGGAGCTATGGAAGCATAGCGACCGCACTCTAGCCGCTTAGGCCATCCCGTCCCACTAGCCCATTTCCTCGCAAGCCGGCGAACCTCGTCGTTCACTGCCATTGATCGTCCTCGGCGCTCCGAACGCCACGAATTTGTAGCGCCGCTCAGCGCTAGAAACATACTATCCGAAACCATACGAGTGGTCGCAACCGAGCCGGTGGTGACCAACTAATTCTCATTTGTTTGTGGAAATATGTTCTGGCGTGCTCGGCAAACTGCTAGAGGGATTGGTGCCACGTGGATGGAGCCATTCGTTGACGCGGTGCCGACATGGTGCCGACACGGCGCCTACTGCAGGAACGCCATGATGATTTAACCCATTGATTTTATTGGCTGGGGCGGGAGGATTCGAACCTCCGAATGGCGGAATCAAAATCCGCTGCCTTACCTCTTGGCTACGCCCCAGCGATCGCGGGGCCAACCGCAGCCCGCGGCGCCCAAAGAGCTAAAGCAATTTAGCGTCAGACGAAAGGGGGGTTTAACCCCAGACCTCGCGCGCGACTTCGACGACCAGGCGCAATTTCGCTTCTTGCTGCTCCGCGGTGAGCGCGTTGCCTTCATGGGTCGAGGCGAAACCGCATTGCGGCGACAGGCAAAGGCGTTCAAGTGAGACATATTTTGCCGCTTCATCGATGCGCCGTTTCAATACGTCCTTGGCCTCGAGCTGCGGCACCTTCGACGTAACAATACCGAGCACCACCATCTTGTCATTAGGTACATAGCGCAGCGGGGCGAAGCTGCCGGAGCGATCATCGTCATACTCGACAAAAAACGCATCGACTGCGAGGCCGCCGAAATAGGCCTCGGCGACGAAATCATAAGAGCCGGTCGTCACCCATCCAGAGCGGAAATTGCCCCGGCATGTATGCGTCGCGACGGTCATCCCGGCCGGCCGATGCCGCAGCGAAGCGTTGAAAACATCGACGTTAAAGCCAGGGATCCGCTCATAAGGTAATCCCGTCTTGCCGTAGATGAAGTTCGACCATTCCTTATCCACCAGCATCGCGAATGAGACGTCATCCATTTGCAGGTAGGTGCAGCCGAGTTTGGCGAGGCCCGTGACTTCGGCCTGATAGGCGGCGACGGTGTCTGCCTCGGCGTCCTCGCGCCGCCGATAGGCTCCAGAAATATCGCCAGCATAGAGGGCAAGAGTCGCCATGTTGACCGAGGGAATCGTGAGTTTCGGCACTGCCGTGGTGCAAGCCGATTTGAGAAAGCTGAAATCGTCGCCGAAAATCACGTCGTTGAGCTTGATCTTGTCAGCAATCGCGACCTGCTCCTGAGTGAAGACGACGTCCGCCTGACCCTTGCGGTGGAACGGCACGCTGAAAAGATCGTCGCGCTTGGTAAAACCGTTCAGCGCATAGATGAAATCGGAATGCCAATGGCGACGCCGGATTTCGCCGTCGGTTGCCACCTGTAGTCCGACGCGCTCCTGCATCCTCACCGCGGCGCGGACCGCCTCATCCTCGATGCGCCGCAATTGAGCGGCATCGATCCGGCCGGCGGCGCGATCATCGCGCGCTTGCTTGACCGCGGGCGGCCGTAACAGGCTGCCGACATGCTCGGCCCGGAACGGCGGCTTGGTGCGAGCTGACATGAACACCTCCCTGGTTTTTTGATTGCTGTAAGTCTAACGCCAAACGTGCCGCTCGACGAATCGCTAATGTGCCCTATATTTCGAGCGACCGAGCCGGGTTGACGCCAACGGCTCGCCCCTGCAAGGTGCAACTTTGGCTGCAGAGATTACCGTTGATGAGCACCGCCGCGCCCGCAAAGATTGACATCGAAGCCGCGCCGCCGCTCCCAAGACCGAGCGATCCGAAGCTGCGTCACATGGCGGACGCGATTCGTGCCCTTGCCATGGATGCGGTCGAGAAAGCCAACGCCGGCCATCCCGGCATGCCGATGGGCATGGCCGATGTCGCGACGGTGTTGTGGGGCAAATTCCTCAAATTCGATCCTACCGACCCGGCATGGGCCGACCGCGACCGCTTTGTTTTGTCGGCGGGTCACGGTTCGATGCTGCTTTACGCCTTGCTGCATCTGACCGGCTATGCGGCCATGACCATCGACGAGCTCAAACGTTTTCGGCAAGTCGGCAGCGCCACGCCGGGCCATCCCGAGCGCCGCCTGGAGCATGGCATCGAAACCACGACTGGCCCATTGTCGCAGGGCTTCGGCAATGCCGTCGGCATGGCCATTGCCGAACGCATTCTCGCGGCGCGATTCGGCCCCGATCTGGTGGATCACCATACTTATGTAATTGTCAGCGACGGCGATTTGATGGAGGGCCACAGCCACGAATCGATGGGGCTTGCCGGCCATCTCCGGCTCGGCAAGCTGATCGCGCTCTGGGACAATAACGGCGTTTCGATCGACGGTCCGACCCGACTCGCGACTTCCGAGAATCAGCTTGAGCGCTTCGCTGCAGCCGGTTGGGATGTGGCCGCGGTCGATGGTCACGATGCCATCGCCATTGAAGCGGCAATCGTGCGCGCGAAAGAGACCCCGCTGCCGTCGTTGATCGCTTGCCGCACCGTCATCGCCTTCGGCGCGCCGACCAAAGCAGGCACCGCTGCCGCACATGGCGCGCCCTTGGGCGCTACCGAAATCGCCGGCACCAGGCAGCGGCTCGGCTGGGATTACCCGCCTTTTGTCATTCCGGACGATGTCGCGGCCTGGTGGCGCGACGTCGGCAAGCGGGGTGCGGCGCCGCATAGGGCGTGGCGCGAGCGCTTGGCGCGGAAACCAGCTGCCGAGCAGACGGTGTTTCAACATCGCACCACCGGCGTGTTGAAGACGGGCTGGAAGGAGGCGCTCGACCGGGTCAAGGCGACCTTGGTCGCCAACAAACCGAAGCTCGCCACGCGTCAGGCCTCGGGCGAGGCGCTCAATGCGTTGGTGCCGGCAATCCCGACGCTGGTCGGCGGTTCGGCCGATCTGACGCCGTCCAACAACACCCTCGCCAAAGGACAGAAGGTCATCACCGGGGCCGACTTCGCCGGCCAATATCTCCATTACGGAATTCGCGAACATGGCATGGCATCGACCATGAACGGCCTCGCCGTGCATGGCGGTATTGTGCCTTATGGCGGGACCTTCCTGATCTTTTCCGACTACGCCAGGGCGGCAATCAGGCTTGCCGCCCTGATGAAGCAACGCGTCATCTATGTGCTGACCCACGATTCGATCGGTCTTGGCGAGGACGGCCCGACTCACCAGCCGGTCGAGCACCTTGCCGCGTTGCGCGCGATCCCCAATGTCCATGTTTACCGGCCCGCCGACGCCATAGAGACCGCGGAATGCTGGGAATTGGCGCTGATGCGTCGGGATGGCCCGTCAGTCCTGGCGCTGTCGCGGCAAAGCCTGCCGACGCTGCGCGACAGCGCCGAGACCAATCTTTCGGCCCTCGGCGCCTATGTGTTGGCCGAGGCCGAGGGTCGGCGCCAGGTGACACTTCTCGCGACGGGTTCCGAGGTGTCGGTGGCGATCGAGGCCCGCAGGCTGCTCGCCGGCAAAGGCATCCTCGCTGCTGTCGTGACGATGCCGTGTTGGCAATTGTTCGAGCTGCAGGATCACGCCTACCGCGACCGCGTTCTGGGCACGACGCCGCGCGTCGCCGTCGAGGCGGCCGTGCGCTTCGGCTGGGATCGCTACCTCGGCAGCGAAGGTGCCTTTATCGGCATGAAAAGCTTCGGCGAATCGGGTCCGGGGGCGGAGCTGTTCAAGCATTTCGGTATAACTGCTGAGACAGTCGCGGCCGCGGCAATGGCACAACTGGGAGAAAAGAATTGACGGTTCGTGTGGCAATCAACGGATTCGGCCGGATCGGTCGTCTCGTCATGCGCGCCGCCCACGAGGCCCGGCGCGATGATATCGAGGTCGTGGCCATCAACGATCTCGGTTCGGTCCACGCCAATGCGCATCTGCTGAAGCATGACAGCGTGCACGGTAAATTTCCGGGCACCGTCACGACTGGCGAGAATTGGATGGACGTGGGCCACGGCAAGATCCGGGTTATCGCTGAGCGTGACCCGGTCAAATTGCCGTGGAAGGAACTCAAGGTTGACGTCGCGCTCGAATGCACCGGCCTGTTCACGAAGCGCGCGGCGGCAGCAAAGCATCTCGAGGCCGGCGCCAAGCGCGTCATCGTGTCGGCACCGGCCGACGACGCCGATTTCACGCTGGTAATGGGTGTCAACAGCGACCAGCTAAGGTCCTCGCACGAGGTCGTTTCCAACGGCTCCTGCACGACCAACTGCCTGGCGCCCGTTGCCTATGTACTCAACGAAGGCATTGGCATCGACCATGGTTTTATGACCACGATCCATTCGTTCACCGGCGACCAGAACACCGTCGATACACTCCACAAGGATCTGCGCCGTGCGCGCGCCGCATCGCTGGCGATGATCCCGACCTCGACCGGCGCGGCCAAGGCAATTGGGCTGGTCATGCCGTCATTGCACGGTAAGCTCGACGGCACCTCGGTCCGCGTCCCGACCGCCGACGTCTCACTGATCGATCTCGTCGTTACCACAGGCCGCAAGACCAGCAAGGACGAGATCAACAGGCTGATGATCGATGCGGCCAAGTCCAACCGTTTCAAAGGCATCCTCGGCGTCACCGACGAGGAACTGGTGTCCGTAGATTTCGTTCACGATCCGCACAGCTCGATCTTCGATTTGACCCAGACCACGATGATGGGCGATCGTTTCGCCCGTGTGCTTTCTTGGTACGACAATGAATGGGGCTTCTCCAACCGAATGGTCGAAGCGGCGGCGCTGGTGGGCAAACTCGCCGCTTGAAGTGAAATCAGGGGCCGTGCCATCGGCATCGGGCAAGAGCAGGCCTCGGCCAAGCTCAAACCGGCCGGCGACGCCGCCGATTATCGACGGCCAATGAAGCGCTGCAGCAAATGCGGCGCCAAGCGCGTCATTGTTTATTCCATCGACCAGGCGCGAGCGGCGCTGACCGCCGCCGCAGGGCAGCCCGTCATCCTGATGAGCGCGCGCGGCATCGCCGGCTTTATGGGCCCGCTATGGTTCAAAGCGCTCGTCGACACCGCCGCGGCGGCTTATGCCGACGCGAACGCCACCGCGGCGCTCGATTGCGCGGACGAGGCGGGGACTGCGCTTGCCGCGCTTCGTTGCGGGTTCAAATTAGTGCGCTTCACGGGGTCCGAAGATGCGCGAGCACGACTCGACAGCATCGCCCGGCAGCTTGGTGCTACGGTCGAAGGCGATGTTGCCGCGAACACGCTCGACTTACTCGATTGTCAGGATCCACTGGCATCGTGTCGAGGCTTTTTCCTGTAATTGACATTTGCTATGTCACGTTTGCCGCGACCGAGACACGTCATGCCGATTACCGATACCGTCCGAACCGTTCTCTGCCATTATGAAGGTGGCAATCCGAGCACAAGGCCAATCTCGTGTGCGGCCTAGGGAATGATGGAGGAGATTGGGGAACTCGCCCGCGGAGCGAAGTCCTACGGGCATGCGGTCGTGGTTCGGCCCTGGCCGCCCGAGGGGAGTCTCTCGAAAGTAGGCGAGACTGCCGTCGATATGTGGGCCCCATGCCGCGCACAGGCGGCCCTTCTCGGTGCGCACATCATCAAGCGCAAGCCGCCGAGCGACGTGGTCGAGCTTGAGGCAGCAAAAAAATCCTGTGAGAAGATCGATGTCTCAACACCGGCGAGGCTCATCTCCATGTCGTGCAGTGCTCTTTCATCGGCCGGAGTATCGTGGTTTTCTCCGCCGGCGAAGCAAAGGACCTGGACCGTGTCGGTGCTGGGTTCGTGCCATCCGCGATGGCGGGATGCAATTGAGTGCAGCACATGGCAGCGGCCACGGGACGAACCGTTGAAAATGCTTGATAGCGTCATCGCTATTCACCCGAACGAGGCCCCGCGTTTCGCGGAGAAGGATCTCGGCGTCCCCGGGGAAAGCAAGGCTTGGTTGGAGCCGAGCGCACCTAGTCGGGCTCCGCGGCGCCACGGAAACGCCGATATGGTTTGTTGATGAGATGACGCGCTGCCGTCTTTACCTGATAACACCGCCGGTCATTGAGCTTTCGCAATTTCCCGACTTGCTTGCGGCCGCCCTCGACGCGGGTGATGTCGCCTCGGTGCAGTTGCGCCTCAAGAATTGCGACGACGATACGATCAGGCGCGCCGCCGACGCATTGCGGCCAATCGTGCAAGGTCGTGACTGCGCCTTCATCATGAACGACCGGCCGGATCTCGCGCTGCAAACCGGTTGTGACGGCGTCCATCTTGGCCAGGAAGACATGACGTACGAAGTCGCACGCCAGATTTTGGGACTGGGACGCATCATCGGTGTGACATGCCATGATAGCCGCCATCTCGCCATGGAGGCGGCGGAAGCAGGCGCCGACTATGTCGCGTTCGGCGCCTTCTTTCCGAGCGTGGTCAAGGCAGCGAAGGGTCACCCCGAACCCGAAATTCTCGAATGGTGGAGCGAGATTTTCACCGTGCCAAGCGTCGCTATCGGCGGCATCACACCCGACAATTGTGGCGGGCTGATCGACGCCGGTGCCGATTTCCTCGCGGTGATCTCATCGGTGTGGAATCACCCCGCCGGCCCCGCGGTGGCGGTAAGGCAGTTCGACCACCGCCTTCGTCAGTAACCCAACCCGGGCGGGCGACTTCGGCGCAGCCCCGACCAGCGGCAGGCCACCAACCGCAGCCGCGGCTGGCGAGCGGCGTTCATGGTTCGACCCCGCCCGAAACGCAATCCGGTAGCGGCGCTTCCCGATCGGGCCCGTCGCGCCGCAGCGGACATCAAATCCCGATGCGCCGATCCTCGTGCTAGATTGGCCAGCCGGTTTGATGGGCGTCGGCGACCGTTGAAACGGGTCGCGGCGGAGGCATGGGAGCCCGCTGACGCGGTCAGAGTCGCGGTGCCGGAGATCGCCGCCATTCCGGAGGCGGTCAGGACGCGGCGTTGCCGCTCAATTCGAAGGGGCGGGCAGCGAATGGACTGGCGCCCAGAGAACCTGGTCGATTTCCGTTGCACCGGCTGCGAGCATGACGAGCCTGTCGACGCCGAGCGCGATACCAGCGCATTCCGGCAAGTGGCCGAGCGCAACAAGGAAAGCCTCATCGATCGGATACGTCGCGCCGTAGCGGCGCAGCTTTTTTTCCTGATCGATGACGAAGCGCGCGCGCTGCACTACCGGATCGGTGAGCTCGCTGAAACCATTGGCGAGTTCCAGGCCGGAAACATAGAGCTCGAATCGTTCGGCAAGACGCGCATCGTCGGGCTTGGCGCGTGCCAGCGCGGCCATCGAGATTGGGTAGTCGTAAAGGATCGTTGGCACGCCGATACCGAGATGCGGCTCAATACGCTCGAGGAACACACGGAAGAACAAGTCCTCCCAGTCGTCGCCTTCGTGGGCAGCGATGCCGAGCGGCGTCGCCGCCTCGGCAAGCCGCGCCAGATCGGGTGCGGCGGGATCGGGTGCAGTCGCCAACAAATCGATGTCGGCATAACGGCGGAACGCCGCACCGACGCTGATCCGCTCAAAGGGCCTTGTCGGATCGCAAGCGCGACCCTGCCAGGTAAAGCGATTGCTGCCGGCCGCGGTGAGAACGGCCCGCAGCACAGCCTCGCAATCGTACATCAGGTCGCGATATCCCCCGTCGGCGCGGTACCATTCCAGGATGGTGAATTCCGGGTGATGAGTCGCGGACCGCTCGCCGTTGCGGAACGCGTGGGCAATCTGAAAAATCTTAGGCATGCCCGCCGCCAGCAGCTTTTTCATGGCGAATTCGGGCGAGGTGTGCAGGTAGATCGGCCGGGGCGTCTCGCCAGGCATGCGCAGCTCGGTGGCGAAAGCCTGAAGGTGCGGCTCCATGCCGGGACTGAGCTGCAACGCGGGGGTCTCGACCTCGACAAAGCCGCGGCCCGCGAAAAATGCCCGAATTGCGGGTATGATGCGGGCTCGCATCGCGAGAATTTCACGCCGCCGCTCGAACTCTTCGCGCCGCCACCATGTTTCCGTCATAACGACAACCTATCCGGGCCCCGCACAATGCCTTTTAGCCCGTTGATCCTATGTCCGTGAAGACGGCTCCTGGAAAGCCGGACGAACCGCCGGCCGCCCCGGGCCCGCCTCGGGGACCATTTCATAGCATCGGCATCCTGAGGATGCTCGGCAACCTGATGCGCGAGATGGGGCACACCAACCTGTCGCTATTGGCCTCGGCCCTTGCCTTTTACGGACTGCTCGCCACTTTTCCGGCGCTGGTGGTCGTGATCACGAGCTTCGCACTGCTCGCCGACCGCGCCGACGTCGCCTGGGTGATGTCGGGCCTGCACGGCATCTTACCCGACGAAGCCTGGGGGCTGGTCGCCGCCGAGCTCAAGGCGCTGGTCGACGCACCCAATCCTCAGATCGGGCTAGGCCTGCTCGTCGGCCTCGTGATCGCATTGTGGTCGGCCCATTCCGCCTCGGCCTCGGTGATGGAGGCTCTGAATCGCATCTACCACACCCAGGAGGAACGCAGCCTCATCGCCTATCACGGGATCGCTTTTGCCTTCACTTTGGGGGGACTCTGCTTTGGGCTATTGGCGTTGGCGGTGGTGGCGCTGATTCCGGCGTTTCTGGCGTGGCTCGACCTTCCGCCTGGCTTTGCCCGGCTCCTGTCGGTTATTCGGTGGCCGGCGCTTGCGCCCTTCATGATGGCGTCTTTCATCGTGCTCTATCGCTATGCGCCGTCTCGTCGAGCACCGCGTTGGACACGAATCCTGATCGGCGCGGGTGCTGCCACGCTTTTGTTCCTGCTCGGCTCGGCACTGTTCTCGATCTACGTGGCGCGTTTTGGCTCATATGATAAGACCTATGGTTCGATCGGGGCGGTTATCGTGTTGCTGATGTGGTTCTATGTCGGCGCCTACGCCACGCTCCTCGGCGCTTTGCTCGACTCCGAAATGGGACGCCATGCGAGCCTTCGGCATCCCGGGCGGTGATGTCATTTCACTTGCCGATCGAGGTATCTTGCTGATAGGAAACAGCGCCTTCCAACCCCAATCTATAGCGTCCTGCGGCACGCGAGGTTTCGCGCCATGAAGATCAATGCCATCGATATCAAGCCGGGCAATGTCCTCGAGCAAAATGGCAAACTGTGGCTCGTGCTGAAGCGCGAGCTCATCCAGCCGGGCAAAGGCGGCGCCTTCGCGCAGGTCGAAATGCGGGATATGAAGAGCGGTATCAAAACCAACGAGCGCTATCGCACCCAGGAGACCGTCGAGCGTGTCCAACTCGAAGACAAGGAAATGCAATTCCTCTATTTCGAGGGAGATTTCGCCAATTTCATGGACAATGAATCGTTCGAGCAGCTTCAAGTCGAGCGGCCGCTGATTGGCGAACCGGCAGACTTTCTCCAGGAGGGCATGATCTGCACGATCAAGCTCTATGAAGGCCAGGCGCTCGGCGTCGAATTGCCACAAAGCGTGATCGTCACGGTGGTCGAAGCCGATCCGGTGGTGAAGGGCCAGACCGCGTCTTCTTCCTATAAGCCCGGCAAGCTCGATAACGGCCGCCGCGTCATGATCCCGCCGCACATCGAGGCCGGTACCCGCATCGTCGTCAGCACCGCCGACGGCTCCTACATCGAGCGTGCCAAGGACTGAAGTGAGCTAGGCGGCTGTCCCCATGGCGGTCCGCTCCGCCCTCTATCATGTCATGTCGGCCGCGGCCCTCAAGGCGGCGCGCGGGCTGAAACGCGATTTCGGCGAGGTCGAGCAATTGCAGGTCTCGGTCAAGGGGCCCGGTGATTTCGTGTCGACCGCCGATCTGAAGGCGGAAAAAGTCCTGCGCGAGGAGTTGGCGAAAGCGCGGCCCCATTTCGGCTTCGTGATGGAGGAAAGC
The DNA here is from genome assembly GCA_030041335.1 of Alphaproteobacteria bacterium. GTDB lineage: Bacteria > Pseudomonadota > Alphaproteobacteria > ATCC43930 > CGMCC-115725 > JAATGI01. Next base: position 1,120 of record JASHOB010000238.1, on the reverse strand, counting down.
GGTGAGACCAAGGGCCGCGACGGCCGTCATCGCTGGATCGTGGATCCTTTGGACGGCACCACTAATTTCCTGCACGGCATTCCGCATTTCGCCATTTCGATCGGCCTCGAGGAGGACGGGGAGATTGTGGCCGGTCTCATCTATCATCCGATCGCCGACGAGATCTATTGGGCGGAAAAAGGCCGTGGCGCCTATCTCAACGATCGCCGGCTGCGCGTCTCGGCGCGCCGGAATTTGGAAGAATCGCTGATCGGCACCGGCATTCCGTTTCGCGGCCATGGCGACCATCCCCGCTACCTCACCGCGCTCGCGGCCGTTATGCGAGCCACGAGTGGCGTTCGCCGCATCGGCGTTGCCTCGCTCGATCTTGCCTATGTCGCCGCGGGCCGGTTCGATGGGTTCTGGGAATTCGGCCTGAAGCCATGGGACATGGCGGCAGGCATAGTCTTGATCCGCGAGGCGGGCGGCACCGTCGCAGGTTTGAGCGGTGGCAACGTCATGGATAACGGCGACATCATTGCGGCCAACCCCGCGATCTACCGGCCGCTGCGCGCTTTGTTGGCGTCGCCCATTGCCGGTGGCGATTAGGTGGCGGAAGGTTACGCTGGCGGGCAATGCCAGACATGCGGTATTTTGCGGTACCGAGGAAGCGCTTGCCGCACCGCGCGGCGGGCGATGGAATGGCGCATGATGTTATTGTGGCGGGTTGGTACACCGACCATCGCGTTTTTGGGCGTGCTCGCTGTCGTCGGGACTGCGGGATTGTGGGGCAGCTTCGTCGCTCCCGCGATGGCGCAAAATGCCGGGGTATCGCCGCCGGAAGTATCGGTCGATCTCGACGTCCTCAATTCGCTTGATCACGGGCCGACGCCGAGTGACGGCAACATTGCGCTTCGTCCACCGCGCGAGCGGGATGATGCCGCGGCCGAAAACGAACAAGGTCCTATCGCGTCAAGACGACCAGGACGGCGAGCCAAGGCCAAGGCCAGCACACACCCGGGGACACCGAGCGCTTCGGCGGCGGCGGCCGCGGATGCCGACCGCGGCGCCGGCGGCCAGGCGCTCGACGAGTCGCACCGCAAAACCGGGGAAACAGCAAGGCTCAAACGAGCAGAAGCCG
>JASHOB010000237.1 GCA_030041335.1 Alphaproteobacteria bacterium | reverse complement strand
TACCATCAAGCGGCGCTGAATCGCGCCGACGCTCCCCTCAATCACACTGGCATGGCCGTCGAGCACGAGCGTGGAAATGCCGGAATCAGCAAGAAAGGTCCGAGCCCAAGACAAGAAGACCAGGTCGTTGCTACGGGTGACTTCTTTCATCCAACGTCCCGACGCGAGCAATGGAGGGCCGGGCGGACTTGACCCGTTCCAAGACCAGCCTATGCTCGCCCGGGAACATCATGCCGTCAAGCGAGGCGGCCAAAACCGTGGAGTTCGGTGTGGCCCTGCCTGTCACTACCGGTGAACACCAGGCGAAGCCGCGAGCTTCTCTCGAAAATCTGACAACCCTGTTAAAGGGCGACTTGGCACGCGTCAATCGACTGATTGTTGAGCGCATGCACAGTCCGGTTGCCCTCATCCCCCAATTGGCCGGCCATATTGTGGCGGCGGGGGGCAAGCGCTTGCGACCGATGCTGACGCTGGCGACGTCGCGTCTCTGCGGCTACGCCGGCGAGCGGCATGTGGCGCTCGCGGCGGCGGTCGAGTTCATTCATACCGCCACGTTGCTGCACGACGATGTTGTCGACTCGAGTGACCTGCGCCGCGGGCTCGCCACCGCCAATGCGGTCTGGGGCAACAAACCGTCGGTACTGGTCGGCGATTTTTTATTCAGCCGCGCCTTCGAGCTGATGGTCGAAGACGGCTCGTTGCAGGTGCTGAAGATCTTGTCACGCGCGGCGGCGGTCATTGCCGAAGGCGAAGTGCTGCAATTGATGACTTCGAACGACACATCAACCGACGAGACTACCTATCTCCGCGTCATCAGCGACAAGACTGCGGAGCTGTTCGCCGCCGCCTGCCGCATCGGCGCCGTTCTTGGCGGGCGTACCGAAGATGAAGAGGCGGCACTCGACGCTTTCGGCCGAAATCTCGGCGTCGCGTTCCAGCTCATCGACGATATGTTGGATTATTCCGCGCGCGAGACCGAGTTGGGCAAGTCGATCGGCGATGATTTCCGCGACGGCAAGATCACGCTGCCGGTTGTCTTGGCCTATAGCGCCGGCAATGAAACGGAACGCGCCTTCTGGCGCCGCACGCTCGAGGACCAGGAGCAGCACGAGGGCGACCTGGCGCGTGCGATCGAGCTGATGCATCGACACGATTGTCTTTATGTGACCTGGACGCGCGCTAGCCATTACGGCGACGTCGCGCGGCGCGCCTTGAGTTCGTTCCGTGACTGCCCCGAGAAGGACGCGCTTTTGGAGGCCATCGATTTCTGCCTCGCCCGCACTCACTAGTGAACCCCGTTCAGCATTTGCGGTTGCCGGGTCGCCGATAAGGCGGTATATCGCGCCCCGGCCGGAGTGTAGCTCAGCCTGGTAGAGCACCGCTTTCGGGAGGCGGGGGCCGGAGGTTCAAATCCTCTCACTCCGACCAGCTATCAGATGCTGGCAGTGTTGATAGCAGGCACGGGTTCTATCTTCTCGACCCGTCTTCTGCGAAAACAGATCACCGGTCGTCCGGCGGTCACTTACTCTGAAATCGGGAGCGGGCAATTGATAACCGTCATGCAGTCGGCGACGGTTTGTCCACGTCTCCCGCTGCTTGTCGCAGCCCGATTACGCTATCACGAAATTGCCGGCGATGCCCTTCGCTCAGCTTCCGCAGGAAGCGCTCATCAGCAGTGACGAAGCGGCAGTTTCGCTCGGCTGCAACGGCAAGGTAGAGGCATTCATATGCCGGATGATCGAGTTCGATCGCGGTCCGCGTCGCCGTCTCGAGCAGGGAACGTGTCGGCACGAACTCGATGTCGGCGGCCTGGAGAAGCCGTGCCGCAAGGAACGCTTCATCCTTTGAGAGTTCGTCGCGCTGGACCTTCTTCCAAAGGATGTTCGCACACTCGGCGGTGAGCAGTTCCGGCGCGATCAGCTTGGCCCGCTGGCGGAGCGTCAAGGCTTCCGCCGTGCCGTGCTCCTCCACTACCCATTTGACGGCGATACTAGCGTCGATGACGAGTGTGTTCACCGCTCTTCGCGTCCCTCGCGTAGCAGCACCTCCGAAGGCGTTTGCTTCCGGCGCTTCGTCAGCTTCCGCAACTCCGCGGCTAGCTTGTCGAAGGAAGGCTCCTCTTCATGGGCAAGCGCTTGACGGAGAATCTCCCGGTGCTCGGCCTCGGTGGAGCGGCCGTGTCGGGCCGCCCGGCGCTTCAAACGGGCGATCAGCTCGTCATCCAGATTGCGCACATGCAGATTGCCCGACATTCGGCCCTCCAATGAGATCATTGATATCAATGATCTCATTTTGGGCCACCCTGTCAAAGACGGTAGTTCTCGGAGACCCGCCCCGCCGTGTCGGGCTGCCGCATGCCGGCAGGTGAAGCCAGTCCGAGAGTGCAGTGCAGGAAATCTGCCCGTTGCGTTCGATGAGCAGGGGATGGGAAACAGGACCCGGCTTGGCTCTGCCGGTGGGGGCGCTCGTACGCATATTCCCCCGACCGTGGACCCTCCGGCCCCACCGCGCCCATCCTCGGATCTACCCAATTATGATCGTGACCTGATCGCCCGGATCGCCTCGGCGCCGCGCCAATTCGGTCGCGAACGCTTTTCGAACTTTGCCGGGCATGGCCTCCATCAAAAAAATCGACGCCCGACAGGTGTGACGTTCGACCAGCCTCCCAACCCATACCTCTCGGTCGAGCAGATCGACGAAATCTTGGCGTCGATTCCACTGCATATTCCGCCGCGTGTTTCGACACGAATCTGACACGCGATTCCGACACAACGGGAATTAAGCAAGAGCATCAATCGTTTATCTGTTTGTCGCCGCCGCTTTCGGGAGGCGGGCGTCG
>JASHOB010000030.1 GCA_030041335.1 Alphaproteobacteria bacterium | reverse complement strand
TCGCGCGAGCGTCGTCGCCAGATGCAGTGCAGCGGTTGCGCCGGCCGCGTTGCCACCGCAGGCCTCTTGGTAAACGACGGACCCTGGCGCGCACCTCGAGGTCCTGCAACCATGACGACTGAGAGCGACCTGGTCCTGGGCCGATCGCGCCCACTGTCACATCGGGGGGTACTCATCCGTCATTAACCTGATGCAGTACGACGAGGGAGTGTGACAGATGGACGAACACGAATGGCTCGCGAGGCCTTTCGAGAAAAACCGAAGTCACTTGCGTGCGGTGGCGTATCGGATGCTTGGCTCGTTGAGCGAGGTGGATGACGCCGTTCAGGAAGCTTGGCTGCGCTTGAGCCGTGCCGATGCCGACGGCATTGAAAATCTGACGGGATGGCTGACAACGGTCGTCGGACGCGTGTGCCTCGATATGTTGCGGTCGCGGCAGTCACGACCGGAGGAATCGTTTGATCGCCACTTACCGGACCCGGTCTTGAGCCGTGACGACACCACCGACCCCGAGCGCGAGGCCTTGTTGGCCGACTCCATCGGTCTTGCTCTACTCGTGGTTTTAGAGACGCTCAAGCCTGCTGAGCGGATTGCATTTGTGTTGCACGACATGTTTGCCGAGCCTTTTGACGAGATCGCCGCGATTGTGGGGTGTTCGCCGGCAGCGGCACGGCAGCTCGCAAGCCGCGGGCGCCGCCGAATCCAAGGAGCGGCTCCGGTTCCGGACGCCGACTTCAGTCGTCAGCGGCGAGTTGTTGACGCCTTCCTTGCCGCTTCGCGCAGCGGCGACTTCGAATCACTTCTCGCCGTGCTCGACCCCGATGTATTGCTGCGTACGGATCGCGGTCCCCAAGCGTCGCGGGAAATCCGTGGCGCCCGAGCCGTGGCCCAGCAGGCGCAAGTCTTTTCTCGTCTAGCCGAAACTGTCCAACCGGTGCTCGTTAATGGTACCGCGGGTATCGTTTCGTGGCTTCGAGATGGACGGCCGCTCTCGGTCATGGGGTTCACGATTAGAGACACCAAGATCGTCGAGATCGACGTACTGGGCGATCCGGCGCGTCTGCGTCGGCTCAACCTGACAGCTTTCAATAGGTGACGCTGCAGCTTCTCTCACGGCGGGCGGAAATACCCGCTGGCGTCCCCGGGTCGCGCGATCTCGAGTTGGCCGAGGCGGGCATGGTTCGAGCCATGCCGCGATCGCGATAATCCCAATATCGTAAAGCGCCGTCGGGCTCAGAAGTCGGGATCGCGCAACAGTGCCTCTGCGCGCAGCTGCAGCGCGTCGAGCACCTCGTACACTTGCCGCTTGGGCAGACCGCGCAGAAGCCAGTCGTGGCGCCGTCGCGAGACTGGCGCGATCCTGGAAAGGAGCTCCTCGCCCTTGGGCGTTAGCGACAGCAGGATAACCCTGCTATCACTCGGATGACGCGTCCGGCGGACGAGGCCGCGGCGGATCAACGCTCCCGACGAGCGACTGATCCACGCCTTGTCAATATGTGCCCGCCGACTGATTTCGGTGATCGCGAGCGGCTCTTTACCGCCGAGCTGGGCGAGTATCCAAAGCTCGGCATTGCGGAGGTGAAACCGCGTTTCGAAGGTAGCGCTTGCGGCGCGCGCCAGCGTCTCCCCGAGTTGCACCAGCCGCGCCTGGACATATTCCTCAAGCGGGATGTGATCGCGATTTTCGCGCGGTGCGATGCGCTTCGCCAGGCTCGGGGTTGCGCGTTTTCCGGCGGTGCGGGTTCCCGTCACGGGGACTAAGAGTTTCCTTTCCCGATTGCCGGTCACCTGATTCCACCTATCCAACAAAGTGGGCGCCAAAGCCGTCCAGACGCCTTGAAATACAAGCAGCGATGCGTTGGTGATCAGGCGTCGAACGCAAGGGGAGGTGCAAAAAAGAATGAACGAGAAACCGAAGCGAAGCAACCGTCGGGCGCAGCGCGTATCAGATGTCTTGACAACGGATCGCCCCGCGACCTTAAAATCGTGGGTCGGCGTGTTGGGTGCGAGCCCATAAAGGGACTGGCCGCGCCAAAGCGGCCACGTCGCCGAGGAGGAGGCATGACGACAAGACGCAACAACAGCGGCCCCACCGACGGTCAGCTTCTCGGCATGTACGAACGGATGCTGTTGATCCGGCGAATCGAGGAGCGCCTCCGCGACGACAGTGCAACCGGGAAGCTGCCTGGTGCCGTTCACCTCTACATCGGCCAGGAGGCATGCGGCGTCGGCGTCTGTGCCCATCTCGAGGAGACCGACTGGGTCACCAGCACCCATCGCGGCCACGGCCATTTTCTCGCCAAGGGCGGCGAGCCGAAGGCGATGATGGCGGAGATCTGGGCCAAACGAACCGGCGTCTGCAAAGGCATGGGAGGATCGATGCACGTTGCCGACCTGTCGAAGGGCATTCTCGGCGCGAACGGGATCGTCGGCGGGGGATTGGCGATCGCCGCGGGTGCGGCGTTCGCGGCCAAGCTCGATGGCAACGGACGCATTGCGGTTTGTTTCTTCGGTGACGGCGCGTCCAATCAAGGCGTGTTTATGGAAACCATGAACGTGGCAACGCTGTGGCGTCTGCCGCTCATCTTCATGTGCGAGAACAATCAATTCTCGGAATTCACGCCGTCGAAGGAAGTAACCGCCGGCGAAATCGCCGACCGGGCGCGGGCGTTCATGCCGGCGACGGTGGTCGATGGCAACGATGTTATCGCGGTGTGGCGCGCTGCGGCCGACGCCGTCGATCGCGCGCGTTCCGGGGAAGGTCCCACCTTCATTGAAGCGAAAACCTATCGCATCAGAGGACATATCGAAGCCGAGCCGATGATGCTTGGCGGCGGCAAATACCGCGACGACGTCGAGATTCAGGAATGGACCAAGAAATGCCCGATTGCACGGCTGCGGGCCCATCTCCTCGAGACCCGTACCGCGCCAGCCGCCGCGCTCGATGACATCGAAGCCAGTATCCACGGCATCGTCACCGACGCTGCCGCCTATGCCGAGGCGGGAGAGCCGGCAGATCCCGAGTTAGGCTTCGACCTCATGTTCGCCGGAGCGCGCGCCTAGGAGAAACGCGATGGCCAAGAAACGCTACATCCAGGCGATCAATGATGCCCTGTTTGAGGAAATGGAACGGGATCCCAAGGTGATCCTGTTCGGCGAAGACGTTGAACTGGCGATCATGGGCGATACGAGAGGGTTGCTGGCGAAATTCGGCCGCGACCGCATCCGCAATACCCCGATCTGCGAGGCAACGTTGACGGGAATGGCGGTCGGCGCCGCGGCCGCCGGCTATCGGGTAATTCTCCATCTGATGTTCTCCAATTTTATCTATACCGGATTCGATGCCATCGCCAATCAGATGGGCAAGCTGCGACTCATGACGGGAGGGCAGCTGAAACTCCCGATTACCGTATTGTGCGGGTATGGCGGCGGCCGCTCGACGGCGGCACAGCACTCCGACACGCCCTATCCCGTGCTGATGAATGTCGGCGGTATCCACGTGCTTACGCCGTCGAACGCAGCGGACGCAAAGGGACTGTTGAAGCAGGCGATCCGCGGCGACAACCCCAGCTTCTTCATGGAGGCCAGCGGCCGAGGTGGCGAGATGGCTGAGGTTCCCGATGGCGACCACCTGGTCCCGTTCGGCTCAGCCGCGATTCTGCGGGAGGGCAAGGATGCGACGGTGGTCGCGATCGGACATATGGTCAAATTTGCGCTCGAGGCGGCAGACCAACTGGCAAAGCAAGGCGTTGCCGTCGAACTCGTTGACCCCCGCACCCTGGTACCGCTCGACGAGGCAGCCATCATCCGTTCGGTGCAAAAGACCGGGCATTTGGTTGTGGTGGATGAGGCACGCGACCGTTGCAGTGCCGCGAGCCAGATCGCGGCGGTCATCGCCGACAAGGCATTCGGTGCGCTAAAAGGGCCGATCAAGCGCGTTACCGTTCCGAACGTCGCAATGCCTTACGCCGCAATCGCCGAACGCCGCCTGTTGCCGAATCCGACATCGATTGCCGAGGCCGTCACCACGGCCTTGGCGGCCTAGTTCATGAAGGTGAGTGTCAAACTGGTTCGCGTCGGCATGAACATGGAAGAAGCGACCGTCACCAAATGGCACAAACGGCCGGGCGAATGCTTCCGAACCGGAGACATTCTCTACGAAATCGAGACCGAAAAGGTAACCCAGGAAGTCGAGGCGACGGGGGACGGAAAGCTGATCGAGGTGTCGGTTCCCGAAGGAGAGGTCGCCAAGGTCGGGCAACAGATTTGCGTGGTTGATCTCGAACCGGTGATACTGAAACCGGGCGAATGAGCGCGAAGGAACCAAGATGGATCGGGCTGAGGTCACGGCAACGGCTCACACCGCTGTGACGGTCTCGAACATCGATCGTTCGATCACCTTCTACCGCGACGTGCTCGGTTTTGAGGTCGCTGACACGATCGGTTGTCGGGGCGAATTCTTCGAGCGAGTGACCGGCGTGCCCAAGGCCGAAATTACCGTCGCCTATGTCAAAGCGCCGGGGCATACGGTGGAATTGCTGCAATCTACCAGTCCCGGTGACCGCATCCGAAGCACGGCCCGGCCATGCGGTCCGGGCGCTCGCCATCGTGCGTTTCGGGTTCGCAACATCGAGGCGGTGATCGCCGCCGTTCGCCAAGCCGGTGTCACGCCTGTCAATCCGGTAATTCCCGAAGTCGCCGATGGTCCGGCGAAAGCGGGCAGGCGATCTATACCAAGGACCCCGACGGCGTCGTGATCGAGTTCATGGCGGATCCGCGGTTCTCAACCGTGTAACGACCGAGCCCGAGGAGAAGCAGATGGCGAGGCTGAGCGGCAAGGTAGCGTTGATTTCCGGGGGCGCGGGCGGCATCGGCGCCGCAACCGCGGCGCTGATGGTCAAAGAGGGCGCTAGAGTCATCATCGCCGATCTGGTGAAGAACGGTCTCGAGATTGCGAGGGGCACCGGTGCGGACTTTGTGTCGCTCGACGTCACCAGCGAAGCCCAGTGGGAACACGCCGTCCGCGAGGCGGACGGGAAACACGGGGGCATCCACATTCTCGTCAATGCCGCGGGGATCGAAGGCGATCAAAAGAACAATTCGTTGATGACAACGAGCCTCGAAGAATGGCGGCGGGTCCACGCCGTCAATCTCGACGGTACCTTTCTCGGTTGCCAGAAGGTGATGCCCGTCATGGAACGGCAGAAACAGGGCTCGATCATCAACATCTCGTCGATCGTGTCCTTCTTTCCGATGCCGTTTAATTGCGCCTATGGCTCAAGCAAAGCGGCCGTACAGCATCTCACCAAGTCGGTCGCGGCTTGGGGTTCCCGGAACGGCAACCAGATCCGGTGCAACTCCGTCCATCCGGGCCTGATCCGCACCCGGATGCTGCTCAATATTGTCGCGCAACGCTCGCCGACGCCAAACGACGACGGCAGTGCGGCGGCAGAACGGCTCGCCAAAACTACATTACCCCTTGGTTCATTGGGAGCGCCCGAAGACGTTGCGCAGCAAATCGTCTACCTTGCTTCGGATGAGTCATCCCAAGTGACGGGTTCGGAATTTCGCGTCGATGGTGGCTGGAGCCTGAATCTTGGCGGCATGTTGGGACCGCGGTGAAGCCGAGGGAAGGAACAGATGCAAGCAGCCGTGTTCAAGGCCATTGGTCAGCCACTGCAGATCGAGCAGGTTGCCGATCCTACTCCGGTGGGCCGCGACGTCGTGATTTCGGTGGGCCGCTGTGGCATCTGCGGCAGCGACCTTCATGTGACGGAAGACCCGTCCTTTCATTTGCCGTCCGGCACGGTCCTCGGTCACGAATATGCGGGTGAAATCGTCGCCACAGGGTCAGCCGTCGAGCAGCTCCGCGCTGGTGACCGGGTTGCGGTCGTTCCGATGCGAAGCTGCGGACGCTGCGCCGAATGCCTCACCGGGCAGCCGGCCTGGTGCGTGATGAAGCGGCTCGAGGGCGGCGGATACGCCCAATATTCCGTCGCCGACGAACGGCAATGCGTGAAGCTGCCGAACTCACTATCGATGGCGGACGGAGCGATTGTCGAGCCGTTGGCGGTGGCGCTCCACGGCGTCAAGTTGTCGGGCCTCGCGCCGGGGGCCAAGGTTTTGGTCATCGGCGCCGGACCGATCGGCATCGCCACCGCCTTCTGGGCCAGGCGTCTCGGCGCCGGCCGCGTCGCAGTGACCGCGGCATCGCGACGTCGCGAGGCGCTGGCAATGGAAGTGGGCGCAACGTGCTTCGTCGATCCGCTCGAAAATGGCCCGGAAGCGGTCACTAGGGCGCTGGGTGGCCCACCCGACATTGTGTTCGAGGCGGTGGGAAAGCCGGGCCTGATCGCGCACTCGATCGCGCAGGTGCGGCCGCGCGGCACGGTTGTCGTGCTCGGCCTTTGCGCCAGCCCCGACACTTTTGTGCCGTTCGCGGCGGTAGCCAAGGAGGCGCGCATCCAGCCTTCCGCTTTTTGGGAGATCCGCGATTTCGAAATTGCCATCGACACGCTCGATGCCGGGGCAGTCGCGCCACGGCACATGGTCACGGATACCGTGCCGCTCGGCGACATGGCGGCAGCATTCGAGGCGCTGCGCCACCGCACGACGCAGTGCAAGGTTTTGGTGCACCCATAAATTTGGCCAAAACTTGCCTGTTCGCTCGGAGCAGTTTCAATGGTTCGGGCGATACCGCAACGAGCGACCGACTGAGTCGCGGGACATTCCCGCAATCGGGATTTGACTCGCCGCCACCACTCCCGGCCCGCGACCGACGGAGCTTGATCTCGTATCACCTGGTAAGCGCGTCGCAATTGGTGCGGTGCGCCAATAGGCAATCCTCGACAGCATTCTCGTGCCGGAAATATTGCACGAGGAACAGGCCGGCGACGATGAGAGCGAGGGCGATTGCCAGGCCAACAAGCGCGCCCGTTCGCCGGTTATTGTCATCGTCGTCAGCCAACTAAACCTCCCGCCGGCACCGGCCACGTTCCTCACCATCCCGCGTCAACCTTGATCCTCGACCCGAAAACTCACTTGTGACACCAATGAACGTCAGGCCTCAGCGCGTCCTTTCCTTAACCGCCTCGATATGAACGCGCCATTGAGGCAGCAGGCCCGGGGCCCTCGGCCCTTGGTTCCAACTTCGCGACGGTATCGCCCACCACTTCCCGGCGTATCACGAGCAGAGCTATTGTAGACAGACAGCGGGGTTGAACCATGGCCCGGCTTACCGGAGGTACCCATGAAGGTCCGTGCCCTAGTGATGATCTTGACCACATCACTCGTCCTGGCCGGGACTATTTCGGTTGCCAAACCAGCTGAAGTTCAAACTTGCCCTGCCAGGGTCCTAGCCCCGCTCAATACCGGCTTCGCAAATCCAAGAACTGCGCCAAACCCTTTTGAAGGAGACTGGTGCGGCTTTTGGGACGGTTCCCCCTCGGCAATCCGCATCCGCCGCACCAGCGCGAGAGCGGCAGAAGTCGTCACAACCTTTATGTCAGGTGGAAAGGTTTATGTCAGCCACGACAGAGCGATCATTCGCGGGATGACCCTGTCGTACACCACCCCGAGGCGGGGCAAGCTTGCATATACGCTCGAGGGGCAAATCCTCGAGGCGACCCTGCAAAATGGCTCGGGCAGATTTGCGACAACGTTCAACCGGGTCAAGTGAATGCCACGCTGTACCGGATCCTGGATCCGGCGCTCAACGAGCGCATCACCCGCTACGAATCCTTGGCTTCATCACGAAAAAGCTGGTCGAGCATGATTCCGGTGCTTAATCTCGGGGAACCGACTTTCCCGGGCCCGGTCATGCGCCGGGCCTCTTTTGGGCTTGGCGGTCAGTGACCAAGGGAAGGGGAAGGCCGGACACAATGACGCTGGCGGGAGGGCTAGGCGCGAATGCGCCTTTCGCTTACTGATACTGTCGCACAATCTCATGTGGCCGATTTGGCTGCGTCCCAATCCGCAAAAACGGAGGATCAAAGAATGGTCAGGAAACTTGGTTTGGCGCTGGTGGCGGCGGGAACGCTTTTGGCGAGCGCGGCGGGGTTTGGACCGTCGGCTCAAGCCCAAGGGGGCGTCGCCGCCGGTATCCTTACCTGCAACGTCAGCAGCGGCTTCGGCTTTATCTTCGGATCATCGCGTGAGCTGAACTGCGTCTTCTCGACCACCGGCGAGCGCTATGTCGGCCATATCAACAAATTCGGCGTCGATATCGGCTTCACCCAAGCAGCCGTGATCGTATGGACGGTGTTCGCGCCGACCGCCAGGCTCGCCCCCGGCACCCTCGCTGGCCATTACGCCGGCGCGACCGCCGGTGCCACCGTCGGTGTCGGTGTCGCGGCAAACGCCTTGATCGGCGGTAGTAATAACACCATCACCCTGCAGCCCCTCAGTATTGAAGGCAATACAGGTCTCAACGTCGCCGCCGGCATCGGCGAGGTTACGTTGCACGCTGTCAGGTAAGCGGGCTGCCAAGACGGGGACTGGGTCGATGCTTGGTCCCTGTCATCTTGAGGTGGCGAATAGGGCTGAGCCTGGTCGGCTTGGCGCCCGGGCTATGTTCTATCCCCGCTCGCCCAGCAGGCTTCGAGATTGACGCCGATTGAAACGAAATAAAACGACCGGCGCCGGCTCAATCGCTCAATTGCCCCCGAGCGAAAACATCGGGTCTCGAACCAAGCCGTCTCAGCGCCTTTGCCCGGCCTCTGTAGCGGAAGTCGCGCGAACCTAGTTTTGTCTCGGCCCGGTACTTATCGCTGGCGACGACCGATCGTGTTGGCGATTTTCCCAAATATGAGCTTTTTAGCATCACGAAGATGGGTGTAAAGCAGGGTAACCACGACACCTCTTTTCTCAAGAGGTCCCCATTGTGAGCAAATTATAACCTAGGGAGGAACCTATGACCGACCGAATCATGACAACCCACGTTGGCAGTTTGCCGCGCCCGCAAAAACTGCTGGACATCAGCCAAAAGCGGACGCTTGGCGATAAGTTTGACGAAACCGCGTTTGATCGCGAGTTGAAAGACGCCGTGGGCGACGTAGTGCGTCAGCAGAAAGAAGCCGCCATCGACCTGGTCAATGATGGCGAGCTCGGCCACACCATGGGTTGGGCATACGATTATGGCGCCTGGTGGTCCTATGTGGTGCGGCGGCTCGGCGGCGTAGAGGTCGTCAACCAATCGCTGTGGGCGACGAATTTGTCGGCGCACACTAAGGGGCCGATGGCGCCCAAGGATTTCGTCGTCGGTGATTGGATCACGCGTCGCGACATGGCGCGATTCCAGGATGCCTATATGGACCCGCATTCGGGTTGCGGGCTGCCTGAGCAGTTCATGACCAACCATAGTCCCCTGGTAAGCGGTCCCGTTACTTACAGGGGTCAGGCGGATATCAAGCGCGACATTGAAAACTTCAAGAGCGGCCTGAAGGCCGCTGGGCTTGGCACCGATGGTGCGTGGATGAACTCGATCGCACCGGCAAGCTGCGCGCGCATGCCCAACACGTATTACAAGACCGAGGAGGAGCTGCTCTACGCCTGCGCCGACGCGATGCGCGAAGAATATAAGGCCATCATCGATGCCGATTTGACGGTCCAGCTCGATGATCCTGCCATCGGCGAGAATTGGGACCAGCATGCGGCAGAGCCCAGCATCGAGGGCTATCGGCGCTACACCAGGATGCAGATCGATGCCCTCAACCACGCGATCAAGGGTTTGCCGTCCGACAAGATCCGATTCCATCTGTGCTGGGGAAGCTGGCATGGCCCTCATACGACCGACATCCCGATGAAACACATCGTCGATCTGATGCTGGGCGTTAATTGTGATTACTATTCCTTCGAGTCTGCGAACGTCCGGCATGAGCACGAATGGAAGCTGTGGAAGGATATCAAGCTGCCCGCGGGCAAAAAGATTCTGCCAGGCATCGTCACCCATTCGACCAATCTGGTCGAAGACCCTGAGCTCGTTGCTGACCGCATTTGCCGCTTTGCCGAAGTCGTTGGCCGCGACAGCGTCATCGCCTCGACCGACTGCGGGCTCGGTGGCCGGGTGCACCCGCAGATCGCATGGGCGAAGCTCAAGACGCTGTCCGAGGGCGCGGCGCTCGCCACAAAACGCTTGTGGCAGCGTGCCGCAGCTTGAGCGTTCTTGGAAAGCGGTCGACGGGGGCCGAACGCGCAGACGGGCGGGGGAGGCTAGACCGCTGACAATTTGTGCCCCGGCCGGACTGGCCTGGCCGGACTGGCAAATTCCGGCCTGACCCAGAGCCCCGTTGTCACGTCCTCGATGAGGTTTCGAACCAGCGCTGGCGGACTGGTCTTGAAGCCGACGATGCCATCCCGTTCCGAGCGTCGGTGACCGCGATCGGAACGGGATCTTCCGCAGTTTCCGGTCGCCAGCGCGGAGGATTGCGCGTCGCGACCAAGGTTGGACCAAAAGCAGATTCGCGCCGTTCAGCAGTTGCGGAAGGGAATCGTGCAGACAACGCGACGGGTGATATCACTCCTAGAGATCGATCGTCGATCGGACAGTTTATGGCACGACGGCTCATGTGAAATCGCCTTGTGTATGATGCGTATCCACCGACACGACATGCCAGGTGACCTTGTAAGTTCCAGGCCGCAGGTGCTCTATCCCGACGTGGAGCAGCTCGCGATTGGCGGCATCGATGTGTTACCCCCTTCGTTGATCCGAGTGCCGCTACAGTGGCGCCAACTGCGGGGTTGGAATGGTCGAGAAAGGCGTGCGCGCAGGCGGGGCTGGCAATCGCAGCAGGTGCGGCAGCAGGATCGGTGATGCCGTCGGAGCAGGCGGGGCGATTGTTGCCGCAACTGCTGCTCAAAATCGCACAGATTGCGGGGTTGGCTGACGGTTCTTTTGTTCGTCGCCCGACGGGACACGACGAATCGGCGTCGCGTTGGCCGTGACGGCGAAGTCGGCCGCTAGCGCGTACGGCAACGTCGTCTGCACGACGACCCCGAACATCGCAAGCGCAGCGCGCCGTGAACCATGGCGACGACTTGCGAAGTTGAGACGGGGCCTTGACGCCGCGAGAGCGCGGCGCTGGAAACGAAAGAGCGTGTACTCTCCTCAACACTCGAC
>JASHOB010000003.1 GCA_030041335.1 Alphaproteobacteria bacterium | reverse complement strand
AGCTTGTCGAAGAGGAAGGCGTGTTTGCGATTGTCAGTTCGCTTGGCACGCCGACCAACGTCGCCATCTACAAATATCTGAACGCGCGCCATATCCCGCAGCTATTCATCGGCACCGGCGCATCCGAATGGCGGAACTTCAAGCGCACGCCGTGGACAATTTCGGGCACGCTCAATTACGTCGTCGAAGGGGCGATCTACGCCAACTTCATACTCACGCACCGGCCCAGCGCGAAAATCGCGGTGCTCTATCAAAATGACGATTTTGGCCGTGATCTGCTCACGGGTCTAAAAGAGGGGCTGGGGGACCGCTCGAAGCAAATGATCGTCGCGGAGGCGACCTACGAAACCACCGACCCCACCATCGACTCCCAAATCATTTCGCTGAAGGCGACGGGCGCCGACACACTCCTCGATTTTTCGCTCACCAAGTTCACCTCGCGGGCGATACGCAAAGTACACGACATCGGTTGGCAACCCTGGCACTTTATTCCGAGCGTCTCGAACGGAATTGCCATCGTTCTCCGGCCCGCTGGCATTGAGAATTCAATCGGGCTCTACAGTGCTCAGTACTACAAATCGGCAGCCGATCCTCAATGGGCGAACGATGCCAGGTTTAAGCACTGGGTTCAGTTCATGCGCAATTATCTGCCTGCCGGCGATCTTAACGACGTTTATAACGTTGCCGGCTATACCACGGCCCAGTTGACAGCGTTGGCCTTGAAGAATTGCGGCGATAACCTGACGCGCGTCAACCTGATGCATCAGGCGACGAACATCCAGGGATTTCAGCCGGACATGACGCTACCCGGCATAACCGTCACGACAACGCCGACCGATTACGATGTGTTCCACTCGGCACGGCTTGCGCGCTTTGACGGGAAGACCTGGGTTCTCTTTGGCGACCTGATCAACGGGGAACTTACCGCGTCCCGGTGAGCTTAGGCTAAGAATTCGCTGTTTTTTTCCGGGCGGCCGGATAACCTGTGCGCTTAAGCGACGATGGTGCGAGCGTTAGTCGTCCCGTTTATCCATCCGGCACCCCGGCCTTCCGCAGGCCCTCACAAACACGCTCGCGTCCAGCAATCAGAACGGGGTTAGCGTTTGCTGCGGTTTCGTGGAGACGACTCACCGTTAGGCTCGCGTTGAGCGCCAGTCCGTTCATCGCGGATGCTCGCGCCTCAGTCGTCTTGCCGAGAAGCGCTAACGCAGCGGCCAGGTACAAGTGCGACATCGGCAAATTTCGGTTGGCTTCGATACTATGGCGCAGCCACACAATCGCCTCTTCATCTCTGCCGAGATAGATCTTGGCCAAGCCGGCATACGTCATCCAGGAATATGCCGACGGCTCGCGGGGAGATAGGCGGAGTGCCTCCTTCAAGACCGGCTCAACAACGCTCGTCGTTACGCGACACGAGCATCGGTCACTGTTCGGCAGCGAGTTTTTCTTCCGCGAGGCGTGCGGAAGTGGCCCTCTCTCCAAACCATTTCTTTCGCATAGCTTCTTGCACCAGTGCACCCAGACCGGGGGAGTGGGGGCGCCCCCTGACTGTGACTAGGTTGACAACCCGCCAGAACTCCGGTTCGACGACCGGCAAGCCGACGACGTCGGGATGCGTGACAGAGTGCGCCGGCATAAAGGCGAACCCGAGCCCTGCCGCTACCATCGCCATGGTCCAGTCGTCGCGCTCGCTCCAGTACGCCGGGGTGCAGGTCACTCCCTTCGATTTCAGGATGTGGTCGGCGTAGCCCGCAAATTCGCAGTTCATCCGGTGTATATAGGACTCGCCGTGAAGTTCCTCGACCGGAAAGACGTGTTCGCTAGCGAGCCGGTGGTCGCGATTCACGGCAATGACCATCTGCTCGCGGAACAAGGGCATGACGTGTGTCCTCTCGTCTGGCTCCTCGCCTGGCAAGGCATAGATAACTGCTTCAAGGCTGCCGGTAAGCAATCGATCGCGTAGCTCGACGGCGCTCGCGTCGCAGATGCGCAATTCGAGTCCTTCGTGTCTACACTTCAGTGCGGCGATGAGATCGACGATCTCGTTTGGAGAAATCGTACTCATAATGCCCAAACTGAGCGGCACCCGCCTGAGTTGGCTCACATCTTGCGCCAGCTGCTTTGCCCGCACTGCGGCCCTATGCACCATCTCAAGGTGCGGCCGGACCATCTGACCGAGATCACTAAGATGCGTCAGGTGGCGCTCGCGACGAATGAGCTGGCCGCCTAGTTCCACCTCTAATTGCTGGATAGCGCGCGAGAGAGCCGACTGCGTGACATTGCATTTTTCCGCGGCGCGCGAGAAATTCAGCTCGTCCGCGACCGCGAGAAAGTAGCGGATTTGGTGCATTTCCATGGTCAAACTCCGTGGCGATCATCCTTACGGCGGTATGCGATTGCAACATAGTATGGAAACGGGAGAGCGTCGGCCATCAGGCCCAGTCGGCGGCGTGAAGGCTTGGTCCGAGATTATGCCGGATTACCGGTTCGGAGGCGCGTTTCTTCAATCGCGATGAACGTGTGTAGAAGGAACAGTTCCTGTCGCGCGCGCCGGTGACGCGTCCCGCCTAAAGCCGACACAAATGATTACCCTCCCAATGGAGTCTGACCGTGGTGTCACTTCTCGAGTTGCCCGGCAAGGCTAGGTTCGACGAAACGAGGGGAGCCCGCGATGATCGGCCAGATCCGGACGAGGTCCATGGCGGATACGAGGACGCGTGCGGGACCGCTTTCGGCGCCAGCCTGAACTGACACGTTGAACGATCGCGCTCCATCGCTGTTCCATAGCAATGTCAGGACGCATTTCGGAGCAGAAGGCGGAATGACTGATTCGCTTGAAGCCAATGTCGGCGTACCCTGCCCTTCGCCGGCATCAACAGCCACACGAAATCGGAGCGGCGCTTCACCCTCAGTTTTTACCTTGAGTTTCAGCTCGTAGAGGCCGGTAGGCACGGGATCGAGTACGACACTGCGCCATCCGCCAGAGGCGCCGGGGGTCAAGTCCATGGCCAGGCCCGTGCTGTCCGAAAACTTGGAATCGTGGTCCGCGTCTTTGCTCTGGTGGAACCAGAACGGCGGATGCAATGCCACCATAGCCGCCGTCGCTGGGGATGCGGTGCCAATCAGGAATTGCTGCGCACGATTCCAGGCATTTTCGCCGACGCTGCGGCCGAGCTGCAGCCCGCGTTCGTTGTCAACGGGCCAGTGGATACCGCCCCAGATACGTGATTGGCCGCATGCGTCGGCGGCCGCATCGTAAGTGGGATAGTCGAGGATTACCGGCGGCATGAGCTCGCGCTGTTCGACGTAAAGGTGCTTCACTGTTACGCGGAAATCCAGCTCCGGTGTTCCGGTCGCGAGCGTCATAACGCGCGCCCAGGCACCGCAGAAAGCGCTATGGCCAGACACATAGGACGGAAAGGGTGGCGTCGGCAAATAGGGTTCCCACTCCTTGGCTCGCACAGCACCGATTCCCGCCGGAACAACCGTCGCGCCAAAAGCCGCGGTCGTTGCCGGCGACGAATACGCCAAGACGGCGGGCAGCGACCGCGGTCTCCACGTCCTGATCTCGATATTGCCGAGAGAGCGAATAGCAGTAATGGGACGAACATAGTCGTAGGCGTATTTTGCGTCCCACGATGCGATCGATGCGTCGAGGAGCGCGTTGCTGACGACGAAGAAGAGCTTGATGTCCGCGTCGATTCGCAGGCCACGAAGATCGGAGACGAATGTTGTGAGCTCCATCAGGTGATGTGGAGGCGAGCTGCCCCATTCGTTCCAGAATTCTGCCGCGGCCTTATGCGCTTCGGTCAACGCGCCGGCGGCGTCGATCTCGGCCACGATCTGTCTGCGCCACGCCTCGCTTTCTGGCCGGGGCGGTGGTGGCGGGCGAAACTGGTCCGCCCGCGCCAGCGCGAAGGGCACCACGCGCGGCCATTGCGGCGTGGTCGGCAACTGCGGTTTGCCGATGGAAAGGATCGGCTGCCAGTGCCCCGCTTCTTTGAATCCCTTCGGTCGGTACCCTGTGGTGTCGGCGAAACCACCAGCCTCGTTTGCGCCGTCCTCGCGGAATTTTGTGAGGACGGCGTTAGCCGCCTCCCGCCCCACCACTGCCGGCGCGCTCGTAGCGCTGGGATCATAACCGAGCGCCGTCATTTGCTCGGCGAGCTCGCGGCGATACTGCGGCGCCAGCGCGCACAGGACGGTGTAGGCCGCATGACTGATGGCTTCGCGTTTGTTCGCTTCGTTGGCGGCTCCACCGCGGTTTTTGAACGCCGTCCCCGAGACGGCTGCTACAGCCCTCGGGTCGTACGTCGTCCAAGCGTCATACATTGCGGTGGAGACGATCGCGAAAAATCGCGCGCCAACCGTTGGCTCCCAAGCGACATCATTGGCGATGGGGACCGCTTCATCGAACCACTCAGTGACGATCGAGGCCGGGTACGCCGTCTTCGGGCTGCCTAGCATAAGAAGGCCGACGCTTAGGATCAACCGCCAGCGACGAGGTTCAGCGCAGCGCATGGACAAATCCTCTGAGCGACAAAGTTTCATCCATCTTCATGACGCCGGCGTCGAGAACCGTCACCCGCGCCAGGTGGCCCCGCTTAAAGTGTGTCAGAATGGCGCGATAAGAGGGATTTTCTGCCGGGATAAGCACCTCACACTCGCTGCCACTGTCGCTGAATTTGCACTCTCCGGGTGCGAAGACGTGAGTGAACACCGGCTTCTTGATACGATCGACGGTGACCTCGATCCGCGATCCGGCAACGCCGACACGCTCGGTGCGCAGAACAATGGCTCGCGGCCTCGCGTGCTCGTTGAAAACGAAGATTGCGTTGGCTCCATCCGCTTTGCCAGCCCGCAGCGTTGTGGCGACAGCTGGCGAGGCAACCAAGGCAGCCGCGAGGGCGAGCAGCGGGACCGAGATCAAAACGACGAGCCTAACGCTGGGCATGGCATGCTCCTGTTACCTGGGACCGCAGGCTCGACCAGAACCCCGCTCGCAAGTGCGAGGCTCCCAGTTGTAAGTACCGCTCACAGGAAGCGGTAGACGATGGGGCAGTTCACGATTAGACCGACCGATCCGAACTTTTTACCGTCGAGCCCGGTGATCCAGCCCTTCTGCACCAGGCCGAGGATCGCAAACTCCCCGGTCATGCGGGAGCGATAGCCGAGCTCGATTGCCCGCTGTGTCCATACCGCTGGATTGAGATCCCAAATCGGGCTGTAGTCGGTAGCGACTGTCGGAATGCCGCCCAGTACGTTGAGCGGCGAGGCCCCGTCGGAAATTGCGCTGTCAAGACCTTGCCGCTGTGGGTTGTCCCTGCCGGTGTGGCCATTGACGAAAACGAAGATCCGCTCGACAGGGCTGAAAAGGCTGTCATCGCCGCCGCCCTGAATATCTTCAAGACCCGGCGCGTAGGTTGCACCTTCCAATGTGGCGGTCATTCGATTGTTAGTGTCCGTCGAGAGGTAGAGTACCGGCTTGGAAAAGCTGAAACCGGTGGTGAGCTGCATCGTGACCGTCTTATCGCGCGGACAGATCTTAACGACCTTCTGATGGACGAGACTGTAGTTCGGACTGCCGTCGCAGAACTGATTGAGCGCATCGGCGGAGACGTTGTAGGCGACGATCGGAGCGTTATAGATGTGGTCACCAGCGTTTGTAATCTTCACGAGCGGCGTATAGTCCCTGTCGCCGACACCGGACGGTTGGAACTGCTTGGGTGGGAAGAAGTTGGGAGCGTCTCCCGGAGTTAGGCTACGCTTAGGCGAGAAATCGACGGTCCCAGTGTCGAAAACCAGCTTGAACTTGCTATCAAGGTGCGCCTTGCGCACGGAGCGTCCCACGTCGGCGTAGGTAAGCTTGGGGGAATAATTGAGGCCGAGCTGTTCGGCGTTGCCCTTGTCATCGGTGTCGGTGACGATGTACCACACTGTCTGGCCGCTCTTCATCGCGCCCTCATAGAGAGGCAGGGTGATCGTCGCCTTCTCGACGTCGATCTTTCCGGACTTGAGCGTCTGGTACTCTCCCACGAGCTCGCGCTGTACTTGCGAAGGCTGAGGCCCGAAATAGGTCACCGGCACATCTGCCCCAATCGCGGCCGGCGCCGGTTGGACTTCCTCAGAAGAGTCTGCGGCAAAACTCGACATTACCGGCGCGGCTAACAGCAGCGCCCCGGCGGCGGCGGAATACAAACTTTTCATTTTGGACTTCCTCGCTTTTTCGTATGTGAGTGACCGCTACAGACCCCGGCCATTGTGGCTCACACAGTGCCGGCTCGACGAAAAACTTGGAAATGCCGTTCCCTCATCGAATCAATGCATTTGCGTCATCGCACGAATGCGCGAGCCCGCAATCCAAGGCGCGAATGGTCAACCTTGTCGAGGAAAGCACGAGCCGGCGCGACGGTGCGAGCTGAACCTTCGGGGCTGTAGTCCTCGCGGACCGTGCCCCAATGCCGCTCGCTCGGGTAAGGGCCCCAACGCCGCCAGGGTTCGCCTTTTTCGATGGCTATAAGGCGACGGCCCTCCACTGTATCAAGTATGCTGCGCCTTCAGGGATCGCCTTCGGCATCAAAAGTCACCCGCAGACGGCAGCAAAATCGAGGTCCAAAGGTAATGCATCGGGATTAGTCCACCGAGCGACCAAGCCTGGAATGGGCAGCCTCCCGTGTGCGGTGGATCGCCATCGGCAACCTCCGACACTTGGTCGAACCCGACGCACGGCCCGCGCGCCGATTCGGGTTCAACGCCATCGCATTTTTTCCTTATGCGCAGCCGGTGGCGGCGGCCACGTCGGCGTCTTCCAGCGGCGCTGCGAATGCAGTTGAAGCACTGGCCGCAGTAATGCCGCTAACCAGCACCGCGGCGGAGGTTCTTCATCATTACTGGGATGTGTCTGTCTCTCCCGTTGTGGCCGGAGGTTGCGCCGGGGCGCACCTTCCTCATTTCGGGGTCTGGGCGGACCGAGGTTACAGCACCCCAGAGAGCTGGGCCGAGGAACCGGTAAAGGAGGCGATAATTCCGACGTCAATCGTATCGGCGTCTGCATTGTGCGAAGTGGCGCTTAGCCCCGCCAACAGCAAGACGACGGCAAAAGGTCGGTACCGCATCGGCGACTTCCTCCGTTTTCTTCAGCGGGCGGCTTACCGCTAATGACGCGACACACGCTCCGCCATTTCAAAACAATGTTGGGGACGCCTCCTGCATCCGTGTATGTTAGGCCGCGAGTGACGCGTTCGGATTGAAAGGATCGATGTCGCGCCAATCGCGATTCTTTGAATAGGCGATCGAGATTCCCCGTATTTTGGCAAAATCGGTGAGGATGAGAAAGAAGCGGTCGAGCTAGCATTAGGTGACATCGGTGGCCACATCGTGCTTCGGCGACCGCATCTCCGAACACTTGATCTTTGCAATCATAAGGCAGTTGCTAGTTGGGTAGCGTCACCGACCGCCAGCAATCCTCGCGTGAAAAGCTTCACAACGAACGCCTGGGTCATGATTTCGTGTAACTTGATTCCAAAGATAAATCGCAAGTGACATTCTCGGTGCGAAAGCGCCGGAAAAACTGCGGGCGGCTCGATGCTTCTTGGCCATGAAGGCCTGAAGGATTTGCGCGCAAGCGCCAACCAATTCTTGCAATCCTTGTTGGCGGATTCTAGAACGGTCGAACTAAAATGCGCGGTGATAGCCACTGACGAGGAGCGCACCATGATCCGGTTCTATTTCCACCCCACGCCCAACCCCGCCAAGATTGCGCTTTTCTTGGAGGAAGCGGGGCTTCACTACGAAATAATCCCGGTCGACACCAGCAAGGGCGAACAGCACCTACCGTCCTTTCGTGCCATCAACCCGAACGGCAAGGTGCCCGCCATCGTCGATACCGAGGGACCCGACGGCAAGGAAACGCGAATCTTCGATTCGACGGCGATTTTAATCTATCTCGCCGAGAAGACGGGGCAGTTCCTGGGCTCGCCGTCGGACCGACCGGAACTTTTGTCCTGGCTGCTCTTTATCGCGTCGGGCCTTGGTCCCTTTTCGGGCCAGGCGGTGCATTTTCAGTTTGCTGCGCCTGAAGGGCTAGGCTACGCCGTGAACCGTTACCGGCGCGAGGCCGAACGCCATTACAAGGTGCTGAACGATCACCTCGCGGGCCGCGATTTCATCGTCGGCGACGGGTATACGATTGCTGATATGTCTGCGTGGGGTTGGCTCGACCGCGCCTCTCGCGTGCGGAAGGGCGAGGCCGATCCGCTGGACCCCTTCCCGCATTTGAAGCGGCTGTTCGAAACGGTCGACGCGCGGCCGGCGGTGGCCCGCGCCCGGGCGGTTGGCAGCGATCACGAGTTCAAGAGGGTAAACGACGAAGAGACAAAGCGAGCGCTTTTTCCGTCGAATTACCCGCCGGCGGCCTGAATCTGGGCAACCCGATGGCAGAAGGGAGAAGACGACTGACACATCCGAACATGTGGCGCCGAAGGTTTGGACCTGGAACCAGCCGAACAGCGAGATCTCGCAAACATTAACCCGCTTGGAGGGAACTTCACATTGTCGGCTAAATGGCGCTCGGCGGATCACCGGTGATTAGCCGGGTGCTTTGCCTGTAGGTCAGATAAGCCCAGAGCCAATCCAGGATGACCGTCGCCTTGTTGCGACCGCCAACCAGAAGTGTCACATGGGCCGCTCCCCAGAACCACCAGGCAAGTGCGCCCCAAAGTCGCACCGGCCCCAGTTCGGCGACCGCGGCTTCGCGCCCAATAGTCGCCAGGCTGCCGGCATGATGGTACCGAAACGGTGGCGGCGGTCGGCGCTTTTCCAGGGCCGCATCGATCACTCTCGCGACGTACCGTCCCGCCTGCTTGGCGGCGGGCGCCAAACCGGGCACCGGATTGCCGTGCCACCCCTGACACGCAGCCGTGTCACCCACCGCGTAGATGCCGTGCAATCCCTCGACCGAAAGATCCTGACCGACGATCACCCGGCCAGCGTCGTCGCCGGGGCAACCAAGCCATTGCGCCGCAGGAGATGCGGTAACGCCCGCGGCCCAGAGCGCGGTGCGCGCGGGCAACCTCTGGTCGCCGATGGTGACGCCGAAAGCATCGATCTCACTGACTCTCGACTTGAGACGGACGTCGACGTCCAGTTGGCGTAGCGAGCGCTCCGCCGCCGTTGAAAGCACCGGATTGAAGGTCGGCAGAATGCGTGACGCCGACTGAACGAGAATCACTTGCGCGGTCGTCGGATCAATTGTCCGGTATTCGCGCTCCATTCCGTGCCGGGCCAATTCGGCGATGGCGCCGGCAAGCTCGACGCCGGTCGGGCCGCCACCGACAATGACGAAGGTCAACCACGCCGTCCGCTCCGCTTCGTCGACGGCGTTCTCCGCTTCCTCGAAAGCCCGCAGGAGCCGACTGCGGATCGCCGTCGCATCCTCGACGCTTTTCAATCCGGGCGCGCAGCGTGCCCAAACATCGTGGCCGAAATAGCTGTGCCGCGCTCCCGTTGCCAGCACGAGGTAGTCGAACCGGACGCGCACGGTACCGAGCAAGATCTCGCGGGCGGCAGCGTCGACCCCGGTGACCTCGCCGAGGCAGACGCGAACATTTGCCTGGTGGCGGAACAAGCTTCGGATCGGGGTCGCGATGTCGGCCGGAGACAGCGCGGCAGTGGCGACCTGATACAGCAACGGCTGGAAGAGGTGATGATTGCGCCGGTCGATCAGCGTGATTCTGCATCGCGCTTTGCGCAGTCTGCGTGTCGCCGCGATGCCGGCAAAGCCGCCGCCGACC
Source organism: Alphaproteobacteria bacterium (assembly GCA_030041335.1). Classification (GTDB taxonomy): domain Bacteria; phylum Pseudomonadota; class Alphaproteobacteria; order ATCC43930; family CGMCC-115725; genus JAATGI01. The sequence goes on along the minus strand of JASHOB010000003.1, from coordinate 66,006 downwards.
ACGACGACATGCGGCAGGTTCGTCTCGACCCGGTCGCGGTCGTCCCGACGGCCGCGCACCCAGCCCAAGATCAGCCGGTCGACCGACAACAACCCGGCCCCGCACGAGGCGATCGTGAGCAAGATCAGGATCACCGTGAGCCGATCGTCCATCGTCATCGCGAGCCCGCTCGACGACACCATCGCGCCAAGCAGAAGGGCGACGGGTCGGGCAGCGATGCCAAGAACCAACAGCGCCGCAACGACGACGTGCCAGCCAAGAGACGGGGCGATACCGGACTCCATCGGATGGCCCAGCCCCGGCGCCGTCGCTGCGACCGGGACGATGAGCAGCGCCGCGGCCTCGAATCGCAGGCCGAGCAGCACGACCGGGCGCAGCATGCGCGTCAGCACTCGGTAAAGCTGCCCGATACGTTGTGCCGGGCCAAACGCGCTATGTGCGAGTCCGTACCCCAGCAACCCGTCCAGCGAGAATGGGCCCGGACCTGCGGCAACAAGCCAGATGAGGAGTACAACCGTTGGCATCGCCGTCATCCCACGGGCCACCAGCACAGAGCGGAGCAACAGCGCCAAGGCGATCGGCCGCGTCATAAAGCCGGTCATGAGGCAAAGCGGCGCTATAAGCCAGAACCCGCTTTCGATGGTCCAACTGGAGACTCCTGTCACTCCGTGCCCCCCAAAAGGAGCGGCAGCGACCATCATCGCCATCGCCTGCCGAGCCAGGACAATCTGGCCCAGCCACAACCTGCTGCCGAGGAGCAACCATGGCGTCGACAGTCGCTCGCCAGCGCTCCCCAGGCGGGCGGCGCCGTCAGCAGCCTGGCGCAAGATAGGGACCGCAACGCTCATCGTCGCCCTCGTCTTGCAGCTGTCGGGAGCAACTTGGACGCCGACAGCGAAATTGACATCGTTGGAATGCTGAGACCTCGTCCGAACCTCTAGGGACGGCGCCGTGAACTGACCAATGCGATCACGTGATCGATCGACAGACGTCCGGGTCCCCATCTCATCACAGCGAGCGCCATCGCCGCCCAGGTGATGTGGAGCGGCCAGCCATCGGGCACAGTAAGCTCGACAATACCCGTCATGATCAGCAACACGGTGGCGGCGAAGCGCGTGCCGAGGCCGAGAACGAGAAAGACCGGCGCCAGAACCTCGACGGAACCCGACATGAAGGCCATGAGCTCGGGCGCAGGAAAAGAATACGGACCGCCGGGCAGATGCAGCTTGAACTCATCGCTGAACAGGAGAACGGCGGTGTCGTTAAGTTGAAGGAAGCCTGCCCATTTCAAGATCCCCGACCGCCAAAACGGGACGGCCAGAGCAACACGCAACACCAGCTGGACGAGGGACGGCTGCGCGACCGCGCGAATGATCCCCACCGCCTTCCCGATCGCCGATGCGAGCCAAAGTTGCGGGCTGCCGCCCGTGGTGGTTTCCGATTTGATTGTCGTGTTCATGCGTGATCCCCGACGTGAAGTGCTGAAAACACCCCAGCCTCGATCATGCCAGTGATGTTGGCGGCGAGGTCGAAACCAGGTGCACCGTTGAAAGCACTAGCCGCCGCGTCGCCGAGCGGGCGCCCCGCAAGCAACTGCGTCAGGAATGCGGCGCCGCCGGGCGGCAGCCGACGGACTGTCACCTCCAGGTCTCGACGCGTGACGAGCGCGTCCTCCGGGACGGACGCCTCGATGCGATCGAACGGCCCGTCTTGGCGGTTTGCCGCGAAGATCCTGACTGCCGCGAACCGAGAGCGAACGATCCGCGTTGCCGGGTGCGGAACGAACATGACATTTGCCAGCAGATCCGGCGAGATTGCCCCCAGCGCCTGTGGCGCAAGCGTAGGCACATCCGCGGCATGGTAGGCGTCCAACCAAGCGCGTTCGATCCGCGCTGTGTCTGGCAGATAGGGCATTGCCTGGGCGTATTCATAGCGTGCAATGAAATCCGGAAAATCGCGGCCGTATTCGAACAGCAGCGACGAGCGCGGCGGCGTGCTGCGCACATAGAAGCGTGCCATGGCGCGGAAGAACTCGACGCCGGTGATCCGCCGCGTGGCGGGGAAGATCGCCGCCAGCGCGTCGACCAAGCTGGCGGTGACGTTGTTGCGATAGACGTTGTAGCGCTTGACGGGGCGCTTTCCGTTCGGTCCCACGATGCCCGCGGGGATCGGATGATCCGGGTCAAGCAACCCGCGAGCAAGATTCGCCGCATAGATCGGCAGTCTCTGGGCAGCGACAGACGTGGCTTCAGCAGCCGGCATGAGCGTGTCTCGGCTCAATGGAAGCATGACGATCGAGGATTGCGCGAGCGGCCGCGGCTTCGGCGGAGAGCACCGGCCATTCGGGAAGATTACTGTCCCACTCAACCAGCGTCGGGATAGGGCCGCAGCTTGCAACCACGCTCTCGAACAGCGTCCAGACCGGGTCGGCGACTTTCCGGTCGTGGCTGTCGATCAGCAGCAAGTCGCCCTCGTCGTCGGTTTGCTCGGCATGACCTGCGAGATGGATTTCGCCGACGGCGTCGAGCGGGAATTCGGCCAGATAGGCGGTCGGCGAATAGCCCTGGTTTGTCGCCGAGACAAAGAGGTTATTGATGTCGAGCAGCAATCCGCACCCACTGCGGCGGGCAAGCGCGCTCAAAAACGCCATCTCGGACATCGTCGACTCGATGAAGGTGAGATAGGACGATGGATTTTCGAGCAGGATTGGCCGACCGATGGCGTTCTGGACTTGGTCAATATGCTGCGCCACGCGGGCGAGTGTCGCCTCGGTGTACGGCAGCGGTAGAAGGTCGTTGAAATAAATGCCGCCGTGCGTCGACCAGGCAAGATGCTCGGACACCAGCGCCGGTTCATAGCGCCGCACGAGCGACCGGAAACGTTCGATATGCGTAGGATTGAGTGGCTCCGGTCCGCCGATGGACATGCATACACCGTGTAGTGACACGGGGTAGTTGGCGCGGATCTGCGTAAGCATGCGGTGCGGCGGTCCGCCGAAGCCCATGTAGTTTTCGGCGTGAACCTCAAAAAAGACTTCGTGGCCCCCTTGGTCAAGAATCGCCCGGAAATGCTCAGGCTTGAAGCTCGTCCCGGCAACTGAGGCCAAGGATGCAGAGAAACGGAAACGCGCCAGCGGCGCTGCGGCCCTGAATTGGGTCACGGCGGTCATCGGACGCGTCTCCGCTCGTCGGCCAGAAAGGCGGGTCAGGGCAATGGCGTCAGGGAGCCGTGTTTGCCACCCGGGACCACGATGCTTGTGCAGGTCCCACCTTGCACGAACTTCCAGGAATTGCCCTGAAAATCGACCGTCGACGTGCCCTGGCATGTCGTGCCGGGGCCGGCGGCGCAGTCATTTTGGCCCTTGAGGGCGACGCCATAGCACTTTTCCTTATGCGCGGCGGTGGCGGCGGCCACCTCGGCCTGTGTCAGCGGCGCCGCGAATGCAGCTGACGTGATGGCCGCCGTCACCGCGCTAACCAGCACCGCTGCGGAGATTTTCGTCGTTACTGACATGTGTCTGTCTTTCCCGTTGTGGTCGGAGGTTGCGCCGGAAGGCGCACCTTCATGCTTTCGAGTCTGGGCGCCCCGAGGTTACAGCCCCCCCGTCGCGGCGAGCGCGGTCTTTATCACTAGTGCGTGAACGGCGGGGCAGGTAAATGGCAGCTCAGAGCTACCAGCGCGTCAGCCGGGGCAGTGCGATGCCAGCGAACACGGTCACCGTGGTGCAGGCGAGCGAGTACCAGACGAACACATAGAACGGATCATCAAAGGGACAGGCAAAGACGAACACGAAGGCGCCCCAGGCGGCAGCGGCGAACCCGGCGGCCATGGCGGTTCCGCCGCGGTCCGTCGGGGCACCGCGTCGCATCAGCAAGCCGAGACCGGCAACCGGCGGCACGGACAGCGCCACGATCGTGCACAGACACCGCAGCCCGTCCCGCCAATGCAGACGAACCAACAATGTGCCATAGTCTCCGTGCGAGGCGTCGATCATCCATCCGACGGTCAGGCTCAGGACCATCAGTACAAGAACCCATCGCAAGCCCACGCGCGGCGAGCGGATCGGGTTGAGCGACAGGATGGCGACTGCGCCGCTCACCAAGGCGATAAGGCCGAGGCTGACAAGCTTCCACCAGAACGACGGCAAGTGCAGCGCCATCGGCATATCGGGGCGCATCAGGCCGAACGCTAGGAAGAGGCCGAGTTCCACGATGCCCAGCACGGACAGTAAAACGGCCTCGTGCCATGCCTTTCGAGTCCGAACCGGTTTTAGGTCGTGGGTCAGGCGTTCGATGAGCCGATCAGTCTGTATCGGTTTCGCTCCGCAGCATGGCGGCCAGCCGTTTCAGGCCGCGGTGGATGTTTACCTTCACAAGTGTAGCCGACTGACCTGTGGCTTTCGACGCCTCGTCGATGCTGAACCCTTGCAGCTTGACGAGACGGATGGCCTGCGACTGGGCCGGCTTCAGAGTGGAAAGCAACTGCTCGAGGGACCAGGCGCTTGTGATTGCTTCTTCATGACAAGGAACGGCGATGTGGTCGTCCAGGATTTCTTTGGGGCAGTTTTCGAGCGAGCGCAAAGCATCGATCCATTTGTATCGCGCAATCGCGGCAAGCCAGGCGCCGAACGGCCGGCTCGGATCGTAGGTGTGTCGCTTTTCGTGAATGGCGACCAGCGTGTCTTGAATCACGTCGTCGATCATCGCCGGCGGCAGTCGCCGGGAGTAATAAGGACGAAGCCAGACAGCCACTTCCGACAGTAGGCGGCGATACGCCGCTGCGTCGCCACGCTGGGCGGCCGCCATCAACGCATCCCAGTCGCGATTGCGATTGGCCTCGCTGCGGGCCGGCGGCCGCCGCACCACAGTCATGAGTTCCGATGCCCGCAAATGCCGCGGCTGCGCTCGCCACGGCCCGCTCTCTTCGTCTCCGTAAACGACATTCGCCGAGCCGGCCGATCCGTTTGCTGAACGCTTCGGAACGTCTGGCCCGCCAAGGATGTTCGGGAGGGTTTGGCGCATCGCGACGAGGCAACTAACACTGGCGAGGCCGCCGCCCAAGAAAACTGGGCAAGAGGAATGTCGCCGCTAGCAAACCGACCGTGTCGGGGCGGAAGCCAAACCACTGCAGCGCGGTTCGAAGCTCGTGCAAACGTCGAATCCCGATCAACACCGAAACGACGCGCATTGTGGTGGCAAAGAACAGGGCGCGCGCACGCCCAACAACGCAGGTGCAACACCGAGCGTCGCCGATACTCTGTGCGTACCGCCCTGGACGATGCCTTGACGGACGAGCCCAGGAGCCCCCAGCGACCCGAGGCAGCCCGCCGCGACTCCCACGGCGGTCGGTTTTAGGTTGAATAGGCGCCGACGCCTCATCTTACCGAGATGCGCCGGACCCGCCACACATGATTGGCGAGGATCATGGATCGGCGACGTCTTAGGCATCAAAGTGGTCGGCGAGTTCCGCAAACCCGTCGACGACGATGTCGGTGGCCGGGTTCGGCAGGGGATCCGGAGGGCGGGCGGGTCCCCATTCTTCTGGTCGCCGCACGAAGGCGGTGCGATAGCCGACACCGCGCGCCGCATCAAGGTCGAAATTGTGGCACGCCACCATCAGGATTTGGTGCGGCTCAACGGCAAGAAACGCGGCGGCGCGCCGATAGGCGTCGGGAAGCGGCTTGTAAACACGCAGCATCTCACATGGGATCACGGCATCCCAATCGATGCCGTTGTGACGTGAGACATCGATGACCAGGGACAGGCTGAGGATTGTGAACGAGACGCAAATGCGGTGCTGCCGCAACCGGCGCAGCGCCCGAGCAAAATCCGGCCACGCGTCAAGCCGGTGCCAGCGCTCTGCAATTCCCCGCCGCTCCTCTGCAGAACCCCCGAGATTGTTCTGGTCGAACAATTCAGTGACGACCTCCCGGTGTACGTCGTCGATATTGAAGCCGGGTTCGACCGCGTTTGTCATCCGTCGCAGCGAGCGGCGGCGATGCTCGTTCGCCAGCGCATGCCAGTCGCGGTCGACGCCTTGGGCGGCGCCCCACGCCGCCATTGCGGCGGTCAAGCCGGAATGCCAGTCGAGAACCGTGCCACCGGTATCGATGGCGAGAACCTTTACGTCCTTCATGAACTCCTCACCCGGTACGCGCCCTTGCGGCCGGTACTATGAAATTGGCGACGATCAGTCGCAGCCTGTCGTCTTCCTGGGTTAGTAGCAGGTCGCGCAAGGCGTAGAGCGCCGCGCCGGTCGCCGTCTCGTTCCACAGCCAGTCGCCCAGCTGACGGCTTGACGGTTTCGCGGTTCCGGCGCCCGCCGCTTCGAGGCAATAGGCCTTCAGATCGTCGACTGCGAAGCGGAGGATGAGTGGCGGCGAGAACCCGTCGCGGGGACTCGCCGGCGCCTTGCCGCGCAGCCAGTCGGCAACGTAGCGGGCGGCCTCGACAATCGCCAGACCGCTCAGTCCGACCGTGCTGCGCTCGTATTGGGCCATCCAACGCTGGTGCGCGCCGTGGAACAGCAAGATTTCCGCTTCCAATCGGGAGGCCAGTGACGCCACCGCGCCATCGACCAGCGCCCCCGGCATGAACGGCGGCTGCCAGGCTGGGTCCGGCTGCGAGCGCGGATCGTCCTCTGGAAAATCGATGATGCGGACCGGCCCGCCATCTCCTACCAGCATGTTGAGCGCGGCAAGCAGCACACGCCTTTGAAACGCCGCGTCGTTCGGCGGCCCGAGCGGACGGCCAAGTTCGAACGGCACCCACAACGCACGCGGAGGCTTGGTGTTCTCTGCCTGTGCCCGTATTAACGCAATCGCCACCGTCGCGATGCCCTCTTCCTCCAGGTAATGCCCGAGCGCGCTCACGGCGCGCGTGCAGAGCGGTCAAACGGGAGTAAGAACAACCGCGTCGACCGCGTCTGCCTTCAGCCGCCCGGCCAGTTCGCGCGCATGGGGCTCCATCTGCACCGGATCGGTCGCTCCCATGAACGAATAATGTGTCGCGGCCACTGAGCCGATCACCGTTTCCGCCGCCAGCTCGTTCAACCGGTCGAGCGGGAAGACGACATTCCAGTCTTCCTGAAACCCCGTGCGGTCGAAATTGATCGAGATGTGGCTGCAGAGCAGCTCGTTCTTCTTCGTCGTAATGGGGATCCTGCGGTAATCGGGATCGCGGCCGCGAAACGGGTTGTCGCTTCGTACGACCAGCCCTGCCGACGAAACGATCGCAACCCGGCACCGCGACAGCGCCGCACCGGTCACCCAAGGCCGCGTTTCAAAGTCTGGGCATTCGAGCTCCGCCAGGCGTTTTGCCTGACCCGGCGGCAAGTCGGTGAGTCTGGTCACCGAGCCTCTCCTCGCATCAGGTCGTGGCGATGGTTCGCCTCAGTCGGGAGCAGCTTATCACATGTTTTAGAGCGATCAATCTAAAATAGTTCAGGCGCTGGCGAGAAGCGCCAAAACCCCGTTGGCAGCCCCTTTCAGCACTTTGCGTTGCGGGCGCGTGCGCGCCAGGACACGGATGCCGAGCAGCACACTCAGTAGCAGTTTAGCGAGTTCGTCCGCGGGACGAGTGTCTGTGATCGAACCGTCTTTCTGCGCCGCGCCGATGCAGCGGCGAAAGAAAGCCTCGATAAAGATCAGCTCCTGGGCAACGAGCTTCTGAATTTCGGGATCGTAAGGAGCCAGTTCCAGGGCCGCATTAACCAGCATGCAGCCGCGGCGCTGCTCGTCGTTGATTGACCGCTCAATAATCTCGTCGAAAAATGTCCGGATCGCCAAGGCCGGCGGCAGCTTCTCGAGCCGCGCAACACGATCCCGCACGCTCTCGGCGAGGTAGTAAATGAAGGCCTGACGGTACAGCGATCGCTTGTCTCCAAACGCGTTGTAGAGACTGGCGCCGGTGATCCCCATCTGCTCGGCGAGATCACGCACTGAGGTCTGCTCGAACCCCTGCGCCCAAAAGCGGTTCATCGCGGCTTGCAGCACCGCTGTCTCATCGAACTCTCTTGGTCGCGCCATCAATTCCTCGCGTCGGTCACCACGAACGGCACCCCTTATGTTTTATGATCTCGCGAGAAAAAGTTTTAGATCGATTGAGTCAGAACGGCAAGCCGAGCCCCTGGCCCACCCTTGAGGCCCCATTCTTTTTTTGCCTGCAACATCCTTGAGCACTGTAATCGATGCCTAGTTGCTGTAAGTCGGTCGTTCGGCGTGTATCTCACGGTCATTGCCAAACGCCACGGGCGCATGAGCACCATACCATCGCCGGAGATTACGTTTCCATCCGTGAGACCCTGGCCCACGACCCGTGGCATGATTAGGCCGTGAGCCAAGCGTTCGTGGCCCGAGATCGCAAAAATTCTCGAAATTTAACGAGGGGCGACAGACGCCGCCATGCCGCGTCGGAATTACGGCTGCCGTGGTCATCAAGAAACCGCAACCGGTGGAGGAATCGAATGCCCGTGACGTTGTACCATTTTGGCAATTCAGCCTGCTCGGAGAAGGTTCGGCTCGCCCTGAATGAAAAGGGTGTGAGAGACTGGGAGAGCCGTCAGGTCGATTTGTTCAAGGGCGACCAGTTCAAATCGGAATATTTGAAGCTCAATCCCAAGGCGGTGGTGCCGACACTGGTCGATGACGGTAAGATCATAACTGAATCTACCTTGATCGCCGAATATATCGACGATCGCTTCGACGGACCGGCGTTGAAGCCCACTGATCCGTTTGCGCGGGCAGAGATGCGGCTTTACTCGAAGGCGTGCGACGAGGGCGTACATCAGGCCATCGGCGTGATAAGCTTCGCCGCGATGTTCATGGACCGACTGCGTCGCATGTCGCCGGCAGAACTCGCGGAACATCTGAGCAAAGTCGTCGATCTCGAACGACGCGATCGCTATACCACCATCCATGCCCACGGCGTCCGAGCGCCTCATGTCTATCGCGGTGTGGCCGCGCTCGAGAAACTATTTCAGAAGATCGAAAGCGTTCTCAACGATAGACGGCGCTGGCTATGCGGCGATCAGTTCACACTTGCGGAGGTCAATCTCGCGCCCTATCTCGCGCGGCTCGAATACGTCAATGTCATCGATATATGGTTGGTGGAACGGCCATTCAGCACGGCATGGTTCGAGCGACTCAAAGGGCGGTCGTCTTTTGCGGACGAAGTCGTCAAATGGATAAATCCGAACGAATGGGAGGAGATGCGAAGCGGCGGGCTCACGATCAAGGATGCCCTTCGCGAAAATTTAGCGGATTACAGAGTTAACGATTTCGGCGCGAGTCATTATTGAAATTGGGAGTGCTCTTTTTTTTCTGGGCGCGTGGATGCCGATGCCACGGCATAAGCCCACGGGCAACCCCACTTTTCCGCAGGCAGTCTGGCCGCTCGCTAACGCCTGCAGCACGCACACGAAAATTTTGCTCAACGCGGAGTGTCGCGCGACGGTGTGATGCGGTACGTTGTTACACAATGACGAAGCGCGCATCATTTCGTGTTAGTCACAGGCGTTATGGAAAGCATGATTGAGTTCTGGACCGGCGTGCTAGGCTGTCCTATCGTTCGAGCGCCTAGGTACTTTGTAGCCAAGGCTGAGCCAGTTGAATGAGTGTGGCGATGTGGGTCGAGGATGCGAATCTATGTCGGCCATGTCTCGGAGGTCGCCGATGGAGATCCGCCGCACACGCTGGGTTGCTGGCCATTCTACGCTTGGTCGCTGGGTGAACCTCCGGATGCATCCCCTATTCGCCCTCGATAGCGTTGTCGTTCGCGACTGACAAGTGATGCCGAAGGCGATCCCTGGACCGCGCGGCATATTTGACACAGCGGAGGGCCGCCGCCTTATGGCTATCGAAAAAGGCGAACCGTGGCGGCGTTGGGGCCCTTACGTGAGCATGCGGCAGTGGGGAACGGTGCGCGAGGACTACAGCCCCGAAGGTTCGGCCTGGGAATTTTTTCCACACGATCACGCCCGTAGCCGTGCCTATCGCTGGGGCGAGGACGCTATTGCCGGTTGGAGCGACGATCACTTGAGGTGGTGCCTCGGTATCGCCCTTTGGAACGGTCGCGATCCGATTCTAAAAGAGCGTCTCTTCGGTCTGACCAACAAGGAAGGAAATCATGGCGAGGACGCAAAAGAGCTTTGGTACTTTGAGGACGGCACGCCCACTCATTCTTATATGCGGATGCTGTACAAATATCCGCAAGCCGAATTCCCATACTCGCGGCTTGTCTCTGAGAACCTCTCACGTACTCGCAAAGATCCTGAGTTCGAACTCTATGACACTGGCGTGTTCGATGAAGGTCGTTATTTCAACGTAACTGTTGAATATGCGAAGGAGGGCCCAGACGAGACGTTGATGCGAGTCAGCGTGGTCAACTGTGGCCCGGACGAAGCCTCATTGCACCTTCTACCGCAGTTCTGGGCGCGCAACACATGGAGCTGGACCCTCGAGACGCCGCGTCCCCGCATTCGGCGTCATTCGGACGGTTGTGTCGAGACCCTGCATCCTTTGTTTCGTGCGCTTAAATTGACTGCAGACGGTTCACCCCAACTCCTGTTCTGCGAGAACGAAACAAATCATCGTCGTTTGAGCAGCCTTAAAATTGAGGGCTGCTTCAAGGACGGCATCAACGACTACATTGTGCGCGGCGATAAGCACGCCGTCAGCGCCAAGCCGGAAGGAAGCAAATGTGCTTTCCTCTACCGTCTGAAGCTTGAGGCCGGAGGAAGCGTCACGATCCGCCTGCGTTTGGCTCCAGCCGAGACGCAGGGGAACGCTTTTGCGGCGTTCGACCGAATCTTCGAGACCCGGCTCGCAGACGCGGACGAGTTCTATGCGGTACTGCAAAAGGACATCGTCGATCCTGATCGTCGCCTGGTTCAACGCGCCGCTTTTGCCGGAATGCTATGGTCGAAACAGTTCTACTATTTCGATGTTGCAACTTGGCTCAAGGGCGATCCGGGCCAACCGGCACCGCCAGTCGAGCGGCTTAAGGGGCGGAATGCAGGTTGGCAGCATCTGAGAAATTACGACGTGATATCGATGCCGGATACCTGGGAGTTTCCATGGTATGCCTCATGGGACCTCAGTTTTCACTGCATCACGTTTGCGCTGATCGACCCTGAATTTGCCAAGTCGCAAATGCTTCTGCTGATGCGTGAATGGTACATGCATCCTAACGGCCAACTACCGGCGTATGAGTGGGCGCTCGACGATGTCAATCCACCGGTCCAGGCCCATGCCGCCTGGCGTGTCTACCAAATCGATAAGGCGCACAAGGGCGAGGGCGATGTCGCCTTCCTGAAGCGAGTCTTCAACAAACTGCTCTTGAATTTTACCTGGTGGGTGAACCGTCAGGATGCCGGCGGCCGCAACGTCTTCCAGGGTGGCTTTCTCGGACTAGACAACATCGGCATTTTCGACCGCTCGAAGCCATTACCGACGGGCGGCTTCATCAGCCAGTCCGACGGAACCGCTTGGATGGCGATGTATACGCTGGATCTGCTGCGGATCGCGCTCGAGCTTGCGCTCCATGACCACGTTTATGAAGACATTGCACTGAAGTTCTTTGAGCATTTCCTGTTCATCGCCGAGGCCATGGAGCATGTCAGCGGCGAGGGGAGCGGTCTCTGGGACGAGGCTGACGAATTTTACTATGACGTGCTCAACTTGCCTGACGGTAGCCGGCTACCACTGAAGGCACGGTCGGTCGTAGGCCTCATTCCCATGTTCGCGGTCCAGGTTCTCGCCGACCAGATCCTTGGGCAGTTACCCGACTTCGCGCGCCATGCGCGCTGGTTTGTTGAGCACCGGTCCGACTTAGCGCGTTTGATCTCGCGTTGGCAGGAGCCAAACGAGGGCGAACAGCTCCTGTTGTCGCTATTGCGCGGCCATCGCCTGAAGACCCTGTTGCGGCGAGCTTTGGATGAAACTGAATTTCTCTCCGCCCACGGGGTGAGATCGCTTTCGAAGCGGCACTCGGAATGTCCTTTCGTCTTTTCGTATCAGGGCATGGAGTATCGCATCGACTACGAACCCGGCGAGTCCACGTCAGACCTTTTTGGAGGAAATTCGAATTGGCGTGGTCCGGTCTGGTTGCCGATAAACTATCTATTGATCGAATCACTTCACGAATTTCATCGCTACTACGGCGATAGCTTTAGGGTCCCTTGCCCTGTTGGATCCGGTCGCGCAAGGTCACTGGCGGAAGCCGCCAATGATCTATCCGACCGGCTGGCATCACTTTATCTGGCTGGAGATGATGGTCGTCGCCCGTCGCTGGGGGCTACCCCATTGCTGCAGCGTGACCCTGACTTTCAAGATCGCCTGCTGTTCCACGAGTACTACCACGGGGAGTCCGGCGCCGGTCTCGGCGCATCGCACCAGACCGGCTGGAGCGGGCTCATCGCCCTGCTTCTCCATCCCCGCGATCCGGGCGTGCCGGGCGGTCTTTCAATCACCCACTCGTCGGTAGCTCCCCCACGACACTCGGAATGTGCATGAACGGCAGGGAACTCAACCGCCCATGCGTCGACACAATCCGGACCTCGGCAATCGATGCAACCCGGCGGGCGAAGGCGCACCAGGAACACGTCACTGGGGATGATGCCCGTTGGTTGCGGTTTCTGGCAGAGTGGGTCAGCTTCGATCCGAGACCTCCTACATTGCCCAACCATGACCGCTTCGCGCCTTCCGCTGACCATGCGTCGATGCTGCTCCTGTATTACTCCGCCTGATCAGGCCGTGAACGCTGCTTCACGTCCAAGAGCGGGCTCGAAAGCAGTGCAAGAGTTACCAGGGCGTGGGATCGGCCGTCAGCGCAGTATTGAGTCGTGGTTATTTGAGGGCAATTGTCGTGGCAAGATCGCAGCAAGATGTCGGAGAATAGCGCTCTCGACATTGAGATCCACTTCCCGCCGAATTGCAGCTTGAAGGACGGCTGTCGACGCCGCTCGGCTGGGCGACACATTAGGGCTCTGAGGCAGCGCCCCCACCTATGAAATTGAGGGTCACCGCGCGTCGCTCTGGGAGGTAGTGCTCTAGTAACAGGTCAAAGCAGCCAAACACGGGGCAGGCCGAAAAGTGCCGGCGAAAATTAGCCGGCGCGGATTAAGCCGCGGCGGTCTCGGCCGACGGCTCGTAGGTCGCCTTGACTGCGGGCCGCGCCATGATGCGCGCGTACCAATCGGCCGTGCGAGTATGGCCTTGCATCAACTCGGGACGGACTTCACTGAAGGCGAAGATGTAGGGCAGGATTGCGATATCGGCGAGGGTGTACATCTCGCCCGCGAGCCACGGCCCGTTTAACAGCGCCGTCTCACAGCGAGCAAAGATGTAATCCATCTTGCCATAGGCCTCGTCGAATTCCTTCTTGGTGAAGCCCTCGCCCTTCAATGCTTGAAGCTTCAGGCGATGGTCGACCAGCGGCGTCTCGGCGACGACCTTGTCGAACTCGGCCGCGCTCATCTCCTTGAGCTGCGCCTGTTTGGTGCGGGTCCAAGTTGGGATGCGTGTCGCCGGCAGCCCGTACTCATCGGCCATTTTGCAGAAGACGCGCATGCCAGCGCGCGCCACCGGATCCGACGGCCGCAGCGGCTTCTCAGGAAAGACTTCGTCGAGATATTCGTTGATTACGCCGGATTCGATGATCACCGTGCCGTTATGAACCAGCGTCGGCACCAGGCCATTGGGGTTGAGCTTCAGATAAGCGGGATCGTGATGCTCGAACTTGTTTAAGGCCACGAAATGGCTCCTGTAGGGCAGGCCCTTCTCCTTGAGGCAGAGCCGTGATTTCTTCGAGCAGCTGCTGAGGCCAGCGTGATAGAGCTCGAGCTTGTCAGCCATGGCATTCTCCGTGTTATTTTGGACTATCTAGTCCATAATACGGCAGCGGTACAGTTGAAACATGCCCCGCCCTCGTCAATTCGATGCCGACGCCGCGCTCGAGCGCGCGATAGAGGTTTTCTGGTCGAAAGGCTACGAGGGAACCTCCCTCGACGAGCTTTGCGACGCGATGGCGCTCAGTCGCTCGAGCGTCTATGGCGCTTTCGGCGACAAGCGCGCGCTGCTGCTGCGCGCGCTGGAGCACTATGCAGAGCGCGGCAGCGGCCGGATCGCCGAGACCCTGGCGAGCGCCAAACCGATCCGCAAAGCCCTAGCGTTGCTCATCGATGAGTTCGTCACCGCGATCGTCGCCGGTCACGGACGGCGCGGCTGCTTCATCGGCAATTGCGCCGCCGAACTCGCGCGCGGCGATCGCGAGGCGATGGCCGTGGTGCGCCGCGCTCTTGAGCGCAACGAAGCCTCTTTCCGCGCCGCGCTCGATGCGGCGCGGGCGCGCGGCGAATTACGGGTTGATGCCGACACCACCGTGCTGGCGCGGTTTCTGACGGCGAGTATCCAGGGTTTGCGGCTTGTCGGCAAAGCGAAGCCCGATCGCACGGCCTTGCACGACGTCAAGCGAGTAATGCTGCGCTGTCTCGATGATTAACTGTTGCGCATGGTTGCAGCGAAGATGGGAGGAACAGATGCGCAAGCCGTGTCACCTCGGTCCACGCCGCCAAGGCGCGGATCGGCCTGGCGAAAAGGGCTGGCCCTGGGCCGCGCAAGTCGACCTTTTGAAGAGCGGACAATTCGCGGCGGAATACCTGATGCTCCATTCGAAACGCGTCGTGCGGACGCTGGTCCATGACGGGAATGGCATCCTCGAATTGACGGTCATCGGCGAATATATTGACGATGCGTTTCCCGAGCCGCCGCTCAATGCCGCCGCGCGGCTCGGTCGATTGACCATGCTGACCTGGACCGAGTGGCTCGGTGCGGAGGTCGAAAGCGCGACGTCGCCACAATTCGACGCCGCATCGAGGGTCCGGAGGCGACGTGGCGCTGCGGGTCTACGACAATTCGCTCGGCGATATGGAGGCATAGCTCGCAACCACGCTTTGGGTCGCAGGCCACGGCGTCTCGCTTGCCAAGCGCACCGTCTTGACACGGAGCAGCTCTCGGCTCCGGACCGAGAAGCGGCTACATCTCGCCGATTGGTGGCAGCAGGTTAAGGCGCGGCCGAGTTTCAAGCGACGCTGTGTAAATTCGTGGCGCCGCAGCTTTTCGAGCTGATGCGTAACCATCGTCGCGGCGCCTGGCCGCCATGTCAAGTCGATCCCGCAACCGGCGAGGAGAGAGGAATACGATGCTGACGCTCTATCACAACGACATGTCGGTCTGCTCGCAAAAGGTCCGCCTTTGCCTTGCTGAGAAGGCGCTCGCCCATGAGGCGAAGCATCTCAACCTACGCGCCGGCGATCAGCAAAAGCCCGAGTACTTGACGCTCAATCCCAAAGGCGTAGTGCCGACGCTGGTCGATGACGATGTAGTGGTCACGGAGTCTGTCGTCATCAACGAATATCTCGACGACGCCTATCCGAAACACCCGCTGAAGCCGGTCGATCCTGCGGAACGCGCCAAAATGCGCTGGTGGACCAAGCAGATCGACGATTCGATATTCCCTGCAACCGGCACGGTCAGCATGAGTGTGGCCTTCCATCATCAATACACGCCCGAGGTGCTCGATGAGCTGACACGCCAGCGTGGGCCCGGCTATCGCGCACGTTTCGCACTGCTGCAGAAGGGCACCGACAATCCGAATTTTTCCGACGCGATCAAGCGCCTCTACAAGATGATCAATGATATGAATGTGGCGCTGGAGCGCGGGCCATGGCTGACCGGCGAGATGTTCACTTTGGCCGACATCGCCTACGCCCCATACATAACGCGCCTCGATCATCTGAAATTCCTGGGTTTCCTCGACAAGAACCCGCGCACCGCCGCTTGGTACGAGCGCATGCGCTCGCGCGAGACCTATCGCGCCGCGCTCGCCGCGCAGTTCAATCCGAAATACCTTCCGCTTATGGAGGAAAAGGGGCGTGAAGCCTGGCCGCGGGTAAAAGCGCTGGTGGGGCTTGCATGAGATGGCCAAGGCCGCGCGAAGCGGGCTGAGCGGGGGGTCCATTTAGACTTAAAGGTGGCCGAGCGACCGCATGTGGCATTGAACGTCGGTTCTGGAATCTCTGTTTTTGCGTATTTCGTGGAGGTGTCCATTCCGCAACTTCAATCCGTTTCACTTGCAGAGGCATTTAAAATGGTCGGATAGTTCGGTTCGATAGCTGCACTGCTTCGACTGCTTGTCATCTGCCGCGGGACCGGTATCCTGTCGACGATTTTGCCGCCCCTCCCCCTCGACTCGACCCCGTACTTAAACGCATCGAAGGTGTCCTGCCCGGGTGCGTAGTTGGCTGCTATAAACACTACGTTTTTGCAGCCGTTTCGCATGGCGTACTGCGCGCTCGGAACCGCCAATTCCCATTCCGTGAACCCCGCCCTCACGAAGAAGGCCGATTTAGGGGTCACGAATGATGTGGCCGGGTTGAAGATCACAAGCGGAATCCTCGCCTGGCTGATCAGATTGGCAACGGCGAGCACTGTGGGAGTAAACTCGAGCCCCGCCGGAATGAACGTTGTCCCGGACGATCAACTCCTAAGCCAGTATCTTGGCGCGGGCTGGGTTGTTACCACCGACATGGCAGTAAATGACGCTGACCTGGTGGCCATCGACCTCCCCACCTATTTCGGCGAGCGCCAGCTGGATCCCCGGTTTCTCATTGGATCCGAAAATAGCATATGGACCGCAGAACGAACCGATAACGCCAATCCGGATGGCGTCAGCGCGGGCCGCCGTAGCCATTACCGAGGAAATAAAGTCCGGTTGCCAACAAGACCATCGGGCACTTTTGGATCCCAATTGGATCGGAAAATCATGACAACCTTTGTGAACCAGGCGATCTTTCAAATTCGCGAGATGATCCTTCGCGGCGAGCTCGCTCCTGGCCAACGAATCACCGAGGAAGGGTTAACGGAGCGCCTTGCCATGTCGCGCTCGCCGATTCGTGTAGCGCTCCCGGTCTTGGCGGGTGGAGGCCTGCTCACGCCGTCAGAGACGCGCGGCTACTTCATACAAGCCTTCAGCCAAAAGGACGCCTCCGATGCCATCGAATTGCGGGGCATGCTCGAGGGAATGGCCGCGCGATTGATTGTCGAGCGTCGTTCCAGGACCGACCCTGGTCACGACTTCGAACTCCGCTACCGTAGTCACTTACTTTTCCCTTCCGCTCCGCGTCTCGTTACACTTTTATCGAAATCGGAGGGGTTCGATTGGTCAACGAATAAAAGGGCCTACTTGACCCTAGCGCTCGATTGCATCGAGATTCTATTAGCGCATCAATTCTGAAAGCCCGGGATCCTCGTCTCGAAGAGAGTCTGGCGCAAGTTCCCGACACAATATGAGTAGGTCGCGGTTGTTGGATTGAGCCCGATCACTCGGCAGGCATACTCGGAACGATGGCCAATTCGTGTCTCACCACTCCCGACCGCAACGTTGGCCCCTCTCCTTGATTCTGGCAGAGGTGACTCCGGCATCGAGACTGACCGCTCCAAACTTTGAACGCACCGGGTGAAAGGAGCTTCGCCGGGAGCAAGGCCGATCGCGGCACAGGCGTCGTTTATCGTCAGACTCTCGGCGCCGGGCACCGATTGGAAGACCGCGCTACCCAAGGCGCACACACCAACGATCAATATCGAATAAATAGGCCTTATCGTCGTCATATGTCCTCCATTAGCGCCGTCGAGAAGATGATAACGAGCTGAACTGCCCGCGCCGGGTCGAGAAACAAGAGAAAGAGCGGTGCCGCCAGGACGGCGAAGCCGAACCGCTTATTGCAGACAGCAGCGCCAAGCCGGAACGCGTCGCGGCCAGTGCAATAAACATGGCGCTGGCCATCCCCAGCGGTGCGTGGGCACCGAGCGACAGGCTGAGCCGCCAAGAGCCGCGGTCGGGGTTCATGTTTGCCCCCTGTGATTTGGCTTTACATCTACCGGGCAGTGGATCGATCACCTCACCCGGCTCCGTGGCCGCCGGCAGATGGTTCGGCATGCGACAAAGGACGCGTGACCTCTCTCCGCTTTGCCAGAAAGCCATCGATCGCCAATGGTCCTGAGCCCCCCAAGGCGAGGGCCGCAAGGCAGGCGAGGTAAAGGAGGTCTGTTTCAAAGCCCGGCGGCCCGAACTGCGCGCCCGCCGCCGTCACGGCCTGGAGCTTGATTGAGCTGAACCCGTAGGGAAGATGCACGGTAATCGCGGCGACCAGCAGTACCGCCGCCATCGGTATGCTGGCCAGAGGCACCATCGCACCGAGGAGGACAGCTAGGCCGCCAACTATCTCAACCAGGATCGTGAGCCATCCCATGAGATGGGGCGCGGGGACGTCAAGCGCCTGCAAAATCGCGGGGAACGCCTCCGGGCCCCGCGCCAGTTTTGCGAAGCCATGCTGCATGAAGCCGAACCCGACGATCAGACGCAGCGGCATCGGAGCCCAACGGGCGATCGGGGATCTGCTGATCAGAACGACGAGGAGGTCGTGCCAACTTGGCGACGGTTTCCCGGTGTAGCTTGACGTAGGTCCACCGGAGACTGGTCGGTAGAATTGAGTTTTCATCACACTACTCTATATGTGCCGAGCTAACCGGCTCCGATGATCCAGCGGACGGCCAGCATCGCATTCGATGACGGTCGGCGGTTTGAGCATCGCACCTTATGGGGAAATTAGAACTGCAGCCCTTGACGGCAAGACATAATGATGTCACGATGTCGTGATGTCGCGCTTTCCCCTCTACCAGGGAGTCGAGTCAGTTCTAGCCGGCAATATCGCTGACGGCAGCTTGCCCCCAGAGACCCAATTGCCGTCGGAAGACGGCTTAGTACAACGCTTCAAAGTCAGTCGTACGACCGTACGGAAGGCGATTCAGAATTTGGTCGAGCGCGGCCTCGTCGAGGTCCGTAGGGGCAAGGGCACTTTCGTCACCCAACCCAAGATCACCCAGGAACTGACCGAATTGACCGGTTTTGTTGAGGACATGCAAGCTTTGGGGCGAACCCCGACCGCCCGTCTGCACGATAAACGCATCGTCGCAGCGGATGAGTCGGTCGCTCACCACCTCGCATTGGAACCCGGGACGTTGGTGGTCAGGATTCAACGGGTTCGCTTGGCCGACGGTGTGGCGATGTCTTTTGACGAGACATACTTGCCTCGCGACCTAGGGGAGAAGGTTGTGGGGGACGATCTCGAGGCCGAGCCGGTCTTCGCGTTGCTGGAGGACAAGTATGGTACGCCTCTGGTCGAAGCTGAATACCAGTTGGAAGCGGCGGCGGCGGACCCTGTTACTGCCCACGCGCTCCAAGTGCTGGCCGGCAGCCCGATATTCCTGATCGAGCGCACGTCCTACACCACCGGCAACCGGCCAGTCGATTACGAGCGGCTGCACTATCGTGGCGATCTCATCCGGTTTGTGACACGCCTTGCCCGACGCGCAAAGGCCTCGATGCGAAGGTGACGGGCAGAGCTCGTCCGCTCGAGATCCAAGTCCAGCCGCTTCCATGCTGGTGAAATCGAGCTTGCTGATAACGACATCCAAGGTATTACGATCCTCGCCGCCGGCACTCCCATTGAGTTCACTGAGTTGACGAAGCCGGCGTTGGCGATCCCCCGCGTATCTGAGGACAGGCGAGCTCCGACCAAGCAAACCTGGCGACTATCATGTGTGTACCGAAAAACCCATCCGTATTGAACCGGTGAGAGAAGCGCATCACGTTGGCGGCTGTGATTGCGCTAATCCTCCTGGCTCTGAAGCTGTTGGCTGCGCCATTAAGTCGAGGAGCCGGCTTGAAGCCGAGAATGTAGTTCTGAGGCAGCAGCTGATCGTCTTGCGGCGCAAGGTGCACGGGCGGGTTCAGCTTAGCAACGCTGATCGCCCGTTCTTCGTCGTTCCAGCGGTCAATGCCGCCACGGCGCTTCGATGACGAAGTCAAGGGGATCGTTCATGAGAGCGCCTTTGTACAAAAGGATCGTCGGCTCCCTGACAAATCGCAGAAGCTAGACTGACGAGCCAGGGACCCGCGCAATTTCGATCCGGTCCCCAAGTCGACGGATCCGCAGCACCTGCTGATGCTCGCCGAGAGGATAAGGAACAGAGATCAACTGCGCCTGGCCCGGCCAAAGCACCGCAGAAAAGCGCGCAACGGCGTGCCTCTCGTCGACACCTTCCATCCCGACGACGATGTCCATCGTGGTCACCACATGCCAACCGTCGGACTCAGCGAACCAGTAGGTTGTCGCCGACACGTTCGCGCCGAGCTCGGTCGCCACGGCCTGCCCCTCGCGCACGCCGTTCTCGGGTCGGGCCGCACGGAACTCGAGCGCCATACTTGCCAAAAGAGCGACCATGATGCCGGCAAGTCTCGCTGTCTTCACGAACTTAGTCATGACGCATCTCCTATCCTCGCGGGCACTGCACAGATCGCATCAGGCGCCGGGGCCCCCGGCGCAGCCGCGCCTTCCTGCGAGACTTTCTGCGGCGGCTGAAGGTGTCGCCACTCTCTCACGCGGGCGGAGGGTTCGGCTTCTTTATCGTCATGTGGCGCGCCTCCCGTCTTCGTAGAAGTGAAAGGTCCAGTCTTAGGTAAGTTCTGGACAAACTTGTGCCGCGCACGCCACTCGCCAGATTTCGAGCTGAGAAGGAGCATTGGCGTCTCAACTGGGCCCCTGCGCGTCGGTGTCGGCCCCGCCGACTTCTAACAACAGTCCTGCATCCCGCTCTTCTCGCTGCGCGGCGAAGATGCGCCACTCGCCCGGGATCCCTTTCAAGTTCTGGATGCCGCGGTCGCTAAAGCGCAAACCCGAGCCGGCCACCAGGTCCTTCACCGTCCCCGACACTAGAATTTCGCCCGATCCAGCGAGCGCAGCGACCCGCGCGCCTGTATGAACAGCAATGCCATTGACGTCGTCGCCGATGATCTCGCACTCGCCGGTATGAAGCCCGGCACGGATTTCGATCCCCAACGGTCTGATCTCGTCGACAATAGCGCAGGCGCAGCGCACGCCGCGCGCCGGAACGTCGAAGGTTGCCAGGAAGCCGTCTCCGGTGGTCTTCACCTCGCGTCCGCGGAAATGGGTGAGATTGCGCCGCACGATAGCGTGGTGAGCTTCGAGCAAATATCGCCAGCGCCGGTCCCCGAGCGCTGCCGCTATCTCAGTCGAACCGACGATATCGGTGAACAGAACCGTGGCCAGGACACGATCAACGCTGAGCCATGCAGGGTGACATCGCGGGCTGCCTTCTCGCGGGAACACCTGCGCGCCAGCGGTTCGCGCGGCCGTGTTTTGGTTGTCCGAGCTGTGATCTTCGGTAACGCCTTGAACAAGCGTCGTCGCGGTCAACATCTTGCACCTCTTTCGCGTTTCAAAATTGCATCGCTTGACGAGGCGCTGACGAACCACGGCGTGAACACCACAGCGTCGCGCGCAACCGCATCCTGACGCAGTCGGTCTGCGAGCGAGTCGATTTCAATCTCCGTCGCAGTCGCAACGCGGTTGCGCTTCGGCAATAGGCTGCGCAAGACTTGCGTGGCGTCTTCATAGCCCCTCGCTTCGGGTCCGCAGTGGACGAGTTGGGCGCAGACCATCTGCGGACGGGGAAGGCCTGCTCGGAGGAAAGTCGCGTAGAGCTGAGAGCCGGTGTCCAGCTCCACCCCCGCCGACTTAAGGCCGTCCGTGATCCATCGCCTGAGTTGGGCGAACATTGGTGACTCGGGCGTTTGAGCCAACGAAGAGACGTCTAATTCCTGGATTGCCATCACCCCAACTCGGCGGAGGCTCCGCGTTAGACGACGCAACATGCTCGCCCGCTCGGGAACATAAAGCAGAACGAATCGGCCAATGATCGCGTCGAAAGCCCCATCCGGCTCGAATGTGTTCAGGTCGGCCTCGACAAACGAGATGGTCGCCGTCTCGCAAAGCGCCGCGCGGCGCTTGGCGCGGCCTCTTGCGATCTCAAGCGGGGAGGCCGATCGGTCGACGCCCAGCACAGACCCCTTTTCACCTACGATTCGCGCGGCGAGCAGCAATACGTCGCCGACCCCGCACCCGACGTCGAGCACTCGCATGCCAGGCGCGCGACCGGCGCGGCTCAGCAGGTCGCTCATGAGGTCCTCGAGCATAGCGCCTTGTTCCATGAGGCGCTTCGCCTCGGCTTCCAAATACCCGAGCGGATAGTTTTCGAGCGCAGTAATGGCGGACTCTCCAATTCATTGGCGGGCGCGGCCCATGCTCGGCGCACAATCGCTCCGACCCGGCCTCCAAATCGACGGAGCTGAAGCCGACGCGAATACGGGCGAAGCGCGAGTCTCTGCCGCTGAAGTTCGTAACGATGAGGAAGTTAGATCAGGAACTACTCGGGGTCGTGAGCCGATAGCGTCAGTTCGTCAGCATCTGAGCGCACTGGCAGGGTTACCGCCCGACCATCCTCAGCCGAATGTGCGCCCGGCGGATAACCGAAACGACTGCGGAACGTTCTGGCGAAATGCGTGTAATCGCGAAACCCGCAGGCATAGGCGATTTTGCTCAGCGGTTGGGCGTTGCGGAGCGATTCCCGGTGACTTAGAAGTCGCGCGGCATGATCCAAACGGAGCGAATAGATCAATTCCGTGTAGGTTGCACCGCGCTGCGTGAACAGCTTATGCAGATAGCGTAGCGAAAATTCCTGTCTTGGCCGCCACCTCGGGAGGACCGAAGTCCGGGTCGGCATAGCCCTTCTCGATAACGCCCCGGACGCGTCCGCATGCCGCCAAGCACCGGACTGATCGGACGGCGCAAATAAAGCGCCGACCAGATCGTACACCACAAGCTGCATATAGGAATTAGCCGACACTGATTCTGTTCGAGACTCTTCGTTTGCGGTTTGACTGAGTTCGAGCAACAGCCGGCTCGCCCGCGTTCCGTCGGGACGCATAGAGGCAACCTCAGGTTCGAAGCCAAGGTGAACCACCAGCTCCCGCCGCGGCAAGTTGATGGCGGAATTACTCCAAGGCCCTCTCGAGTGGTAAAATTTTACGGGGCGAGTCGTATCAACGAGAGCGACATCGCCGACCCGGAGCCGCGTAGCCTGGTCGTTCTGGGCTATGAGCGACTGACCGCCACCCGGAAAGAGAACGAAATAGTGATCTGCATAATCAAGGCGAACGTCACGATAGTCGCGCTCGATGAGACCGGGAATTGCATCCCGTCCCCAGCGCTTTAAAGCCACAGACCTCGAAGGGGCGAATCCAGCCAGTGAACGCGTTGCGTTCGATACCTTCCGGATTGTATCGCCCGCATGCCTTTCTCACCCCTCTCGCCACGCGTCGTAGTCCAATTGCGGCTCGCCGAGAAAATCGGCGTCTGAATTTGTGACAAGCGGACCTCCGTTCTCAAATGATGGCGCGCGAGCGCCCATTTGGAAGAGGAGGTCACGCACATGTGTGCCTGGCTGCGGCCACAAACTATACCAGAATGGGCCCTAGACAAGGTGATGACCCAGCGTTTGCCGCAGCCCGGGCGGGCGCAACCCGTGAAAGCGCAAGCCGTTGAGATTATTTTGAAAACGACCGGGGAAGGGCAGAGAGGCAATCAAGGTCTGGAGGCCTTATCAGACTAAGAGTCGAAAAAGCGACAGTGCGTTTTTATGCTGATCAAAGTGCGCGCTCGGCTCAGGACAATATCGAGCTGACAACCTAGTTCTGCGGGACAAGGGGGCGGAAGTTCACCCTTACATGGCTAGGAGATTGGACCCGCGATGATGAGCCAGTTGATCGATCAGCGACCGGACGGCGTTGTCACCTACGAACTGCGCGAAAGCGTGGCCTGGCTCGGCCTAAACCGGCCGGAAAAACGAAACGCCATCAACAGCCACCTGCTCGTTGCGCTGCAGGACAGGGTGATACGCGCACAGGCCGAGGCGAAGGCGATGGTGATCTTCGGCCATGGCCCATGTTTCAGCGCCGGTCTAGACCTCGCCGAGCATCGTGCACGGAAGGCGGAGGAAGCGTTTCACCACTCACGCGCCTGGCATGCCGCCTTTACCGCGATCCGTCACGGCCACGTGCCGGTCGTCGCCGCGCTGCATGGCGCAACCATCGGCGGCGGCCTGGAACTTGCGGCCGCTTGCCACATCCGCCTCGCAGACACGACCACGTTTTTCGCCCTGCCGGAAGGCACTCGCGGGATCTATGTCGGCGGCGGCGCCTCGGTGCATGTGGCACGGCTGCTGGGGGCAGCGCGGATGGCGGATATGTTGCTAACCGGCCGGGTGCTCGACGCCAACATGGCTGAGCGGATCGGGCTCGTACAGTATCTCGTGCCCAAGGGCGACGCGCTCGCCCAGGCCGAGGAACGCGCAGCAAAGATGGCGGGGATAGCGCCGTTAACCGTGCTCGGCGTGCTGCACGCGCTGCCGCGCATTCAGGACATGAGTGAGGCGGACGGGCTTTTCGTCGAGAGCCTGATGGCGGCGCTTTCTCAGTCCGATGTGGAGGCCACGGCGCGGCTTACGGAGTTTGTAGCAAAGCGCGGGGCCAAGGTGAGGCCGCCCTCAGAGTCATCAGTCGCTGTCTCGCAAGGAGCGCCTTCAGGCGCCGCTACAACAGCTGCCATCGACTAGGCGGCTCCCGTCTTACGGCTCTCGATTCATTGGAGAACGGACGATGGAGCAAGATCTCTTTCGGCGCGGCGGCAAAGCGGGAAGCGCGCCGGTTGCGACGCTGTGCGCGATGTTCGATCACGCAGTCGCGACTGCGCCCAATGAGGTGGCGCTTTGCCACTCGGGTGTGGCGCTGACCTATCGGGAGGTTGGACGCGCGGTCGCGGCCCTTGCCCAACGTCTCGCGCCGATAGTGAGGCCGGGGGAGGTGGTGGCGCTTGTCCTGCCAAACTCCATCGAATTCCACATCGCCTACTTCGCTGCCCTAAAGGTGCTGGCGGCCCCTGCGCTACTCAACCCTCTCTACCCGGCGATTGAACCGTCCCCGCTGCTGCGAACGGCGAGCCCGCGCGTCGTGGTCTGTGCGCCGCCAACTCGGGACACGGTGGCCGGTCTCGCCGACGACCTGGGTATTCCCGGAGTGGTTTGCCTTGGACAAGGGATTGCTATTCGGGACCTTGTCGCCCACGCCGAGACGCCACTCGGGCTGCGGGCCGCTACGCCTACAGACCCCGGAGCACTGTTGTTCAGCGGCGGCACCACTGGACTTCCTAAGGTTATCGAGCACACACACAGCCGCCTTGTCGCCGCGGTGCGCTGCATTCAGCATATGTGGCCTACACGCGCCGATGGCGAAGTTTTCCTCCCTATCGCACCCTTCACCCACATCTACGGCTTCGTTCAGGGCGTTCTCCTTCCGCTGTCGGCTCGCGGAGGAACAGTGATCCCGGAGCGGTTCCAACCAGAGCATATCGTCGACCTACTCGTGCGCTACCGAGTGACCTTCTTCGGTGGCGGCCCGCCAGCCATCTACGCCGGGTTGCTTGCGGCGGCCAACCTGAGGGGTGCCGACCTTTCAGCCCTCAGGATGTGCCCAGCCGGGGGCGCACCGTTCCCGGTCGAGTTGATGGAGCGTTGGCGGCGCGCCACGGGGCTCCAGATCTATGAAGGTTACGGCATGTCGGAAATGGCGCCGATCTGCGCAACCACGGCGGCGTCAGGAGTCCGACCAGGCTCGGTCGGCAGGCCCGTGCCTGGCGCCGATGTACAAGTGGTGGACCTGCAGACAGGACTTCGCGTGCTCCCGCCAGGCCGAAAGGGCGAGTTGCGAGTCCGCGCCCCGCACATGATGACGGGCTACCGCAATGACCCAGAGGAGACCGCCCGGACCATTCGCGACGGGTTCATCTACACGGGCGATATTGGCTACCTCGACGAGGACGGCTTCCTGTTCATCATCGACCGGAAGAAGGACGTCGTATTCGTCAAGGGCTTTAATGTTTTCCCGCGCGAGGTTGAAGAGGCGATCCACACTCATCGAAGCGTCGGGATGGTCGGGGTCGTCGGTGTGCCGGACGCGCGCACCGGCGGTGAGCGCCTGGTTGCCTTCGTTTTGCCCCGAACCGGCGAAAACGTCGATGCGGCCGAGATCTTCGCGCACTGCGCGTCCCGGCTCGTCGACTACAAGCGCCCGACTGAGGTGCGGGTGGTCGGGCGGCTGCCCGTCACGGGCGCCCAAAAGCTGGACCGCGTGGCGCTCCGCCGGGCCGCGTGCGGCGAGGAAGAGCTGGCTAACGGTTGAGCCCACATATGGCGATAAAGCAGAAGCCAGTCCTCGACATCCGCAGCCGATCTCGTAGTAAGGAGGATCACTCGACGTGCTCGCAACTCGCTTCCCGGTGGGTCGCTCTTGGTCGCGCCCGTCTTCGACCGAAGACCGCTTCTCCGCGCTTACCGCCCGTTCGTCGGTCAGATCTTCAACGGCAGCTCAGGGTCGATTCCGTTGACAAGCCCGGTCTGCTGGCGGCGCCACGACCAGCAGCGAGGGCTTCAGCGAGGCAAAGCGGGGCCTTTTTTCGATGAGAACCACCGACCGTCGAGCGA
This sequence comes from Alphaproteobacteria bacterium, assembly GCA_030041335.1. Lineage (GTDB taxonomy): Bacteria > Pseudomonadota > Alphaproteobacteria > ATCC43930 > CGMCC-115725 > JAATGI01. The sequence goes on along the minus strand of JASHOB010000003.1, from coordinate 39,494 downwards.
GAGCTGCCGAGCCGGCGCGATGTGAGTCGTCGGGCCGGCTTCGCGATCGGGTGTGCCCGGGCGTTCGCCCGAGGTAAGTTCGGAGATTGCCCTCATCCCGATAACGGCCGATCCTTAAGATTGCCCTCCGCGAGCCGCCGCCCCGTTTCGCGTATGAGCTGACGGTCGATTGCCGGATCGACATCGGACGGCATGCGGATAACGGCGTCGTTACAGTATGTCGTGATGACCGCGCTGGCGTCACAGCACAGGCCCTTGGGGTCGTGGCCGGCTTGCACGGCCCGGATACCGCGTCTCGTCTGGACCCGGAACATCATAACCCCGCGATCGGTGGCGCTGATATGCTCCAATCCGTGGATGGCGACGGGCCGTTGCGAGACCTGTGCCTCGTAGTCGCCGGGGCGTCGCTGGCCATCGACGTAGCACTCCGCCGCAAGCTGGCCTGGGACCGTGATAGCGCGATCGGCCCACCAGGCGGGTGTGACGCCTTCGGTCTCGCTGACATGGCGCAATTCGAGGAACATCGTGTTGGTATCGTCCACCGGCACGATCCACCGGCTTATCATTGGGCCGCTGAAGGGATGCTCCGTGTGTCCATCTTCCCAAATCGGCCCGACCTGTTGCAGGTTGGGTAGGACGGCTTCCGCCATTCGAACCCAAATATTCTGTCCGACTCGCCGGCTCGCAACATAAATCATCCCCACGGGGGTCTCGCGGAACTCGAGTTCCGGCAGGATCCCGAATTCATCGGTAAACACCGCACCACTGACGATCGTGTGGAGAAATGCCGCGTGGGCAGGGTCCATTACGTTTTCCATAATCTGCAGCCAGTTGCACGGATAAAAGTATTTTTGGCCTGGGATGACGCGATGGCCCGCCCGGACAAAGCTGTCGTACACGGGAAAAGGCGGCTGGCGGTCCGGCGGACCCATATAGGCAAAGACGATCCCGCCATGCTCCTGGATGGGATAGGCCCCGTGATAGAACCGGTCTTTCAGCGTGCTGTGAGCCGGTTCGCCGGGCATCTCAAGGATGGTCCCGTCCGCCGCGAACTGCCAGCCATGGTAGCAGCATCGTATCCCTTTGGCGTCAATGAGCCCGAACTCCAGGGATGCGCCACGATGCGGACAATGCAGTTCTAAGAGACCGGCGGCGCCGCTCAAGTCGCGAAAAACCACTAATTCCTCGCCGAAGACCTTGACCCGATGGGGCAGGTCCTTCAGTTCGTCCGAAAAGCAGATCGGCTGCCAAAAGCGGCGCAGATATTCGCCACATGGTGTACCGGGGCCGACACGGGAGAATTCTACGTCCTCGTCGGGCACCTCGCGATGGAGATAACCTCCATATCGCGTTTTGAGAAATGACGCGCTAGTGGTCATGAGATCGTATTCCTTTCGATGCCAAAATCACAAGGTTCATGTTCAAGTTACCGGGCGGAGACGACGGGGAGAACCCGTGGTGGCTTGCGGCTATTGCTCCTATGCGTCGAGTTCGAGTTTCCAACAGTTCGGCCTTCTCTGGACGTGGTTCTCGTGCCGCAGATCACTAGATCATCGACCGGAGCATGTCGTGAGGTTAAGGCGCACCGCGACTAGCAATGGTGCGCACCGGGAGATCAGGTTGGCGAAGGCGATCGGAGTACCATATCTCGCCTAGAGGTGATGGCAATGACGACGACGCTCCAATGCGGTGATTTCGCGGCTGTGGCAGAACTGGGGTATGAGGAGTGGCGAGCCGTGGTTCGCTCGCTCGTCGGGCGGTACAACCCCGAAGGTGTCGACCCCAAAGACTTTGCCGGTCGGGTGTGGGACCGGAGCATATTCGGACTCAGCGCAGACGGTTTTGATCACAATTGTCAGCGGATCGAACGCACGCGACGGGATGTGCGACTCGACGATGTGGAGTTTTACCACGCGGTGTTTCAGGTCGTTGGACGTTCAACGGTCCTTCAGAACGGTCAGGAAACAACTCTGGATGTTGGCGATGTCGTTCTGGTGGACTCGACCAGACCCGTAACCTATGTGAATGATGCATATTCTCAGTGGTTGTCGCTGCAGTTGCCGCGCCGGTCACTGATTGCGCATCTCGGCATGGAACCGCAGGGTGGCTCTGGTGGCCGCCGAACGCGTGCCGGGCGCCTTCTCTTCCAACTCGCTCTGGATGAGTTCAAGGATGAGTCGGCCGCTGCTCCGGAAAGCGTCTTTATGCAGTTGGCGCTCTATGATCTCATCGGAGAGGTCTTTACGCCGTCAACTTCAAACACGGTCTCTCCTTACACGGACAAACAGTTTGAGCGTCTCTGTACGATCGTCAGGGATCGCTTTGCCGATCCTGAACTGCGCCCGCGCGAGGTCGCCGCCGAAGCAGGCATCTCCCTGCGTTATCTCCAGAAACTATTTACACAACGAGGCTCTACTTGCCGCGGTTTCATAGATTCGCTCCGACTGGAGCATGCGGCGCGACTTCTTCAACGCCGTACGCTGGCGAGCACCAATCAGCCCATAAGCGAGATCGCCTACACCAGCGGATTTAATGATTATAACCATTTCTCACGAAAATTTCGCCGACGGTTCGGTTACGCGCCGAGTGCGTATGCTGGTGAGGCAAAGGGCATTGGCCAATGACCGCCTTGGGCGCATTATTCAGGAGCCGGACTGGGATCGTCGGGTCGCGGCGCGGTGAAGGAGTGCAAGATCGACACGACCGCCAGGGAAAAGTCATCAAGGCTTGGGCGGGGTGCAATGGTCACTAAAGGGAATGGCCAGCTTGCCAAGTGGAAATACGACCTTCTTGCGACCGGCGGGTCGCCGGGCGACTTGGTCGTCTTAAGCAGCCGCGAGTTCAAAGCGTCCAACTTGGCCACTGCGAAATCATTGCTCGCCGGCGTGGTGACCAACGTCCGGGCGCACGAATCTGTTATGCCGAATGCGATCCGATTGACCGATCCGGATGGCGAAGAAATCTGGCGCTCTGATCGCTGGCGCGCATCCCGCTGCTCACCGACGTGTTCATCCCAGAAACTACCGAGCAAATCTTGCGGCGCGCGCGAATTGCGACGTCGCTGGCGTTAGCCATTGATCGACGCCAGCAATCCGCGCCTCAAGGCTTTACCAGGATGACAGAAGCCATGCTGAGGACTCTATTCGACGGAGGACGCTACTTCGAAGGCCCGCGCTGGCAGGGGGATCGACTCTGGTTCGTCGATTGCATGACTCGGACACTGCTAAGCATAAGCCTATTGGGCGAGTGCCAGGAGCATGCAGTTTTGGCAGACGACACCCCATGCGGCCTTGGTATCTTGCCGGATGGGAAGCTGGTCGTGTTGACAATGTTCCGCAAGCGCCTCTCGACGCTCACACATGGACAGTTGTCGCTGTATGCCGACCTGTCAAATGTCGCTAGAGGCACGATCGATGACATGATCATTGACGGTCTAGGGCGCGCTTATGTCGGAGATCTCGGTTTCAATTGGCCCCAGCCCCCTGAACGCGACGCCCCTGGCCGGATCATTCTGGTCACGCCGGACGGTAGGACACGCGTCGTAGCCGAGGGACTGCGCTTTCCGAACGGCATTGCTATCTCGGCCGACCACAGCCGACTTGTGGTGGCCGAGATGGATGGCGAATGTCTCGCTGCATACGACATGGAAGCGGATGGCGGGTTGCGCTTTAGTCGGAGACTCCCGTGTGCGAAGGATCCGGATGGCATTTGCTTGGATCGAGACGGGGCTGTTTGGGTTGCGTCTTTCAGCGAAGATGCATTCGTACGGATCGCTCGTGACGGGCAAGAGCAGCAGCGAATTTCGGTGCCCGGTCGCCGGGCCATCGCTTGCGCTCTCGGTGGTTCGGATCGAAGGACGCTCTTCTGCCTAAGTGCCGCAACGTCATACCAAGCGCTTAGGGAAGGCAAGTCATCTGCTCGCATTGACGTTATCGATGTGGAAACCCCTGGTTCCGGTTACCCATGAACACGTTGCAGAGCTCATGATGAGCGTGCCCGGACAGGAGAGACCATGGGCGACGTCGGCGATCAGCGCCTCCGCGCGTGGTTCGCCGAACCGCCGCCGCAGGAGCTGGTGCTGCGAACGGCGTTGAATGCCCGCGCGAAGAATCTTGGGGCTGACTGGGACCGCCGCGTCACGGTACTGATGCGAGAATGCAAAATCGACAGTGCTGCCAAAATAGCGAAGCCGCTGACCGCGGTGCGCAAGCAGCGCAAGGTGATCGAGGAATGGGCCCAGGGCGATGGCCACTCAGGTCAAAACCCCGCTCACATTCGGTGGGCGTCTTGCGGAGGCGGGTTGATGAACACAATTTGGAAATCTATGGTTGTGTCGCTGACCCTCGTGACCGGGATTCTAGGTTTCTCAGCGAGCGCATGCGCTGACTGGCAAGGCGCTGTCTGGGGTATGTCTGTAGAAGACGTAGGTAAAAGCTTCCAGATACCACATAGGAAACCCCGCCCTGGGGAGGCCTTCGATCGGAACGCAAGGCTGGTTTTTGACACCTACACGACCGGCAATATTGTTTTCGAAGGTGGTGTTCTTGACTTTGAAGATGGCGGGTTAGCTCAAATCCGGATGCAACTTAAGTGGCCCGATCAATGTGATAGCTTGTCTGAAACTCTCAGTCGCATTCACGGAAAACCTTTAAGGGATGCAACTTTTGGACAATCTCCAAAAGGTGGTTTTTGGGGGCATAACACTGAGTGGATAGATGAGAAACGCAACAACAGAATTGTCCTCTCAAACACGTGGAACTTTCGTTGTGAAATCTTTTACACACGTCTCGACCGCCCGCGACCCGTCAACGCTCCACCCCTTAAGCTCGCCCCAGCCCCGGGCGGCCTTTAAAATGAAAAGCGCAACGGTGAACATGCCGCGCAAGCGCCCGCCCCAGTCAGCACTATCGGTAGCACCATCGCAGCTGGGCTCCACATGACCGTCTGCTGCGACGCCATGGGTTGCCACCACTGGGCAACCGTCGATCTGGAGGCGCTGTTGCGCGAGCTCGGTGAGAATTATCGCACATCTGACTTTGTGGCGCGTAGCCGCTGCAGCAGATGTGGTGCCAGGTGGCCGCTGCTATCAGTCGGCGTCGGGGCGATCATACCGGCGGGATGCGCCAGGGCGAAAACACCAGACGGCGAACTTACTCTAAGAGAGCCGGGCCATATTGATTGCCTTCGGGTTCTCCTTTGCTCTGTCGAGAAACGGCGTCGACGTGCCACGCTGCCAAATCACTTCAATCTTCGATCGTCGTGACATCCGCGTATGTTTAGCCTTGTCCCTAGCCCCTGCGACCGAAGGTAGGTGTCCGCTCAAAACAGGGTGCCGTTCGCAACCCGACCCGACCGCCCCTATGCCGTCTTTTCGGCACCCATCGTCTTATCGGTGCCCATCATGCGGTCGAGGCTTAATACCCCGGCGCCGTAAATGAACACGTAGAGGAAACCACCGGCCATGGTCAGATTTTTGTAGAAGTTAGTCATGTCGTGCATCTTCGCAGTGGCAGGAAGGTGCCAACCGAACCCAGTGACCAAGCACCAGACCGCAAGAGCGAGCGCAACCCACCGAGCCTGCAGACCGATGAGGATCAAAATACCACCGCCCAATTCAACGATAATGGCGATCCAAGCCGCCACCGCCGGAACCGGCACGCCGTTGCTGGCGAAAAACCCTGCCGTACCTGCCGGGCCGAAATCGAAAAGTTTGGTCCAGCCGGACCATATGAACAGGCTGGCCAACAACAAACGTGCCAGCGGAATGGCATACCTTCGCAGATTGTCCATTGCGTTTCCCCTATTAGTTGTTTTCAGTGGCTACAGATGCCGCGGGAAGACTAAAAGTGGCCACCCAAAGTCGCCAATCACATCTATGCGAACCCGGGCAGGATGCCAGTAGGAGGTACGGAGTCTGCCAAGGACAACTGCATGCACTAACCACCCGTTCGGCGACTGCGCCGTCTGCCGCTCAATAGAAAAGCGATCGGAGGGAGCCCGCCTGCACCCTGTACGGCGCCGATGTCGTCAGCTGAAGCCGACCGAAAACCTCCGTGTGCAATCGCATGGAAGAGGATGCTCACCGAGAGGCATTCCGGCCATGCGAAGGTAGGCGATGGTGAACCTCAACGCCGCGGTCCGCGCTCGACCACGGCAAGCCCGAGCGCCTCTTCGAGATTGCGTATGCTTCGGCTCAAGGCGGGCTGGGGGATTGCAAGCCGCTTGGCCGGGGCGCGAATGCTTTTCTTTTCCGAAACCGCCGCGAGCTGACGCAGCTGCTTAAACTGCAGGTCGCCGCCTAACATCGGCAAGACCAATTCGGTATAGGCGCACCAGCAATCCAGGATTTAAAGAATGTCTTCCGATTGAAAGTCACAAATGATCATGACGATCCAAGCGAATGCCACCAACCCGCTGTTTAATGACAACAAGCTGAAGCTCGGCATCTTCGGCTACAACGGCAATGGCCCGCAAATGACAGCGGCGCTCGAGCGTTTCGTCGCCGAGTGGCCGCGGTCGCGTAACTTGGCGGCGCTCGCGGCCGAGCTCGGCTTCGAGGCGGTGGTGAGTTTCGCCGTCTGGCGCGCGCCCATCGACGGCGACGGCCGGCACCTCGCCAACCGCGAGTTCGAGGCCTTCTCCTGGTGCGCCGGGATCGGCGCGGCGGTCGATGGTCCCGCCGTCATCGCGACCTTCCACGCGCAACTCACCAATCCCGCGTTCGTCGCGAAAGCCGCGGCGACGATCGACCACATCACCAACGGGCGCGTCGCCCTGAACATCGTCGCCGGCAGTTCGCGCCATGCTTTCGGCCAGTTCGGCCGCGACATCGAAGACCCGGCGACGCGTTACGCGCATGCCGAGGAGTTTCTCGAGGTGCTGAAGCGGTTCTGGGTCGAGCAGGACGAATTTGAATTCACCGGGCGCTTCTACCAGGTGCGGAAAGGCGTTTCGCTGCCGAAGCCCCTCCAGGCGCCCCACCCGCCGATCATGAATGCCGGCCTGTCCGACCGCGGCCGGCGCTTCGCCACGCGCCATGCCGATCTGGTGTTCACGCTGCTGCGGGACCAAGAGGACAGTTGGGCGCCGCAAATCGCGGCTTATCATAATCTGGCGCGGACCGAGTTCCGGCGCGACATCCAGGTCTGGACGCACGGCTACGTCGTGATCGGCGACACCGATGCGCACGCACGGGCGTATCTCAATTCCTACGCCGAGGAACGCGCGGACCCTGTATGGGTCAAGGCCTGGGTGGACGAACTCTCCGAAGGCATGCCAGCGCTGCGGCCGGAACAATTATTCGTCATGCGCCGCAATTGGGCGGCCGGCGGCGGCTTTGAATTGGTTGGCTCGGCCGAGACGGTGGCGCGGAAATTGATCGGCCTGTCGGCCGCCGGCTTGAGCGGCTTCCTGCTGACCGCGCTGGAGCCGGAGAAGATGCTCCGCCGCTTTGGCGCGGAAGTGATGCCGCGTCTCGAACAGGCGGGATTGCGTCGGGCGGCACATGCACTGATAAAGGGTCCCGTCGGCTAATCTTTGGTGGAACCGTCCGGCGGTCGCACGTTGCAAATCGTGACGCGCTTCCCGTATGCCATTCGATGCTCGGTGAGCAGAAATTGGCGTAGCCCCAGTTTCCCTCTCCAAGCTAAGGATGAACCGAGAAGACTCAATAAGGGGGAAACGATGCCGCGCGTTATCACATTGGTCGTCGCACTGTGTTTTAGCGGCTTACCATTCCTTTCGGGACAAGCGTTCGCAAAAGTGGACTACGGCGAAAACACAGGCCAAAAGGCGACGGGCAAGCCCATTCCTGTCGGCGCGATCACCTCGATGACCGCTATTGGATCGTTCAAACAGAGCGATGATGGCGCCCGCGCCTATTTTGATTGCGTGAACGAGAATGGCGGAATTCATGGCCGCCGATCGCATGTCGCGACGAGGACGATCAGTCGAGGAAGGGAAATGCCCAAAACCGACAAGCCGAATATCTTCGTTATTTGGGGCGACGACATCGGCATCGAACCTGGGCTGTGATTTGGGTGCGACCGACGCCGACTGCTGTATCTTCTGGCGCTGCGGGGGCAATGTTACCCGTAGTGACTGGCCCCGCTCGTTGTTTGGCCGAGGGGGAATTGAACATGACAACGACGTTTTTTCGAGATCGCGGCCCATGGCTTGCACTGGTGATACTGATCATGCTCGCTATCTCACTTGGGCAAACCGCGATTTCATACACAATGGCGTTCGGTGAGTTGCGCGCTCTACTCCCTAGCGACCGGTCCGGCATCGCAACCTCTTTTGTCATCCTGCGGTTTGTCCTCGTCGTCCTGATGGCATTCCTGTGGGCGCTGAGACGGAAACACGCGCTGTTTCAACTGATCGTCATTGCCAACGCCCTTTTCACGATAGCCTTGCTCATGCAGACAAGCTCCCTGATCTCTGCGCTGTTCGAGGGCGCGTCGGAGGCGGTCAACGCGCTAATGCTCGATGTCGTGCTAATGGCGATTTCGAACATCTTGATTTTTTCAGTCTGGTATTGGCTCATCGATCCCCCCGGGATCGAAAATGATTCGCGCGCCGACGAGCCGTGGGATTTCCTCTTCCCCCAGCGAAGCAGCCCTCTGCCACACTATGACGGCTGGGTTCCCCGCTACGCCGACTATTTGTTCGTTGCCTTCACAACGAGCTTCGCGTTCAGCCCGACCGACACTCTGCCGCTTACCCGACGCGCCAAGATGCTGATGCTGCTGCAAGCCGCAATATCCGTCGTTACTCTGACAGGGGTGGCCGGCGGCGCGATCAATATTCTCGCCGGAGCCAAGTGATGCCATTCGTACCTCCGGCGCGCCCAGTATGTTGGATCGGTCGAGTCCGGCTGGCTGGGCCCCTACCACAACTCATCAATTCGCATTCGATTAGACGATGATGCGATGTGACAACCCACAATTCCTCTGCGCATGATGGGAGGTCGACCTTTGCCGGCCCCAGGGAGCCTAATCTCGCCGTTCTGGCCGATTATCATGACCTTGACCGGTTGATCGGGAGACAGGCAGGCAGCCACGTCATCCTGATCGACGACTGGCTTGAGCGGGAGTTCGGCAAATGAACGTCCCGGTCAGCCTCAGCGTGACGGGCGAACAGCACGACCGCCTCAAACAGTTCCTGTTCCCCGACGATGGCAAGGAAGCCGTGGCCATCCTGCCGTGCGGGCACTGCGACGGCGACCGCCGCCACCGACGTCTGGTCCGCGCGGTTGAGCCGGTGCCGTAGGAAGTCTGCACCGTGCGCACCGCGCAGCGCGTGAGCTGCCCCTGAATTCATCGAGCCCTTGCTCGAACGCGCCTGGCGACGTGCATTAGGTGGAAGCCAGGCGGCAGTTTCCGGGCGACTGGACACAAGAACAAGAGGCCACCCAACTCGACTGGCTGCTGGCAGCTACGAACACTTTCGCTAACACCTTCAGGCCACGGATACTGCGATTGCTTCAAGGCGCTTCGATTGCGGGCGGGAAATATGATGACGTTTGCGTGTGACGTAATCCCCAGCACATCAAGGCTCCTGTGCCGCCGCTGATCGGCGATGGGTAAAAGCGCGGCGCCTCTCTCCGCCGCCGACGTGATGACGCGCTAACGAGCCGGTCCAACACAGGTGGGGGAATGGGCGCCGAGGGGGTGGGGCTGACGCCGGCTGCGGCGGTACCCCACTTCACGCCGGATTGCAAGCTTCGGTGCCCATCTCGGCCGGCACGGAGACCTCGATGAGTTCGAGGTCGTCGGATGTGGCGGTCTCCTGATGCGGCAGGCCGCCGGGAATCATCACGCTGTCGCCGGCGCCGAATCGCGTTTTCTTGCCGCCCGCGAATTCGAGATCTACCCAGCCCCTCAGAATATAGACGAACTGCATGTCGCAGGTGTGGTAGTGCCATCCGGTCTCGCGGTCCATGGCCGTCTTTGCCGAAGTCACCTGGGCCCGCATCTTGCCGCCGGTCGCCTCGGTGACGCCGAGATCACGGTATTGGAAGAAATGCCGCCGTCCGGGCACGTAATGCGCGTCGTTGGCGGTCGAGATCGCAAGCTTCATGCCCTGGTTCAGCGGCTCAAGTGTCGTTGACTCCCCCATTGGCGACCTCCTTCCGTTGATTATGGACTGATTCACGCTGACCTGCCGCGAGTCAACCAGTTTCTAACGAAGGCGTCCTACGCTGGCCCCCGCCGCGCACCGGCTCGGCGAAGTGCTAGGGCTTCGCTGGGAATGGATCGCGATTTTGGCCGCCGCGAAGCTCGGTTGACCGACAACAAGACAGGCGCCAAGACGCTGCATCTACCGCCACCGGCGTTGGCAGTCTGGCAGCGCCGCCGCAGCTCGCCGGAAACCCCTATGTCATCGCAGGCGCCAGACCCGGCGCGGCGTTCGTCAACCTGGAGAAGCCGTGGCGGGCGATCCGTCAACGGGTCGGACTTTCAGTTCCCCTGCACGGATTTTGATCGGTTGCATGAGGGGCGTCCGAGGTCCGGGTATCAGGCGGGGATGCTGCGCGCTACAGCCGCTTTCGACCCAAACCGGGCATTGCCTACTCCATGCTTACCATCGGCTTTCTGAACCTTTAGCGTGCAATGACTAGCAGACTAGGCTTTGTGCCGGGCGATGAGCTGATCGGCGACGTCGTTGAGGTCGTTGCCGACTATGTTTGGCTGCGGGCCGACGTCGAGCACGTCGTTGCCGACTCGCTTGATCAGCGCGGCTTGCCAGCCCGCCGCGACCGCGCCGAGCGTGTCCCAAGTGTGGCAGGCGATCATGCACAGTTCGGCGGGCTTAGCACCAAGTTCTTTTTCGACATAAGCATAGGCCTGCCGCGACGGCTTGTGGTGTTTGGCGCCGTCCGCGCTGAAGCGCCGTTCGAACAGATCGACGATGCCGCCGTGCGTAAGCTGGCGGGTTTGCACTTCAAGCAGATTGTCGGTGAGGCAAAAGAGGCGGAAACCCGCAATGCGAAGCTTGCGCAGCGCGGCCGGAACCTCTTGGTAGGGCGGCATGGTAGAGAACTTGTCCGTCAGGTCCTTCTTGTCCGTGTCAGTGATCTTAATGCCGCGCGTGTCCGCCAGCATTTTCATCACGGCCGCGCCAATATCGGTGAACGGCACATAGCAGCCGGCCACGGTCAGCGCCGCCGAGTACAGGATGAGGTTGGCGAACCATAGGCGCATGGCGCCCCTGTCGCCAAAAATGCGCTCAAAGGTGGGCTCCATCGCTCCAAGATCGAGTAGCGTCTCGTTTACATCGAAAACGATGAGGGGCAGAGCGGCCACGTTAGCCTCCTTGTGTTGTCCCAGTCTAGATTCGTCAGCTTGTCAGCGCTTCTTCTTGATCCGGTTGCGGTGTGCAGCTTGTTTGGCGCGATTACCGCAGACGGCCATGCTGCACCATCGTCTCGCTCGCCCTCGCGTATGGTCGGCAAATACCAGCGTGCAGCTACGTCCTTCGCAAGCTTTCACACTGGCGAAATCTTCCTCACACACGAACTTCGCCAGCTCTTCCGCGATCGGCAGCAATAAAGATTCAGAAGATTGCCAGTGCCGCATGACTCGCAATTCGAAGCGGCCTCCATCGCGCTCACGCTGACGCGATATCTGGCTGAATGTCTCATCGCGTTGCAGAAGCTTGTTCAAAGGCCCCAGTTCTTGCAGCGCTTTAGGCGGCAGCGGTCGACCCATGTGCTTTGTGACAAATTTTCTGAACCACTCGCGCAAGCCACGAGCTTGAGCAGCAACCTCGTCCAGTTCACCCGGCATTGCGCGCGCCTTTAACGCCTCCAATGCTTCTGGCGGCACAAGCTTCGCTTGAGCCAACCACCTTGAGAGCCCCTCGCCGTTGTCGAGCCAATCGACGGGAGTATCGACCGGCGTGGCGATCGAGTTCAAGAAATCAAGGCCGAGCGAGTCGGCGATAAAAATTGCAGGCGTTCGATGTTCCACGATTGGCCTTTTGCGAAGGCTAATCGCATAACCGGTCAGGTTATCATTGACAAGTTATGGACTGCTTGTAATAACCCGTCAAATGACATTTATGTGGTTATTAAGCCTAGCCTGCAACCCCGAGAGAGGCAGCAATGGAAGACGTCAGTGTAATCCTTGCCCACGGCGCATGGGCAGACGGGTCAAGTTGGGCTGGGGTTATAGCGACCCTCAAAGAAGAGAACGTGAAGGTGTCGGCGGCACCGCTGCCGCTAACCTCCCTTGCGGACGACGTGGCCGCGCTCAATCGCACCCTAGACCGGACTAAAGGTCCGATCGTTTTAGCGGGACATGCCTATGCCGGCGCGGTGATCGCTCTGGCGCGTCCGGAACGCGTCAAGGCTCTGGTCTACGTAACCGCTCTTGCTCCCGACGCAGGCGAGAAAGTCGCGGATGTGTTCTATCACCGCGAGCCGCATCCGCAAGCGCCAAAGCTCGCACCGGACGACAATGGGCTAATTTGGTTGCCCGATGAAGCCTTCGGAGCAGCATTCGCCCAGAACGCTTCCGCCGATCAGCGTGCGGTACTTGCGGCCGTGCAGCGGCCGATATCAATCGACTGCATTACCGTTCCGGTCGGGCAACCGCTGTGGAGGGACCTTCCAAGTTGGTTTCTCCTTGCCGAACAGGACCGGATGATCGCCCCCGAGACGCAGCGCTTTATGGCGGAGCGCATGAAGGCGAGGACAAAGGCGCATGCCGTTGATCACACACCGAGCGTGACCGCTCCAGCGGTCGTCGTGGACATCATTCGGGATGCGATCCGCTCCGTGACCAGCAACTGAGGTTGCAAACAAAGGAGAGCTTCATGATACCTGTCCGATATCACACGGCCGATGTCGACGGCTTCAAGATCTTCTATCGCGAAGCGGGACCGGCCGACGCGTCGAAGCTTCTGCTCCTGCACGGCTTCCCGACCGCCGGCCACATGTTCCGCGACCTAATCTCGTTGCTCGGCGACAGATTTCACATCGTCGCGCCGGACCTCCCCGGGTTCGGTCAATCCGATATGCCGCCGCGCGAAAAATTCAGCTACACGTTCGACAATATTGCCGGTGTGATTGGTCGGTTCGCCGAGATCATCGGCTTCAATCCGTTTGCCGTGTACGTCTTTGACTACGGCGCGCCGACAGGCTTTCGGATTGCCGTCCGTCATCCCGAGCGGATAACTGCCATTATTTCGCAGAACGGCAACGCCTATGACGAGGGTCTCAGCGACGGCTGGACCCCGATTCGAGCCTATTGGGAAAATCCTTCGCAGGCGAACCGGGACGCGCTGCGCGTTTTCCTCACGCCGCAAACAACCCGCTGGCAATACACCCACGGCGTTCCCGACCAAACGGTGGTGTCGCCGGACGGTCAGAACCTCGACAATTTTTATTTGGCCCGTCCCGGCGCCGATGAAATCCAACTCGACTTGTTCGGCGATTACCGGAGCAACGTCGCGCTCTACCCCTCATTCCAAGAATACTTCCGCACCCACAAGCCGCGACTTTTGGCGGTCTGGGGCAAGAACGACCCGTTCTTTCTGCCGCGTGGTGCCGAGGCGTTTAAGCGCGATATTCCCGGTGCGGTTGTGCGTTTCCTCGACACTGGCCACTTCGCCTTGGAAACGCATGCCCGTGAAATCTCCGAAAGCATCCGCGATTTTCTGAACTGAGCGTCGATCACAGAAAGGTCGACGCCCTGTCGACGGCGGGAAGGGGTTGACGGTCGTGCCGCACGCGAAAAGGACCCCCGAGCGGCTGAGCTTCTTTTCCGACGCGGTGTTCGCCGTTCTTATAACCGTCCTCGTTTTGGAACTGCGGCCCCCGGCATTTCCGACGTTCAGCGCGCTGCTGTCGCTTTGGCCCACGTGGTTGAGTTATGCGGTGAGCTATCTGTTCATTGCCATTGTCTGGGCCAATCATCACCATCTGATGCACTATGCCAGTGAGGCGACCCCTCGTCTGATGTGGTTCAACTTCGCGCATCTGTTTTCGGTGTCGCTGCTTCCCCTCTCCACCGCTTGGATGGCTGTCAGTCAGCTCGCGTCTCAACCCGTCGCTTTCTATGCGTCGGTCTTCTTCCTCGTCAACGTCACTTACATTTGTCTGATCTGGGAGCTTATTGAGCGAATGCCGGTCGACGCTGTCTCGACCAGGGAGCGCAGAATCATGCGCATCCGGTCCCTCGTCACGCTGTGCGTCTTCGCGGCGGCTGCGGTTGTCGCACTGAAGCATCCGCTGCTTGGCCTGGCGATGTGCATTTGTTGTCTGATCGTTTATCTGAAGCCCGAAGCACCAGGAGCGAGGAAGTAATGGTCTGCGGCAGCTAGCGGCCGGAACCAGCCGAGAACATTCGCTTGTGGCACAGAGCCGACAATAGGCGATCATCATCAATGACCACCACTTTGGGTCCGATCGGGCTATATGTCGAACGCCTGCTTTTGCAACATGCGAGCCTGCAAGCGGACCGACAGAAAGCCACCCAAAACGGCCCGCTCCAAGACAACTGTGGCTCCGCCTGAAACCGCTGTACTAGCCGGGAAGCAGAAACGCGGGAACGCCACTAAGTCGTTCAGGACGCCGCTGCAACACCGCAGAGGGCGCTGCTCTGGTGTGAGGCGATGTCTTTTTTCCTCTCTCTCACCAAATCGCGCCAGCGGCCAAAAAAACTCTGGCGTCGATCCTGCCCCATGACCCTCAGATCGCAGCCCCCGCCTCGAGACCCAGACCTCTAAACACCAACCTCTAACCGGCATTTCTCAAGGAATGTAGACGCATCGGGGCGCGGACTCTGACAAATCTGTTTAGCAACGACGAATTTACTCTGGTCCAAGGAAGTGCCCCGATGCCGACAGAGTGTAGCGCACAACAGCTCGAATTTGCCGCCATAGAGCGGCGTCGGTGGCGGCGGCATTTGACGGCGACTCGATCACCTCGGACGCCGGGGCGATGCTGCTGGGTGACACGGACCGGGCGATCCGCCTGGTGGATCGTTTTGCCGCGTGCTTCACGGACGCTCGGGTGCCGGAGCTGATTGAGCCGTGGATTTCGACGCTGGTAGGACAAAGGGTGTTTGGTCTGGCGCTGGGCTTTGAGGACCTCAACGACCACGACGAGCTGCGCCACGATCCGGTGATGGCGGTATTGCCTGCCGTCCAGACGGCGCACGGCAACCCGATGTTCACTTTGTGCTGATTGCGCTCCGCAACTCCGAATCGGCGTCAGCTAATCTGGGTTGCGCGCCGCCCGTCAAAGAAATACGTCGCTGCCGCTTCTATCTTGCCACGCCGTCACCGCAGATGCCCTGACGCGGCGTCATGCCTTGCACCATTTGCGACATTTCAGAACATTCATCGGGTCGTCGATAACGTCTCCTTGCGGAGTTCTCCTCGAGCAATCTTTAAGACCAGACTAGATGGCGGTTCTGCCGCCATCCACTGCGAGTTTTGCGCCCTGGACGAAACTGGAGCGATCTGTCGCGAGGAAGACGATGGCTTCGGCTATCTCGTCTGCCGTCGCTGGACGCCCCGCTGGTGCCTCAGCGGCTAGTCGCTCAAGGCCTTCGCCCATCGAACCTGTCCCTTCGGTACGAGTAGGTCCGGGGCTAACGGCGTTGACGCGGACGCCACGGCTGCCATATTCGGCTGCCCACACTTTCGTCAGCAGATTGATCGCGGCTTTGCTCGACCCATAAAGGCTCATGCCGGATGCCCCGTAATCCGCAACCATCGTTGAGAGATTGACGATCGCGCCTTTGCCACGCTTCGCCATTAACGGGGCGAGCTCGGCAACGAGGAAATACGGAACTTTCACGTTGAGCGAATAGACCTTATCAAACAAGTCCTCGCTGGCCTCATGGGTCAGCCCAAAAGGATAAATTCCGGCATTGTTGATCAGGATATCGATCTTGCCGTTTCCAAGATCGACAGCTCGTCGCGCCACCTCTCTGGCACTCGAAGCATCCCGAAGATCGGACGAAATGAAGTCCGCCTGTCCGCCCGCCCTTCTTATTTCGGCAATTGTCTTCTCGCCGCGCTTCACGTCACGTCCTGCGACCACAACGTGGACGCCCAACTCGGCGAGTTTGTTGGCTACGGCACGACCAATACCACTAGTTCCTCCGGTAATAAGCGCGGTTGTAGCCATTTCCCAAATCCTTCCCCAAGCGCCCGCATGCAAAGAATCACATGAGCACGCGCCAATTGCCCTTTCAAGCGGATCAGTCGAACGATTGTATCGAAGTGACAGTCGAAGCATGGGCCCAGTCGGCGAAGAACCACAGCCCGCTGCACTCGAGCGTATTGCGAATTCTACTGCTCGATTCTCCAAAACCCTCGCACCAACGGGAATTCGTCGAACTCCGCTTGCGACGCAGAACCGATCATATTAACTGCCCTCGACGGCCTCGACCGTCCAGTTACCGCATCCGCCCCGGCAATGCTGTCGGGCCAGCGGCCCGAGCCCGGTTCGCTTGATCTTGCTCTCAACAGCGTCTCCCGGCCTGCATCGTCTCCACCTGTTCGAGTTTGAAGCCGATGATCGTTTGAGTTCTCCGTTTCAACAAACATCAATCGTGGTTAGGCAGCCTCCTCTATATCGAACACGATCGGAAAGCGGGTCGGGGCAATATCACTCATTCCAAGTCGAAATTTGATTCCAGGGACGTCGGCATCATTCCACGCCGGAATAACAGCTATCCCCACATCGAAGCTGGTTGGTATGAATCGCGTGTCGTATGAGTGGCGGGCTGCGCATCGGAGTGCAGCTGTCGCAACGAGAGGAACTGCGATGCTTCTCCTGGTGACGAGCGCCTCAGGCGCGAGCGGTTCGGGTTACGGCAAGCTGCTGGCGTTCGATAGAAACGGAGAGCCGCTCGGACCTTTCAGCGACGACGCTCGAATCGTCGATCCGCGCGGTGTTGGCGTCGACGGTGGTTTGCTGTTCCTCAATAGCGGTTCGAACCGGATCCTGGCGCTCGACGCCAACGGCATTGTGGTTCGCGACACCGGCGCGATCCCTGGACTGAACCCGGGCGGCGGCAATTTCGGACCCGACGGCCGATACTACGTCGGTTTGCGCGCTGCGCGGACGATAATGGCATTTGCGCCAACGCTCGATTCCGCCGGCGAATCTCTGCTTCTGTCAGCGGTGGTCCCCTTCCCCCGCGGTTTTGCATTCGGTCGGGACGGTACGCTCTTTCTCGCGTCGGGCATCGGCCCAGGAGGCAAAGGCGATAACTCCATTCTAGCGTTTGGCCTAGACTGGCGGGTCAACTTCTCCTGGAAAGATCCGGCGCTCAGTCCGCTTGACCTCACAATCGGGCCGAACGGCAACGTGGTCGTGAGCAGTGAACATCCCTTCGGAGCTCCCGACGCAGTGACGAGCATCCGCGAATACGATCGAGCCGACGGCCGTCTCGTTCGCGTGCTCGCTCCGGATCAAGAGGCAGGATTCAGGAAGCCGCGCGGTTTGCGGTTTGGACCGGACGGAAAGTTGTATTGCGTGGCCCAGGACGAAGTCCTCGCGTTCGATTTCACCTCGGGCAAAAGTTTGGGCGCAGTGGTCAGGCTGCCGCGTCTCAACGGTCAGGCTGTGATCTTCTTTGGATGAGGGAAAAAAATGGAGGCATCAGGAGAAGTACGGCGGTTTGCGCATCAGCAGTGGCCATACGAGCCAAACTACAAGCGCGTCAACGGCTGGCAAATGCACTACGTCGACGAGGGCGTCGGCAATCCCGTGGTTCTTCTGCACGGCAACCCGGCTTGGGGATTTTTGTACCGGAAGTTTGTGAAGCCGCTATCCGCGGCCGGGAGGCGTGTAATCGTTCCGGACATGGTCGGTTTCGGGCTGTCCGAGAAGCCTGTCCGCGAACAAGCTCACACGCTCGACGGCCATATCGCCAACCTCACCGGCCTGCTGCGGCAACTCGACTTGCGCAACGCGACCATGGTTTGTCACGATTGGGGTGGACCTACGGGTCTGGGGTTCGCGCTGTCCAATTCCGACCGCGTCCGCGCTCTGGTGATCATGAGCACGTGGGCATGGCCGCTACCTCCGGCCGAATTCCACAAACGCATATTTCCCTGGCGCATGATGCATGCGCCCCTCGTTGGTCCGTATCTTCTCGGACACCACAACGCGCTTGCCGGCCGCGGGATGTACCTTTCCGTGGTCGACCGTAAGAAGTTCAGAGCGGAGGCTCAGAGTGTCTACGAGGGCATATTGCCCGATCCGGGATCCCGTCTTCTCACATGGACCTGGCCGCGCTGGATACCGCTCGACGAAAGCGCACGCGGTTTGGCCCGCTTCGAATGGCTCGAGCGCGAGCTGAGGAAGTCTAAATTCCCGACGCTTTTGGTCTGGGGCAGGGAGGACGAGGTCTTCGACCACGCGACCTTTGCGACGCGCTTCAAAGAGCTCTTGCCGCACGCAGAGGGACCCGAACTGGTGACCGGCCGGCACTTCCTGCAGGAGGACTCGGGCGAGGAGATCGCCGGCAAGATCAATCGTTTCCTGGACCGCATCGACGGAAAGCAGTCATGACCGAAATTCACGTCATCGAAAATTACACGCCCGAAGGCAAGAGAAGAGCGTTCGTGCTCGCGGAAGACCGGGTTGGGCACTATCCCGAATTCCGGGAATTCTTCGTCCGGCAGTTTTCTCTCGGTGCCAACAGGCTCGAGCGCCCCGGTTACGTGCGGGCTTCCTCGGGCATGATCTACGCGCTCGTCTTTATCGGTCGCAGCGGAGAGCCGTTTCCTGACGGAATCGAGATCTACGCCCTGCCAGATGCGCTGGAGCCGCTGAACGACAGCGACGTCGACGCCGATCTTTGGGCGTTGCTCAGATGGATGATTGCCGGCGTCGGCGGCGAGTGGCGGGTGGAGCAGCTGGACGCGACCGGTCGACTGTACCAGTTGAGCGTGGCCGCGAACGCGTGAGGGGTCGCGGCCGCGGATTAACGCGGCGTTTGTTTTACTAACGGAAGAATAGCTGCCGTACGAAATTTCAACAATAAAGAACAATTTTGACTGCATTCTCTCTGAATTTCTGTCAGCATTCTCGACCGAATGCCGCGACTGGCTGATGCTAGGCATTCATTTCTGAGGAGATCAGCTATTTGACGAATTGAAGCGCGGTAGATTACCCCTCGCTCGGCCTGGATTTGCTGGCAAGTCTTCGATTGTGCGACCCCGTCCACGCCAGCATGCCCGTGGGGGACCGGGTCAAGGAGCCGGCAGCTGCAACCCAATGGGAAACAAGAATTGCTGAGTTGCAGCGCGAGGTAATGATCAGGCGCACGGATAATTGGGCGCACCTGTACCTGTTGCCGGCATCTGAGCTATAAGCGGCGAGGTGGATCCGCTTGTTCCCAAAACTGCCGGGATTGGCTCCCGCTTCGAACGTGGGCCAGATTAAATTCCCATTAGGCCGGGTTGGCTGACCCGCTATCGGACCCTTGCTGACCCGGCTTCAGTTAGTACTGCGCGTGACAAGAATGTCAGCGGAGTCGAAATATCCGGTCCACGGATAGCCCATCCACACCCGGATCGCGCCAAATTGCTGCACGAATTGGATCGGTTCCGTGATCGTGTAGTCTGCCGATCCCGATGCTCCGGTGCCTAATAGCCCGATATGCGCGGTCGGCGGCGAGGCCGCGGTGTTCAAGCTGACCGTCACGTCAAACGGCTGATTCCGTGGGAAAGTACCGAAACTCGTGCCATCGTTGTCGTTGATCCGGACATTGTTCTTCTGCGTAAAGTCGAGATGCAGGAAGCTGTACATTCCGCCCTCCTGCGGCTGCGGGAAAGGTTCGAAAGAGAGCGTTGCTAGGCCACTTCCGGTCGGCATGTACATCGCGCAGATGAAACTGTACTGGCCAGGACCAGGGACCGCCGACAGCATGCCCACCATACCTGCGATCGGGGCCTGATTGTTGGCGCGGCTGACCTGGAGCCAGTGACCGCTGGCCGATCCTGGCGCGCTGACGACGATGACACTGCCCGGCGGGCCAAACACGCTGGCAGTCCCTGTCGCTTGCACCGCCGCCGGCGGCTGGCCGAGAGGGGTCGAGTTGAAATTCGATTGAAACAACGTTTGACAGCCTGCGAGCATGGTCATCGCGAAGGCGAGTGGCAAGCAGCGCACTAGCGCCCCGATGCCGAGGCCAGGCGACGGAACAAGACGCAGGTCAACAAAAGGGATGAGCATCGTGGTCCTCCCGTTGAGCTGGTTCATACTCCAAGCGAGAAAAAGCATCGCACCCGTAGCGCAACTCTCCATTCTATATCCCCGACCGAATGTGAGATCGCTCACACTAAAGTCGAAAAAAATGAACGTTCACCAGAAGCAGCTTGCGCGTGCCATCGCATGATGTACTCAAAGGGGTCGATCCGATAGCTGCGGCCGGACCAACAAAATAACCTCAACGATGCTCCGGGCGATCTGGTCGGGCACACAGTGCACGATGTGTATCGTGACCGAGGTCACCCTGTCCTCGTCGCAGATATTTCGAGGGCATCGCCCCTGCGGACGTCATGCCAGAGGATGATCTTGACGGGCTGCAGCCCTACCTAGGCTTCTCGCCGCGTCGTGAAGACTATCCATAATATTCAATGTGTTACGGCGTCATCTTGTGAGAACAACACAGGGCGCTGTCGGCGTCGCGACTGGCGTTGTGGCGTGGTTTGGGTTGGCAGTTTGAAAGTGGCAACGTTCGGGAAGCAGGGCTGACCCACGGGTGAACTCAAGTTGGCCTTGCGGTCCCGTCGGCCGTGTGCTCGATCGCCTTTGCCATGGCCCCCGGAGACGCTCTGCATGCCGCTTTGAGCACCCGGCGTAGCCACCTAAGACGCCCTTGCGCTCTGGTCTTTCGTCCAAGGCGGCCGGGCCTTACCGACCTGAGCTGGCGTGCCATTGCGCACTCGGTTGGGTCAAGGTCTTCTAAGTCACTGGGCCCGTCGTCGCACGGCAGGAATTGATGAGAGCAACAGGCGCGTGTAGTCGTGCTGCGGTTTGGCGAAGATCTGCGCGCGCAGACCGCGCTCGACCACCTTGCCGAGATGCATCACCGCAACCTCATCCGAGATCGTCTCGACCACGGCCAGGTCGTGCGAGATGAACACATAAGTGAGGTTGAGGCGCCTCTGGAGATCGGACAGCAGCAGCAGGACCTGGGCCTGAACCGAGACGTCGAGCGACGAGACCGGCTCGTCGAGCACGATCAATTCGGGCTCGGCGGCCAGCGCCCGAGCGATGCCGATACGCTGCGCTTGGCCGCCCGAGAATTCATGAGGGTAGCGATCGGCGAATTCGGCGCGCAGGCTTACCAGGCTGAGCAGTTCGGCGATCCGCTGGTTGCGCTGTTCCGGTCCCATGCCGAGAAGCGCTTTCAACGGCGCCTCAAGAATGCTCCGGACGGTCTTGCGCGGGTTGAGCGAGCTCACCGGGTCCTGGAACACCATCTGGACCATGCGGTGCAATGTCTTGCGGTCGCTGAGCGCGAGCTCCGGCACTGATCGGCCATCGATCTCGATACTTCCAGCGGTCGGGGGCAGCAGCCCGACCATCATGCGCGCTAGCGTTGTTTTCCCGCTGCCCGATTCCCCGACGATACCGAGCGTGCGCCCGCGCGCCACGCCGATCGACACGCCATCGACCGCGCGCACCGGTTTGCCGCCTTGGCCCAGCAGACTGAGCCGGCGGCCATAGACGCGCACTACCTCGCTGGTCGAAAGCAGCGTCGAGCTCATGCGTTCCCCGCCGCGGCGCGGACGCAACGCGCCCAATGATCAGGGCCGATCCGGCTCAGCTCGATCGCGCCGCTTCGGCAACGCGCTTCCGCCAATTGACAGCGCGGCGCGAAGGCGCAGCCGGGCGGCAAAGCGTTGGCGGCCGGCGGAATGCCGGGAATCGGCTGGATGAGCCGTTCGGGCCGTCCAAGCTCGGGCACACAGGCCAGCAGGCGTTGCGTATAGGGGTGCTGCGGCGAATTGAACACTACCCCGACCGGGCCGCTTTCGACGATCCGACCGCCATACATGACATGCACGACATCGCACAGTTCGGCGATGACGCCGACATCGTGGCTGATAAATACCAACGCCGCGCCACGCTCGTGCCTGAGCTCGTTTAGAAGTTTAAGTACCTGGGCCTGGGTGGTGACGTCGAGCGCGGTGGTCGGCTCGTCGGCGACGATCAGCTCGGGACCGTTGGCCACTGCCATGGCGATCCCGACCCGCTGGCGCTGCCCGCCAGACAATTCGTGCGGGTAGGATCTAGCTCGCGCCGCGGCGTCGGGAATATGGACCGCTTCGAGTAACCGCACCGCCTCGCGCCAGGCCTCCGCCCGCTTGAGCCCGCGATGCCGCCGGATCGTCTCCGCCACTTGCTCGCCCACCGTGATCAGCGGATTGAGCGTGGTCAGCGGGTCCTGGAACACATAGGCGATCCGGTTGCCGCGGATTTCCTGCAAGTGCGCCAGCGAGGTGTCGGCTATGTCGTCGCCGCGATACAGGATTGCGCCGCCCACGATCTTGCCCGGCGGCGTCGCCACTAGGCCAAGGATCGAGAGTGCGGTCACCGTTTTGCCCGAGCCTGATTCGCCGACCAGCCCGATCGCCTCGCCGGGCTTCACCGCGAAGCTCACGCCGCCGACCGCGCGATGGATCTCGCGCCCGATGGTGAAATGGGTCTCGAGTCCGCGGACGGAAAGCAGCGAGTGCGGGTCGAGCGGCGCGGAACTGAGGCGGCCTAAGCGCTGATCGGGCGGCGCCACGGCGGTCTTGGCATGAGCGCGCGCGAGTCCGCCCGATTTGAGCTTGGGGTCGAGCACATCGCGCAGCCCGTCACCGACCAGGTTGATGCCGATCGCGACCAGCAGGATCACGATGCCGGGAATGGTCGCGACGTGCGGCGCCACCTCGATGAGGTTGCGCCCGTCGCCCAACATGCCGCCGAGATCGGCCTGAGGCGGCTGCGCGCCGAGCCCGAGAAAGCTCAATCCCGCGGTCTCGAGGATCATCCATCCAACGGTGGTCGAAGCGGTTATCACGATGGTCGGCAGGATGTTCGGGAAGAGTTCGCTGGCGATGATCCGTAGATCCGAAAGGCCCGAGAGCCGCGCCGCGGCTATGAAGTCGGCGCGGACGACGCTCAACGTGGCGCCGCGCACCGCGCGCGCGAAGAAGGGAATGTTGACGACGATGATCGCGAACATCGCGTTCAACAGGCCCGGCCCCAGCGCGGCGACAATGGCTAGCGCCAGCAGCAGATAGGGAAAGGCCATCAACATGTCGACGCCACGCATCAGAACCATGTCGACATAGCGGCCATAGAAAGCGGCGCACAGGCCGATGGCCGAGCCGATGGCCGCCGCTGCGGCCGCTGCGACCACGCCGACGGCGAGGCTCACGCCCGTTCCCCAGATCAGGCGCGACAGGATATCGCGGCCGACTTGATCGGTGCCGAAAATATGGCCGGACGAGAACGGGGGTTGAAGCCGGTGAACGGCGTCGGCGGCATCGGGGTTGGCGAGCGGCAGAACCGGAGCCAGCAACACGATGACGACGATGATCGCGAGCAGGGCAAGGCCGACACTGGTCACACCGTTGCGCGTCAGCAGCTTCCAGGCGCTCGGTCGGCCGGCGCGCGTGTCAGCCGGTTCGGGCGCCGGCGTCGCCTTTTCGATGGCGACGTTCACGCTTGGCCGATCCTCGGATCGAGAATGCACTGCACGATATCGGTCAGCAGGTTGATGAAGACGTAGCAGGTCGCAACGATCAGCACGCCGCCCTGCACCAGCAAAATGTCGCGAGTCGAGATCGCGCTTACCAGCATGCGGCCGATGCCGGGCCATTGGAACACCGTCTCGATATACACCGCCCCGCCCAGAACGAAGCCAGCCTCGAGTCCGATGATCGGCACGATGTTGACCAGCGCGTTGCGGAAGGCATGGACGTAGATCACGCGCCCCTCGCTCAGCCCCTTGGCTCGCGCCGTGCGCACGTAGTCCTGGCGCAACGCTTCGAGCATGTTGCCGCGGGTGAGACGCACCAGAACCGCACCGGCCACGGCAGCGAGCGTGATCGCGGGCAAAGCCAGGTGGTGAATCACGTCGACCAGGTCGCCGCCGCCGAACAGGGCTTGCATACCACCGACCGGGAACCACGCCAGGCGCACCGCGAACCAGAAGATCAGCAGGATGCCCAGCCAAAAGGAGGGCGTGGAGATGCCGATCAAGACCGCGATGGTGATCAACTTGTCTTGCCAGCCGTTCTGACGGATGGCGGCGATGATGCCCAACAGCACGCCGAACGCGCTCGAGAGAATCAGCGCGGTGCCTGCCAGAAGCAGGGTTGGGAATAGCCGGTCGAGCACTTCGTCGATCACCGGCCGATGCAGAATATAGGAACGGCCGAAATCGCCGCGGAGAACATTGCCCAACCAGATCAGATATTGAACGGGCAGCGGCCGGTCGAGGCCGAGATCGTGATTGAGCTTGGCGACGTTCTCGGGCGTGGCGAAGGTGCCGAGAATAGCCTTGGCGGGATCACCCGGAATAAGCCATATCACCAGGAACACGATGACGGTGATCCCGAACAGCACTGGGACCATCAAGAGCAGGCGGCGAAGAATATAATTACGCATCACGTCACCCGCGCGGCCGGGCCGGAAGCGTGATCGCTTCCGGCCGTTTGCCGCTCAAGCCTACTCTTTCCACACTTCCCACAGGCGCGTTGTGAAGGACGGATGGAGTCGGAAGCCCTTCACATTAGCACCACTGACCGCGTTCTGCTTCCAGTTGACGATGAACACCCAAGGCGCATCGTCATAAACAATATCTTGGAACTTCTTGTAGATCTCCGCACGCTTCACCGTATCGCTCTCGGTGCGGCCCTCGGTCAGCAACTTGTCGACCTCTTTGTTTTTGTACCGGCCCGAATTGATCGCGGAATCGGTGCGCAGCGTCAGCGACGGGTGCATGTCGGGGTCCTGGGACATGAACGAGAGCTCGGCCATGTTCGCCTTGCCTTTCATACCGGGTAGAATCTTGCCCAGGAAGGTATTCCACTCATAGGTCTCGATCTTGGCGCGGATGCCGACCGCGGCGAGATCGGCCTGGATCGCCGTGCCCATTAGCTGCGGCGACAGCATGCCCGATCCGCTCTCGGTCACGTAGAAGGTGACGTCGACGCCGTTGGGGTAGCCGGCTTCGGCAAGCAACTGCTTGGCCTTCGCTGGATCGTATGGGTAAGGTTTGAGATTGGGATCGTGTGCCCAGGTGAAGGCTGGCGGCGTCGGCCCGGCTGCCGGCGTGGCGGTTCCCTTGAGGATCTGATCGGCCATCGCTTCCTTGTTGATGGCGTAGTTGGCCGCCTGGCGGACCCGCTTGTCGTCGAACGGCTTCTCCTCGGTATTCAGCAGCAGATACCAAAGGTGGGGTCCCGGCTGCTCGTAATAGGTGAACTTGCCCGGATCGGCCTTGAAGGTAGCAACATTGTCCGGTGGAACCTCGATAGTGAGGTCGGTTCCGCCGGTCTGCATCTCGGAGACGCGCGCGTTCTCGTCGATGATCGGGCGAAAGACTAGAGCCTTGAGCTTGGGCTTCGGACCCCAGTAATTCTCGTTGCGCTCGAGCACGAAGCGCTGGCCGGCCTCCCAGATGGTGAAGGTGAAAGGCCCGGTTCCGCCGCCATGGCGGGCGAATTCCTTGTCATATTTCTTCACCGCGTCGGGCGAGACGCCGGTGAGGCCGCCGATCGCACTCGCCAGCATGGTCAACATCGGCGCGTAGGGATTCTTGAGGTGAATGATAACGGTGCTTGGATCTGGTGCGTCGACGCTTGCGATCGGTCCGAGCAGGAACACGAAGGGAAACGGCCCGGTGTGATTGTAGGGATGGTTCTTATCGATCACGCGATCGATATCGAACTTCACCGATGCGGAATTGAACGGTGAGCCGTCCTGGAACTTAACTCCCTCGCGCAGCTTGAAGGTGTAGGTCTTGCCGTCCGGACTGACCGTCCAGGAGGTGGCGAGACCGGGCTCGACGTCGAGGCTGGCATCCTTGTAGCGCACCAGCCCTTCATAGATGTTCGACAGGATCCGGAAGTCGCTGATCGTCACCGCTTGTGCGGGATCGAGCGTCTGTAACTCGGCAACGTGGCCGACGACGAGAACGTCCTTCGGCGTTTGCGCTTTGACTGCGATACCGAAGGCGGCGACGACCGACAGTGCAATCGCCGCCGCGCGGCAGGCCCTCCACAATGGTTTGTACATTTGAGCCTCCCTCTATGGTCGGGCCCCGCACAGCCGCGACCTCTACGAAACCGCTTTATGTCATTCCCGGTGCACAACAAGCCAGCCAAACCGCGCAACCCGCGACGCTTGGCATCCATCGCTTGTTCAAAAATTATGCCACTCCAATCATCTTTGTCGTCATAAAAGACTAGCCATATCGCAGCCTTCTGCGCGCGGCCTCGCTGGCTACCGAGTTTTCCGTGCAAATGCAGCCAGTTGTCGGCGCAGTCGCGTCCGGGTTCTCGAACAATGGCTGCCCGCGCCCCGGTGTAGGCGGCGGAGAATTAGGCGCTGTGAAGTCATTCTCGCCCTCGCTGGTTCCTACCGGACCACGCCGCAACACGGCCTGTTCCCGGACCGGCTCATCCCACCGGCGGCCGCTGATCCCAGACGCCGAAGCTTTTCTCGAGCGCGCCGCCGATATTGAGGATCGTGCCCTCGTCGAACAGCCGGCCCCAGACGCAGATCGCGTGCGGAATGGAGTGTTTGGCATCCTTTTTCTTGACCTTGCCCTGGTCAAGCCGCGAGCGCACGAGCGAAACCCGGCTGCGCGACGGCGAAAGCCGGAAGCCGGTGCGCAAGGTCAGGCAGGGATGGCCGGTATAGTTGGTGATGATTAGCATCGGGCCCACCAAGGCGGGACCGATCATCGCTTCGACACTCTTGAAGGCCTCATCCATCATCTGCATCGTCTGGCGGCGCAGCCGGTCGAGCTGGACATGGTCGATCGCCGACAGGAAGCGCGACTTGCGCATCGTGTTGGGCCACGCGCCCGGTTCCTGCCAAGTTAGCGCGTCGTCCAGGTTTTCGAGCACCAACTCCTCGAACGAAGCCGACGCCTCGGCGAACAGGACGCTCATCAGCGAATCGTAGGGCAGATCGGGGCGTTTGAGCGGCACCAGCCTGAGCCCGAGGCGCTTGGCGACCTCGAGCACCGTGCGATCCAACTCCTCGATTCCGTCAAGCTTGTAGTCTGCTGGGAAATAACCGAGCCGCAGGCCCTCGATCGAGGCGCGCGAATTGTAGGCGAAGGGCGCGGCGATCGAGGATGGGTCGGTTCGGTCGTAGCCGTTGATTGCGTCGAGCACCAACGCCGTATCTCCAACCGTGCGGCAGATCGGTCCAATCTTGTCGAGCGACCAGCATAGCGGCATCGCACCGGTGCGGGAGACGCGGCCGAAGGTCGGGCGCAGCCCAGTGGCGCCGCAGCGGACTGAGGGCGCGACGATCGAGCCCAGCGTCTCCGTGCCGATGGAAAAGCCGACGAGCCCGGCGGCGGTGGCCGTCGCCGAGCCCGCGCTCGACCCGCTTGATCCTTCCTCGATGTTGAATGGATTACGCGTCACCCCGCCGTACCAGATGTCGCCATAGGCGATCGCGCCGACCGTGGTCTTGCCTAGCATCACCGCGCCCGCATCGGCTAGCATGCTCACGACGCGAGCGTCCGTCTCGGGCACGCGGTTGCGATACGGTTCGGCACCCCAACCGGTGGTGATGCCAGCGGTGTCGAGTATGTCCTTGGCGCCCCAGGGAATGCCGTGCAGCGGCCCGCGGTATTTCCTGGCAGCGATCTCCCGATCAGCGCGCTTCGCTTGGGCCAGGGCCAATTTCGCGGTCACCTTGGCGAAGCATTCGAGCTTGGGCCCGATGCGCGCGATGCGATCGAGATAGATTTGGGTGAGCCGGGTCGAGCTCAGCCGTCGCGCCTTTATCCACGTGGCGAGCGCCGTCACCGGTGCGTAGGCGATGTCGTCGTCACGCTCGGGCAGCGGCGATCGCACGAGTTTGACGGGACGGAACGGGCCGGCCCTCACCGGCTTCCAGTCGGGCAGACGCGGATCGAAGCGGGTGGCCGGCGCCACCGAGTGCGGCATCTTGTATGTCCGCCGCCGCGTCGCGAGCTCGATCTGGCCCCCGATATTGTCGAGCATCTGCTTGCGCTCAGAGTTGGTGTAGGCAATCCCAAGCAGCTTTTCGGCGGCGGCGATGGTCGGCACAGTGATGGCGAGTTTCCTCAACTTGGCCTCCGTCGGTGGATTTCTTCGCGGAGCAGTGCTGGCAACGAATATTGCCTTTTGGTTCTTGGACCGCGCACGACGGGCGCGCACGCTATTGTCCCAGGACCCAAGGGACGTCCGCATGATCGATATACTTGAACGCCGCTTGATCCATATTGAAGAATGCCGCTTCGGACAGACGAAACGTTAGCACACCAGCGGTGGGACCGTTGAAACACGCGCGCTACGATTTGACCCAGACACCCGCGCTATCCGGCATCGCAGGTCGTACTGGTGTTGCGCCTGGCGCGAGTTTTGTTGCCGGTTCCAATATCGGCGCATCAGTTCGTCCATCGCAGTACTGGGACCCACCCAGGTCGGTCTAAAGACTGAAGTGGACTTGCCATTACTGATCTTCCGGTCATTGCCAGGGAGCTGGAGCCGCAAGCGGTGGCCGCCCATCGGCCGTCCCGGCGAATATTACTCTGATGCGGAGAAGCGCATGAGCATCGCCTGTTCGACGGTCACCGACGGTGGTTGCGATAGCCCAGCTATTTCAACGCAACCCAAGCGGTATCGCCGTCAATTGTCACTTTAGTGCCTAGATGCTCCGACAGGACCCGCGTTCGTTCGAGGATCCGCCGAGCAACGTCGCCATGAGCCAGCACAGGTCGTCCACGTTGGGCGCGGCTACGGCGAAAACCCAGGTCGCAGGGGTACAGACGGATCGCGGCGGCGCGACGGTTGCGATATTCGCATCGTGCCAACAGCGCGTGCCAATATTCCTCCGAGGCGGGGAAGCCGCGCGTTTCATTACCGGTACGCGCATCAAGAAAATCGGCTGGCGTTGCATCAGGACCGAGATCAAACCGATCGTAGGCGTCGGCCGGAACCGATTCGACGGTATCGTTCTCCATGATGAAATTACCGAGGCTGTGGAAAATCGGCTTGCCCTTATAGGACTCAACCCCGAGCGTCATGTGATGGCCATGACCGGCCACGATGTCGGCGCCGGCGTCGATGGCCTCGCGCGCGAAATCGCGCGCGAAATCGGCCGGTACATCGAAATGCGGAATGCCGCCGTCGCCGACTAAGGCCGCAAGCTCGTGATTGTGGAAGGAGAATATGACCCAGTCGGCCTGGCGCCGCGCCTCGGCGATCTGCCGCAGAATCCCGGCCGCGTCCCTGCGGTTCGCTGTCGTGGTGACGGCGAACCCGTTGCCACGGCGGAAGCGCGCATCCAGGAAGACAAAGCTGTCTTCGTCGTCGAGCATCGCCTCGCTCTTCGAGAAAAAACTCCGTGCCCTTTGTTCCTGGATTTTTTTGTAGCCCAGTTTGTCACTGAGCCGACGCAGCGCCGACGCACCTTCTTCGTCGACCGTATAAGTCTTGGAAAAACCCAGCGTACTAACCCCAGGACGGCCGGCCGAACCCGATCGAGGATCACCGGCCCTGGCACCTTCGGGAAAGAAGCTGGATGCCGCAACTACAGCAACGCGGCCGTTGCGCGTATCGAGATAGGCCGGCGCTCGGGCTTGTCCGAGTGAGGTCCCCATTCCCGAAAACGGGATTCCGGCGGCCTGCAGGTGCGCGACGGCGGCGACGATTCCGTCTTGGCCGTAGTCGGTGACATGGTTGTTCGCGGCGCCCGCAAGATTGAACCCCATCCATTTTATGTCGTCGAGGAGCGCCGGCGGCGTGGTCATGATCGTTCCGCGAGTGGCAATCGCCGTGCCTTCGTCCGGCAACCGCACCGCCGTCTCGAGATTGAAAAACCTCACGTCACTGCTACGAACCAACTCCACAAGCGCCAGATATTCAGTCTCCGTGAATGGCGTCAGCCGCCGAGTCAACATGATGTCACCAACGGCGACAATGGCGATATCGCCCCGCTCGGAATCGTAGATCATGCCAACTTCTCCACAGGAGTTGAAAGGCTCCTCAATACCAGGTCCGGGGCGAAGCCGCCATTTCGCCCCCACCTTGCTTCGAGCCTCCGGGCTATTGTGCAAGACTGGGGGCAATCTCGGTTACCGACTGAACGCTCGGCTTGAGGACGCCACGATGAGAGCTGTTGTAAGCTCAGCCCGATCGCAGCTTCCTGATCCGCGTGGGGACCAAGAACGGGCGCCCGGGGCTGCTCCCGGTCGTACCAGTAGGAGCGATTGGGGTCGCGTGCAAGTTCGCCATTCGGCGAGGTCGAGGGCAATGGAGATGTCTCCGGCGATGGCACGCGCCGGCTAGGCAACACGAAACGGGAGGAAGCGGATGACAAAAGGCATTGCGGTCTACGACGGCGACATGTTCGGCCGCGAAGCGGTCCTGAACGCGCGCGCCACCGACGATGCAATCCGGGAGATGGCGCCGGTGGTGTGGCTTGCGCGTGAGAACGTCGCCATCATCGGCCGCTATGCCCATGTTGTTGCCGGCCTAACCGACTGGCGGTCCTTCTCCAGCCGCTCGCGGCCGTGGGACGACCCAAATTCGGCGCGCCGGGGGATTCTCCTTACCGACGATCCGCCGCGTCATACCGAGCTGCGCAGAGTGGTGTCCAAGGTGCTGGCGCCGTCGCGGCTCAAAGAATGGGCCGCCGAGTTCACCCGCGTCGCCGACGAGCAGGTGGCTCGGCTCGTCTCCCGCGCCGGCGATGTGGTCGATGCCAATGTCGACATCACCCGACCCTATGTCCACCAGGTGCTGCCCGACCTGCTGGGAATGCCGAACGAGGGCCGCGAACATATAAGCGCTTTCGGCAACATAGGGTGGGCGACGCTAGGACCGAGGAACGAGATGTTTCATCAGGCGCTCCGGGACTCGGAGACGGTGGCGCAATGGGCAGACTGGTGCTGCGCTCGTGAAAACATGACCAAGGAAGGACTCGGCGAGGCGACCTATCGCCTTGCGGACACTGGCGAGATCACCCAGGACGAAGCGAAGCTCCTGGTGAGGGCGATTCTCTCCGCCGGTTCCGACACCACCGTGGTCACCGGCGCCACGGCGATCCGTGCCTTTTGTGAATTCCCGGATCAGTGGGACGCCCTGCGCGCAAACCCGACGCTGCTGCGCAACGCCTTCGATGAGAGTTTGCGCTGGGATTCGCCATCGCGCATGGCCGGGCGCATCACGGCGAAAGAGATCACGATCGAAGGCGACACCTTGCCCGCCGGAACGCGCACCGGCCTGCTCTTTGCCGCGGCCAATCGCGACCCGCGCAGATGGGACGAGCCCGACCGCTTTGATATCACCCGTGATTTGCGCGGCCAGGTCGGCTGGGGCTGTGGCCTGCATTCTTGCGTCGGCAAGGTGATGGCGCAGTTAGAGATGGACGCGCTGTTTGGCGCGCTCCTGAAGCATATCGGGCGCTTTGAGGCCGCGGGCGAGCCGGAATGGTGGATGACGACAATCGGCCACGGCCCCTACAAGCTGCCCGTGCGCTTTACCGCCGTCGCGCAATAGCCAAGCGAACGGTATTGCGAGAGCTGGTGGAACCGCTCTTGGCCGACGGATCATCGGAGATCGTGTCGGAGCGGAACGATCCTAAGGGACTCGCAAAGTGCTCCTCTATGACGTTGCCCCAGTGGCGTCCCGATGGCGCCGCCTAAACGAATGGGAAGGCAGAGGTCGTGAGTCGAATCCCCCCGGATCCACCAATAAATTGCGGTTACCGGCGGATCGCCACGCTGCCGCGAAGGGATAGCGGACGCCCAAATCACGGCGTGGGTGCTAGGATTGGTGCCAGAGGACAACCCTTTTGTGCCTGCCTCCATCCGCTTTGTGCTGCCGACAACCGACTCACGGCATAGCTGGCGTTCCCGATCTTACCCGCGGGACGGTGGGTGCTATGCCGACGAGGGACACGGTGTGTACGTTACTCGGATGCACCGTGCCGGCAACCGGCGCGCCACATGTCGCCAGCGATATGCGCCGCACCGAACGTTGAGGAGAAGGATATGGCGACCAATGCCCCGATCAAGATTCCCGAAATCAAGCTTGAGTTTGCCTTTTGGGTGAGGATCGATTTCAAACAGCGTGTTTTCTTCAAGACACCGACTGGACGGCGCGCCTTCGTCCCTTGCGTCAGCGGTGAGGTCGGCGGCCCGCGCCTGCAGGGGCGGGTGATCCCGTACAGCGGCGCCGATTATGCAGCAAACGGTCGACTCAACGCTCATTATATGCTCGAGGCCACTGACGGCACACCGATCTACATCAACAATATGGGCTATCTCTATCGCACCGATGGTGGCGGTGATCGTCCGATGGAGAATTTGCGCTATGACGCGGAGGTACCGGACCAGCTAAAATGGGGAGTCGACGTGCCGGCCTATTTCCGTCTCACACCAGTCTTTGACGCCCCGGTCGGGCCTCACGACTGGCTGACTCGCACGGCGATCGTCGGAACGGCGCAACGCTTCTCTGATCCCGATCACACGATGTTCTACTATTACGCGGTGCTGTGATGGCAAGCGCCTTCGCGCCGCCGGGGCACCTCGAAGCAACGCTGTTCGATTGCGAAGTAGTGGGTTCGATGCCAGCGGATTTGCACGGCGCATTCGTGCGGGTCGGTGGGCAGTGGTTCTATCCGCCAAAATTTGGTGACGACGCGCCCCTCAACAGCGACGGCTATGTCAGCGCTTTCCGCTTCCGCGGCGCGCGCGTCAATTACATCGGCCGCTGGATCCGGACGCCGCGCTTCAAGGCCAACCTAGCCGCGGGCCGCCAACTCTATGGCTACTACCGCAACGCCTATACCGACGATCCGACTGTTCGCGATCCCGCGCATCCCAACCGGCGCACCGTCTCCAACACCGCGCCGATCGCCCATGCAGGCAAGCTGTTCTCGCTCAAGGAGGATGGACTGCCGATCCAACTCGACCCCCTCACGCTAGATACGCTGACCCCGTGGGATTTTGGCGGTCAATGGAAGAGTGAGACCTTCACCGCCCACCCCAAGATCGATCCCGCTTCGGGCGAGATGGTGGCGTACGGCTATGAGGCCACCGGCCCGGCCAGCGACGACCTCTTCGTCTACGTTGTCGCAAAAGATGGCACGATCGCGAGCGAGCGCCGACTCAAGGTGCCGTATGTCAGTATGATCCATGACATGGCGCTGACGCAGAAGCACATTCTGTTCCCCTTCGGCGGCTATGTGACGAGCGCGGAGTGGCTGCGCGATGGCCACATTCACTGGGGTTGGGACAAGAGCAAGCCCAGCTTTATCGGCGTTCTGCCCCGCGACGGTGATGCCAAGGATGTGCGTTGGTTCAAGGGGCCGGAGCGCTGCCTCATGCACACCTTCAATGCGCGCAGCGAAGGCAACAAGGTGGTCCTCGAGGCGCCCTTCTGGGACTCAAATTTCTTTCCGTTCTTTCCCAACGTCGATGGCTCGCCCTGGAACCCGCGGGGTGCGCGCGCCTTTATTCGTCGTCTCACTTTCGATCTCAACAGCAACGACGAGGTCTGGCACGAGGAGATTTTGTTCCCGACGCCAGTGGTCGATCTTGGCCGGATCGATACGCGCTTTATGTCGCTGCCGACGCGGTACGGATTCACGTCCTATTTCGATGCAAAATTGCCGCTCCATGATGCGCTGAGATCGGTGATGGGACCTCGTGCCAATGCCTACGGGCGTTTCGACCTCGCCGTCGGCACGATTCAGAGTTACGCAGCGCCACCGGGCTGCCTACTCCAAGAATGCTGCTTCGTGCCACGCCGCGCCGACGCTCCCGAAGGCGACGGCTATCTTCTCGGCGTTGCCAGCAATCATATTGAGCGGCGTTCGGAACTGTTGGTCCTCGACGCCAATCGCCTCGAGGAGGGCACGATCGCACGCGTCATTCTACCTTTCGTGTCGGACGCACAGGTGCACGGCATCTGGGTGCCAGAAAAAGAACTCGCGTTGCTGTAAGGAGTGACCCATGGATCAGCTGGAACTCGAACAAATCGGCGATGCCTATCGCGCAGCTTATGTCGCCCACGATCCCCAGAAGGCGCCGATTTCGAGGCAGGTGCGCTTCACGGAGAACAACGCTGAAATGGTGCTTCCCGATGCCAGCTGGGACACTGTCCACGAAGAGATCGGACCGGCGCTGACTTTCTGCGATCCGGCTACCGGTCAGGTCGGCATCATGACATCCGTCCGAATGCTCGACACGTTTGGCTTTCTCGCCGTCAGGCTCAAAATCGAGGGGGGTGAGATCGCCGAGATCGAGCACATGCTCTCGACCAAACGCAATCTCTCCGGTCCGCCGACGCCGTTTGCCGATCCGCGCCAGTTCACACACGACCCTGACCTGGCGCGGCCGCTCCAGGCAACGGAGCGCGATTCTCGAGCGGAAATGGTACGGCTCGCCGATGGCTATTTCTCAACCCTCGAAAACAACACCGGCGAAATCCGCGGTACCAGGTTCGCGCCGAATTGCACCCGGTTCGAGAACGGTATGGAATTCGGCGATGTCGAAGGCCGCTTCCGTCTTGGGCAGTACCGCTTCAACGCCCGGGTGCGTGACCGTGAATATTTCCTCGTCGACGAGATGCGCGGTCTGGTTATGAGTCGCGCTTTTATTGACCATAAGGGCGTGCTCGACACATTTCGTCTCACCGATGGCACCGAACGACAGTCGATCTATCGTGAGCCCCACAGTTGGAGCGTAATCGAGCTGTTCAAGGTCAAGGGCGGCATGATCACGGCGATCGAGGCCACGTTCATCGCCGTGCCCTACTACCTGCGCTCACCATGGACCAAGCCTCGTCGCTGAAGGGTTCGTCATGCACACTAGAGACTAGCGCGGGTTGCGGGGCGGTTGTGACCGATCTGAGTGCTGACCAAATAGCTAGGCAAGCTAGCCGTGACGAGATGTTGGCAGAGCCATTCGAGTCGTTCACGTTTTCGGCGGCGGGCGCATCGGTCTATCAGCTTGGCAGCTTCGGCACAGCTCGGTTGGAACTCAAGGCGTTACCGCTGACGCCCTGAAGCTGGACCGTCATAATCACACCATCACCGCCACTTTCGAAACCTGCGGTTTGCAGTTGTGACGCTCATATTTCGGAGAACGGCTATGAAGTCCGACGACGTGTCGCCTGGAATTGACCGCCGCGCTCTGGCTCTAGACCTCATCTTGTTGCCATTTCTGTCCACAACGCTGCTTTCCTCGCCATTAGTCAGAGAACGTTCCTAGCGTTTCGCGTACGCCGACCATGTATCCTCGAAATTCGCCCGATGAGCCGATCGCGAGGCTTGAGCCAAGATGTGTCGCGGACCGGCCTCTAAACCGGCCAGTGGATTGCCTTGTGCTCCGAGCCACAACATCGCCGCCTTCTCGTCACCACCGCGGGGGCTTGGTTGGCCTTCCATATCGCTTCATCAATGCCTTCCAGACCCATTCGGGTTCCGCAACCGGAACGCTGGATTTCGCCTCACTGTTCCGCGGGAGGGCCGGCCGATTCGGCATCTCTCGGATGTCCGGCCTCTTGAAAGCCAACACGTTCAGCCGCCGCAATTCCCTCATGCAGCGTGGTGAATATCTGCGATTCTCCGAGCGAAGCCGTGACGCCGTGCCGATCGAGGTCTGCACGGAGGAACTGATTGACGCGCGCAAGAATTGGCGTGATATCGCGTCGCTCGAGGTCGGCCAGGAGCGAGCGCAAGGTCCGCGACGCGGAGTAGTCGATGTCGGTGATTGCCGACGCGTCGATCACGACGCACCGTACTCGGTGCGGGGCGTGATCGACCAGTGCCCGCACCTCGTCAGCAAAGCGGTCTGCGTTGGCGAAGAACAAGTCTGCACCGAACCGATAGACAATGAGCCCTGCAGCGGTCTCCGTGCCAGGTTTCACGGGAGAGGGTTCCCACCGACCGGCCGCATCAGGCGCGAGCACCTCCGAATGCGGTCGATAGCTGTGATTGACGTGCCGAAGCAGGGAAAGGCCGATTGCTATCAGAATGCCCTGCTCTACTCCAATGCCAGCAACCGCTGCGGCCGTAAGCAAGGCAAGCCGCAGCTCGCCGGCGCTTTCACGTCCAATGTCGCGTAAGCCACGTATATCGATCATGCCAATGGCGATCGTGAAGACGATCGACGCCAGCACACAGCGTGGCAAGTATTGCAGTGGACCCGTGAGGAACAACAAGACCAACAGGACGATGCCCGCAAAGATCAGCTGCGCGAACTGACTGCGAGCACCGGCTGCGTCCGCCATGGCGGTCTGTGTCGGACTGCCATTCACTACGAAGGTTCCACTGACCGCAGCAACTGCGTTCGCAGCGGAGAGTCCCAGCAGATCGGCATTCTCCTCCAGACGTTCACCGTAACGCGACGCGAATGCGCGCGCCGTGGCCGCACTTTGCGCGAGGATCATGACGAAGCAGGACCCCGCGACAGGCAACAGGTTCAGCAGCTCGCGCCAGGTGACATCGGGAATCCCGAACGAGGGTAGGCCGCTGGGGACGGGGCCAATCAGGGGAATGCCGTGCGCACCAAACCCGAACTCGGCGCTTGCCGATATCGTTCCTACCACGACGACAAGAGGCACTGGCCATTTCGGAATGAGCCAACGTGCAACCAGAATGAGGCCGGTGACAGTTGCAGAAAGCAGCAACACTGATGGATGGATGCTGCCAAGATCGCGAGTGATCTCGACCATCTGGCGAAGGGTTGCGCGAGCTGTCACGGTCAGGCCGAGCATGTCACCAAGCATCGCGACGCCGACCTGGACGCCGACCCCGGTAAGAAAGCCGACCAGTACCGTGCGCGAGAGAAAATCTGCGAGAAACCCCAGGCGGAATATTCGCGCCAGCAGCAGAAGTGCGGCTGTTTGCAGCGCGACCATGCTGGCGAGAGCAACGTATTTGGCGCTGCCCAGATCGGCCATGTGCGACAGCGAACCGGACAGTATCGCCGCAGTCGCGGAGTCGGCGGCGGTCACCAAATGGCGGGAGGACCCGAAGGCTGCAAATGCCAGTGGCGGAAGCAGTACGGTGTAGAGACCGGTCACGACGGGGGTTCCGGCGATGCGGGTATAACCAAGCACCTGCGGGATATTCATCGAAGCAAGCGTTGCGCCTGCGATTGCGTCGCGGGAGAAGGAACGGCCGCCATCGGGGCGTGCCGCAGCGAACAGTGTTATACCCATGCAAATTACTCTCAGACGTTGACCATGGCTGCCAGAGTGCTTCCATAAACGGCGACAGAGCAAGGCGTAGCAATACGCGAGGCCACGTCCAACATCATAGTCTCTCGCGCGCGAAGACCGTGCGATCACCGGTCAGACGATTCCGCTTCTCCTCTTCTTAGCTCCTCGAGGCATTGCCTTCATCCTATCCTCCAGGGTGGTCGTTTAAGCCAGCGGCAGCGGTACCGGTGTCGAGCCTTTAGACCTCGGCGAGCCGGGCGTGGCCGACATCGAGTTTGGCGAGCGCATTGCGGCATATCTCGGCATTCGAAGACCGAGGGGTTGATCGAAGCCTGGAGGCTTACGCGCCCCAAGTTAGGCTTGACGCCCGCGGAATTTCGCGAGTTCCACATCATGATCGAAACCAATGGATTGCAACAGCTTCAAGCGGGCGTTCGAGCACGTGGCGAGCCGGATGAGCCAGTCGAAAGCATCCATTTCGACGTTAATTCATTGGCTGCCGACGCCGTATTCGCACTCTATCGAGACTTTCCGGACGCCGTGCGCCGAAGGGGCGAGGAGAAGTTTTAGCCAGAAGCGGCGGTTTCTCGATGGCTACTAGACGCAAACGCCCGCCGCAGGTCGGCAAGGTAGGCACTATGAGCTGACCGCGTTGTTCCCGACTCGACCCGCGCCCCAGCCCATGCGATGGTGCGGGTAGGGGTACGACTTGGTGCTTTGGCGTTACGAGTTCATCGCGACGCGGTTCAACCGCGCGGGTTCGATCGTCATTGACGACGGGGAGTTCCGCGCCGAGCGCGTCGAGGACGCGGTAGCGCTCCTGCGCAGCGTTGCTCGGAACATTAAGCTGTCGCGGGACACGCGGCCGGACGCGCTCAGACTGGTTGACACTTCGGGTCGGGAGGTGATGCGTCTATCACTCGGAGTTGGCGAGGGGGAGCCTAAGGCTCTCGCCGGCTGACTGGAAGCTATGCGACGCACCCTCTACGCCACCCAAAAATTTAGACGCTGGCTTCGATCCCTATCGCCGCGCCAAGAACTCGTCGCTCGCATGGCGTTGCGCGAGGACGTTCGCGATCCGGGCGCGAGCCGGGAATGGGAAGCGAGGATCGCCGACCTCCAGGCGGATCTGATCAAATCCGCCGACGACTGGGCGGAGTTGCTTCCGACCGTGGAGCGGGCCAAGAGGGAGATTCAGAAAGGCGGCGCCCCCTAGATTTTTTAAGCGGGTTTCCATCGAGTTAGGAAAGACCTTACCGAATCCGCCAACGCCTCATAATCCTCGGCGATCTCAAGCCATGCCCGTCTATGCTCATCATTGGTGGCTTGCTCGGCCGTCTTTCGGGCTTCTTGTGCCTGGGTTTTGTAGAAGGCTTCGTCATTCATGGCACGCACCGTCTAACCCCGACCCGGTATTGCGTCGCCTCGTCCTTCTTTTCCAGATTCTTCTGAGGCTCAGACTTCCAGATTTATAGCAAAAAATTATGGCTAAAGTCTTAACAGCTTTACAACTTGAGCGCGTTCCCCATGCGCAGCAGAATCGTGCGACTGACACGAGGCCGGGGCTCGAAGATGGCGAAATTTCGCCATCTGCTATTTCGGCTGCGTCCGCTGCTGGCTTCGCAGCCTAGCGCCGCGCCAAAGAGTCGATCGCCCGGAAGCCGAAATTTGAGGGATGAGCGGATGGCTGTTCGCCGAATCATCTCGGCGTGACCCCTGAACCCCCGAGCGAGGACCCATCTCGGATGAGTCCCCCCAACCCCTCGGGAAACTTGCCGCCAGGGTCAATTCCCACCTCCCGCGATTGGCTACTGGCGGCGCATTTTTCAAACAGTGAAAGCGGCTATTGCCGGCGGTGCAGCGTGCCAAGCGGGAGATTGCCAAATGCTAGACCATCTTCCAGGCTGCACTCGTACGGCAGATGGGCGGCGGAGTGCGTGGCCAAGTGTGGCTGGCTGCCTATCCCTCAGTCGCGGTAAATTCGGCTTTGAGAAGGGGCCTAATAATGCCGGATATCCGCTTTGGTACCGACAAAAAGGTTGAATTCGAACAGTTGTGGACGGAGTGGG
>JASHOB010000236.1 GCA_030041335.1 Alphaproteobacteria bacterium | reverse complement strand
CCGAAAACTTCTCTTTTGGAATGAGACGCATCCCGCACTCTGTGGCGACGCCGAAACGAGTTGCGACGGTTTTGGCCGCAACGGTGCGCTGCCGCGCGCCTTCGACGCCGTCGCCGAGATGCACAAGGCCAAGATATAGCTGCGTGTCGGCCGGCAGTGTCATGTCTCTGAGTGGACTAAAGTAAACCGCGTCGGTGCGTTCGATCGGGACAGGCATGTGGAGCCAAGTCAGTGGTCGGCGCAGTTTCGGTACCAACAAGTTGACGAACTCAACCATCACCCGTGTATCCGTGGGCTCGATAACGTGTTTGCCGTTGGGATTTCCGTAGCATAGATGGATGCCGAGCTCGATATCTTCATGAACGGCGTTACACAGACGCGCGAGATGAGCGGCACAATCTTTGTCCGAGAACACTCTGGCCAGATCCGGGCGGTGACGCTCCAAAACCTCGACGACCTCGATGGCCGTATCCCACTGTATCGCCAGCTCGTCGTGCGGGATGGCGGCAGAAATTGCCGCGACCTCGCGCAGCACGTGTGCCTCGTATACTGGGAGTACACGAGGCACATCAGCTTCGACCAGCGCCAAGCCGAGTGTCGCGAACGGCGTCGGTAAGCTGACTTGAAAGCGCGTCCGCTTCCCGATCTTGCCGTCGGCTTTGAGCGCCTCGAAAACGGCATAAGATCTCGTCGCGATGTCGACGTAGCCGATTGGTGCGAATTCGAGATCAGCGGGAACTATGCCGTCCTTAAGGCGGGAAGGCGGCGGCCGGTAAGCGGGCGCATTGGGAGGCAATGCCAGCGTCTCGAGACCCTCAGTCCGGGCAAGCGCTGCAATCGGGATGTTCACCCAGCCGCCCGGCTCGCCGTCCGTGAGACGCGGCAGCACGCTACCGAGTTCGTGCGCGCAGAGGGTCATTGCTTCGTCGATGGGCAATCGCGGCAAGCTGCCAATCAGGAGTACCGAGCCGTTTGAATCCATCATCATCTCCTCTGTCCGAGTCAGTATCCGAATAGGCGCGCAGGATTGTCCGCGAGAATCTGCCGCCGCACATTCTCATCAGGGGCCCAGATCGTCATGAGGTTGAGCAGTTCGCCGGTATCGCGGTCGGAATTGGGGATGTGCGGCCAATCGGAGCCCCAGATCGCGCGTTGGGGGGCGTGGTTCACGATGGCTTTGGCAATATGCGCGACCGCCCCGTAACCCTTTGCCTTGGCGATGCGGTAGGGACCGCTGAGCTTCAGCCAGCAATAGCCTGCGCGCGCGAGTTGCAGCAGCCTGTCGAAATCGGCCTGGGTCAGGCCGTCTTCCTCCAGCATGTACCCCATATGGTCGATGACGAAATCGATCTCCAACGTGCCGAGAAAGTCGATCAAACCCTTCACGACATAACCCGGCACATAGAATTGAAGGTGCCAGCCCAGCTGCGACACGCGGCGCACCATCTGCATGATGTAGGCCTGGACTTCATCGAGCGGCAGCGCGGCGCGCTTGAAGAGGTCTAGGCGAACGCCACGAACGCCGAGCGTATGGAAGCGCTCAAGTTCGGCATCCGAAATGCCTGGCTCGATCATGACGACACCGCGCGCGATGCGGCCGGCCGCCTTGAGCGCATCCAGCAGGCAACGGTTGTCGGTGTCGTAATAACTGGGTTGAACGATGACGAAACGATCGAGTTTCAGCGCCGGCATCAAGCGCAAATAATGCTCGAGGTTGCCGTCCGGCAGCGTGTAGTGCGGTCTCGGCACCCGAGGATACTGATCCTCTGGACCGAAGACGTGCATGTGTGCATCGCAGGCACCGGCCGGCACATCGAAGCGCGGCTTCTGCAGCGACTCGATCGCGCGCATCGGCGTCGAAATCAAAATGTCGTGTGCCATGGTTGTTTCCGTCTCTATCGATTGGCGAGCCGCGTTTGCCAGTCCTGCGCACGCGCTGCGAGGCTCGTGGCGAGCAGATCGCTATCGATCGCCGCGAAAATCAGTGGCGCCGCGCCTGCGGCGAGCATGTCGTTGAACTGTGCGGGCGCCGCGAGCCCGCCGACCGCGGCAAGCTTGCCGTGCCTTTTCGCGGCGGCGATCGCGTGCCGGCAAGCCGCCAGCAGATCGGGATGCGCCGAATTGCCCAGGTGGCCAAGGTCCGCTGAAAGGTCGTTCAGGCCGACATGAAGCATATCGATGCCTTCGGTCGCGGCGATCTCGTCAGCGTGGGCAATGCCGGCTTCCGATTCGAGCAACGCATGCACGCTTGTGATTTCGTCGGCGCGCCGGTTGAGCGCGGGCGCCGGAAAGCGCTCAAAATTGAACTGCGGCAACGCCCCGAGTTGCGAGCGTTGACCGCGGGGCGGGAAGCGGCAAGCGGCCACCACGCGTCGCGCCTCATCGGCGCTCTCGATACGGGGCGCGATGATTCCCGTGGCTCCCCCGTCGAGAACGCGCCCGATGACCCCGTAGTCGCGCTCGCAGGTACGAACCCAGGCTTCGAGCCCGAGATCGACCGCCGCTGCCGCGATCTGCCCGGCACAATCGATCGGCATGCTGCTGTGTTCGAGATCGACCCATACCGCACCGAATCCGGCGCCCTTGGCCATCCGCACGATATCCGGCGTACGCGCGTTCCGGATGCCGAGCGTCAGCACCGCGCGACCGGCGGCGAGTCGACCCAGCACCTCTCCTTTTGACCCGAACGTTGGGGCGTCGCTCATGCAGCACCTCCCTGGCGCATCTTGCCGCGCCATCGGCCTCGCAGCCGACTAAGCGCCGCTTGGGTTGCATATTGCGGCAAGGAACTGATTTGCGCTAATTTGATATGAACGAAAATTGATTTATAAAACAAATCAATGGATTTGAGGCAGTTGCGGTATTTCGCGATATTGGCCGACGAATTGCACTTTCGTCGCGCCGCCCAACGCTTGAACATCACCCAGGCGCCGCTCAGCCTCGCGATCCAAGCGCTTGAGCAGGAGCTCGGAACGCAGCTCTTTCGGCGCACGCAGCGGCGCGTCGAGCTGACCGAA
>JASHOB010000235.1 GCA_030041335.1 Alphaproteobacteria bacterium | reverse complement strand
GCCTCATTGTCGCAAAAGCTCTTGAGCAGGAAGAAGGTCGGGCGCGGACCAACGCGCGCCGCAATGCGAACTTCGGCAAGGCCGAAGGGGCCCACCGGACTTTCGGGAATGCGGCTCACGACCACGGAAACATAGGCGGGCATTGCCGGGCGCAGGGAGGGCGGCACCAACACGTCGGCCGGATCGTCATCGACCTCACAGCGTGCCTCCATGGTGCGCACGCCCTTCAAGGTCCATGCCTCGGGCTTCAAGGTCGCGATGACAGGCGCGGAGGCAAGCCAGGCTTCGACGTTGCCCGAACCATAACGATGCATCGGCATGTGATTACTCCGCCGCCTCTATGACCGGGGTTTTCTGGAAATGCGGCATGACTTCCTTCGCGAACAAGCGAAGGCTCGCCAGCACCTTCTCTTGCGGTACGACTTCGACGCAGTTCAGCATGAAATTGACGCAGTCGACGCCCATCGCTTCCCATTTCTTGAGCTCGCGCGTGATGTGATGCGGATCGCCGATGGCGCTGCCTTCACGCGGATTGCCGCTGGCGAGCCGATGACGCAATGCCGCGAGCAGGCCCTGACTGGCGCCGGGCCGGGTCGGCAGGGCTTCGGGATTATGCAGGAATTGCACCGCCAGCGGCATGAACATGCTGGTGATGCCGCCGCCGATCTCGAGGGCGCGTTTGTCGTCTTCGTCGCAATAGAGAAAATTGATGGTCGCGACCGTGTTGTTGACGAAGGCGCCGACAGGATCGCAATTCTGAATGACCTTGCGGTAGCGCTT
This sequence comes from Alphaproteobacteria bacterium, assembly GCA_030041335.1. GTDB lineage: Bacteria > Pseudomonadota > Alphaproteobacteria > ATCC43930 > CGMCC-115725 > JAATGI01. The sequence goes on along the minus strand of JASHOB010000235.1, from coordinate 4,102 downwards.
CAGCGTCTGCTCCTGTTGCGCCATGGGTGCGAACGAAATGCCGAGGGCGCCGAGCCCGCGCTCGGCGGCGTCGATTTCGGTGCCGGCGCTCGAGACCGCGACCCACATCGGCGGGTGCGGCTTCTGATAGGGCTTGGGCAGGATCGTTCGCTGCGGCATTGAAAAGAACTGGCCCTCATACGAAAACCGCTCCTGCATCCACATTTTCGGGATGACGTGCACATATTCGTCCCAGGTCTTCTTGGTGAGATCGGGATCGGCACGGAAGCCGCCGAGTTCGGTCCAGGTTGCGGAACGGCCGGTGCCGACTTCCATGCGTCCGCCGGAGATGATGTCCATGGTGGCGGTGCGCTCGGCGATGCGAATGGGGCTTGCATATTCGGGTACACAGACCACGATGCCGTGGCCAAGCCGGATCTTTTTGGTGAGCATTGCCGCCGCGGTGAGGAAAATCTCGGGCGAGGAGCAATGGGAATACTCCTCGAGGAAATGATGCTCGACCGCCCAGACATATTCGAATCCCAATTCTTCGGCCAGTTTCACCTGTTCGAGCGCGTTGTTGTAGACCGTCCGTTCACTTTCGCGGCCCCAAGGGCGCGGTACGGACAGTTCAAAGGCGATGCCGAATTTCATGGCGATCCGTCTCCCAAAAAATTACGGGCGCGCCTCATGTTTTCCGTCGCGCCGCAAAGATAGTAGGTTTTTGCCACATCGGCGTCGCCCAACTCAAGCATGCATTGGCGAGGCCTGGTTCGTTCATTTCGGCATTGTGGGATTGGGGTCCACGTGGTGAGCGATCATTTTCCACTGACCCCCCTCGAGGCGAAAAACACTGGTGGCCCGGAGCGAGTTGGTTTGCAACGTGCCGTTCAACAGGCGACGACCATTTTCGACATCGGCGACGATCGCAAGATCGCGCCCGACCGTGATGGTGATATCCTTGGGCTCGACCGAACCGCCGAGTTTCCTGGCGGCAGCGGCGGCGAAGTCTGCGTCAATCTCGATCCAGCCATGCCAGAATTTGCGGTCGGGTCCCATATAGGTCACGTCCGGGCGTCGCGACCAAAGTTTGACCATCGGCCCGGCGTCACCAGCCAGCATGGCGTTAAGGGCCGCATAAAATTGCATGACCGCCTTGCGCAGGGCAGGGGTGCCTTGTTCGGCACGGGCGTCATTTCCGAGCGGCAGGAGTATCGCGGCGAGTGCGAACATCGCTACAAAGCGGAGGCGTATGGTCATGACACTCTTCCCACTTATTGTTGCTTGCGCAATATAGGGGGACGCCAAACCCCAACGCCATCCCTTGACCCTATGTCGCCCCTTGATCTTCGACAGGGAATAGTGCATATACACGTACATGAGCGATGCGGACGACTTCAAAGATTGCGCCGGCTGCGTTTGTGCCGCCATTCGTCGGGCCTCGCGCACGGTGACGCAGCATTATCAGCGTCACTTTCGTGGCACCGGCCTGCTCGGCACGCAGTTTTCGATGCTGACGGTCCTGATCCGCGGCGGTCCGATGCCCATGGGGCGCATGGCGAAACTCTTGGGCGTCGAGCGCACGACGCTCACGCGCAACTTGAAGCCGCTCGAGAAAAAACAGTGGATCAAAGTCGAAGGCGATGCCGACGGCCGCGTGCGCTTTGTCTCGATCACCCCCAAGGGCAGGGCGGTCGCCAAAGCGGCACTGCCGGCCTGGCGCAAGGCGCAAGCCAGTGTCGCGCCCATGATCAAGGAACTGCGCCTCGTCGAATTGTTGACGCGCGCCGCCTAGCGTTTTTTTGTCCCTGTATATGCATATACACCTAAAGGAGGGCACGATGGCAAATCTCGATCTCATCGGCGCCATGGCCTTGACGGCGGGTGCCGCCATTATCACAAGCACCCTGGTACCCGCCGGATTTGCCGGCCTGCGCGCCCGCTTCCTGGCGGGCGGGCTGTTGGCCATCTGGTTCGTGCTTTTGATTGCCGGTGTCGTCAGGGCGGTGCCCGATCCCCGCGTCGGCTTGGGCGTGCCGGCACTCGGTATCGCCGTTCTGACACCGATCGTTGTCGCCTTGCTGCTTGCGGCCATACTGCCGCAACTCCGCACTGCGGTCCGCGCCATTCCCTTGCCGGCGTTGATCGCCGTCAATGTCGTGCGCGTGCTGGGCCTGCTCTTTCTACTGCTTTATCTCTCCGATCGCCTGCCGGGACCGTTCGCGCCCACTGCCGGTTTGGGCGACATGGCGATTGGCGCGACCGCGCCCTTTGTTGCCTGGCTGGCGGCGCGCGGTCACGACGGATGGCGCGGGTTGACCTGGCTCTGGAACAGCTTGGGCTTGCTCGATTTGTTCACCGCTCTCGGATTGGGCGTCGTCTCCTCGGAAGGCTCGCCCGTCCAACTGATCTTCTCCTCGCCTAACACGTCCGCCATGACCGAGCTTCCCTGGATTCTCATCCCGGCATTTCTCGTGCCGCTGCTGATGCTGACCCACTTTGCCATCATCGACAGGCTGCTCCGGACGCGCTCGCGCTCGTCGAGCAGCGACCTCGGCAAATGGGCGTCCGGGCTCTCCGCGTAGGAATAGGATGACCGACCGCCAACGACGTCTTCTTGCTGGGCCGATCCTGCCAACCTTGTTCGGGTTGGCGGGACCGACCCTGATCGTGCTGCTGGTGCAGACCGGCGTCGGCGTCGCCGAGACCTATTTCGTGAGCAGTCTTGGCACGGCTGCGCTCGCCGGGGTCACGCTCGTCTTCCCGGCATTGATGCTGATGCAGATGATGTCGAATGGCGGCATCGGCGGCGGTGTCTCCTCGGCCGTCGCCCGCGCGCTCGGCGCCGGACGCAATGACGATGCCGACGCGCTCGTGCTGCACGCCATCCTCGTCGCCGTGGCGTTGGGCTTGATATTTACCGCAGCCGAATGGTGGGGCGGTGCAGCCCTCTTTCGCTCCATGGGCGGCTCGGGCCGGGAGCTCGAGGCGGCATTGAGCTACGCCAATATCGTGTTCGCCGGTTCGGTCCTGATTTGGCTGACAAGCCTCTTGGCCGCGGCGCTCAGAGGGGCCGGCAATGTCATGGTGCCGGCCGTGGTGACGCTGGTCGGTGCCGTGATCATCGTCCCGCTGTCGCCATCTCTGATCTTCGGCTGGGGGCCGCTTCCCCGTCTCGGCGTCGCCGGGGCCGGCACAGCGGTTATGATCTATTATCTGGGTGCTACTGCCGCGCTCGTTACCTACCTGCGCTCCCGTCACAGCCCGTTGCGTCTCTCTTTCGACTATCGCCGTATCCGCTGGCGACTCTTACGCGACATATTGCGTGTCGGCGGTCTCTCGGCCATTGGCACGATCCAGATGAACCTCACTGTTGCCATCGTCACCGGCATGGTCGGCCGCTACGGTGCCGATGCCGTCGCCGGTTACGGCATCGCCTCGCGGCTCGATTATCTCTTGATTCCCCTGCTCTTCGGCATCGGCACCGGGGCCTTAACCATGGTCGGCACCAATATTGGCGCCAAAAATTACGAGCGGGCGCGTCGCGTCGCCTGGAGCGCGGCAGCCGTCGCCGCCCTGATCACCGAAACCATCGGTTTGGCCGCGGCGAGCCGGCCCCATGTCTGGCTCGGCCTCTTCAGCAACGATCCGGCAGTATTGGCGACCGGCACGCTCTATTTTCGCACGGTCGCCCCGTTCTACGGCCTCGTCGGTCTCGGCATGCTGCTCTATTTCTCGGGGCAAGGGGCAGGCCGCGTGTTCTGGCCTGTCATGGCGGGCCTGGCGAGGCTGGTCATCGCGGGATTGGGTGGTTTAATGATCGTCACACAGCTTGGTCTAGGCCTGCACGCCCTCTTTGTCGCGGTCGCGATGGCGGCGATCGCCTTCGGCGGCATCACCGCCGTCGCGACCAAGCTCGGCCCGTGGCGACCGGCGCCGGTGACGGTGCAGGTTGCGGAACCGGAACGGGTCAGCGCCTCGTAGCGGGGTAATCGCGCCGGGTCGGCCCGGTATAGAGTTGGCGCGGCCGGCCGATTTTCTGATCAGGGTCCTCGATCATTTCGTTCCATTGCGCCACCCAACCGACGGTGCGCGCGATCGCGAAGAGAACCGTGAACATCGA
>JASHOB010000234.1 GCA_030041335.1 Alphaproteobacteria bacterium | reverse complement strand
CACCGTGTATGTATGGTGCACCCCAAACCTCGGGCAGGAAACGCGTCAGGCGCCCGCTTCGCGGCGGCCTCGCCACGTCTCCTGTCGCGCCCGACCAGCACTGGTCGCGCCCAGTTTCGCGAGCCGCCCGGCTGTCTCCAACCCGAGGACGGACGTCGCCCCGGAATTAGCCCAGATCTTACCTTGCATTAAGACTTTCAGACTTTCGACTCCGACCTGTGAAACGCTAACTGGGTGGCTGGCTTACCGATAGTCGGTCCCCGGCGCCGTCATGGTCTAAGTACCAGCTTCGCACCGTGCTTTTCTTTCTTGTTGGCAATCTCGTTGAGCATGGTTTTCAGATCACGGATCGCAGCTTCTTCATCGTGCGACAGCTTGCCTAAATCGACATGTTTCAGAAGCACAACAAGAGCTTCGCCGATTCGACCAAGTTGCTTACCGTAGCTGGCGACAGACAGAGCGTCTTTCTCGATGTTGGGGTCGGACGACTGCCCAAGGTTGATCGTGAAGTAGTTTGTCCACGGGAAGGACTGGGTGACTGCCCCCGAAAGCGGCAGGTTGAAATCCGTCATGGCGAGCTCCTTGTTGGTGATGATGCATATATCAGTCTCGGCCGCATTGGCACTGCGTCATGGCGTCCGTGTGAGCACGGTTTCCGTGTTCTGCATCATTGCAGCAGGCGCGCAAAGCTCAATTCGTGCCATCCGGGTCGGTCAGATGAAAGAATCGCGCATCCCCAATCCGCGTAGCGCAGCGCCGTCTCGGGCCGACACCTGTCCATTCCGCAAATTCAATCCGTTCCGCTTGCAGAGGCATTTAGAATCGGCGAATAGTCCCCTTCGATGACTGCACTACTTCGACTGCTTGTAATCAGCTTGCGTGACTTGTTCCGGTCGCGAGCACTGGCTGTACCGAAAGCTTTAGATTCGGGGCATATAGGTGGTGCAGGCCGCCGTCCGCGCACGAGATATGATGCGCCCAACCTGCTGTTACAGGGCGATAAAGGGGGCCCTTATTGCTAGATTGACATACTTCACCAAGTGTCAATGGATATCCAAACATTTTGGAAAACTTTTCGGCCAACAAGGCTGGCGTGAACAGCGCGCCATTGGCGCAATGGACTTGGAGAAAATAACATTCACAATGAGGAAGTTGCCCTTGTATTACGAGCATGCCCACAGGCTTCAAGCGTCGTGGACACGGTGGTAACGAAGATCAACCAAAAGCGGATTATAAATTCAAAGGATTTGCCGAAGCCGCGGGTGCTCCTTCCGGACCCCGTGGCCGCACACACTTCCTCAGCGATGAAGGCAATTTGGGATTCGCTCTGTTGCGGCTTACCAAAACCAAACTTAATGGCAGTTGAACCCACTTCCCAAACGGCATTGGTCACCCTTGACTACGGGGCGGTCAGGCGGATGCTGGCTGATCACCGACCAGGAGGAACCGATGAACAAGATCTTCAATCCCAAAACCGTTGCGGCGCCCACTGGCTACAGCCACGGCAGCGAATTGGCCGCCAATGCCCGGATCGTCTATGTCGCCGGCCAAGTTGGGGTCGCGCCTGACGGCAGCATCTCGCGCGATATCAAGGAACAGGCTGAGCAGGCCTGGCGGAACATCCGGAGCGTGCTCGCCGATGCTGGTATGGAGATCAAGGACATCGTCAAAATCAACCACTACCTGACGCGGAGGGAGGACATCGCTGGCTACCGAGAGGTCCGCTCTAAGATTCTCGGCGATCACCAACCGCCCTCAACCCTTCTGGTGATCTCGGCGCTTGCGCGCGATGATTTCCTCGTCGAGGTCGAGTGCGTCGCGGCGAAATAAATTAGGCGATGCCGAGGAATAAATCGGCGCATGCAGCAGCCTCAAACGCGCCGGTCTTTGGCAGCACCTGGAGCCGAGGCCATCGGAGGGGGATGTGACGGCCCTGAGACGCGGATAACTACCGCCGCCCAGCCCAGGAAGATTGCCGATTATTTCTACAGCGTGAGGCCGAAGAAGGTGGGTTATGACTGCATCGAAGGTCTTCATGCCGGCTGGGCGAGACGCGGCCATCAAACTGGGGCTGTTTGCCGACAACATGATGAACGGCCTGCCGTTTAACGCGGCGCCGATTTTCTCGATATAGATTTACTAATTGAGAGGTGAGCGAAGATGAAAGTTGTCACCGTGATTGGCGTTACAGCCTTGGTCCTTGCCGGTTGCGTCCAGACACCGAACCCGGCGGTCAACGCCGTCTATAACGGGGTTGGCGGCGCGGCCGTTGGTGCTGCGATCGGATGCGTTATCACCGCGCCCGTCGGCTGTCTTCCTGGGGCCGCGCTTGGCGCTGCCGCTGGCGGCGGCGCAGGTGCTGTTGTCGGTGTAGCGGCAACGCCTGGAGTGTACATGTACCCACCGACATATGTGCCGGCGCCGGCTCCGAACTGGGGCTATCCGCCGCCGGCTCCAAACTGGAGCTATCCGCCGGCTCCGAACTGGAGCTATCCGCCGCCGGTGACGCCCTATACGCCGAATGAGAACTACCAGTAAGTGAACTGTTGAGTGGCTATGGACCTGAGCATCATTAGCTCTTGTATCCGCGCGCACTACCGGGCCGGTTAATTGGGAAGCTAGCCCCGCCGCGCAACACACTGTATTTGAACGCGCTCCGCCGGCATCTTCGGCAACTCGCGCCGATAACATTCCGCGCTGCCAAAAGTCGACCGGCGCCGCGCATCATTAAGGCGACTTGGCTCTTCCTGCGCACTCGCGTCGGATCGAACCAATCAGCCGTTCGGCAAAGCAGTTTGCCATGGCGATCACCCAGAAATCGGCTTGTCGCGGATGCTCATCGCTATAGCCGGCGCTTGACAACGCTACGATAGATTCGATCCCGACCGCGGATTAGATACCGTGGCGCCCGTTCCAGGGAAAGGCCTCGGTGATCTGCCGAACGCTCCATTCGGCCGTCGGATGCGCCGCTGCGTTGACGCATATAAGCTCTCTCCGTGCAAGCTGCACAAAATAGGTCCGTGGCAGCAATGTGGTCAGCCAATGGCGCAAGCAGCTTGGCGCTGCACCAGCGCTACTGCGGGCGCTTTGTCCGATATAAGTGTGTCGCCTTTCGCGCTCTAGGTTACTTGGTGTATCACATAACTGACGTAAACCTGATTGATCTTGCCGTTGAACTTAAACGGCGCCTTCTCCCGGTAGTCCAGAGAGACAGGCGAACCAAGCGCCTGGCCAATGTCGAGGCAATCGTTGGCGGTAAACGCTAACGGCGCGCTAATCGGTACCTGTCCTTCGCCGACGTTCTCGCCGTTGACTTTCAGTATGATCCTAAGTGGTCCACCGGGGTGCGCAATCGCGTAGGCCGTCTCGACCTCGATCAGGACCTTGCCAACCGGCAACTTTTTGGCTGCGCGAATCTGCGTACGCTGAATGATGAAGAGGTTGTACTCGTAACACAGGATGCCATCTTCAACGAAGAGCGTGAGGCCGCCGGAGTTAGCTCCGAGTTTGTAGAGCACGCCGTTGGCAGTGGCCGGAACCTCGGCATCGATGGTCACTACATTCGGTCTGTTCCCCAGTGCAGGCGCGCAAAACTCGGGCATGCGAACCATATCGCCTGAGAACGTCCATTCCGTATAAGGTGGCGCCACGCGTAGCTCCGGATGGAGGGGTATCACCCACAGACCACCACCTATGGGTAGCACTTTGTTTTTGGTGGCCTCGATCAGGAAGATCTCCTTCAGCGCCGCCACCTTCTCGGGCATCTGGGCCGCAAGGTCATTCGCTTGAGTCCAGTCCTGCTCCAGGTTGTATAGCTCCCACGTATCCTCGTCGGGAGTCCACTCCATGATCCCGGGCGGCGTGCCTGGCACCCAGGGAATGCGCGGGCCAAATGCGGAAGCCATCCATCCGTCGTGATAGATGGCACGGCTACCCATGATCTCGAAGTATTGCGTCAGCAACCGGCCCTTCGCCTTCGGATCGGCGAAGGTGTAGACGAAACTCACCCCGTCGATTGGGTCCTGTGGGACACCACTTACTTCCCGCGGTGGGGTGATCCCGAGAATCTCGTAAATTGTCGGTGCAAGATCGTTGCAGTGATGGAATTGGGGCCTTGGTGTCGGGTGTGGCTTTATCTTTGCCGGCCAGCACACCGCCATAGGATTTCGGGTGCCACCGAAATGGGATGCGAGCAGCTTCGTCCCTTTGTAGGGTGTGCTGCCGGCCCAGGCCCACCCGGCGTGATACATGTTGTCGGCGAGCGGCGAGCCGAGAATGTCGAGCCCGCCCAGTTTGTCTAGCGCGTCGATGTGTTGCCGGATTGTGCTTGGAATGCCGTTCTGCGCAAGCAGCTCACTGAGGGTGCCATTCTGGCCTTCGGACGACGAGCCATTGTCACCCCAAATATAGAAGATCAGCGTGTTGTCAGCATAACCGAGCCGCTCGATTTCATCGACCAGACGGCCGACCTGTACATCCACATGTTCGGCAAACCCCGCCGCGACTTCCATTAGGCGGCGCTGGAAAGGCTTCTCGTCCTCCGGGATGTCCGCCCACGCGGTCATGGTGGCATGACGCGGTGTCAGCTGCGCCTCCGGTGGGATCCAACCCTTCTCCTTTGCGCGCTTGAAGACCCGCTCGCGATACGCATCCCAACCATCGTCAAATTTTCCCTTGTACTTGTCGGCCCATTCCTTGTGCACATGATGAGGTCCGTGGATCGCGCCGCTGGCCCAGTAGAGGTAGAACGGCTTGGCAGGCTGAAAGGCCTTGTGGTTGCGAAGCCAGTGGATCGCATCATCCGCGAGATCCTCACTAAGGTGGTAGCCCTGCTCTGGTGTCCTTGGCGGCTCAACTACCGTCGTGTTGCGCACTAGGTGCGGTTCGTACTGCGAGGCTTCGCCTGCGAGAAAGCCGTAGAAATATTCGAACCCAATTTCCGTTGGCCAGTTGTCGAACGGACCTGCCGCGGTCGTCTCGTCAGCCGGTGTGTTGTGCCATTTACCGAACGCCGCCGTGCTATATCCATAGTCTTTGAGTACTTCCGCGACTAGTGCGCTCGACTTTGGAATGCGCCCCGAATAGCCATCCCAATCGTTCGCCAGTTCGGCGATTTGGCCACTTCCGACACGATGATGGTTGCGGCCGGTCAGCAGCGATGCCCGCGTCGGCGAGCACATCGCGGTCGTATGAAAGCGGTTGTACGTAATGCCGCCGGCGACGATTTTATCCATCGTCTTTGTCGTCACCTCGCCGCCGAACGTGGATGGAAGTCCAGGTCCCGCGTCGTCGATTAGCACGATGAGGATGTTAGGCGCGTCGGCGGGCAAGCGGTTTGGCGCTGGCTTGGGGCTGTACACTGACTCCTGCATCGTCCGGCCTGCAATGCTGCCTGACGGCAGCTTCGGAAACGGCAGGGTCTCCTGCTTTGCCGCTCCACCGGTGAGGCGAGGAGCAGAATTGCGATCATCCTTTGGAGCGCTCATGACTACTCATCTCCTTCAGTGTCCGCTCAAAAAATGGTTCTTGGGGGTTTGTGACGGTGGAGGGAACCGGGACTTGCTTGCAACGAGCCGGAGAAGCCTTGCGGGAAACACACGAGGGAGTTGGGTGGATCTACTGCGGGGGGGTTGGTGGACCGGTTCGGCCACGATCTCAGAGACGCCAGTCAATCGAGCCACTCCGACTCGACCTGCACCTCGGTCCACGCGCATCGGCGGCTCTCCCGAATCTAATTGCACAAGCTTACCAGCGCGAGAGGCCGAACGCACCTCTCCACGGGCCAAGGCCCGCGGCATGACCCAATCCTCGGAAGAATCGGCGACACCTTCGCGCTATTTCCGCCAGCACTTCGCAAAGGTCAAAAAGCCAACCGTTCACGTGCAGCATTTCCGCCAGCACTGGACCGTTCGCACTCGGCTCAGTCAGCTGTTTGTCGATGGCCTGATCAGCCCGCGCGAGCTGCAGGTAGCGTGTTGCTACCGGGCAAGCCATGATCGCACCCTTCAGCCCGGCACTGGCGTTCAATTGCCGGTCGCTGGATATGACCTTGCGGGTGCAGTCGAATTGAGCGTGGGGCAGGAACCGCGGCAGCGGCAACTGGAAGCGGCCGAATTCGTCGCTCATGTCCACCGCCAACTTGGCGCCGTCGTCAGTGATATTCTTGATGCCTGCGTGGTGGCCGACATAACGTGGTATGAGCTCAAGCAGCACGGTGGTTGCACGAAGGCGAAATCGCCGCGCCGACCGGCAACGATCATCCGATCATCCGGCCGCAAGGTCTGTTCAAGGCCGCCGACTGCAATTTCAACATCGCAACGGTGCCATCGATATAGCGGATATTCAAGGTGCTCGGCATCGAGTATGAGCGGCATCCCGGTTTCGCGACGCGCGACTCGCGGATGACGAAAAGCGTGCAGCTGACGGGACCGATCGAGAACACAGCCGCGCGCAATACGGTCGATGCCTGGGTGGAAAAGCTGAACGCCGCCGGAATTCCGAGGGGCGGCCGGTCTATCGCATGAACGAGGTTTTCGTTGATCCGCAAGTACAGCATCTCGGCATCGCGCAGCCGGTCTCGTCGCGAACGCTGGGCGAGGTGTATGAACTACGCCAGCCGCTCGATTTCACCCAGACCCGGTCAGAACTGTCGACCGGTGCGCCGGAACTTGACGAGCGTACCCGCGAGGTGCTCTCGAAATTCGGTTTCAGTGCGGCGGAAATCGAAGCTGAAGCAGGAGGAGGCGATCTGAATGACCGGTTTGCGCCCGCTTATCGCCGAGGAGAAGATCACTGTCGCGCCTTTCGTGTTCGATGGCATGTCGGCGCTGATGGCGACCGAAGCTGGCTTCGAAGCGCTTTATCTCAGCGGCGGCAGCCTCGGCTATATGAAAGCCGTCACCGAAGCCAATCTCACCGTCACCGAGATGGCGGCCGTGGGGGTCGATATCGCGTCGGTCTGCAAGACGCCGCTGATACTAGACGGTGCCGCCGGCTGGGGCGATCCGATGCATCTGCGGCGCACCATCGCGCTAGCCGAGCGCGCCGGTTTCGGCGCCATCGAAATCGAGGATCAGATTATGCCGAAACGTGCGCACCACCATATCGGCGTCGAGCATCTGATCCCGGCCGAACTAATGGCAGCGAAGATCGCGGAGTCGGTCGCGGCGCGGATGTCGCCTGATTTCGTCATTATCGGCCGCAGCAACGCCGCGCGGCACAGCATGGATGAAGCGCTATCGCGCGCTGAGGCCTATCGCAAGGCCGGCGCCGACATGATCCTGTCATTTCCCACCTCACCAGAGCAGATGCGAATCCTCGGCGAGCGATTGGGTCCGCCCCTGGTCTTTATGATCGGGCCCGGCATGGGCACCGCGGGTCTCGGCGTTTCGTTCGCGGAAATGGCGTCACTCGGCTTCCGCCTCATCATCGATGCGGTCAATCCGCTGATCGCCCTCCGCGAGGCCCTGTTCCGTTGCTATGCCAGCATCGCACGCGGCGCCACCGATCCGACCATCCCGAACTGGCGGAGCCACTACGAAGCGATCATGAAAACGGTCGGACTCGACACACTGCTCGAAATCGAGCGGCGGACCGTTGAAAAATGATTCGGCCGGATTCGCCGGCTGCCGGGGTTGACGATGACTGACAAGATCACCGTCCGTTTCATAGGCCTCGGTACCATGGGGTCGGCATTACGCGCAATTTGCAGAAGGCCGGTTATCCGCTCTTGGTCCACGACATGCGCAAGACCGCCGCCGATCCGTATCTGGCGGAACGCGCGGCTTGGGCCGAAGCGCCCGAGGGCGTGGCGCGCAAAGCCGATGTCGTCGTCACCTCGCTGCCGGGTCCGCCCGGAGTCGAGGGCCCCCGTGTTCGGCGGCAAGGGCATGCTCGCTAGCGTCCGGCCAGGGTTGGTCTATTCGACCTCTCGACCAATTCGCTCGCGGTGGTGAAGCGCAGTCATGCCGCCTTCGCCGAGCGGCAGGCCCATATGCTCGACGCGCCGGCGGGTGGCGGCCCCGCGGGCGACGCCAGCGGCAAACTCGCTTTGTGGATCAGCGGAGACGAAGCGATCTTCAAGAAACACGAGAAGGTGCATGCCGCCATCCGATCAGGCCCGTTATACCAGACCGATCGATTCAGGTACCATCGCGAAGCTGGTCCATAATTGCGCCGGCTACGCCATCAACACCGCGATGGCCGAAGTCATGACCCCGGGCATCAAGGGCGGGCTTGAGACGTTGAAATTAACGGCCAATCCGGCAAGGCGCAATCGGTCGGCGCCGGGCCATCGATTGCTGGCGGGCAATTTTTGCGAGAGCAAATATCGTCCGCCGAATTTCATGCTCAAGATGGCGCATAAATTCGGCATCCGAGAACACGTCAGCCTGCACCAAGGCGACGGCGCTTATGCGGGGTTACACAGGGTTTATAGGCGCCGTAGTGCGACCAAGAACTTTGCTCGACGCCGGTCGCGATCCCCGCACCGTTATGGCGATCACCGGCAATGAGAGCGAGACGTTTGCGGCGCCTTCGTACCCGGCCCGCGTCGCCGGGGCGGCGGAGCGGCCCCTCGGCGGCACGAACTTTGTCGTTAAAGATCTGATCGACGTTGCGGGCGAGGTCACTGGCGCTGGCAACTCGCATTGGCGCCGCACTCAGCCGGCCGCCATGCGCAACGCGCCAGATGTCGACCGTCTTCTGCGGAACGGCGCCAGCCTGGTCGGCCGAACCTTATGGACGAATTAGCCTTCAGTCTCGACGGGGCCAAAATCCACGACGGGATGCCGGTTAATCCCGCCACCCCCGATGGTTCGCAGCAGATTGCGCATATGTGTTCGCCGAAGACAACCACATGGTCGAGGCACTTTCGTCGGATTGAGGTGGTTAGCCTCTCCCCACATCCATTCTACCAAGGCAGCAGATGCTGGTTATCCCGTCAGTCAAGCGAAATAGCGGCGCGGGTGCTTTAAGGTCGCCCGACCGGGCCGCGCTGGTCGGGGACGCTTGCCGCCTTGTCGGCCCAATCCTTCGACCAGGGTGTCACCGGCCGCGGCATCGAGACGCCATCGATCTGGATGTCGTCGACCCGCTCGTTGAAGAAGCACAAATATCCTTTGATCTTCGGGCATTCCGCGATCGGATCGGGGTAGTGCCAGACGATGTCGGGAAACACGCGGTCGCCGACCTTGACCGTATGGTAGTGCGCAGTGCCCTTGTAGGGACACGCCGTGACCTTGTCGCTGGGCACGAGGAGGTCCATGCGCACATCCTCGGGCGGGATGTAGTAGCGCGTCGGCAGGCGGGTCTCGTAGAGAAAGCGCGCCCGCGTACTCTGCGCAACGGTTTCGCCGCCGACGATCACCCTCACCGGACGCGACGAATTGACGACGTCGACCCGCTTGTAGGGATCCCGGGCGTGGACAAATACCTCGTCGTCCTCCTCGTACCAATGATCGACGCGGTCCCAGTAGAATGCGACATAGTCCTTGATTGCGGCGACTTCGTCGAACGGTTCGGGATAGCTCCAGACCGCATTCTCGGATAGCTGGTCGCCGACCGCGATACTCCAGTAGGACGCTGTCCCTTTGTAGGGGCAGTAGGTGTGGTGTTCGGTCCGGCGCAGGAGGTCCACCCGCACATCGCTGCGCGGGAAATAATAGACCGGCAGGTGCCGAGTTTCGAACAAGAGATGCGTCGCGAGGCTGTCCGCGATGGTCTCGCGGTTGAACATGGCCCGCACGCGCCGCGGCGACGGCTCGAACGTGATCCGATAGTCGGGGTTGGTCTTGAACCCGGGTGCTGGAGCCTGTGTCATCGTCGAACCTCCTGGTGTTGAGCCCGATTATAGCGGAGGCTGCGCCGGGCGCGATGCTGCCGATGCAATCTAGGGTCCGTGTGTGGACGGAGGTCCCCGCCGGAACTATCGTTTCGCTTCCGGTCCTCGGAGAATTGCCTCTCCAATATCAAGATCAGTCGGTCGACGACCCTGACCCGCGGCCTGGGTGGCGTCTTCCGGCGGAGTCAGCGTCCGCCCGTTGACAAGTGTGATCAATGACTTATCCGCAAAATATAGAAAAAATCGCGAATATGAACCAATATGGGTGATGCGACTTGCAAAACCCATACTCGCTCGTTCACCGTGCCCAATCGCGAGCGTTCCCGCGACGAAATTCACCCGGCGCTCCTTCGGGAGGAACTGCCGCCCGCACCGCTCGATCGGACGACATGCACCATGTAGCGCTCCACGACCCGCAGCTCAGGAACAGACGGGAAGATCATCGGCGAACCTGTGCGCTGCGGCCTGCAATACGTCTATCGGTGGGCAGCATGACCAAAAAAAGACCGCACGATGTTTTGGGCCCTACAGCAGTTGGCCTGCTCGATCAAAATCGTCGGCGAGCGGCGACCGCGCGACAGCGCCGCAATCGATCCTATATCTTCTGCCGATGACAGAGGAGGAACCTAAGGCGGCACGGCCATGTCCGATTTGGGGCAAGCCGGTGCATGAGCGGTTCCAGCCGCTTTGTTTGGCGCAGTTCCAGACTTTCGACGTGGCGCGTTGGATCGGCGGCAACCATCGCGTCCCCGCGGTCGATGAAGGGCCGTCGTCCGAGAAGAACGAGGTCGAACCGCGATGACTGGCATTCGCACCACCATCGAAGAGCGAGCGGGTGGCCGCGTGGCGCGGGTCGTGATCGACAACGAGCGTAAACTCAATGTCCTCAACAGCGCACTCATGGAACAATTCATCGCCGCGTTCGAAACCCTGGCCCGCAACGAGACGTTGCGCGCTGTGGTGCTCACCGGACAGGGGCCCCGCGCCTTCATCGGCGGCGTCGACATCACCGAAATGGCGGCGCTCGACGTCGCGTCCGCGGGCCCGTTGATCACGCGGGTTCACCGCTGTTGTGATGTCGTGAGGCGTCTGCCGGTGCCGGTGATCGCGCGGATCGAGGGCTATGCGTTGGGTGGCGGTCTCGAGATTGCGGCGTCGTGCGACCTGCGCGTCGCCGCCGAGTCGGCGAAATTCGGGATGCCAGAAGTGAAGATCGGCATTCCGTCGGTCATCGAGGCGGCGCTGCTACCGATGCTGGTCGGCTGGGGCAGGGCGCGACAAATCCTCTATCTTGGCGAAACATTCGCGGCCGAGGACGCCGCGCGGTGGGGACTGGTTGAGCGCGTGGTGCGGGCAGAGGCGCTGGATAACGCGGTCGAGGAATGGCTCGACGTGCTTCTCACCAACTGGCCGCAAGCCGTCCGCGGGCAAAAGCGGCTGATGCAGGCATGGGAGCAAATGCCGCTGCGGGATGCTGTTGCAGCGGGGATCGAGGCGTTCGTAGCGTCGTGGCAAACCGATGAACCGGGCGCCGCAATGGCGAAATTCCTGGCGTCACGGGCAGAACTAAAGAAGTCGCGATGACGAGCGCCACCCCTTAAATAGCGAGCTCGCCCCGCACACGGAGCCTTGCTATCGACTCGTCGAGGTATTCGAAAAAATGCTGTCGCGGTCGTGAAGCAGATATTGGTATTGGCTTTCAAGTCCGACTGCCTCGCGCAGTTGCTGCATCGTCAAATCGGAAGTTGGATCGGCGGTGACGCTGTGTGGACGAGGCGCCGGCTGCGATGTTCGGTCACCACAAACACGTATAACAGCCGGAACGTCGCGGTGACGACGACCAAGAAATCACAGGCTATGATCCCTTGGGCATGCACGCGCGGAAACGTCGACCAGCGCAAATTGCTCTGCGGTCGGCCAGGCGGGCCAGGGGGCAAGTGCTTCCATACGTTTCGCAATCTAACTAGTGATTTACGAGGACATTGGTCGCCGAGTTATGACCTCCGGAAACTTGAGCCGGATTGTCAAATATTGAATTGGGTCCACCCCAAATCTGCGCAGGGTGATTTCCCGCAGACCCAGGGTCACCGAAAATCTGGTTTGGATTCTCAAGAATTGAATCCTTCTCGCCACCGGTTGCTCTCCAGGCCTCCTCCACTGTCTTTGCCGCATCGTCGTTCTTGCCAAAGCAGCCATCGCCACCGATGCCTTTTGAAACACATTTGTTGAGCTCATTTACGGCGAGTTGGGTCGCTATGCATCCTGCGGTTGCGACAGGCCTGAGACCCGTCTGAACGGCGCAGTGCGCCATGATTGCCTGTTCGGCCGTCAGTTTCTTGCCTCCGGCGCAAATGGCTGCGCGGGTAAGATCACTCCAATTCTTGGCGACGCATTCCGCGACTCTGGCTTGCTCTGGGTTCAGCCCGGCACTTCCCACGCAGATAGCGGCGCCGTAGGCGTCATCACGATTGTTAAGCACACAACTCGCCAAACGCTGCTGGTCGGGTGCCAGCTTTAGCGCCTGAAGGCAAATCTGATGATTGGAGAAATTGCGCTCGTTTTGGCCGATGCAATTCGATATCTGCTGTTGCTTTGGCGTCATTCTACCTTGGGCGGCGCAATTCGCGACGTCGGTAATCTGGCCACGTGCGCTTCCTATGCAACCTACCAACCGTCGATCCATTTCCGACAATGCCAGACCCGACGAACAAAGAGCAAACTGCCCGTAAGCGCCTCGGTTATCGCTCCAGCACTGCATGATTTGCTTTTGTTGCCGCGACGCCATTTGCTCGTTCCAGCACGACGCGAACTCTTCTAATCCTTTTTTGGTCAAATGTGCGCAGCGCTCAGCCGCGATTTCCGGGCTGGGAGCGGCCGGCAAGAGTGACCTGGCGAGCCGCTTTATTGCGGCTGCAGAGTAGAAATTACTCGGATCAATTTCCTGCGCGGTCTGAAAGCTTGAGAGCGCGTCTTGGGTCCTTCCCATCTGCTCAAAAGTGAGTCCTCGACCTATAAATGCGCTTATCTCTTTTGAGTTGAATCCGATCGCCTTGTCGTAATTCTTAATGGCGTCATCGAATTTATTCTTTACATAATAAGAATTGGCGATCGTCACGTACACGACACTTAAGTTTTCTTTTGCCGATTGTGGATTGTATTTTAATGCGGCTTCAAAGTCGCGGATTGCGAGATCGTACTGCTTCTTCTCGAAATGATCGTTTCCCCTGGCAATGAGCGCCGAACCAAGAGCGTCAGTCGCAGCATTTTGGTTGAACGGCATCGCGCTTTTGTAGTCGGCGACCGCCAAGTCGAACTGACCTTTTGACAGATGCCTGCTGCCGCGAGCTACGTAGGCCAAAGCAAGATTGGTGGTCGCCACTTTTTGGTTAAATTGCATCGCACTTTTGTAATCGGCAATCGCCAAGTCGAACTCACCTTTTGACAGATGGCTGTTGCCTCGAGCTACGTAGGCCAAAGCAAGATTGTTGGTCGCGACATTTTGTTTAAATGGCATCGCACTTTTGTAGTCGGTAATCGCCAGGTCGAATTCACCCTTTGACAGATGGCTATTGCCACGAGTGACGTAGGCCGAGGCGAGATTGTTGGCAGCAGACTCTTGGTCGAGCGGCATCGCGCTTTTGTAATCGGCGACCGCCAAGTCGAATTGACCCTTTGAAAGATAGCTGTTCCCGCGTGTAATGTAGGCCGAAGCAAGGCCTGCGGTCCCCGCCTGTTTGTCGAACGGCATCACGTTTTTGTAATCGGCGATCGCCAAGTCGAATTGACCCGCTGAAAGATAGTTGTTACCGCGAGTGACGTAGGCCGACGCAAGATTGTTGCTCGCAATAGCACGATCGCCGGCCGTCACTGTCGGATTATTGAAGATTGCGGTGCAAGCTGGAATCATCCGAAGAGGATCGCCGCTGCCGCAGTCCAATTTTGACTGATCTAAAGATTGCGCCAGTGCAGGATTGAGAAAGCCATGCGACGAAAGCGGCGTAAGAAGCACAAGGCCGTAAAGAACGGTCTTGGTTAATGGATATTTTCCCATGAGTTTTACCTAGGGTTTATTGCGAATTGTAGCCCACATTATGGGCATTTGGCTGCTATGCTATGAAGCACCCAGATCCGCACGCCAGGTCGCACCACGTGTTCATCTTCAATGAGGCCATCTGCGTGCTGTGTTGGCCGAATAAATGCAATATTTCAACTCGATCCGCCGATCCGCGAAGCGCGCCACCGAAAGATTATCGGGGAGCCGGTGCTCGGCGGTCTGCATCACGTCTATCATCTGGCGGCATAGCGCTTCGGCACAATGTATTTGTGCCCCACAACTCGTGAGATCGTTTCGTATCGATTTGTTGTTGACCAAATTTCGATAGTCTACACGCTCCAGGCAAATGTACGCCTTGACCATCTCGTCCAGGACTTCATGGCGATATCCACGGAACCCAAGTTCCTTGTCCGCGCGGTCGTCGTCGATCAATCATATTAGGGAAGAGCCATCTTCCTCTATTCTATTCCCGACGAAATCGTCGCGAGTAACCGTGGGCGACGATTGAAGAACGTGCGCCGGGTCGGAAGAAACTGAAACGAAACGCGCGAAAAAATTCGAAAGACACGCGGATGAGCGTGGAAAACCGATTGATCGGAACTGCGGTAAGCCTTGATTTTATTGGTGCCTAGGGTGTTCCTAGGGGAATTGATCCAAAATCTTGATGCCTTCGTTGGATCGCTGATTCTATCATTGCTCAGCGCCATTCATCTCTGATCCTTTGCCTTCAACTGCGTTTTGTTCGCGTCAATGAATGCGCGAATTTCGTCAGCCATTTCCAGCAGCTTCAACCATTGTTCTTTGTACAAGGTCACGGGAAAGCGCCCCATACCGTAGATTGAGACGGCCCCCTTTTCGCTTACCTTAAATCGGATCCCAGTAGATGCCCCCCTTTTGAGCGCAGCGTTTTCGTTGCGGAGGCGCTCGAGTTCAACTTTCAGGTCATCTTCGGACATGGCATCTCCTAGATTCTGTGTTTAGCGACTATCCCCAAGTCTATAGCGACTGGCCTACAGTGTCCCCATCGCAAACGTGATCCGTCTGGCGAGGAATTGCGAGTCACGCGTTACTGCCGTTCGATGAAGGACCTTGGGAGACGATCTGGTCGGTGCTTCTAGTGGTGCTCCGATCGAGAGGGGCGCTTGCGGCAGACAACCTCGTGCTGCGTCGGCAGATTAACGTTCCCAGCTTCAACAAGAGTTCAATTGCGATACGCCTTGCCCCATGAGGGTTTTGTTCGCCATGCAGCGGATCAGAGTTTTGTAACTGCTGGAGAATCGGCGGCCGGCCAAGGTCGGGATTCGAGCCGCCAGAACAATCTCGATCCTGCTCGGCGCTAGCGGATCATCGTCTTC
Organism: Alphaproteobacteria bacterium; assembly: GCA_030041335.1. Taxonomy (GTDB): domain Bacteria; phylum Pseudomonadota; class Alphaproteobacteria; order ATCC43930; family CGMCC-115725; genus JAATGI01. The sequence goes on along the minus strand of JASHOB010000234.1, from coordinate 7,996 downwards.
GGACGCACCACTACCTGGATAAGAATCCCGGACACCGATAGCATCGTTTGATCATGCCACAATGCAACGCGGCGAACATCGGATTTTTTGGAGGACACCCGGGTGAGCATCGTCGACCACCAGGGCAAGCCGATCGGGCGCTTTTGCAAGACGCCGGCGGGCACTGAGCTCGGCAGTTTCCTGGCCCCGCACGGGGTCGCGGTGGATTCCCGCGATAACGTCTATGTCGGTCAGGTGTCGTGGACCGGCTGGCCGCAGATCTTCCCCGACACCGCTCGTCCGGTACATATCCGCTGCCTACAGAAATTCGAAACGGTTGCGTAAGGAGGGGATCATGCGCGCGGTTTGGTATGACCGGCAGGGAGCGGCGGACGAGGTTCTGGTCTTGGGCGAGCTGCCGACGCCGGAGGCAGGTCACGGCGAGGTACAGGTGAAGCTGGAGGCGTCCGGCGTCAATCCGTCGGATACCTACCGACGCCGCGGTCCGCCGGCAATGGAGTACCCGCGGGTCGTACCATTGGCAATGTCGGTCCTCAAGACAGGGTCTCTGCAAGAACAATCAACGCGACAAAGACACTGAGTGGCGCGAGGCGCGAAAGATCGCGGTGGCGCAGAACGGTCAAAATCGCAGCCGCAATGATTAGCGCCCCGAGTGCCAGGCCAACAATGCGACTGGCAGGAATCGTAATGAGGACCGCGCTCATCATCTCCAGTCCACCCGTAAAACGGCCCCACCAGCGCGGGTAACCCCACCGAGCGAAATCGCTTTGCGTCGCGGGCGTGCCGATCGCGTTAAAGAGGCCCGCGCCAAAGAAGCCGGCGACGAGGAGCCAGATTGAAAGAGCATGGACCATCTCAGGGCGAAGCCAATGCATCACACGCTCCTATTCTAGCCATGAAAGGTATTCTATCGTTGATATAATAATATAGCATTGCTAGATTGTCAAGCATCGGTATAATTGCGAGCGGGCTTTCTGAGTCTGGGAGATCGAGGATTGGGTATCGCCGAGCGGAAAAGTAGGGAACGGGCTGAGCGCGAGTATCGCATTGTCGCGGCAGCACGCGTAATCGCAGAGCGCGAAGGATGGGATGCCGTTACGATCCGCCGCCTGGCCGAAGAGATCGAATATAGTCAGCCCGTCCTCTATTCACATTTCGAGAACAGGGATGCGATTGTTGCAGCAGTTGCAGTCGAGGGTTTTCGGGAGTTCACGGTAGTGGTTCGGGAAGCGGCAAGCGGATCGAGCGGACGACGAAATGTCCTCAAGAATGTCGCTATGGCCTATCTCGCCTTCGCACTACGTCATCCTGCACTTTACGAGGCCATGTTTATCCTTCCGACGGATTTGCGGTTCGCCGAAGCTGGAACCAGACCGGAACTACATGCCGCCTTCCAAGCACTTGCAGCAGTCGTAACGCCGTTTTGCGTCGATGTAGCTGTCGTGACGGAGACTTTTTGGGCAGCCCTTCATGGGCTCGCTGCACTCGAACGTTCAGGCCGAGTTAGGCCTAGCGCGCGCGGCGAGCGCATCGCACTTGTTGTTCGGGCGATTGTAGTTTCGGGAAAATAGCTCACCTGCTCGCGGCTTATGTCATTCAGTTGAATGACCCGGTTGTCGGGCCGATCCATACCGGCAGGATCCGCTTGGATGCAAGACTCTCTTGGGCCGTGTGCCCTCCTCAAGACGCTCCAAACCAACTACTACCGTTGTATTCCGGAATACAGATCGGCAGAAACCCGTAGATATGCGATAAGCTCCGCCTGTTTGATGCTGAGGCTGGCATTGTCTCGCCAAGGTCATCAACCACTTAGCTTCTTTCGGCGTTCACCAAATTGAGAAAAAAGCTTTTAGCCATCGCGAGGTCACATTGTTGGCTAGTAAATCCGCCAAGATCTGGAAATACGAGTTTCTTGCGACACGCAGGTTGCCGGATGATTTCGTCGTGTTAAGTGGCGGGGAGGTTAAGGCGTCTGGCTTGACCGGCGCGAAATCATTTCTCGCCGGCGTGGTGACCGACATCCGGGCGCTCGGTTCCGTTATGCCAAATGCGATCCGATTGATCGATCCGGATGGCGAAGAAATCTGGCGCTCTAATTGCCGGCCTCCGTCCAACTGTTCGCCGACCAGTTCATGAGATCCGTACCGGTCACCATCCGTGGCCGCTGGCTCACAGGAAAAGGCCAGTACCCGCAGAAGAGTTCGGTATAGGCGGCTGCGAGCCCCCGCAACCAACCAAATCGAGCGCTTGTTTCATTCGAGCTCCATCGCGCCAATCTTAGCCGTTCACTGCATTAAGTCGAGCGGCGCGACAGAGCGTCCGCGGCGACGGCGGTCAGAATGATCGCGCCTTGGATGATCGCCTGATAATACGGATTCACTTCCAGCAGGTTGAAGCCGTTGCGGATAAACTCGAGAAAAAAAATGCCGAGCACCGTGCGCCAGATCGCGCCACGACCTCCCTGAATGCTGGTGCCACCGACAACGACGGCGGCGATGGCGGGGAACAGCACATCGGCCAGGCCATCGCCCGCGATCGCGGTGCCCGTGCGCGAGATCAACACGGCGCCGGCCACGCCAGCAGCGAAGCCGCTGAACGCGAAGGCGCCGATTCGCAAAGCGCGCACGTTGATGCCCGATAGGCGAGCCGCCTCGGGATTGCCGCCCGCCGCGAACAGCCAACGGCCAAGCTTGGTGCGCGACAGGATGAAGCCGCAGATCAGCGCGAAGGCGACGAATATCCAGATGAAATAGTCGATGCCCAAGAACTTGCCGTTGCCGAGCACGCCGAAACTGGGCTCGGCGATGTAGAGCTGAAAGCCGTTCGTGATCTCGGTGCCGAGGCCGACCACCATGAGGCTCGATGCCAGCGTGGCGATGAAGGAATTGACCCGCAGATAGGTCACGGCAAGACCGTTGAAGATGCCGATCAACAATCCCGCGACCACTCCCAGCGCCAATGCCGGCGCGTTGCCGAGTTCCGGCTGAAGCTTGGCGGCGACGATGCCGGTCAACACATAGATCGCGCCCGAACATAGATCAAATTCCGCGACGATCAGCAGAATGGTGAAGGCGATTGCGACGATGCCGTAGATCGACCCGGATTCGAGCGTATTGAGAAAATTGATCCAGGTGAGGAAGTGATCCGCCGTCGCCGACAGGATGACCAGCAGCACCACGAACGACACGACGATGGCGTAATTGCGCAGCACCTCGACGACGCCGCCGACCGACAGGCCGGGCCGCGGTGCGGTTTCCGTCCGGCTCATGCCGCTTTCCCGTCGCCGGTTTCGCCGAAGGCGGCGCGCATCACGATTTTCTCATTGGCTCGCTCGCCCGGCAGCTCGGCGACGATGCGGCCGTTCCGCAGCACCAGCACGCGATGTGCCAGGCCCAGCACCTCTTCGATCTCGCTCGATATCAACAGCACGCCGAGCCCTTGAGCCGCGAGCCGGTGGATCAACTCATAAATGGCGCGCTTGGCGCCGACATCGATGCCGCGCGTCGGTTCGTCGGCGAGCAGCACTTTCGGCGTCTTGACCAGCCACTTGGCGATCGCGGTCTTTTGCTGATTGCCGCCGGACAAGCCCGATACCGGCATGGCCACGCTCGGCACCCGGGCATCGACGCTATCGAGAACTTCGGTGACACGTGCGCGTTCTTGCGCGCCATTGACAATGCCGTGCCAGGAAATCTCCTTGAGGTGCGCGAGGCTGACATTCTCCCGTACCGGCCGCATCATGACGAGGCCCTGATCCTTGCGGCTTTCGGGAAGCATGGCGAGGCCGCGGCGAATGCCGGTGCGCGGGTCGCGGCCTTGCACTGGCGTGCCCTCGATCTCCACCGTGCCGGCCGCGCTATCGGCACCGAACACGGCGCGCGCGATCTCGGTGCGGCCGCTGCCGACCAGGCCGGCCAGGCCGACGATCTCGCCGGTGCGGATGTCGAAGGAGATGTCGCTGAACGCGGGGAGCCGCGTCAGGCCGCGCACGGACAGGACCACGGGCGCATCTGGCGGCGGCGGCTGTCGCGCAGGAAACACCAGATCCATCGCCCGGCCCAGCATAGCGGTGACCAGGCTGTCGATCGTCTCGCCTTTCGCCGCTACAGTTTTGACGTGCCGCCCGTCCTTCAGCACGGTGACGGTGTCGCACAGCGCCAGCACGTCGGCGAGAACGTGCGACACATAGATGACGGTGACGCCGTCCTTGCGCAAATCGCGCGTGATTTGGAGCAGCCGGTCCGCCTCGATCCGTGTCAGCGTCGCAGTCGGCTCGTCCATCACGATAAGGCGGGCGTTCCGGACCAGCGCGCGCAAGATTTCGACCTTTTGCTGCTCCGCGACCCGTAACGTTTCGACCGGTGCCGACGGCGGCTGAGCAAAGCCGATGCGCGCAGCCAGTTCGTTGAAGCGCTCGAGTTGGGCGGCACGGTCGATGATGCCGTTCTTGCCCTGCTCGACGCCGAGAAAGACGTTGTCGATGACCGACAGCGCCGGCACCAACGCCAGCTCCTGATGGATCAGCGCGATGCCTTCGCGGATGGCGTCGCGGGGACCGCGGAACGTGACGGGGCGGCCGTTGACGCGCACTTCGCCGCCATCCGCAAGCACGGCGCCCGCCACAATCTTGCCGAGGGTCGACTTGCCGGCGCCGTTCTCGCCGACGAGCGCGTGAATCTCGCCCGCGGCAACGGCAACGGACACGTCATCGAGCGCCTGCGCGCCGCCGTACCGCTTGACGATGCCTCGCAGTTCGATTCCGATAGAGGAACCGGCGGCGGCCCTGTCAGGGTCGCCGCCGGCGATAACATCAGTCACGATCTACTCGTCCGAACGCGAACGCCTTCTTACCATTGCGGCGTGAATTTCACCATGTTGGCAGCCGTGATCGGAGTATTTCCGGTCGGCGAAAAAAGCTCGCAGACCTCAACATCGGGATGCGGAATCCGTTCGCGACGCGCGGCAAGGATGGAGTATTCCGCAGAGGTACGGGCTTCGGTAACCGGCATGAGGCAGGTCGAGCCGAACATCTCCCCGGCCTCCATCAAGCCCTTGCCTTGCTTGCTGATGGCGCCCCCGGTCACAAGCACGTCCTTTCCGGGCTTTTTGCCTAGGTCCTTAAGTCCGTCGATCACCCCGAATGCACCGAGGTCGCCGTCGCTCGCGATGACATCGACGTCGGGATGCACCTGCACCAGGCTTTTGGTCAACGTGCGCGCGGTATTCGGGTCGAAGTTGTTGGCACCCTCAGCGATGATCTTGACGTTCTCGTACTTGGCGGCAACCGTCTCCTCGAAGAACTTGCGCGAGATGGCCGCGAAGTCGAAAGCGAGCGGGCCATAGGTGTAGATCACCTTGCAGGGATGGGCGTGCTTCGCCTCGCAGGCTTCCTGCACCAGGTGCGCGGCCGCGATGCCGCTGTAGTTCGCCGGCTCGACTACCGAGGCCGAGAGCCCCTTTATCTGCCGCTTCGCGATGTCGGCATTGGGGCCGAGCGGCACACCGAATGCGACCACCGGGATATGCGCTTTGAGCGCCTTTTCGGCGCAAGCCATGATCGGCGGGCCCGCAACCGCCTTCAGCGCAAAGGCATCGAACTTGCGCGAGGCGATGGCGTCGTTGCAGTTGGCTAGCTCCTTTTGCACGCTGTTATTGCTGTCGAACACGACAAATTTAGCCGCGCCGTCTTCCTTCGCCACGTCCATGAAACTGTTGATGATCATCTGCTCGACAGGGTTTGACTGAATCGCGACGAACAGCGCGATCGTCACCGGCTTCTTGTTCGCGGCGACCGCCGCCCCCGACAGCATCAGTCCTCCGACCGCGCCCAACATGGCCGCGGCGGCACCAAGCTTAAAGCTGCGCCTCATTGCCCACTCCCTCTCTCATCTCTGTCTGGAATTTTACCTGCCGAACTGCGGCGGTTTCTTTATATTGACGCGGGAATACCTACGCTGCCAGGTTACAAGCCGTCAACAATCGAAGACCGCGCAAACGTTAATCAGGAAAAATCCCCGATTATCTGACCATATGGCGCCATTACTCCGCCCAGACGCGGGGGCTCCCGGCGCAAGATCATCACCTGATGTCGGAGCACCAGATGCTCCATTTCGAGCCGAGCCCGCGATTTGAACGTCAAGGCGACGACACTGGCAATCAGCTTGATGACGTCGATCATGCCTCCTCAATCTAATCCCATCTTCGGCCCGCATGCGAGCATGGATGACGTTTTTGGTCCCGCGCGGCAACGCCCCTAAAGATACACTCGCCGCCGCGCAGAATATCGCTCGTTATCCATGGTACCACAACGAGCAGCTGTTCGCGCTACTGTACGACTTCTATCCGATAGCTGACGGCAAAACGATGCGTTCGGTGCCTTTCATGCCGTATCTGAACCTTCCTCCGAGCGCCTGGGTTTTGCCGCTCAAGTTCGACGGCGGCGGTTATCGAGCCGGCGGCAAGGCAATGTTCGATAGTCAAGGCAATCTTTGGGTCGGCGACAACTTCACCGTCGGTTGGCAGGCGCAAGACTCGTTGTGGCAAGGCAATGCCACGAAGTTCAACCCAAATGGCAAACCGCTGTCGCCGATGACGACCGGCTTCGCCGGCGGTGGCATGCAAGGCGGTGCTTTCGGTGCTGCGATCGATGGCAATGACAATGCGTGGCTCACGAGCTACGACGGAAAATCCATCGCGGTATTCGACAAGGACGGCAAGCCGCTAACACCGCTGGAGGGCATCAATTTCGGCGGCAAACTGGGGCTAATGCAGGGCGTGATCGTGACACCGAGCGGCGACGTGTGGGTGGTGGGAGTGGAGAAAAACCAACTCGTCTACTTCCCCAAGGGAGATCTCGCCAAGGCCGAGTTAGTTTGCGAGGGCGCTAGCGGCGAACCATGCAAATCGTTCAGATCGCCTTTCCACCTCGGAATCGACCAACAGGACCGGATCTGGGTCACTAACGCAGCCGCGGATCACGTCGTTCGATTCCCGGCAAGTGATCCAACCAAAGTCGCAACATTCGCGACCGGCTACAGCGGCGCCGGGCTGGGCATCGACAGCAAAGGCAACGTCTGGGTTACCAATCGATTCGGAAGTTCGTGGCGCGGGTTTGCCAAACTACTCGAGCTTGGCATTGTCCTGAAAACCGGCGGCAATATCGACGAGAGGCTGTCGCGTATCATGTCCGGGCAGACCGGTGGTGCGGATGGTGGCAGCCTCACTCTTCTGCGACCCGATGGCAGCCCTTATCCTGGGTCGCCCTTTATCGACGGTGGCCTCCCGGGACCCTGGGCGGTGGTCGTGGACGGCAACGATAATGTCTGGGTCTCCGACTTTGCCGGCGCGCAGAGCCCAATCGTCGAACTTTGCGGCGTCCGCACTAGACCTGCCCGCCCGGGTTCAAGACCGGGGAACAAATATCACCCTCTAACGGCTACGTTGGCGGTGGTCTGCAGATGCAGACTGATTTGGCAATCAGTCCTGCCGGCGATGTCTGGGTGATGAATAACTGGCAAGACATCAATAGTTGCTTTGGTGTGCCGCCCGAACCGCTGTCGACCGGTTGTGGCGGCAAGGTGTCACAATTTTCTTTGGCATGGCCAAGCCCGTGCGTTCGCCGCAGATCGGGCCGGCGCGCCCTCTGGCCGAGCAATAGGCTTGTCCCCCGTGCAAGTGCACCGTCGGGCCGCGGGGCAGGGGGTCCGGACCATGTTAAACCGCAGGAGCCTTACAAATGGAACTGTTGTCTCGGCAACTGTCGAGCTAGTCATCACGGGCATTGTTCCTGTCACGCAACCATCGCCTTCACCGTGAGCCGATTCTCTCACCGGTCCAATGCGGACGAGGTCTCAGTAGACACAGTGGTGCGCCAACCCCTTGGTCTCCTGCAGACATACGGCGTTTGCTTGATGGCTATGATTCCCGGTTTGTGCCGATCGCGCCCGCTCGCATCTTTTCTCGACCGCGGTTTGCGCGCTACATTTGGCATGGTGTC
>JASHOB010000233.1 GCA_030041335.1 Alphaproteobacteria bacterium | reverse complement strand
CGTAGGCGGCCCAACCTTGCGCCCATTGCAGATACCAGCCGAGCCCGGCCTTGACGCCGAGCATCTCGGCCACGATCAGGATCGCGAACGAAAAGGACAGGCCCATAAACAAACCGACGAAAACGTGCGGCATGGCGGCGGGGATCGCGACTTTCAGCACCAGGAAATGACTATCGGCGCCGAGCGTTCGCGCGATGTCGTAATAGGCGCCGCTGACGGCGGAAACGCCTGACCAGGTCAAGACCGCGACCGGCATTCCTGTCGACAGCGCGATCAGGAACATGCTGGCCGTGAAGCTGGTCGGGAAGATGAACACAGCGATCGGCAGCCATGCCGTCGCCGGTACCGGGCCTATGAAGCGCAGCAGCGGATGACCCCAATAATTGGCAAGACGCGACCAGCCCATCGCGACACCGGCGGCAAAGCCGAGCACCGCGCCGACGACAACGCCCGCCGCCAACAGTCTCAACGAGTAATAGACGCATAAGAGAAGCCGGGGCCAATCGTCGACGAAGGCCGCGAGGACTTTCTGTGGCGCGGTGAAGAACGGTCGCGGCAACAAACCGAACTTGGCGGTGACCAACTCCCATACCACGAAAACGATCGCCAGAAAAAGCAGCCATGGTCCCGCGACGCGGAGCCGTTGGCCGAAGCCGCCAAGCCAGTTACCGGCCAGCGCCGCCAGCGCCAGGAAGCCCGCCGCGATCAATTCCATCCAGGCGAGAAGCGGCGTGTAATCCAGATCGTAGATGTCCGGCCACGCCACCACTGTCGCCGCGGCAACCAGCCAGCCAGCGGCTGCCGCGAACCCGAACGGCCAGAACACCGCGATGGCGCGCCCACTCCCTAACCCCGCGGTCGCACGCACCGTCACGGATTTTATCATCCTGTCGTTCTAAGCGAACACGTTGTACGAAAACTTCTTCGCTAGCGCCTGCGCATTGGCGTTGGCACGGAACACCTTGATGAGTTTGAGGTCCTCGATCTCCTCGGCGATCTCCTTCTCGAGCGCCGCGCCGGCCGGATGATGGTGATACGCCAACACGCTCAAGAGCTCGGTCAAGACTTCGAGCGAGACCGGCGGATTGTATTTATCCTTATAATATTTGGCCACCCCAGCGGGATGATTCGCCACGAACTCATGCGTCTCGATGATCGCCTCGACGACGTGGCGGACCACCGCCTTGTCTTGTTTCAGGAACTCGACACTGGCGCCGACGGTGCAGCAGCTAAGATTGCGGTAGGCGCCGGTCTGCGAATTGGCGATCTCCACGAGATGATCGTCATGAATCCAGCCATAACCTTGCGGATCGATATGGGCGAGCGCGTCGGCTTCCCCCTTCTGGACCGCGACCGATAGGAGATTATCGGGATAGGCTTTCCACGTGATCTCCGTCAACGGATCGATCCCAGCCTTGGCGAGGCTGACCGAGAAGGTCTGCTGCGCGGCATCGTTCACCGCGCCGACCGCGATGGTCTTGCCTCGCAGTTGCTGGAGCGTCTTGATACCGGTCCGAGCGCTGGTCAAAAGACGCATGCAACCCGCATGGGTCGCCGAGATAAGCTTGACGTCGAGCCCTTCGTCGAGCGGCTTCAGCCAGCCCAGCAGGAAGCCAGCGCCGGCATCAAGCTTGCCGGCCGCAAGGTATTTGGTCAGCACGTCGTCGCCGGTCGCGAGAAAATCCATCAACTCGATATCGATGCCGTGCTTGGCGAAAATCCCATTATCGGCCGCATAGCCGAGTGGTGCATGGCACGCGGCGGGCGCGGCCCAGCCGAACCGAACTTTTTTTAGGTCGGCAGTGCGGCCGATAAGCGGCGCCGCGATGATCCCCGTTGCCCCCAACACACCCGCAGCGCCGGCTGACTGCAAAGCGCGGCGGCGCGACATGATCTGCTTCACCTTATCCGCCCCCTGCGTGGCCATGCCCGCCTCCATTGCCTGTGTTGCTTAGGCAGTTCTCCACTTTGTTACCGAAGAGTATATGAAGTTTAACAGTATTGTCTATCGATTTAATAGACTAATTGCCACACCAAATCAGGCCTTGCGCAGCGCTTGCGCCAGATCGGCAATGATGTCGTTGTGATGTTCGATGCCGATCGACAGTCGGACGTAGCCGGGTGTTACGCCGGTCGCGAGCTGATCTTCGGCCGACAGTTGTTGATGAGTCGTGGTGGCGGGGTGAATCGCTAGCGAGCGAGCGTCGCCAATATTGGCGACATGATAGAAAAGCTGCAGCGCGTCAATGAACCGCTTTCCGGCCTCGACGCCGTCCTTCAGTTCGAAGCCCACCAGTGCGCCGTAACCACCCTTGAGATAGGCGTCCGCACGGCGGCGGAACTCCCCGGTCTGGAAACCGGGATAGATCACCTTCACGACCTTGGGATGCGACTGCAGGAAATCGGCGACCTTGGCCGCATTTTCGTTTTGCCGTTGGAACCGCAACGGCAGCGTTTCCACGCCTTGGATGAACTGGAATGCGCTGAACGGGGCGATCGAGGCACCGATATCGCGCAGCAGCGTCACGCGGATGCGGAACACATAGGCGATCGGCCCCAGCGGCTTGACCGCCTCCGTCCAGATTGCGCCGTGATAGCTCGGGTCGGGCTGCGTCAGGAGGGGAAAACGTGCGGCATGGTCGTCCCATGGGAAATTGCCGCCATCCACGATCAACCCACCAATAGTGGTGCCGTGGCCGCCGATATATTTCGTCGCGGAATAGACCACGACCGCTGCGCCATGGTCGAACGGCCGCGCGATCAATGGCGCCGCGGTATTATCGACGATCAGCGGTACGCCGAGTTCGCGTCCGATATCGGCTACCTCCTTGATCGGAAAGACCTGGAGCTTCGGGTTCGGCAGGGTTTCGGCGTAATAGGCCTTGGTCTTTGCGTCCGTCGCGCGCCGGAAGTTCTGCGGGTCGGCGGGATCGACGAAACGCGCCTCTATGCCCAACTGCTTCAGCGTGTTGGCGAACAGATTCCACGTGCCGCCATAGAGGTCCGTCGCGCTGACGACGTTGTCGCCAGCCTGCGCCAGGTTGAAGATCGAATAGGCCGACGCTGCCTGGCCAGACGACACCGCGAGTGCCGCGGCACCACCCTCGAGCGCGGCGATGCGCTGTTCGAGCGCATCCTGCGTCGGGTTCATGACCCGCGTATAGATGTTGCCGAGCTCCTTCAGCGCGAACAGGTTCACCGCGTGATCGGTGTTGTTGAATTGATACGAGGTGGTTTGGTAGATCGGCACGGCAACCGCGTTGGTAGCCGGGTCGAAGCGATAATTTCCGCCGTGGAGGGCAAGTGTCTCAGGACTCTTGGTATCAAGGCTCATCGATCAATCCTTTCAATAGGCAGAAGCGGATTCGTTTGGGTCGATGCCGAATTCCTCGAGCAGATCGGCGTAGTGGCGGCGCGCGACATCAGGATGCGACCGCAAGCGGCCTTTTAGATAATTCTGCCCGACTTGGCGAAAGAGCGGGTTGTTCGGATCGCGCTCCGGTCCTTTGGCTCGCGCGGCGAGATGTGGCGGCAATTCGAGAAGCGGAATCGTCGCGTCGAGGCGCGCGCCCAGGAAGTATGCAATCGAAAGACGCTCGCTGTTGGGCGGCGGCGGCACGACACGATGTACCGTGGCGCGGAGATATCCGTCGGAAGCGAGCTCCAGCGCCTCGCCCATATTGATGACGAGGGTGCCGGCGATCGGCTCGACATCGAGCCACCCGCTCTCGGTCTCCACTTGCAAACCGCCCTGCTCGTCCTGAAGGACCGCAGTGACAATGCCGCTGTCCTTATGTGCGCCAACGCCCTGCGCTTCGGCGTCGAACGCGCGACCCGGATAACGGATAATCTTCACCAGCTGGTTGGGGGCGTCGCGATAGATCGGCTCGAACACGTCCTCCGGCTTTTCGAGCGCCAACGCGAAGGCGCGTAGCACGCGGATCAACAGCGCGGTCAGCTCCGCTTGCCAACGCAACAGGGCTGGCCGCAGCGCGGGCAGCGATTCCGGCCACTGGTTCGGCCCTTGCAGCCGCGCCCATTTCGGCACGCCCGGTCCGAGCGGAATCACCGTGCGCTCGGCGCCGACGTCAAGCTGCTCACGCCAATCGGGGCGGCCACGGGTGCGCTCCCAGCCGAGCCGCGTATAGCCGCGGAAATGCGGGGAGTTGACCATTTCGATCGCACGCTTTTCCGCGTCGGGCAAGGCGAAGAAGCGGCGCGCCAGGAGTTGAACATCGCGCGCGAACTCGGGCCTAATGCCATGTCCGACCAGATAAAAGAAGCCGAACTCCCGCGACGCCTCTCGCAACCGCGCGAGAAACGCAGCACGCGTGTCGCCGTCAGTGTCGAGATCGCCGATATCCAGAATCGGTAACGT
>JASHOB010000232.1 GCA_030041335.1 Alphaproteobacteria bacterium | reverse complement strand
AATGTCAGAATGGCGATGAGAACGCCGATCGGGATGACGATCATTCCTACCCCTTGTATTTATGAATTTCCGTAAACGATCGAGCAACGAAGCGCGAACCTTGTCCGAGCCCGGCGGGGGCGGGGAATCGCGCGTTGGCATGACTCACGAGCCCATCCAGCCAAGCCCGGTTCGCATACCTGGCCCATGGACCGGCTTCGGCCACGGCGGGTCCTCGTAGCGCGACGGCGCTCCCTGCAGTAAAGAGTCCGTGCCAATAAAGGAAAATACGCTTCGCAGGACCACCGGGGCTTCAAAGGGCACTCAACTTCCTCAAGCGCACATCACCGCGCCCGAAATCCTCGAAGCCGCCGGAGCGGATAGTGCATCGCGTCCGGACACGCGGTCTGGACTCGGCGGTGCTGGGGCTGACAGAACCCGCTGCCCGGGAGCAAAGGCGGAGGTGAGCCCACACCGGCTATCTCTGCGATTGCAGGTCGGCGCCCGCCTTCGCATGGTACCCGTCGAGCTGCTCGGTTCCATCGGGTTGCGACAGGATCGGCGGCGTCTGCGTCCAGGCCGTTCCCGCCAGGGCCTTCGCGTGCCCGTAGGCAAACAGCGCCCGCATGTAGGCGGTGTCGAAATCTGTCGTGTGCTCGACGGTAAAGTCGGGACCTATGTACGCCAGATTGTAATCGATACCGTCTCGCCGCGAGGTGAAGTAGATGCGCACAATGTCGTTATAGCCGCTGGCGTGGATCATCGTGCTGATCGCACGCCCGGCGATGCTGAGAAGTCGACGATCTACCGAGGCCCATTCGGGATCGAGCCGCCCGTTGCGGAGCACGTAGGCGGTGCGCCCGTTCGCAGGCTGCTGTCCGCTCCTGCCGATCGCCGTCCCGACGTATGACGGGATCAGGAACGTCTGCGCGAAGGCGCCTCCATCCACGTGCATTTCCTGATAGTGGCGCCCCCCGGCATCGACATCGATCATCACCGGCGGGAACAGGCCGGGAACGGCAGCAGAGGCGAGCAGGATGCGGCGGAAGAGCTCCAGCGCCTCCGGCCGGCCGCTGGTCGCGATCGCTCCGATGTTCCAGATCACCGGACGCTCCACGTCGAGATCGGTGGTGCCGATCAGCAGTAGCCGCCCCTTCCGGTACTCGCGGCCGATCGCGTCCAGCATGCTCTGGTTGGCGTAATGCGAAATCAGCCGGAACAGAGGGGAGGTATCCGCGAGCGCATCGCCAAATATCGCCGTGACCAGCCAATGTCGCAAAAAGACGTCGTCGGGCCCAATGGTCGTGAACACGGCCCGCAACTGCTCATCGTACGCCGGCCCGAGAAACGCGAACGGAGCAATCAGGGCGCCTGTACTAATGCCTGTGACAAGCATAAAGGACGGACGGGTTCCAGTCTCGGTCCAGCCGACGAGAAGCCCGGCGCCGAACGCGCCGTCGTCGGCCCCTCCTGATACCGCAAGATAGCTTGCTTGGCTGGGTGCCGTGCCCGACACCGTGCGCTGACGCGCCAGCGCTTGCATCGCCTCCTGCACCATCGCCGGCCCCTGCGTGTCGGCCCAAAATCGGGCGTTCGGCGTGCCGAGAACGCTTACATCCTCTTCGAGCTTCGGCGGCACTGCCGGAAGGCGGGTCGGCCCGCTGCAGCCCGCGACGGCGGGCACAAGAAGAACCACAAGCACCCTTGCCAACTGGGCGCTTCGCGTTGTCCGGAGCCGTGTCTGCAGCACAGTCAAGGCACCAAATGCGTCCGGTCGAATGCGCACTCGCCCCCCGCCTAGCAGCCCCCCCAATCTGTCCGTTATCGCTGGCTGAGTCTAGCCTGACTTCGCCGATTGGAGGTTGGTTTTGAGATTTTTCGGCGTACCAGTCGCTGATTTTGTGAGGCTAAGCTCGTCCAAATCGCTGTTGATGGCATGGGGCGGACGGCAAAGGAATGGCACCATTGTCGCCATGGCAGACCGCCTGAACACCCCAAATGCCACAAGCGAAGGACTCGAGCAGGTCCCACGTCGTCCCCGACCAGGGTACTGCAGTCGTTGCCGTCATTGGACGGGATTGGCAACCTCGTTGGTCGCCGGGACCGAGACCGAGATCCTAGCTGGCATTCATCACCATCCGCTGAAGAAGATAGCGTCTGACCAGCATCTGCTTCTGCAGGTGACGCAATGACGGAAACAAGAAGCGTAGAGGGCGAGACGACCCGTCAAATGTATCGCCCTCGTGCAAATCCCCGAACGACCGGCGAGGCAAATGCGATGACAACCGCAACTGTCGATGGAACGCGACCGCGGCGCGCTTGGGCATCCGTCGCTACTCCTGGACGGGCCAGACGAGCGCAATGATGAACAAGCCAAGCATCCGCGCGTGAGCCGGTCGACGAGCCCGTAAGGCGTCTGCGCTTTGATCGTACGAATCGGGATCATGCGGTGCTCGGGAGCGGTCGGATCGAAATCGGTCGTCCAGCGAGAATCGAGGCTTATGAAACACATCCGATCCTGGCAAGGCTGATGCGCATAGCTGCCGCCCCCACGGGCGCACCAGAGTCGCCCGAGTTCCACTTTGCATCTTCCACCACCACGGCCTTCAACCACGAAGGCACGTCGTACCCTTTCTTTTCCGCTCTTGACCGGCGCAAGAAGCGCGTCTGCCCTGGGAAATGAAGGGCAAACGCCTCATGCACAAGGACGAGACGCCATGGTGACAGGGCAGAGTCGATGGAGTCGATCGAATTCATCGTGTCAGACATGTCATTCATGGTCGACATGCGACCGTGAGCTGCGCGCCGAGCTTGCGTTTGAGCCCATCGAAGGTATAGAGTTTTTGGGCGTTTGTCGGGAGGCAAGCAAGCGATACAATCAGCGAGCTTCATTGTAGAGCCGCCTCTAGCGTCCCGTCATAGATTGTTATTCGCCGACAATAGCCAGTGATTTCAACAAACCTGCCGACGCCTTATCGCGGTTCTCGTCAAGCAGACGACGAACCACGCGCATGAGTGTTTCGTGGCCCGTGGGCTTCCGACGGAGCAAGCCTTCGCAATGCGGTGGAACGGACGCATTATGGGGGAGCGGGCATGGGCTGTGGTGGGAACAGTCCGAAGGGGCGTTCCTAGTGACGCCGCGTTGTCGCCGTCGCATTCTTCCCGTCCTCGCCCTGCTGTCCATTGGCTTGCTGGGTTGCGCGGGTATCGGCCCGGGCCGTTTGGGCCGCGACCAATTGCAGTACGCCCAAGCCATATTGCAAGCACAGAAACGGCAGACCCTGCTAAATATCGTTCGACTCCGTTACGGTGAGGCCCCGACGTTCCTTTCAGTCAACCAGGTGGTTTCGGGCTATATGCTTGAACAGCACGGTGAACTTGGCTTGAACATTTACCCGAATGCTGGACCCGGCAACTATGCGACGGGTCTTGGCACGGTCACCTTCAGGGATAGCCCGACCATTACCTTCTCGCCACTGTCCGGGGAGGATTTGGCGCGGACGGCGATCCGGCCGCCGTCACCGGCCGATCTTGTGCCGCTGGCACAGGGTGGATTGCCGATCGACGTCTTGTTCCGGCTCGGCGTTCAATCGGTGGGGGGACTCCAGAACACTGTCGCTCTCCGTGGCGAGGAAAGTGCCGGCTCTCCCGAATTTTTCGAACTGCTTGCCGGAATGCGCCGCCTCCAAGTGCGCGGCCTGTTGACGGTTCGCTTCGTGCGTAGAAAGGATGGCAATCAAGTCTTTCTCGGGATCGCGGATGGAGACGATTCTGACACGAGGGTCACCGCCGCGCGCACGCGCCGCCTGCTCAGGATGGCACCCGGCGAGACCGAGGCAGAGGTCGTCTATGGCCGTGTCGCGTCGCGGCCGCGCCAAATCGCGATACTCACCCGCCCTATTATCGCTATCCTCTCGCAAGTAAGCTGTGAGATCGAAGTTCCCCCCCAGGATATTGCGACCGGGCGGACCATATACACACCCCCTCCGACACTACTTGGACAGAATCCCATCATCAGGGTGCACTCGGGCAAGACAGCGCCACCGAGCGCAGCCACAGCGGTGAAATACGGAGAGGTGTGGTTCTGGATCGATGATACCGACTTCAACTCCAAGATTGCTTATACAGTGCTGGGGCTTCTGGTCGCCCTGGTGCAGAGTACCCCGACCGGGCAAGCGCCTGTTCTAACCATTCCCGCCGGGTGATAATGCGCAGCGCGTTCGCGCGCATCGCCGCGACGAGTGCACGGCTCGGAGTCGCTGTGGGTCGCTAACTCAACTCCGTCATCGCAACGGACACGTACGGGCCATGTCGGACGGCCGTTTGGACGGAACGTGCATCGGGTTGACCCGCTAGCTAGTTTATCTTGGACGGATCCGATCGCAATCAAGGGTCTGGCGCGCACATGTGGCGTTTGATGTTCGTTGCCTTGGCGGCAATCGCGATTTTGACGTGGACTTCTGCCTAGGACTTGCAGCCGGTTGCGGACACTCCGGCCGTTGGCCCTGGGTTTTCTGCAGACTATTGCCTAGGCAACCCATGACACTGTTGGCCAGAGCGAAGCGGCAGTCCCTAACAGATTGCGAAATCCGATCGGCGACAATACCATTCCAGAACAACACGATCTTCAATGTCGGTCCGAGGGGGAGGTGATACAGTTGAACAATCTCGCAACCCTGCCCCTTGCCACGACGTGTAACGGGGTCCAGTTGGGTTTATGGTCGAAGGGTGCTCGAATCGCGGCGGCCATACTGTGCGTCGCAGGTAGCATTTGCTCTGTGCCGCGTCACGCGGCCGCTGGCTCGGCTCGGGATTACCTGAATGCCCCTGTGGACAGCTGGTTGGCGTCTTACAATGCGGAGTACGAGTCATCGGTGACGCCCGAGGATGGACTCAACGTCACCGCGCCCATCCGCACCAACGTATTGGTGCAGTCCCTCGTCCTCACGCGGGTGATGGACTTCTGGGGGCGCGTGGGCGGTCTCTCGGCAGTGCTCCCCTATGTCCGAGTTGCGTCCAGCTTGGGGTCCGGCGCGAGCTCGGTCAGCGGTCTCTCTAACGTCGGCTTTCTTGGGCAGATCAACATTTTTGGCGGGCCAGCGCTTAGCCGCGCCGAGTTCGCCGCCGCTGTGCCGCAGACCTTCTCGAGCTTTCACCTCTATATCGGTACGCCGCTGGGCGACTATGAACCGAGCCGCCTCCTCAATCCGTCGGCCAACCGATGGACCGTCCGCCCGACGGTCAACTACAGCTACACGCCAGACCGCGGCTGGACGTGGCTCGAGACCTACGCGACGGTTGCGACCTTCACCGCCAACAATGCGTTCGAGGCCGGCGGTGCCAGCCGTCTCACGCAGCGTCCACTGTTCATCCTAGAAGGTCACGCGAGCCGGAACGTCACTTCCCGCCTCTGGCTGTCGGCCGACGCCTATTATGATGTCGGGGGCGAGACGAGCATCGACGGCGCGCCGCAGCGCAACGCCGCCGACACGCTCCGCCTGGGCGCCGGTCTGGGCGCGAAGCTGTGGAACGGCGGCGATATCGTGCTAAACGCCGAGGCCGTGGTCGCCAAGCCGGAAAGCGAACCGAATGCCGTGGGCGTCCGGCTTACGCTGCGGCAGTTTTGGTAGTACTACGCTGGGCACTTGATCACGGCACCGGCCACGTGCGGGTGCGGGTGATAAATTGCGCGCGTCGTCAGAGCCAGTGGGACGGGCGACCACGACTGTGGTGCCCACTCTCCCTGCACCGCCGGTTAAGATGGCAACCCAGACTGCAACCCTACTTTCGCAAGATACACAACTTACAGCGCCGCTCACCACGAGCGTCATGTTTCGAACAGCCGAAGCCAAATTGGCCGAACAGCGATTCGGCGCCTGACACCGCGACTACCATGGGACGGCGTACCGCGGTGATCCCTTCCGGAACGGGTGGCTGTCGACGTTGACCCTTGCCTCCCCTTATCCGCTCCATCCCTTATCCGCTCCATGTCGGTGCCCGGCTCGCAGGTGTCATCGCCATTGCTGGCTTGTGCTCCACCACCTCCAATCGCGTCGATCTCCGCTTCCACCCGCGGCTCCCTGCGCCGGTTCTGTCAGCCCTCGCGCCGACGAACATAGATCGCGTGTCGGGACGCGCCGAGCCACCTCGTCACGTGGCTTCGAGGACGACGCCGAGGACCGCTATGATGCGCTGGGGGAATTTGAGTCTGCGGCGGGCGGAGATGTCGGGTTGTGATGAGATCAGGGACGGAACAGTGAAGGCGCGCGGATCGTAATGCCCTCGACACCGCGACCGATACCGCCGAATCCAGGCTCCGGCGGAGGTGGTGGTGATCCCTTCTGCGATCACGACGGCGCTTAGCTTCACTTGCGTCTGCTCTCATCCCGTGTCTAAAATTATGTCGCGTTATCTTGATAAGCTGACTTTTGAATCCAGACGTCGCTCAATCTGAGGAGAGAGCGGTGCCTTCGTCCGATTTTCTGGCAAGTAGTTCAAACCTGGGGGTTGACGCCATGTCTGAACAAGAGCGATCCGATACGCTTGCCGACTCATCGAACAGCATTAGCAGCACCGCAGATGCTCCTGCCGAAGTCGCCGTCGGACGGCGTGCCCTTCTTCTCGGCGCCGGCGCGGCCGCTCTTGCGGTCGGAGCAACCTCCGCGTCCGCCGCACCTCAGTCTCCGGATCTCTCTGCGGCATTGGCCAAATTCCGAGCCTCGATCCCGAGTCACTTCGACCAGGAATACGTTGAGAAAGTGATCGTGCCGTTCTATCTCACCAGCGTTTTTGCTGGCGAGCGACCGATCCTGCCAATGATTGACTTGCCACTGACCAAGCAGAACGCGATCCCCTATGACTTTTTGGGGATGCTCTATGAGGATTGGAGGCCTACTCCCTCGGACGGCGTCACCGTCTTCTTGGAGGGGCTTGAGAATCGCGGCGACAATAACCTGCGCAAACGCATCTACTTCACCGCCGTCACACCGGACCTGTACGGTCCAAAGTACCAGGCTAAAGTCGTCGAGTTTTTTGACAAGCTTCTGGACCCGAAGCACGCCGACAAGCCATTCATGCGGCACTATCTCGACTATTATTGGGACATCTATTGGGACTTGCACCTGGGTGTAAAGGGCGAAGCGGTGCCGCCCCAGATCCGCACGATCGGGGAGAGCTTCAACACGGTGCTGGCCTACCGCGATCCCGTGCAAGAGATCGTCTACCAAAACTATATGACGGTCCGGGCGCTTCGCCCGAC
>JASHOB010000231.1 GCA_030041335.1 Alphaproteobacteria bacterium | reverse complement strand
GAGACGGCGCGCCGATTGGTAACGGTGGCGCCGCGCTTCAGCGTTCGTTCGCCACATTCGCCGACGATCTCGATTGGTGGACCGAGGCAGCCAGGCACCAGCGGGCGCGCAAGGCACCGCCTTACTAAGGGCGGGCCCCCGGCCCCTCGGGCGTCCCTAGCCGTGGCGCCCAATGGCGGGGCCGCAGGATGCCAAGCGCAAGCTATCGCCCTCCGCAACAGCGAGCGCCCGAACCGACCTTCGCAACGATTGGGACCGATTTCCCGGGCGAGGATGCCTTGTTATGATGCTCTTCAGTTGAGCCCGATTCCGCGATGGTCGAGACCCGCAAACTCGCCGCGATCCTAGCCGCCGATGTGGCCGGCTATAGTCGGCTGGCGGCAGCCGATGAGGAGCGAACCGTCGCGCGCCTTCGCGCCATCCGCAGCGAGTTGTTCATACCGGTGATCGCGGCTTATCGCGGCCGCGTCGTCAAGCAAACCGGCGATGGCAGCCTGATCGAGTTTCGCTCGGTGGTCGATGCCGTCCGGTGTGCCATCGAGGTGCAAGACGGCATGGCGGCGCGCAACGCCGCATTGCCTGCCGAGCGGCAAATCCTCTTTCGCGTCGGCATTCACCTCGGCGACGTGATCGAGGAAGAGGACGGCGATTTGATGGGTGACGGCGTCAATATCGCCGCACGCCTCGAAGGCATTGCCGAACCGGGCAGTATCTATCTCTCACGCGCGGCCCATGAGCAGGTTGACGGCAAGATCGCGGAGCGCTTCAGCGACCTCGGCGACAACGAACTCAAGAACATCGCCAAGCCGGTGCGCGTCTTTGCGATCGGGCGGACGGGTGAGCAGCCCGGCCAAGGCGAACCTGTCCCGGCCACCGCCACCTCCTCCGCGCCGCGTCTCTCCATCGTGGTTCTGCCGTTCGCCAATATCGGGGGCGACCCGGAGCAGGAATATTTCGTCGACGGCGTGACGGAATCGCTCACCACCGATCTGTCGCGGATCCGCGGCTTCCTTGTCATCGGCCGCAGCACCGCCTTCACCTATAAAGGCAAGGCCCTCGATGTAAAGCAGATCGGCCGCCAGCTGAATGTCCGCTACGTGCTCGAGGGTTCGGTGCAACGCGGCGGCAATCGTCTGCGCGTCAACGCGCAGCTTGTCGAGGCGGAAACGGGGGCGCATCTCTGGGCCGAACGGTTCGACAAGCCGGTTGCCGATCTCTTCGAGATGCAGGACGAGATCGTCGCGCGATTGGCCGCCGCGATAAATGCGCAACTCGTCGCCGCCGAGGCACGCCGGGCGGAACGGACGGCCAATCCTGATGCGATGGATCTTTATTTTCAGGGCATGGCGTCGTTTAACAAGGGGGCCACCCGAGAACTGTTGATGCAAGCACGCGGCTTTTTTGAGCGCGCGCTGGCGCTCGACAAGAATAACGTCGAGGCGTTGGTCGGACTGGCAGAGGTCGATGTGGGTTACGCCCTTACCTTTCATCCGGATGACCGCGCCAGCCTATATGTGGCGGCCGAAGAGGCGGCAAAGCGGGCTCTTGCGATCGCCCCCGATCACGCTGAAGCTCACTACGCGCTAGGCTTTGTATATACCGCGACCCATCGTCCGACGCAGGCGATCGCCGAATGCGAGCAGGCTTTGGCCTTGAATCCCAATTTCGCCGCCGCGCACGCCGTGATCGGGATGGCGAAGGTGACGGGATTGGGACGCGGGATCGAAACCGAAGGCCATATTCGCGAAGCGTTGCGCCTCAGCCCCCGCGACACCTATGCCTATGAGTGGATGGCCATCGCGGGTGCTACCAAATTGACCCTGGGCAGCCACGAAGAGGCACTGACGTGGCTGCAGCAGTCGGTCGAAACAAACCGCAACCATTCGCTCGCGCATTTCTATTTCGCCGGCGCTTTGGCGATGGCCGGAAGGATGAGCGAGGCGCAAGAGCACGCAAAAGCGGGGCTGGCGCTTGATCCGGGGTTCTCCGTCAGCGCCTTGCAAAAGACTCTCCCCGAGCCGGCTAATGCTGAAGTTGCCGCGCACCTCAAGCGCTTACATGAAGCCCTTCGGCAGGTCGGCGTGCCGCAAGAATGATCCGAGCGGCGACCCGTCTCTTGCTTGTTTTGGCTCATGGCCCGGAGCGCCAAAGAGTAATCGGCGGTTAGCCGAAGGTTGAGGAACCGCAGCCGCGAATTTGCTCCTTCTCCTCATAACGGTGAGCTGCCACGGGCGACAGGGCATGGGCGCGCGCGAATTTGTCATCGATGCCAATTCGAAACGGGCGCGCAGGTCCGCCGCCGATATCACCGGGCGGTACTGACTGTCGGTGTCGGATCGCCGTTCCAGCGAAAGCGATAGGTGGCTCCTTTGCGCACATTCATGACAAGGGCCGGCCTGAAGCACGCGAGGCAGGTTCCGCCGGAACGGCGAACGCTCGGATAGACCACGCCTAGCGAGCCGGCCTCGAGCAATCGCTCGGCAAGAGCCTGTGATTTCACGTAGCTCTTGGGATCGAGGCAGTCCTTAAAAGCCGGGGCGTCACGGAGATCGTGAAGCTCGGCGCTCAAGTCCGCCGCATAATCATCAAAGGTGACATCGTCGACGAAGCGGCCGATTTCAGCGAGCTCCAGGGTCTTGTGGAAGGCGACCTCGGTTTGCGCGGTCTTGAGCTCGAAAGCGGCATACCAGGCACCGCGATCGGGACCATTGAAGCGACTGCCAAGAGGATGCGGATGCGTGAACGCTGCGTTGACAATCCGATAATTGGGGAGGCCGAACACGAGCTCGTGTACGCCAATCCCCGGCAACAGTTCGTTCTCCGCCAGCAACCGGTCATTGGTCGCGTTGTCGAGATCGAAAATATCGGCAAGATGGGTGTCGTCATCGGCGATGCGTGCGAGCACGCTCGAGCCGCCTTCGGTGTATTTCGAAGGTATCAGACGGTGCGTGTCATTGCGGCGGACGAGCAATACCGGCGGCAGCTTCCTCACCTGCCGCCCCGGCGTGCGTCGAGCAACCGCCGCACCATCTGCATGGCCGGGACGCCGCCTTTCGTCATATAGGCGAGAGGTGCACTTCCGCCGAAGACACGGTTGGTATTCGGGAGGCGAACCCATTCATCGGCGAGTTCTTTGTCGTGGAGTATGTTCAACGCCTTGAAGATGCCAACGAGATAGGAGATGCGGAGCAGCTTGTCGGTCTCAAGCACACGGCCTTCCGGGCTCTTTTTCATCTCGTAGTAGGGCCCGTTCGTTACGCCGCCGAGAAGCTGGCGCGCATCCTCATCGCGCACCTTCCACCTCTCAATGATGTTGAAGAATGCCTTGAGAGCCGACGGGCTCAACCGCTCGCGCTCCTCTCGCGAGCCGAGATCGACCACCGGCGCTGGATCGTAACGAGTGGATGGATAGGCAAAGGTGGCCAATTCTTTCTCCTGTTTCGTATAAAATACGCTCCGATACAGGATTTACAAGCCACGAATGCCGGCAACAGGGCTGACGAGGGCTATTCATGGGGAACAAGACAGCTTCGCCGTTGCGCCGGCATGGCTCGACATTGCCTCATTGAGAAAGCCAATATCCCGGCGGGGATATTTCGGGAGCAGCGATTCATGCCTTCCTTTGGCCGTCCCATGATTAATCTCTACGCGCGAGACCTCGCTCGCACCGCGGCCTTCTATTCGGCGTTCGGCTTTGTTGAAACGTTTCGCACGCCGGCGACGGGTGCACCCGCTCATGTCGAGCTGACACTGGACGGGTTCAGACTCGGCATCGCGACTCTGGAGGCAGCGCGCACGCACCATGGTCTCAGTCCCCGTGGCGATGGACGCTCCATCGAAATTGTTCTCTGGACCGACGACGCGGATGCGGCCTTGCGCACCTTGGCGGAAAAAGGCGTGCCTGTCCTTTCTCCTTCCCACGACTTTCTCGACGGCAAACTCCGGGCCGCCTGGGTCGCCGATCCAGACGGCAATCCGATCCAACTGGTCCAACGGAAATCTTGAGAAACGGTATCGGACGCGTTCGAGTACGTGTGGACGCGGAAATTCACTTTGCCCGCCCTTAATTGCGCGGAGCTGGCTATCGGGATATCTGATCGGCGGCTGCGGAACCGGCTCAGTTTGGTCATTGACGCTGTTTTATTTGAGCAAATTTGGTGTCGCTGCGACGGCTTCGGCTCACTCCGCCAATCTTCAGAGACTGTAAAGCAATGGCCTCGCAAGCGTCAGACGGTGGATTGGTCCGTACCGGCTTGAAGGGCGGATCGGGGCATGATCTCCTGCCGAGCGCGCGGCGCGCGATCGGAAGATGGACTCGAAGCCAAGTCAACTCGTTCGGGCGCGCAAGCGCACTTCAATATAATGCAATCCTTGGTGCGGCAGTGGCGCTTCACGCTTCTGAGGTTGTTCATCGAGTAGTCGGCTGGACCCGTCTAGCGCGAACCCGTGGTGATTGATCGGCAGGCGCAGGGATGGTGGATCGCCATCAGGTTCACGGTCGATACAAATTTAATAAATTCTCAACGGTCTTGCGGTAGGGTGAGTGAGTGAGTGTTACGTAGATGCCTTTTTGTGGTCCGTTGTTTCCGTTTCGACTTGTGATGCATGGAAGTGTCAAGGCCCCGCACCCGGTACGCGGGGCCTTAGGCATGGGGTTATCGCACGTCCCGCCCATGTGCGCGATGTGCTGTGCGCCAACAAGGCATTCTCGAGTGCCGCCCGAGACGCGTTCTTCACAACGATAATTTCTCGAGTATGGCGATCAACGCCATTGAGACCGGAACAGCGATCCGCTGAAGCTTTTCGGGGGGCGAGGTGGTCGGCGAGCCCATGCCAAGGTGCTGATGATGCTCGATCGCCTGGTGCTTAGCCCAGCGGTTTGCCTCAGGCCCTTTTTTTTTCGACGGTCTTCGGAGCCACACGATCGCGAACGGCATTCGGGCCAAGAGAAGAGCCAGAAATTCATCGCTGCTCAGAAAGCAACCCGAGCGGCACCAGGAGGGTGCGCGGCCTGATCGCAGAACTGTCGGAGAGCAAACGGGTTCACGACAGCGCAGCGGACCCGTCGTGGCGGCTCCCTTTCTCAATATCTTGCGTCAAACAAAGAAGAGCAATCTAGATCTTGATGTTCGGTGATCATCGCGCTCTAATCGACCGGTCTTGCCAGCCGGAGGGGCGATGGACGGCGGAGAGGCTAGAGTCGGCAGGAACCGGCAGTTTAGGATCCCCGGGCTCGACGTTCCCGAGCACTTACCGGGATCGCCGGCGCGCCAGAACACACGCGACTATTGGCGGGAGCAGATCCGTCTTGAGCTGAGAGACCGCCCGGCCCAAGCGATGGCCGCGGCAGAAGAGGCATTAAGAAACTATCCCGGCGATGGGCCGCTCATGTTGCTCGGAACCTTGGCGCTGCTGGCGGCGGAGAAGCCGGTGCGCGCCCTCGGCTCCTTGAAAGAGTTTCACAAGCGCTATCAGCCGAACCGCATGGCCGCCTTGCTGACCGCGCTCGCGCTGGCGCAGCAAGGGAAAATGCCCCGCGCTCGCGCGACACTGCGGCAAAACCAGATTCGCACGCTCGGGGATGCAAAGCGCTGGTTTATCGGCGGCGACACGATGGTTGAGTGGCTCGGCGGTTGGCTAAAGCGCATCCATGCCGATGAAAAGCGCCTCGACAAACGGTGGCCGGGGCCACCGCGAAGCGCGCCAGCACGAATCGAACCGGTGCAATCGGCGGATGCGACGTTGCCGTCCTTGCCACGAATCGAACCTGAGTTTGGGGTGCGGTTTGAATTCACCAATTCCGAGGCCGTACAGATCGACGGCAACGGCGCCGACTCGGAATGGTTCCGGCTGCGCGCCGAACTCGAGCAGCTGAGTTTGGTGCAGGGATTTGACGAATTGCTGTGCCTTGCAGGACTGAAGGACGTCGAGGCCCACGCTTATCAGATTGATACCGTGCGCAAGGTGCTGAGACAGTTCAGGGGTCGGGTATTGCTCGCCGATGAAGTAGGCCTGGGCAAGACGGTCGAAGCCGGCATGGTGCTGCGGGAATATATGCTTCGCGGAATGGCTGAACGGATGCTGATACTGGTGCCAGCGTCGTTGGTCGGCCAGTGGCGCGACGAAATGGCGGGAAAATTCGGTATCGATTTTGCGACGGTCCATGACAGTCTCTTGCGCCAGGATCCGAAGAGCTTCTGGGCACAGCGGCGCGTCATCGCGTCGATTGCCACGGCACGGCGTAAAGAGCATGCGGCGATCCTCACGGGGTATAGCTACGACGTGGTCGTCGTCGACGAAGCGCACCACTTGCGGAACCCCGCGAGCGCCAGCTACGGCCTGGTCAACGCGCTACAAAAGCGCTTCTTACTGCTGCTGTCGGCGACCCCGGTGCAGAACGATCTCCTCGAAATTTATCATCTCCTGACGCTGCTGCAGCCCGGCATTTTCAAGACACAGAAGGAGTTCAAAGCCGCCTACGTCATGCCCGGCAGGCCGCGCGAGCCGGCCAATTCCGACCGCCTGCGCGATTTGATGCGCGGCGTGATGGTTCGCAATACGCGTGCCTTGTCCGGATTGCGCCTGCCGCAACGGCACGCGGCCACGCTGCGCGCGGTTCCGGGCGAAACCGAGGGATTATGTTATGGCGAACTCACAGCACTCGCGCGCGAACTTGCCGGTAACGAGCGCCACCGTTTGTCCCTCCAACACCTCCTCACAGCCGCCGGCTCTTCGCCGGCCGCCGCAGCCTCGGCGCTCGACCGCCTTGACGGCCGTGGCGCTGCCAGCGCCGAGTGGCAGGCTGTCGCCCGCCGTTATGGCGAGATCGTGGGCGGCACCAAGGAAGCCGCGCTGATCTCTTTGCTCGAACGCAATCCGGACGAAAAGAAAATGATTTTTGTCCATCACCGCGACAGTCTTGCCCGCCTCACGGCGGTGCTGCGCGGTCGTGGTCTGCAAGTGGCGATCTTCGAAGGCGGCATGACCGGTCCGCAAAAGGATGCCGCGATTGAGGACTTTCGCCGCGATGCAACCGTACTTTTGTGCAGCGAATCAGGAGGCGAAGGGCATAACCTTCAATTTTGCAATACGCTCGTCAATTTCGACATTCCCTGGAACCCAATGACCATCGAGCAACGAATTGGCCGCATCGATCGCATTGGTCAGAAGCGCGACGTGTTCATCTTCAACCTCGTGACCACCGGCACGATAGAGGACCAAATCCTTCGTATTCTAGACGACAAGATCAACATGTTCGAACTTGTGGTGGGCGAGGTCGGCGCCATCCTGGGCGAGATCGACGACGATCAGGACTTTTCGAGCATGGTGCTCGACGCCTGGCTGCAAAGCACCGTGGAGACACCCGAGCGCGGCTTCGCGGCTCTGGAGCAACGTCTCGTTGCCGCGCGCCACCGGTATGATGGCGTGAAGCAGCTTGATGAAGCTCTCTTCGGCGATGCCCTCGACGCAGCGTGACATGAACCGGCTTCAGTCATTTACCGCGGATCTTCTGGGACAGGCCGGCGCCCTTGTCGAGGCGATTGATCCCGATGGACTCGATGTCGTCGCACCGCCGCAGTTGCAAGGGGCGATGGGCATTCCCGAACTTTGTCGCCTCGGATTCGCCACCACGCTGCCGGCCGGGGCAAGACGTGTCGATATCGAAGCCGACTGGTTGGCATGCCTTGCCAAGGTCATGGGCGAGCGCGGTCATTGGGTTCGGCACGTCGTGGATTTGAGTAATCCGCCCTTGAGA
Source organism: Alphaproteobacteria bacterium (assembly GCA_030041335.1). GTDB lineage: Bacteria > Pseudomonadota > Alphaproteobacteria > ATCC43930 > CGMCC-115725 > JAATGI01. Next base: position 180 of record JASHOB010000231.1, on the reverse strand, counting down.
GAACCCGAGCGTCTCTTGGAACATGAGCTCGCGCTGGACAATGCGATCTATCGTCTTCAGGGCGTTGAACCCGCTTGGACGCGCTATCTCATTCTGCACTTTCGCTACAAAGCCTTGGCCGACGAGAAGCGCCAGGGGCTCGTGAGACTCGGCATTAATCTCGCAACCGGAGCAGTGCTC
>JASHOB010000230.1 GCA_030041335.1 Alphaproteobacteria bacterium | reverse complement strand
ATGGGTTTTCTACTCGGGCACGCGGCTTCGACGCCGACGATCGCGCAGGCGTGCCGCTTCAGACAAGGCATTGAGGATGACAGATTCCGGGTCGTTAACGAGGGGCGCGCCGAGGACACCGAAATGCCTGCCCCGACCGATGCCGCGATCGGGTCTATGGCAGTCGGCTGCGGTAAGCATGACTCGAACGAAGGACGGCGGCACTTCGAGAGAGCGTCAGCCCCATTTCCCGGCTTTGAAGCGGACGTACAGGCCGCGACGGCGAGGTCGCGCCGGACGGACCAATCCGCTTCCCTACCCGCTGATGCAGGGATGACCGCATCAGGATGGCTGTTGTGAACGAAAACGAAGTTGCGTCACCCGTGTCACCGATCGTGGTGCGCGCGTCGAGCGACGACGACGTGCCGGCCATGCTCGACATCTACCGCTACCATATCGCGCAGGGTGTCGGGAACCTTGGCTCTTTCGAGCCGACGCCGTTTGACGCCGACGACCTGAAGGCGCGGCGTAAGAACATGCGCAAGCACAGGCTGCCCCATCTCGTTGCGACGATCGACGGCGCCGTGGCCGGCTACGCCTACGCCGTGCTGTTCCGGAAGCGCCCGGCCTACAGATACACGGTCAAGCATTCGATCTACGTCCAGCCTGACCGTCTCCGCATCGGGGTCGGACGTACCCTGCTGCTAGCCTTGATCCAGGCATGCGCCTCCGCCGGCTTTCGCCAGATGATCGGGTATATCGACAGCGCTAATGTCGCCTCGTTGCGGTTGCACGAGGCCTGCGGTTTTCGGCAGGTCGGTTATCTGGGCGCCGTGGCCTTTCGATTCGGCGAATGGACCGACACCGTACTGGTTCAGCGCGCGATCGGGACTGAGATATAAGCCGCTCAGCGGCTGCTGTGGATTGTCTGAGGCTCGAACGAGTTGGCGCATCGGCGAACGATCTCGGCCTATCGTCAGGTGCACTTTAAGGCGACAGGTAACCTTGCGGCGCGAGGTTGTCGCGGACTGAAGGTTGGCTGACCCTGCCACAGCGGGCGATGTGGTCTCTTGTCCGTTGCAGTTTCTATCGCAGCGACGCTTCGATATTGCCGCCATCCACGGTGACAATTCCTGCCGTCGTTTTGCGGGCGAGCGCCAGAAAAAGAAATGCGTCGGCGACATCGTCGGCGGTGACCTCGCGACGCAGCAGATTGCCGGCCAGATAATCCGCTTCGCTCAGACCGCGCGCCCTGGCGCGTTCGGTGACCATCCGCTCGGTTAGCAAGCCCGTGCGGATGCGGTCGGCGTTGACGGCGTTGGCACGAATGCCGTCCGCGCCGTAATCGAGCGCATATTGCTTCATTAAGGCCAATGCCGCCGATTTCGGCAGGCCGTAGGGGCCGAAATGACGTCCGGGATTGACCGCCTGCTTCGAGACATTGAACAGGAGGCAGCCACCGAGCCCTTGTGCTTTCATGACGCGCACCGCGTTCTGCGCGACATGCTGATGGGCAAAGAAGTTGAGCTCAAAAGAGCGCCGCAAGAGCTCTTCGTCGACGATTCCGATCTCGCCTTGCCAGGCCGCGCCGGCATTGGAGACGACGATGTCAACGCCGCCGAAAGTCAGAGCCACTTGGGCGAAGGCGGCATGCACCTGCGTCTGATCCGTCACGTCGCAAGTAATCGCGAGCGCGTGCCTGCCGATCGATTTGGCGACCTCTTCCGCCGCCGCGCCGTCGCGATCGAGAATTGCAATCTCAGCGCCCTCGCGGGCAAAGGCTTTCGCCGTCGCGGCGCCGATGCCGCTGGCGCCGCCCGTGACCAGGCAGATGTGTCGGGCAAGACGGGGCGGCGCGCTCTTGCCGAGCTTTGCTTGCTCGAGCGACCAATATTCAACAGCGAACATGTCGGATTCTGTCACGCACGCGTACCGGCCGAAGGCTTCGGCGTCGGTAACGGTGGCGACGGTGCTCTCGGCAATATCGGCAGCAATGTCGGCGTCTTTGGCGCTGGCGCCAAGACCAAACAACCCCAACCCCGGTACCAGGATGACGCGGGGCATCGGGTCAAGCTCTCGCTTCCCGTCATTGTGCATGGCGAAATAGGCGCGATACCGCGACGTGAATTCCGCCACGGATTGCTGCACCGCCTGATGCCACGCGGCGAGGTCGTCGGCCTCGGGTGCCGGCACGATCAGGGGCCAATTCTTGGTGCGGATCGTGTGGTCGGGCGTCACCACGCCCAGCTGCGAATAGCGCGGCAGATCGACGCCGTTGACGTAATTGAGAATGGCCGGCGAGGAACGGAAGCGCAGGATCTGCGGCCGCGAAATCCCGGTTTTGGTGTCGTGGCTCAGCGCGGTCAGGCCGCGCAGCATCGGCGCAATCTGGGCGGCACCGGCGAGCCCGGGAGGCAGCATGATCGGCGCGAATACCTTGCGGCCTCCCATCGCCAGGCGGTCTTCCGCGAGCGTCGTCAGTTCGATCATGCGCTCGTAGCTTTGGCGCGCGTCCGCACCGAAGGTGAAAATGCCATGCTTGAGCAGAATCAGCGCCTCGACCTCCGGCGCGGCATCAAATATCTCGGCGGCGCGCTTGGCCAAGGCAAAGCCCGGCATGATGTAGGGAACGATGGCGGCGCGCGGCCCGAATGTCTCTTGGCAGACGCGGTCGCCGTCCGGCTGATCGGTCAGCGCCAGCACTGCCGTGGCATGGGTATGGTCGACATAGGTGCCGGGCAGGAAAGCGTGCAGCAGCGTCTCGACCGATGGGTTTGGTGCGGCGCTGTCGAGCAGATTGGCGCGCTGGAAATTGACCATGTCCTCGTCGGTCAGCCGGTCGAGCGCCCGCAGGGCGCGCAACGGCTCGAGCCGCACCGCGGGAAAACCCGCCGGCTCAATGTCGGCCATGTCCCAGCCCGAGCCCTTGACGCACAGCACGGCGACCGACGCACCGAGAATGTCGGTCGCCGTCGTCTTGACCGATGAGTTGCCGCCACCATGCAGGACGAGGCACGGATCGCGCCCGAGCAGCCGCGCCGTGTAGATGCGCTGGCCGATCTCACCATAACGGGTGGTGAAATTTTCAGCCTCGGCGTCTGACCACAGGCTCTTCATGCACGCTCGCTCGGCAAACCTCGGGAAATAGCGATGAGAGACCCGCGCGCGACGCGGCACAGATGCCACGCTCGGTGATAAGGCCGGTGACCAGACGCGCCGGCGTCACGTCGAAAGCATAATTCGCGGCCTCGGTGCCGTCGGGGGTGAGTTGCAGCCGCCCGATCGTGCCGTCGGACAGGCGGCCGACGATGTGCGTGACCTCGCGCGGATCGCGCTCCTCGATCGGAATCTCGCGCACCCCGTCGCCGATCGTCCAGTCGATGCTCGGCGAGGGCACGGCAACATAAAACGGCACGTCATTGGCATGGGCGGCGAGCGCCTTCAGATAGGTGCCGATCTTGTTGGCGACATCGCCCGCCGCTGTGGTGCGGTCGGTGCCGACGAGACACAGGTCGACGCGGCCGTGCTGCATCAAATGGCCACCCGCATTGTCGGCAATGACCGTGTGCGGCACGTGCTGTTCGCGCAATTCCCACGCCGTCAGGGCGGCACCTTGATTGCGTGGCCGCGTCTCGTCGACCCAGACGTGGAGTGGAATGCCAAGCTCCTGCGCGCGATAGATCGGCGCGGTCGCGGTGCCGCGATCGACCGTCGCCAACCAGCCGGCATTGCAGTGCGTCAGAATCTCGACCGGGCCGCGCTCGCCTTTCTGGCGCCACGCCGCCGCGATCGCCGCCACGCCGTGCTCGCCGATGGCGCGGTTGATGCCGATGTCTTCGGCGCAGATCTCGGCCGCCCGCCGGTAGGCGCGGGCCACGCGCTCGGCCGCCGGCAGCGGTTTGAGCAAATCCACCATATCGGCGATGGCCCAGCGCAGATTGACCGCGGTGGGTCGGGTCGCGAGCAGCAACCTGGCCGCATCGGTCAACCCTTTGTCCGTCGGATCCTCGAGCATCGCGAGGGCGATGCCATAAGCCGCCGTGGCGCCGATCAGCGGCGCGCCGCGCACCTGCATTGATCGAATGGCATGGGCCGCCGCCGCCACATCCCTCAAATGGCGCGTGACAAATTCGTGGGGCAGCCGCGTCTGATCGATGATGCCGACCGCCGGGCCGTCGGCCTCGCACCAGATCGTCGTCGTGTCGCGGCCGCCTACCTTCATTGCTGCAGCACGCGCCCGGCGACGGCGTCGAGCTTTTTCACCATCGCCGGGTCGCGCGCTCCGGGCGGGGTGATGATGGCGTGCTCGAGCGCATGGCGGCAGCCTTGGGGACAAGGGCCGTCATGTCCCGCCAGAACCGGGACCACCGACTTCAGGAGGTTCTTGGCGCGCCCGGCATTGTCCTCGACGACTTTGACGACCATGTCGATGGTGACATGGTCATGGTCGGGATGCCAGACATCGAAGTCCGTCACCATCGCCACGGTCGCGTAGCACATCTCCGCCTCGCGCGCGAGGGCGGCCTCCGGCAGGTTGGTCATGCCGATCACGTCACAGCCCCAGCCGCGGTAGAGATTGCTCTCGGCCAGCATCGAAAATTGCGGACCCTCGATGCAGAGATAGGTGCCGCCGCGATGCATCGAGATGCCGTGCGCGTTGCCCGCCGCTTCGATTGCGTCACCGAGACGGGCGCATACCGGATGGCCCATGCCGATATGGGCGACAAGACCGCTGCCGAAAAAGCTTTTCGCGCGGGCATAGGTTCGGTCGATGAATTGGTTCACCACCACGAATCGGCCGGGCGTCAATTCCTCCTTGAACGAACCGACCGCGGAGATCGAGATGATGTCGGTGGCGCCTGCGCGCTTCAGCGCATCGATATTGGCGCGGAAATTGATCTCGCTCGGGGGAATCCGATGGCCGCGGCCATGGCGCGGCAGAAAAATCACCCTCGCCCCGTCGATCTCGCCGAAGCACAGCTCGTCCGAGGGCTGGCCGAACGACGATTCGACCGGGCGCCATTGCACGCCGCTGATGCCGTCGATCTGATAAAGCCCGCTGCCGCCGATAATGCCGATGACTGACGCCATATCGCCCCGCTTCGGCGTCATCCTGCCGCGGGGCCACGCTCATGGCAACGGCGCTCTCAGGTCGCCGCGTTGAGCTGCGTGTAAATTTCCTTGGCGATGCCGCGGAGCGCGTTGACGTCGGCGGTGCCGACCACGGCGTAAGCTTGGCCGGCATGGCGCCAGTAAACGAAGTTCATGTCGTCGCGGCGCTCGGAGCTGATCGGCAAATCGGGTTTGCCGGTGGCGCCGACCACCATGGTGATCGAGCCTAGTTTCTTGTCCTGGGAAGTATAGAAGAGCTGTGTCGCCGGCTGGCCTTCGACGATCAGATACCGCGCGCCGTCAAAAGTCAGACCATAACTCTTGAGGTTTGGCAGCCGGAAATTGGCCGGCAGCTTTTGCACATTCTTGCGGCCTTGGTCACCGTTGGCCGGAACGTCGACCAGCCCCTGCTCATTGACGCCGGCATTGATCAACAAGCGATGATAGCCGGCGATATTGTCGAAATAGCCGCGATTTCCACTGTTGTCGGCGACCTGGACGGGCGGCTCGAACGGCGAATACGCGGCGAAAAAGCCGCCGCCGGCGCCGACAATGAGGCACAGTGATGCGGCGACGGCGGCACCCGCCCAGAAGCGGCGCCTGCCCCACTGTTGCTGGAGACTGGCGACGCTCATGCGCCGCGCCCGCTCCGCCACCAAATCGATCACGCGGCGCTCGCGCACGCCCCGCGCCGCATCGAGCAGACGCTGCGGGACTTCCTCGCGCAACACCTCGTCCATCGCCGTGCGCAACAGGGCGGCGCTGTCGGTCAGCGCGCTGGCGCGTTCGCGCAGCTGGGGATCGCGGTCCAAGGCCGCCGCGATGTCTTCCCGCTGGGCGGCGTCGAGCTCGCCGTCGAGATAGGCGATCAAGGCTTCGTCAGTTGGCTGCGGCATTATCCAAGCTCCTGCGACGGTCGCTCCCAGTGCTGAGCCTTGCTTCGAGCGCGATACGGGCGCGCGCCAGCCGACTCATTATGGTTCCAACTGGTACTTGCGCGATTTGCGCCGCCTCCTTGTAACTCAGTCCCTCTACAGTCACGAGCATCAGCGCCGCGCGCTGTTCGGGCGGTAACGCCTTCAGGGCGGTTCTCACTTCGCCCAGCCGGATCCGTGCTTCGATCTGGCGCACCGCCGCATCGCTGCCAAGCTGTTCGGCGGCATCTTCCTGCTCTTCTTTGCGCACGTCCCGCGCGCGTATCTGGTCGATCCAGATCGTCTGCATGATGCGAAATAGCCAACTATCAAACCGAGTCCCTTCTTGGAACTGGTGCGAACGAGACAAGGCGCGCTCGCAAGCAGCCTGCACAAGATCGTCGGCCGAAGCCGCCGAACCTGTGAGCCCCCGCGCGAACCGGCGCAGCCGCGGTAGCATTGCGATCAGCTGGTCGTTGAACGATTCGCTCATCGACCATGCCCCCAGCGACCCGGTCCTGCGGTGAGCCTTGACCTGGCTCGGACCGTTCCGACGCCATAATAACGTAAGGCGGCGCGCATTATTCCCGCGAATTTCTTCCCATTTGGTCGCTTTATAAGTGTAAAACGATGTGACCCAAGAGCGACAAGTTGAGACTAGGTCTATCACCGGCCGCAACCCCGAACAAACCCAATCGGCGCGTCGGGGGACCCAAATCTTACAATAATTTTATGATTTGCGGCGGTTATTCATGCCTTCACAAGCGCGGGAACGCGCCGCTATTGTAGCGGCCAATTCGGGCGCGGGCGGGGTTCCAGAGAATGAAGATAGGTGTGGTGACCGAGCGCCGCGCCCATGAACGGCGCGTGGCGGCCTCGCCCGACACGGTCAAGCGGCTCGCCGGACAAGGTCACGAACTGCTGGTCGAAGCAGGCGCCGGCGCCACGAGTTCCTTTCCCGACGCCGCCTATGAGCGGGCCGGAGCCAGGGTCGTCGCGCACGGCGAGGCCTATGGCAACGCCGATATTGTGCTCAAAGTGCAGCGCCCGCTCATGAACGGGGAGGGTGCCGTCGACGAAATGGCTTTGCTGCGACGCGGCAGCGTCCTGGTCGGACTGTTGGCGCCCTTGCAGCAACGCGATCAGGTCGCGGGCTACGCGCGGGCGGGTGTAACGGCTTTCGCCATGGAACTGGTGCCGCGCATCACCCGCGCGCAGACCATGGACGTGCTGTCGAGCCAGGCCAACCTTGCCGGCTACAAGGCGGTGCTGGAAGCGGCGGCCGCCTTCGGCCGGGCCTTCCCCATGATGATGACGGCGGCGGGCACCATTGCCCCGGCCCGCGCGCTGGTGATGGGCGCCGGCGTTGCCGGACTGCAGGCGATCGCGACGGCGCGGCGGCTCGGCGCCATCGTGGCGGCGACCGATGTCCGCCTGGCGGCGAAGGAACAGGTCGAAAGCCTCGGCGCCACCTTCCTCGTGGTCGATCTCGAAGCGATGAAAGAGATGGAGACGACGGGGGGCTATGCCAAGGAAATGGGCGAGGATTTTGCCCGTCGCCAGCAAGCCTATGTCGGCGAGGCGCTGCAGAAAACCGACATCGTCATTACCACCGCCTTGATCCCGGGACGCCCGGCGCCCCGGCTTATCACCAAGGACATGGTCGCCAATATGCGGCCGGGCTCGGTGATCGTCGATCTCGCGGTCGAGCAAGGCGGGAATGTCGAAGGCGCCCAATACGGCAACAAGGTGGTGACGGCGAACGGCGTCACCATTTTGGGCCCCGCCAACATGCCGAGCGACATCGCGGTCGATGCCAGCCAGCTCTATGCCCGCAATTTGTTGGCGTTTCTGGCGCTGATCATCGACAAAGACAAGGCGCTGCACATCGATCTCAATGACGAGATCGTCAAAGCCACCTTGTTGACGCACGACGGGTCAGTGGTCCATCCGCAATTGGCGGGTGCTTAGGAGCGTGGCATGGGCAGCGGCGAAATCTTTGTCTTCTTTCTGACCGTCTTCGTGCTGGCGGTGTTTGTCGGCTATCACGTGGTGTGGCGCGTGACGCCGGCCTTGCATTCGCCGCTGATGTCGGTCACCAACGCGATTTCGTCGGTGATCATTGTCGGCGCGCTGATCGCGGCGGGACCCGTGGGCTACAGTTTCTCCAAGATCATGGGTTTCGTCGCGGTAACGCTCGCCTCCGTCAATATCTTCGGCGGCTTCATCGTCACGCAGCGCATGCTGCAAATGTTCAAGAAAAAGAAATAGAGATGAGCCCCAGCCTTTCCGCCTTCCTCTATTTGGTCGCGTCGGTCTGTTTCATTCTGGCACTACGCGGCTTGTCGTCGCCGGTGACGTCGCGCTCCGGCAACCTGTTCGGCATCACCGGCATGGTGATCGCGATCGGGACCACGCTCGCTTCCCCCCACATCGTGTCGTTCCCGCTGATCGTTGCCGGCATCATTATCGGCGGGGCCATCGGCACTTTCATCGCGCTGCGCATTCAAATGACGGCCCTGCCGCAATTGGTGGCGGCGTTCCATAGCCTGGTTGGCCTTGCTGCCGTGTGCGTCGCCGCCGCGGCGTTCTACGCGCCCGCTTCATACGGCATTGGCGCGCTGGGCGACATTCGCAGCGAAAGCCTCATTGAAATGGCGCTCGGCACCGCCATCGGCGCCATCACCTTTACCGGCTCGGTCATCGCCTTCGGCAAGCTCCAGGGCCTCATCACCGGCAAGCCCTTGATGTTCGCGGGCCAACATCCCCTCAACGCGGCCTTGGGCCTGGTGCTGGTCGCCATCATTGTCTGGTTCTGTTTCGCCCAACCACCATTGGCCTTCTGGCTGATCGTGGCGCTGTCGCTGCTCCTGGGGTTGTTGTTGATCCTGCCGATCGGCGGCGCCGACATGCCGGTGGTGATCTCAATGCTCAACTCCTATTCGGGTTGGGCGGCGTGCGGCATCGGCTTTACCCTCGCGAATTCGCTGCTGATCGTGACCGGCGCTCTGGTCGGTTCTTCGGGCGCGATCCTCAGCTACATCATGTGCAAGGGAATGAACCGGTCGATCTTCAACGTCATTCTCGGCGGCTTCGGCACCGAAGGCGGCACCGTAGCGGCCGCTGGCCTTGGCGGCGACAAGGCCGTCAAATCCGGCAGCGCCGAAGACGCCGCCTTCATCATGAAGAACGCCGGCTCAATCATCATCGTGCCTGGCTATGGCATGGCGGTGGCTCAGGCGCAGCACGCCTTGAAGGAGATGGCGGACCTCCTCAAAAAGGACGGCGCCACCGTCAAGTACGCCATTCATCCGGTTGCCGGCCGCATGCCGGGCCACATGAATGTGCTACTGGCAGAAGCCAACGTGCCCTACGACGAAGTGTTCGAGCTCGAGGAAATCAACAACGATTTCGCCCAATCCGACGTTGCCTTCGTCATCGGCGCCAACGACGTCACCAATCCTGCCGCCAAAACCGATCCCAAATCGCCGATCTACGGCATGCCGATCCTCGAGGTCGAAAGGGCGAAAACGGTGCTGTTCGTTAAGCGCTCGATGGCGTCCGGCTATGCCGGCGTCGACAACGAGCTGTTCTTTCGCGACAACACCATGATGCTCTTCGGCGACGCCAAGAAGATGTGCGAGGAAATCGTCAAGGCCGCGGCGTAAGCGCCTGGCCGCTTGACCGGACCGCCGCCGCTCTATCCTTTGAGTTGTTTTACCAGCCCGAAGAAGTCGACGGCGCCCCAGTGCTCGACAAAATATTTGCCGCGTACCCGCAGAATATCGGTCGAGTTCCACGCCACTTTCTTGCCGGTGGCGGGAATCCCCAGATATTCGCCCTGATGGGTCCCGCGCCACACCAGATTGGCGGCGATCAGATCGCCGGAACCGGTGCGGATATCGGTGGCGAGCGTGATATCCGGAAAGGCCTTGAACCGCGCCGCAAAATAGTTCTTGGCCTGGTCGCGCCCCATCGTCGTCGGGGTATTGCCACCCATCGTCACCAACACCTGGTGATTGACATAACCCTCGGCGGCGTAGACCTGGTCGAGGATTGAAACATCGTGCTGGTTGATGGCCTGGACCAGCTTGTCGAGGAGGCGGTTGGCCTGGCGTTGGAGGTCGCGCCTTCGGGCGAAGGCCGGCGTCGCACCGGCCGCCGCCGCAACGCCGGCGAGCGATACCGATTTCAAAAGGTCACGACGCTCCATCTCTTCCTCCCTGACAACCGGCTTGGCGCCGGGGCTTGATCGCGCGCGGCAACGTACCATATTTCCCTTGCTGGTAGTGCCGTTTCGGCGCCGCCGGCGGATCGAGCGGGTGCCACCCTGGGCCCGCATCCAAGGGAGCTCGCTCGTATGAGGAGATCCGATGTCTCGCCTTTCGCTGTTCAATTCGCCTTTGCTCCTCGGGTTCGATCAGTTCGAACGCGCCCTTGACCGCGTCAGCAAGGTGGCGTCCGACGGCTATCCGCCCTACAACGTCGAGCAAACCGGCGAAAATGCGCTGCGCATCACGCTGGCCGTCGCCGGTTTCGGCGCCGACAGCCTGTCCGTCCAGGTCGAAGACCGCCAGCTCGTCGTGCGCGGCAAGCAGACCGATGACCGCGAGAGAGTGTATCTCCACCACGGCATCGCCGCCCGTCAGTTTCAACGGTCCTTCGTTTTGGCCGACGGCATCGAGGTGTCGGGTGCGGCGCTCGACAACGGCTTGCTGCATATCGACCTCGTTCGCCATATACCGGAGGGACACGTAAAAACCATCGCTATCGCAACACCGCGCTCGCGGCCGCAGACCATCAATGCGTCCGGTAGCGAGGTGAACGGGAAGCCGCCAGCGGCTGCCCAGGAAGGATGACGCCATGACTGCGACGGAAAAATGGAAACAGCTGCCCAACCAGGAGTTCGTGGCGCTCGGCATGCAGCATCTCGCCTATATCAAGCCGGTAACGGTGAACGACCATCTCGCCTACGCGATTCACGCCGCCGATGGCACGCCAATGGCGGTGATGGACGATCGCGCCGTGGCTGAGGCGGCGGTGCGCCAGCACGATCTCGAGCCGGTCAGCGTGCATTAAGAGGCGATTCGTCGTCGACAAGCACCCGTTCTCGAACCGGGGCCGGCACCGGGTCCCGGCGGTTCCGAGGAGCCGTCGGTCTGTTCCGGGCGCTCCCGCGGAATGGAGGCGCCCGAGCGAGGCGCGCACTTCCGGTGGGCGGCGTCCTTCAGCGGGACCAGGCTCACAAGGCCAGGAAGCGATTATCGGGAAACTCACTCGCGGTCGCGTTCGATCTGCCCGCCCGGTCCCATTTGATAGGACCGGTATTGCTTGCCGCGCCATGTGTAATGCCCGTGGAGAGATCTGAGTTTGTCGCCGGCAAATTCCAAGGTTGAAGGACCTTGGATGAGCATGTCGTCAACATGAAGCGCAACGGTGCCAGGCACTTCATAGCGGAAACGGGTGCCCGTCTCCGCGGCGCCGCCAAGTTGCTCGAAACTAACGCCCCCGGGCCACGTAACACCGCTCAGAACGCAATCTTCGCGGAGCGTGCCCCCGACGACGACGCCTTGCCCTTCGCCATTGATGCCCTTTTTGTAAAGCACCCGAATTGAGCGCTCGGCCGCAAGTCTGCAGCCATCACGATCGTAGGGCCGGGCTAAGTAGCACTCCATCGTTCGCTCATCGAAGGAGTAAGCGACCTGACGGGGTCGCCCGCTGCACGGATTGCCGCCAACGATCGTGTCGGCACTCGGTGATATGCTTAATGACGGCAGCGGGCCGCCTCGCATGCGGCAGTAGGAGGGAAACTCGACGCGGCTATGGGCGGGGAAAGCGTACCCTCAACGTCGGTGGCCTGTGACAGGTCAACCAAGCAGATCTTGGTTGTTTTCATGTAGATCGTGCTGGCCGCCGGCACATGGATTCCGCGATAAGTCCAGGCGCGCCCTGTTGTTATCACCCCGACTTTGTCATCAAGACCAAAGATGACGCTGGTGCCCTTTCCGGCAGGGATCCCGTCAATGTCGACATCCGCGCTCAATAGCAATGCCACTGGCTTGCCATCAGTCGCGAGCGTTGTGAGTTCCGATCCTTTGGGAGCCCGGATCCCAGCCAAAACCTGATCTCGATCGATCACAACGTCACGTGTAGGCCTGTCGGCAAACCACATGACTACGGCAGGCACCATCATGATCAAAAGGATAAGGTAACAAAGGCCGACGATCGTTAGTGCGGCGGCCCGCAAAACGATCCTTTTGCGCACGGCTCCCATTAGAAACAGCAATGGGCTTACCAGCAGAACCGGCCACCAGCTAACAAGATAGGTAACCACCGAGGGCGACATTCTTCAGGACCGCCGACGCGTCGACTTCGGGCGCGTGATTTGGACCCGCCGGCCGACCGGGTGCGGCGGGCTCAAGTTTGCCGTGCGGCAGGGGATTGCCGACGTCGTCTATTGCGGCGCTTTTCGAGCCACTCGACGACACCCCCCAGGCAAGGGGCATGAAGAACCAACCGCTCGGAGACGCGCCCAACGGTTGCAGGCACTGCCATGCGAGATGGCAAGAACCTTGTGAATGATGGAGAACCGCAAGGCCGAGATAGACAGGGATCAGGACAACAAGCAAAGACGGAGGCAGGGGGAAATAGCCCGGGACGAGTCGCCATCCGGTCACGGCCAGCCGCATCGCCGCGAATGATCGGGCACTAGTCTCGATCGGGGCCGCGATATTCTCTGATCCCGCGCTGCGCCGACAGGCCGAGGAGCACGCCGGTGACGATCGCGATGCCAGCGAAGAGGATAATGTTCACCGCGGTGTCGGGGGAAATTCCGGCGAATGTGCCGGCGAAACCCAGAACCACGAGCGCCGCGGTCCAGAGCACACGAGCGAGAATTGATGCGACGGTCGCGCGCCTTCGCAGCGGCTGCGCGTTCGCCGGTCACGGGCTCAGCGGTCTTATCCTTCGGTCCATCGCCAGGCCGCCTTCATACCACATGACGCCAGCCGTCGCCCTGATCGCGTTCTCGAGGGAGCCGCGAAGCCGCCCCCGGGTGGTCTCGACGACAGCCTTTGCCGAGTTCGAGCCGCCATGGTATTGGCAGCGCATGGGGGATCGCGGGGGTGTGGCAAGCGAGGCGGGCTCCGCTGCATCCGCTGCCGACGCGCTGAGGTCCGCCGAGCGATATCGGCGTGAAGGACGGCTGTCCGAAGCGGAGGCGCTTTGCCGGAGCGTCCTCGAAGCACACCGGGAACTGCCCGAAGCCAATCATCTGCTGGGCTTGATCGCTCATGACAAGGGCGAGCTCCGCGCGGCGATCGAACATGTACGGCGCGCGGTTGAGCTAACCCCCGACGTCGCACTCTTTCATGCCAATCTCGGCGAAATGTTGCGTCTTGCCGGAGAGCCGCGCCGCGCCGTCGAGGCGGCCCGCCACGCCCTCGCGCTTGATCCCGATATGCCGGCAGCGCTTAGCAATCTCGGTGTGGCGCTTTACGAATTGAAGGAATTTGAAGAGGCGGCCCTGGCCCATCGCCGGGCGATAGCGGTCAGACCCGAATTTGCGGAGGCTCATAGTAATTTGGGCAATGCGCTCTATGCGCTCCGGCATTTCGAAGAGGCGATCGAATCGTATCGTCGCGCAATCGAGTTGAGCCCAAACTATGCGGACGCCTGGGCGAATTTGGGCACGACGTTCCATCATAGCGGATACTTCGCCGAGGCGGTTGCGGCCCTGCGCCGCGCCATCGCACTCTCGCCCAATCACGCCAACGCGCATTCGGGGCTCGGCATTCTGCTGCTGATGGGCGGGGAATTTGGCGAAGGCTGGGAGGAATATGAGTGGCGCCTGCGCTCGAGTGAGCGGAAGGGGCCACGCTTTCCCGAGCGTGGCTGGCACGGCGATAGCCTCGCGGGCAAGCACATTTATGTGCAAGCCGAGCAGGGTTTGGGCGATACGCTGCAATTCGCCCGTTACGTTCCCTTGCTCGCAGAGCGCGGCGCCTCGGTGACCTTCCGCGTTCATCAACCGCTCGTGACCCTGATGCGCGAGAGTCTGCCTCAGGCCACTATTCTGGGCGATCGCGGCAATCCAGCGGCTTACCAGCACGATGCCGCCTTGCTCAGTCTGCCGCGGCTGTTCAGGACGAGACCCGAGAGCATCCCGGGCAATACGCCTTATCTGCGCGCCCCGGACCAGATTTGCTCGCGCTGGCGCGATCGTCTCGGCGCCATGAGCGGTTTCAAAGTCGCAATTGTGTGGGCGGGCAGCCCGCAGCACGTTAACGACAGTCGCCGTTCAATCGCTCTCTCGACACTGGTGCCGCTCTTTTCCGTGCCCGGCGTGTCCTTCGTCAGCCTGCAAGTTGGGCCACGCAGCCAAGACGTGAAAATGCTGCAAAGTCACGGGGTCGCGGAGCTGTCGTCTCAAATCCTGGATTTTGCTGACACTGCCGGAGCACTCAGCGCCGTCGATTTGACGATCACCGTCGACACATCTGTCGCCCATCTCGCGGGTGCGTTGGGTAAACCGGCATGGGTGCTTTTGTCCTCGGTGGCCGACTGGCGCTGGATGCTAGGCCGCGCCGATAGCCCCTGGTATCCGACCATGCGACTCTGCCGTCAGACGAAGGGCGAGGATTGGGCCGCCCTAATCGCCAGAGTTGCAACCGATCTTCACGCTGTCGCTCGAGGGGAGGATGCGATGCTCATGCCGCATCGGGCCCAAGGCGAACGCCGCGCTGCGCATGCCGCTGCCATTATCGCGGCAGAACTCGCCCACATCGACTCGCCGCCCGCCACACGGGCCGGAACACGATTGCCTGGGCAAAGCCTCGTCCTCGCCGAGCAAAAACGTCGCAGCGGCTTTCTTGCCGACGCCGCCGATCTCGCGCGCCAGGCCGCGGCCGCCGCGCCCAACAATGCCGAGGCCTGGCATGCGCTCGGTATCGTCGCGCATCAATCGGGAAAGACGGGTGAGGCGCTCGAGCATCTCGAGCGTGCGATCGCGATCGATCCAAACGTCGCGCTCTATCACGCCAATTTGGGCGAAATGCGTCGCCAAATGGGGCTTGTCAATGAGGCGATCATCGCCGGTCGACGCGCCTTGACGTTGAAACCCGACTTCCCGGGCGCTCTGAGCAATCTAGGCATTGCCTTTTTCGACCTTGGCATGTTCGAGGACGCGCTCGAGCATTATGACCGCGCGATCGCACTTGAGGACGATTTCGCGCAAGGACACAGCAATCGAGGCAACGCACTGCAGCGTCTCCAGCGCTATGCCGAAGCCGAAAGCGCCTATCGCCGTGCCATTGAGTTGCAGCCTGGTTTCGCTGACGCTTGGAGCAATCTCGGCACCTGTCTGCGTGCCCTGGAACGTCCCGGGGAGGCCGAGACGGTCTATCGTCACGCGCTCAAGCTCGATCCCAACAATCCAAAAACGCTCGACAACTTGGCGCTGGCACTGAGAGACCTCGAACGGTTCGATGAAGCCGCCTCGCTGCTGCGACAGGCGCTCGTCATTGAGCAGAGCAACAGTCAGATCCACCTTCATTATGGCGCTGTCCTGCTTGACCTGCATCAGATCGCGGCGGCCGCGGCTGCGACCGAGCGCGCCTTGGCTCTCGAACCCGATGGTCACGATTGCTTCAATCAAATGGGCCGCATCGCATTCGAGAGCGGCGACCCCGAAGCCGCGCTGCGCCATCATCGCCGCGCGCTCACGCTGAAGCCGGACCTGGCCGACGCCCATAACAATATCGGCAATGCCTTAAAGGAGCTTGGCCGGCTGGCGGAGGCTGAAAGCGCCTACCGCGCTGCTCTCGAGCTCGATCCAACGATTGCCGGCGTCTATCTCAACCTCGCTGATTTGAAGAAATTTTCGCCGGGCGATCCGCTGCTAACGGCCATCGAGTCACTTGCCGCCAGGGCTGAAGGCTTGTCGAAATCAGACCGTCTCCAACTCGATTTCGCGCTCGGCAAAGCCTACGCCGACGTCGAAGACTTCGATCGCTCCTTCGCCCACCTCGCCAGGGGCAATGGCGCAAAACGCAGTACGATCGCCTACGACGAAGTGTCGGCTCTGGCCCTCTTCGACCGGATCGAGGCCGTCTTCACTCCTCAATTGATCAGCGCCAAATCAGACGCCGGCGACCTGTCCTCGCTGCCGATCTTCGTGATCGGCATGCCGCGCTCGGGCACCACCCTGGTCGAACAGATCCTGGCCAGTCATCCCAAAGTGTACGGCGCCGGCGAGTCGGAATTGCTGAACAGCCTCATAACCGCGGCGCGCGGCTCGGGCGAAGCAGGATCCTTTCCAGAATTCGTTGCGGTAGCGGAGCCTTCGGCATTGCGGCGATTGGGGGCCGACTATGTTGCCGGACTGCGCCAACGCGCACCGCGTGCGGAACGGGTTACCGACAAAATGCCGTCGAACTATTATTTCGCAGGATTAATCCACCTGGCATTGCCGAACGCCAAAATCATCCATTGCCGTCGCAATCCGGTCGATACATGTGTTTCCTGTTTTTCAAAACTGTTCTCGGCGCAACAGTACCACACCTACGATCTCGGCGAGCTCGGCCGCTATTACCGCCGATACCAGCAACTGATGGCGCATTGGCGGCGCGTTCTCCCAGCGGGGCGCATTCTCGAGATCCAATATGAAGACGTCGTGGCCGATCTCGAGGGAGAGGCGCGGCGCCTCGTCGCTCACTGCGGTCTGGTGTGGGACCCACGCTGTCTTTCCTTCCATGAAACCGAACGGCCGATCCGAACTGCCAGCGCGACGCAGGTGCGCCGGCCGGTCTACCGAACCGCCATCGGCCGCTCAAGGCGCTATGAGAAGCATTTGGGGCCGCTCATCGAGGCGCTGGGCGGCGCGACGTCGGCGCGGCTTTAGCGCCACCAGCCGACACAGCAGGCCCACGCAAAGAACCCGCCATCATGGCGTGACTGGGGTCGATTAAGCTTGGGCCTGACATGATCTGTTGGCTTGCCCGTTGAGGAGGGGTGAGCGCCGGGCACGCTCATGGTTCGGGTTGCGGCCAATCCTCGTAACCGAAGGCGCTATCGACCGGTCCTGATCGCTCATGCTTGGCTAGCGCCCCAAGCGGCGGTCGCAAGAGCAGGCTGCCAAGCGATCCAAGCGGGCGACGACACTTAACCTTGCGCGTGAGCTCCTGCAGCCGAAGGAGGGAGGTCTTCCCTAGCCCGCCCCAACCAAATCCAGATCAACCCCTACCTGTTGTCAATTCATGGCTCGATCTCGCGATCTCATGTAGATTTAGACGAAGGTTGGGTGACGTCGGTCGCTCGACCCGGGAGTTGTTTGCGCGTTGACTGAACGAGGCGGGGGCCTCGGTACCAAACGCGGATCGCGAAGTGGGGGAAACAACTGACGACGAGGCGCCGTCTTGGCCGAGCTGCGGCGGTCTTTCTGACCGGCACGAGCGCTGCGCCGGCGGTGGCGGCCTGTTACACGGGACCGTTTCCCGCCGACTTCAGCGGCGCCACGGACTGCATCCAAATAGCCAATACCAGCTTTGCCGGGAATGTTACCAACAACGGCACCGTTGGGCCGAGTGGCATTTCCGTCACCAACAGCACGATTACGGGCTATATCATCAACGCCGCCACCCTTGCCGGCGGCGTCAGCGTTATCGACAGCACAATAACGGGCGGCATCGCGGACAATGGCAATACCTTCGCAGGCGGCATTACCGTCGATAGTCAGAGCGTAATAACCGGAAGCGGCTCCATCACCGCCATCGCGGTTTCGCTATCGACCTTTTCCGGCGGCATTTCCAATGCCGGCACGATTACATCAAACGGCAGCGGGATCGCTGTCGGCGGCGTCCAAACTTTTAGTGGCGGGATTACCAACAGCGGCTCGCTAACCGCGGGCTTCAACGGCATCTTGGTCTTTACTGCCACGACCTTCACCGGGGGTATCACCAACAGCGGTAGAATTACGGCACCGAGCGGCTTCGGCATCATCGCTGCTTTGACCTCGACCTTCACGGGCGGGATTACAAACACCGGCACCATAACGGCGATAGCCGGCATCGGTGTCGGCTTTCCGGGCGATCCGATCGGGACGTTCGCTGGCGGTGTCTCTAATAGCGGTGTGATTACCGCGGCGAACACCGGCATCCTGGTCGTCGCGGTCTCCAATTTCTCGGGCGGAATCACGAATAGCGGGTCGATCAGTGCCAAAACCGGCATCTTGCTTGGCGCCGGCATTTCGACTTTCACCGGAGCGATCGTCAATTCCGGCACAATCACCGGCACGGGCGGCATCGCGGTCGACGTGACTGCCGCCAACAGCGCGATCACCATCGATCAGGTTGCGGGCACCATCACCGGTGCGATCGAGCTTTCCGCCAACGCCGATGTCCTCAATATTTCGGGTGGCGTAATCAACGGCAATATCGTCGGCCAGGGCTCGAGTGACACCGTCAATTTCACGCCGGGATCCTCGGCCGTCACCTATGCCAACACGATCAGCGGTGTGAACACGATCAACTTCGCAACCGGGACAACGGTATTGGATGGCGCCGTTGACAATGGCGCCGGCGGTACAGCCGACCTAACCATCGCACCGGGCGCGGCGCTGTTGATCGGCACTAGCACGGCCGTAATTGAGCCGAACATCGGGGACAACGGCACCTTCGGATTCGCCCAGTCCGGCGCCTATACCTTTGGCGGCACCATTTCGGGAACTGGCGCGGTCGAGCAACTGGGACCCGGCGCCACGACCTTGACCGCCGCGAACACTTATAGCGGCGGTACAATGCTATTGGGCGGCACGCTGGTGATCGGCAATAACAATGCCCTGGGCACGGGGCCGTTGTCGATGTCCGCCGGTACAACGCTGTCTTTCGCGAGCGGCGGCAACTTCACGGTTTCAAACCCCATATCGATGACCGGCGATCCGAGCTTTACGCCGCCCTCAGGCACGGTGCAGACGCTGTCGGGCGTAATCTCCGACGGGTCTTCGCCGGGAACCCTCGATATGACCGGGGCTGGGACACTGGTGCTATCGGGGCGTGACAGCTACACGGGTGCAACCAACGTCAATTCGGGCGTGTTGCAGGCTGGAGCGCCAAATGCTTTTGCCCCGTCGAGCGCATTCGCGGTTGCGTCCGGGGCGACGCTTAACCTCAACGACTTCAACGAGACGATTGGGTCGTTGTCCGGCTCTGGGTCGGTCACGCTGGGAACGGGGACGCTGACGACCGGGGGCGACAATTCGAGCACGGACTTTTCGGGCGTGCTGAGTGGCAGCGGGGGTGTGGCCAAGGCGGGGACAGGCACGCTGATGCTGACCGGTGCTGACAGTTATACCGGCGCCACGAGTGTCGCCGCAGGCACGCTGCAGATCGGCGCCGGAGGCACCAGCGGCAGCATTGCGAGCCCGAGCGTGGACGTGAACAGCGGTGCGACACTGGCGTTCGACCTTTCCAACAGTGTCACCTACGCGGGCAGCATCGGCGGCTCGGGCAGTTTGATGCAGATCGGCACCGGCACGCTGATCCTCGACGGCAACAGCAGCAGTTTCAGTGGCATGACGACAGTGGCATCGGGCACGCTCGAGGTGGGGGACGACGGCCACAGCTCGGCAGATCTGGGCGGCAATGTCACGGTCGATGCCGGGGCGCTGCTGCGCGGCCACGGCACGATCGGGGGCAATGTGGTGAATGGCGGGACGGTTGAGCCGGGCGCCTCGATCGGGATCTTGAGCGTCGCCGGCAACTACAGCCAGACAAGCAACGGCACGCTCGGCATCGAGGTGACACCGAACGCGGCGGCGGGTCCCGGGGTTGGCTATGACCAGCTGCGGGTGGGCGGCACGGCGACGCTGGCGGGAACGCTCTTGGTGCTCGATGATCCCGGGACTTACACGCTATCGAGCCACTACGACATCATTCGTGCCGCGGGCGGCGTCGAGGGCAGCTTCAGCACCGTGACTTTCGACCCGCGATTTGCCAGCTATATCGATCCCGAAGTGACCGTTGTCGGCGGGAACGTCTATCTGGCGTTCGACCCAAGTCCGCTTGCCACCCAATCGGGCCAGGAA
>JASHOB010000229.1 GCA_030041335.1 Alphaproteobacteria bacterium | reverse complement strand
CGCGCTGGCGCATGCCGCCCGAGAGCTGGTGCGGCTTATGGTTCTTGAAGCCGGCCAAGCCGGCCATGACGAGCAATTCGCGTGCCCTTACGAGGTGCTCGCGGCGCGGGCGGTGCAGCAACTCGATGGGGAACATGATGTTGTCGAGCACTGTCTTCCACGGCAGCAGCGTGCTTTCCTGGAAGATCACGCCGATGGTGGTGCGCGGGCCAGTCATCGGCGCGCCGTCGATGCTGATCGTGCCGGAAGTGATCGGCTCCAGGCCGCCGCACATCATCAGCAAAGTCGATTTACCGCAGCCGGACGGACCGAGGATGGCGACAAACTCGCCGCGCCGGACAGCAAACGAGACGCCAGCAACCGCCTCGAGCGGCCCCTTGGCAGTCTCGTAGATTTTACACGCGTTGTCGGCGCGGATGCAGATCCCGGCCTTAGTGTCGTCAAGCGAAGAAATGGCGGTACTCCTTCACGTTCGCTTCGGCGCGCTGCCACTCCGCGGCGGTGAGGGTCACGCCGCCAACGAACTCGTTGGTGTATATCGAAGCCGGATCCGGCCGCTGGTCTTCGGGACCGGCGAGAAACTTCATCACGAGGTCGGTCATCCGCACGTACTCGGCGGGGTCGCTCATACCGAACCCGTGCTGCTGCGCCAGCGTGTCGATCGCCGTCATGTTGAAAATGCCCAGGCCGGTCGCGATCTGCTTAGGCCCATTGGCGGCAAGCGCGGCCTCCGGCACCTCGCGCAAAAAAAGTTTGAGCGCTTCGTCTGGATACAGGAGGCAGAAACGCACCGCTTGCTCTACGCCCTTCGCCATGGCGGCGCACAGCTTCGGATCGCTGTTCAGCACCTCCGGGCGCGTCAGCAGCACGTTGCCGTAGAATTTCAGGCCACAGGCGCTGTACAGCATGTAGCGCCCCTGCATGTTGTTGGCTGCCAAAGGCGGCGCGATCGAGATGGCGAAGCCGCTGATCGCATCAACCTGGCGCTCCATCAGCACGCGTTGGCGCACGTTCGGATCGAGCTTCGCCATGTGTACCGTGCTGAGGTCGAGGCCACTTGCCTTGGCGAAGGCCGGCAGGAACGGGTACTCACCCGAGTTGACCGTGCCGCCGATCGTTTTGCCGTCGAGTCGCTTCGGCTCGTGCACCGGCGAGTCCGCCAGCACGGCGAGGCACATTGTCGCGTCGTAATTGCATACGGCCAGCGAGACCAGCGCCAGGCCCTTTGCGGCCTGCTGGATGGCGGCCGACGGCACTGCGAAGCCGAATTCGAATCGGCCGGCAGCGATCGCCTGAGCCGCGGCGACGGAGCCGTAGCCCCGGCTGATCGACACGTCGAGGCCGGCATCGGCCCAATAGCCGTTAGCCTTGGCCACGAAGGCGAAGAGGTTGGATCCCTCGGCGACCCAGGGCAAGGTCAATCGGACACCGCGCATAGGCGCGGCGCGCAGTCGCCGTGAAAGCAGGAACGGCGCGCTGAGACCGAGGGCTCCAATGACGGCGCGACGCGAAGGCATTGCGGCGGTCAACTCCCCGAAGTCAGCGATAGAGAGCGGAGCACGCAAGACGCATGCCATCGGTTTAGGCCGGTTTTGCGCGGTTCGCCGGCGAACGCCTGCCCGCTGCGTGTGCCAGATGACTATCCAAAGGCAGATTATCGATAATCCCGGCAACGAAGTGGCGGGGAATAGGGCGGATGGGCTGGCACATGGTTTGCTGCGCCCCGTCGGCGGACGGGCTGCAGGGAGCCGACTCGAGTGCCGAAGCTGATCCATCTCGCTTTCGATCTATCCTTCATCCACATGGAAGGACGATGGCGCATGCCGGGCTCCTGGCCGGGCCGGACTTTCCCCGACGTGGAGATGTATGAAGACATTGCCCGCATTGCCGAACGCGGTTGTCTCGACATGCTGTTCTCCGGCGACGGCACCGGGGTGCCTAGCACGTGGCGCCAGTCACAAGACGCCGCCGTGTACTGGGGCATCGCCTGGCCACGGCAGGACATGAGTCCGTTGTTCACTGCCATGTCGCGCGTGACCCGGCATGTCGGCTTCGGCCTGACCTACGCGTCCACTTTTATGCATCCCTATTATGTCGCGCGTCTGCTGAATTCGCTCGACCACATCACCAACGGACGTATTGCGTTCAACGTGATCACCTCTACGCGGCGGGCCGATGCCGCGAATTATGGCTTCGACGAACTGATGGAACACGGTGCGCGCTATGACCGGCTCGAGGAATTCATCGACGTCTGTTGGGCGCTGTGGGACGGCGTTGAGCGCGGCGCGATGGTATGGGACCACGCAACCGGGCAGGTTGGCTGTCCCGAGAAGATCCACCCGATCCATCACCATGGCCGTTATTTCAAGGTTCGCGGCCCGCTGAACACGCCGCCCTCGCCGCAGGGCCGGCCGGTAATCCTGCAGGCTGGCGGCTCGCCGCGCGGCATCCGCGCGGCGGCGCGCGTCGCGGATCATGCGTTCTGCGAGGACCGGCCGCTGCCGTTGCAGCTCAAGCAGCGTGCCGACCTGGACGCGGCGCTGATCGACGTCGGGCGCGATCCAGCCAAAGTCGGAATTTTCTGGCAGACGCCTCTGATCGTCGCAGAGACAGAACGCGAGGCCAAGGCGCACCGGGAACGGCTGTTGACCGCTATCCCGCGGGAGGCGGCCGGGGCGTACTTATCGCACAATATCGGCTATGACATGTCGATGCTGCCGGAACGATTCTCCCTGACCGAGTTGAATGAGCAGATTGCGGCGACGCAGGCGTCACCGGTCGGGTTCGTGCATGAGCTCGCATATCGCATAGGCGGCACGACGGAGATCACGCGTGAGGAGTTCTTCGATTACGGACTGCGCGCCGCAACACGCTATGACGGAACGGTTGCCGGGGACGCCGGGC
>JASHOB010000228.1 GCA_030041335.1 Alphaproteobacteria bacterium | reverse complement strand
AATCGACGGTGACCATGCGCCGGACGATCTCGTAGGTCAACGGATTGAGGCGATAGACGGTGACTGCCGGAAGGTGCGCCATTGCGAGTTCGAGTGCCACCGTTCCCGACGCAAAAAGTGCAGCGTTGCTGGCGGCGAAGCCGGCGAATTTCTCGGCATCGTCGAGCGTGATGATCGGTGCGACCGGCCACGCCACGTCGCGCACCAGCGGCGCCACATGGGTTAGTGTCGGTACAATGACACGGAGATCCGGCTTTCGCGCGACCAAGAGTGCCAAGGTTTCGCGGAAAAGGGGCAAGAGCCGCCGGACTTCGCTCCGACGGCTTCCCGGCAGCGCGGTCAACACCGGGGTTTGCGCGGCAATACCGTGCTCTGCCCGAAACGCGACACCGTCGCCGCGATCGGCGCCGCTTTCGAGCACCGGATGGCCGATGAAGGTCGTCGCCAGCCCGACCTTCTCGAAATAGGGCGGTTCGAACGGCAAAAGCACCAAGAGCCGGTCGTACCAGCGCGCTATCTCTCGAGCACGATGGGGCCGCCACGCCCAGACCATGGGCGCGACAATATGAACGAGCTTCACCCGAGCCCCGGTTTCCTTGAGACGCCGCGCGACGCGCCAGTTGAAACCCGAACTGTCGATGGTGACGACGATGGCTGGCTGCTGCGCCCTTATGTCGGAGACCGTTTCCTTGAGGCGCGCCAAAATCGCGGCCGCATGCGGCAGCACTTCGAGGAAGCCCATGACGGCGAGCTCCGAGATTGGCACGAGGCTCAACAAACCTTCATCCGCCATGTGTTCGCCGCCGATGCCGGCAAAGCGTACTCTGCCTTGCGCTTCGTGGCGCAACGCCGCCATCAACCTGGCGCCGATCAGATCCCCCGATGGTTCACCGGCAATGAGATAGACGAGCGGCCCGGCGCCGTTGTTCACGGTGCTGCGAGGCCGATCAAGAACAGGCCTCGTGCATCGGCCGCTGCCACCGTTGCTTCACGATCGAGGAT
This sequence comes from Alphaproteobacteria bacterium, assembly GCA_030041335.1. Lineage (GTDB taxonomy): Bacteria > Pseudomonadota > Alphaproteobacteria > ATCC43930 > CGMCC-115725 > JAATGI01. The sequence goes on along the minus strand of JASHOB010000228.1, from coordinate 6,826 downwards.
CAGCGTCGCGCCTGCTTCGACGGCAATGCCGCGAAGGCCGGCGGCCGCCGCTTGCTCGACGGTTTCGGGCCCGATGGTCGGGAGATCGGTGCGGCGTTCCTGTCCGGGTTTCGCCAACTTGACCAAGACGCCGCCCGGCCCCTGGAGCGCCAGCGCCTTCGCGCGTGCGATCAGTGCGGCCGTGCCTTCCGCGGCCTCGACGGCCAGCACCACGCCCTGCTGCACGATCACCGCCTGGCCGATGTCGAGTGCGCCGAGCGCGCGCGCGACTTTGGCGGCGTGAACCAGGTCCTGCTGCGCCAAGTCATCCGGCGCCATCCGGCCGATGAGCCCCGCCGGGGCCAATGCGGACGAGAGAATGCTGTCGGCGCCCACCACCTTGAAGCCTTCGATTTCGAGTTCTTTGACGATCGAAGCGAGAAGACCGTCATCGCCAAGGGCGCGCGTGCCAACCTTGGCAACGAACTTTGCAGTGCGCCAATCCGGGCGCAACGCCAAGAGCGATGGCCGCCTGACCGCGCCTGCCAAAACCAATTCCTTGACGCCCTGTTCGCGCAGCATCCTGAGGCCCTTGGCCGCGGCACCGAGCCGAATCCACCCGTGGGGCGTGTTGGCCGTCAGTGACGGTTCGGCAAAACCTTCGAGACCCAGAACGAAGACCGGACGACCCGCGGCTTTGGCCGCGTCAATGAGGCGTCGTGGCAGGTCGCCCGAACCCGCGACGATACCGAGCTTATCCACCGTTCGCCGTTTTGGCTTGCACCAGGCCGCGTGACGAATCGGCGCGGATAAAGTCGATGACGTCCTGCACCGGACGGACATCGGGAAAGCGTTCGGCGACCTCGTCGACACGACTGACCAGCGTGCCCAGCTCCTCGCCGAAGATCATCTGGTAAGCCGTGCGCAGCGCTTGAATTTCATCACGGGTAAAGCCGCGGCGCTGCAGACCCACAATATTGAGGCCGGTCAAGCGCGCGCGATCGCCGATGACCATGCCGTAAGGAATGACGTCGCGTTCGACACCGGTCAGTCCGCCGATCATGGCGTTTTGGCCGATCCGCACGAACTGATGGACCGCCGCCTGGCCACCGAGGAAGGCATACTCGCCGATAACGATGTGGCCGCCGAGCGCCACATTGTTGGCCATGATGACGCGGTTGCCGATTTGGCAGTCATGAGCGACATGCGCACTCGCCATGAAAAGGCAGCCATCGCCAACTTTTGTCAGCATGCCCCCGCCCGTCGTCCCGGGATTCATCGTGACATATTCGCGAATGAGATTGTCGGCCCCGATCTCGAGGCGCGATTCCTCGCCCTTGTACTTGAGATCCTGCGGTTGATGGCCGATCGAGGCGAAGGGGAAGATTCTGGTGCGTGGGCCGATGCGGGTACTGCCGGCAACCACCACGTGCGACAGCAACTCGACGCCGTCGCCGAGCACAACATGTGGCCCGACATGGCAATAGGGCCCGATGCGGATATCGGCGCCAAGCTCCGCGCCGACCTCCACGATGGCGGTCGGATGAATCGCAGACATCTAGTCGTCGACGACCATCGCGGTGAAGGTCGCCTCGGCCACGCGGTTGTCGCCGACCACGGCCTCGCCGTCGAATTTCCAGACACGGCCGCGATTGTGCTGGCAGACGACTTTGACGCGTAAGAGATCGCCCGGAACCACCGGCTTGCGGAAGCGGGCCTGTTCGACGCTCATGAAATAGACGAGCTTGCCTTCGGCCGTGGGGCCGAGTGTATGCACAACCAGCGCCGCCGCGGTTTGTGCCATGGTTTCGATGATGAGTACGCCCGGCATGAGCTTGCGGCTCGGAAAGTGGCCGCGGAAATAATCCTCCTGGCCGGTGAGCTGCTTGACGCCCACGGCGCTGACACCGGGCACGATGTCGGTGATGCGGTCGATCAGCAGGAACGGCTCACGGTGCGGGATCATTTCTTTGATCCGCTCGAGGCCGACCTCGTTGATCTCACGTGTCCCGCTCGACGTCATGCTACCTGCCTTTTCTCGTGGCTAGCCGCTTCAATGCCGCCACCTGCCGATGATGCAGCTTAATCGGTACCGATGGCGAGCCCATCACGGTCTCGCCTGGCGCGACGTCGCTCGCCACGCCCGATTGGGCCCCGATCCGGGCACCGGTGCCGATTTCGAGGTGGCCGATCAGGCCGCCCTGCCCGCCGATCATGACAAAATCGCCAAGCCTGGTGCTGCCGGAAATGCCGACCTGCGACACCAGCACGCAATTGCGGCCGATCTGAACGTTGTGCCCGATCTGGACCAAATTGTCGATCATGGTGCCGGCGCCAATGATGGTGTCCGGGCCCGCGCCGCGGTCTATCGTGGTGTTGGCACCAATCTCGACATCGTCGCCGATGATGACGCGGCCGAGCTGCGGGACTTTGACGAAGCCGTCGGGATCGGGCGAAAAGCCGAAACCATCCTGGCCGATGCGCACGCCGGGATAGAGCCTGACGCGTGCACCGATGATGGCGTGGCTGATCGTTACCTGCGCGCCCACCCTGGTGTCGTCGCCAATCGTGCATGCAGCGCCGACCACGCTACCGGCGCCAATGAGAGAACGGCGACCGATTTTGGCCCTGGCCCCGATCACGGCGAAGGGCTCGATCCGGCTGTCTTCGCCGATCTCGGCATTGGCGTCGATGCGGGCGTCCGGCGAAATCCACGGCACCGGCGGCGGTTCCGGATAAAAGGCTTGCGCCGCCACCGCATAGGCGCGGTAAGGCTTTTCTGTCACCAGCAAGCACAAATTCTCCGGCGCCTCGTTGGTCAAGGCTGGGTGCACCAGCACCGCGCCGGCGCCGCACTTGCGAAAGGCATCGAGATATTTGCGGTTATCAATGAAGGCGAGCTCGTCCCTTGTCGCGGTCTGCAGCGGCGCCACGTCGCGCAACATGCGCTCCGGTGTGGCAGTACCCGCCACCGTTGCGCCGATGCGCAGCGCGATTTCCGCTACTGTGAAGGGGCCGGCAACCTGGAAGAACGCTGGATCCGCCATGCCCTATTGCTGCTGTTCAAGCTGCGGTTCCAGTTGCAGGGTTGCGGGTTTTTGTGCCTGCTCTTGGCTCCGTGCCTTCGAAGCGGATTTGCGCTCGCGTCGTGGTGGCGGGCTTGCCGCCACCCCGGCATCGCTCATTTTCGGCAGCGCTACGGCGACCGAAGCGAGATTTTTATCGAGCCGCGCCAGCACCTCGCTGGTGACATCGGAGGAATCCGGACTGAACACGACCGCCTGCTTAAGCACCACCAGATTGGCGCCGCGCTCCTTTGCCAGCTCGCCGACAATATCCAAGGCCGCCTTTTCGACCTTCACCATGGCATCATTATAGGCCTGCTGCATCGCCTGGCGCTTGTTTTGCACGTTTCGGTTCAGCTCCTGATAACGGAGCTGGAGCGCTTTGGCCTTGGCGTCGAGCGCCTGTTGCGACAAGGCGGTGTGCTGTCGTTCCAGTTCGGCGCGCATGCGCTGCAGGTCGTCCTCCTCGCGAGCGACCTCTTTGGAATAGGTCTGCATCGCCTGGCCAACCGTGTTTTGCACGCCCTGCCCGGCCTTCGATGCATGAAGCACTTGAGGCAAATCCACCACCAGGACGGCCGGCACGAGCGCACTCTTGTCGGCCGCCAGGACCGGCACTGCCGAGAGCATGGCGCAAAGCCCGATAACTGCAGCGCGCGATGTAACCCGGGCGAAACGAAATTTCATGATTAGAACCTCGATCCGAAGCTGACCCAGACCAATTGCCGATGGTCGTATGGCTCTTTTTTGACCGCATAGGCGAGATCAATGTTGATCGGGCCAAGTGGCGATTTCCATGCGATGCCGAAACCGGGCGATATGCGGATGGCGTTCGCGTCGCCGATCGGATGGCCGGGAACCTCCTGTTGATTGATGCCCCAGGCCGAACCGAAATCGACGAAAGTATGGCCCCGCACGCCCAACTCCGCGGGCAGACCCAAGGGGTAATCGATGTTGAACGTGCCTGTATAGTAATTGTTGGCGCCGAGCGAGTCACCAGTCGTGATGTCATGTGGACCGACACCGCCGATCTGGAAACCCCGCAGATTGTCGCCACCGACGAAGAACCGGTTCTCGAGGAGGACGGGCTGGCCGAGGCCGTAGATGTTGCCGCCCTCGCCCGTGATACTGAAAATCCAGTCGGAATAGATGGGGTAGTAATAGCCGGCCTTTACGACCGTGCGGACATAGCGGGTACTGAAACCCAGCCCCGCCAGGTCGTTCGACAGCGACGCGTAGAAGCCCGAGGTCGGCTCCAGCCGGTTGTCGCGGCGGTCAAAAAGCAAGGTCTGCCCGATCGCCGAGGTCCAGCGTTGGCCTTCATCCTCGAGAATGTAAGGGGAGGCGGTCGAGAGAATGTCATCGATCTTGTCCGACCGCAGTGTGTAGCGCAGGGTCTGGCGCAGATCCTCGTTGATCTGGTAACCGGCCCGCAACACAAGCCCGTAGGAGAACTGGTTGTACTGCGCAAAATACTGATAGTCGTTGTTCATCGCAAAGAGGTCGAAGCCGGCCGCCAGATTGCGATCGAGAAAATAGGGCTCGGTGAAACTGAGGTCTGCCTGCTGCGTCAGAAAAGCGACCAAGGTGCTGATGCGCAGATCGTCGCCGGTGCCGAGCAGATTGCGCTCGCGGACACCGATATTGGCGAGCGGGCCCTCGGCGGTCGAATAACCGACACCGACCGAAAATTCACCGGTCGATTGCTCTTCGACACGCACATCCAGCACGGTCTTGTCGGGCGCGCTGCCGGGCTTGTTGGTGACGTCGACCTTCTTGAAGAAGCCCAGATTCTTGATGCGCTGCTCCGAGCGTTGGAGTTTGGTGCTGTTGAAGGCATCGCCCTCGACGAGCCGGAACTCGCGGCGGATCACGCGGTCGAGGGTTCGCACGTTGCCGCTGATGTCGATGCGCTCGACATAGACATGGGGGCCTTCCTTGATGCTGAACGAGATATCGATCGTGTGCTTTGTCGCGTCGCGATGAATGTGCGGGGTGACGTTGACGAAGGCATAGCCGTGATTGCCAAGCGCATCGGTGAGGTTGTTGATCGACTTCTCGACGAGATCGGCATTGTACCAATCGCCTTCTTTCGCCGGGATGGCGGCGCGCAGTTCGGCGTGACTCACGTCCTTGAACTGGCTTTCGATGGCAATCTTGCCGAAACGGTAGCGCGGCCCTTCATCGAGCGTGAAGGTAATGAGAAAGCCGTCTTGCGCCGGCGTCAATTCGGCGACCGCCGAGACCACGCGAAAATCGGCATACCCTTGACTAAGATAGAATTTACGCAAAAGTTCGCGGTCGTAGGTGACCCGGTCGGGGTCGTAATTGTCGTCAGTCGACAGAAAGCGCCACCAGCGCGATTCCTTGGTCTGGATGATGCCGCGCAGCTTGCTGGCGCTGAAATGGTAGTTGCCGACGAAATTGATGCTGCGCACCTCGGTGACCGATCCTTCGTTGATCTCGAATACGAGATCGACGCGGTTTTGCGGCAGCCGGATGATCTTGGGATCGACCGTCGCCGCGAACCGGCCGCTGCGGCGGTAAAGTTCGAGGATGCGGCGGACATCGGATTGCACCTTGGTGCGGGTAAAAACCTGCCGCGGCTTGGCTTGCACTTCGTCACTCAGGGTCGAATCCGAGAGCTTACGGTTGCCCTCGAAAACAACCCGGTTGATTACCGGGTTTTCGACCACTTTGACGATGAGCGCATCGCCCTCGCGACTAAGGCGCACATCCGCGAAGAGGCCGGTATTGAACAACGCTTTCAGGGTGCGGTCGATCCGGTCGGGATCGAACGGGTCGCCGGGCTGGACCGTCATATAGGACTTGACCGTCTCGGGCTCGACCCTTTCCGTGCCTTCGATCCGGATTTCGGAAATCGTCCCGCCCGATGCAACCTGGGCACTCGAGGGTGGCAAGGAAACCGTGATGGCCGACGCACCGGCAAGTGCGGCGCACACCGCCACGATAGCCCATCTAAATCGCAATACTGCCCCCCGCTTTGACCGTCGGTGCGATCGGTTCAGGTCACCAACCCTTTGATGAACGCGACAATATGCAACCGGGCGAAATCATTCCAAGTTGCGAACACCATCAAGGTCAGGACCAGCGCAAGACCCAATCGGAAGCCATACTCTTGCGCCCGGTGGCCTAGCGGTTTCCCCTTTATTGCCTCAGCGGCATAAAACAGCAAATGCCCGCCGTCAAGAATCGGGATCGGGAACAGATTGATGAGGCCGAGATTGACGGAAAGCACGGCCATGAAACCGATCAAGGCAATGACGCCGCCGCTCGCGACCTCGCCCGACATCCGGACGATGCCGACGGGACCGGAGAGTTCATCGCCCGAGCGCCGGCCCAAAACCATCTGCCACAACGCCTGGAGCGTGCCCGCGGTAATGTTCCAGGTCTGCTCGACGCCATGCCAGACCGCGGTCGCCGGATCGAGCCGAACCAGCGCGCCGGCTTTCGCCTCGACGCCGAGTCTGGCGATCCGGTGCTGATTGCCGAACCGGTCGGTGTCGGTCACAACTTTGGGCGTCGCCGACAGATCCACCTCTTTTCCGTCCCGCTCGACCACGATCGGGATTTTCGTGCCGGTATTGAGACCAATGATCTGCTGAATCTGCTCGAAGCGGCTGATGCTGGTGCGATCGACACTGATGAATTTGTCGCCGGGCTTGAGCCCGGCAGCGGCCGCCGCCGAGTCGGGCACGATCTGGCCGACAACCGGCTGCGTCACACTTTGGCCCGCGGTGGCAAACACCAGGGCAAACGCG
>JASHOB010000227.1 GCA_030041335.1 Alphaproteobacteria bacterium | reverse complement strand
CGGCGGCGCAATGTCGCCAAGATCCTCAAGGCGGCGACGACGGTATTCGCGCAAAAGGGCTTCAGCGGTGCCAGCACCGCCGAGATCGCGCGTCTCGCCGGCGTGCCCAAGCCCAACCTTCACTACTATTTCCGCACCAAGCAGGCGCTCTACGAAAGCGTGCTCGACAGCATTCTCGGCGTCTGGGTCGATGCGATGGAGGAGTTGCATCCCGGTGCCGACCCGGCCGAGGCAATTGCCCGCTATCTCGCGCGCAAGATCGATTTGTCGCGCCGAATGCCCGGTCCGTCACGGCTTTGGGCAATGGAGATGTTGGCGGGCGCGCCCCATATCGGCGGCTTTCTCCGCGGTCGCGTGCGCGAGCTCGTGGCGGAGAAATCGGCGCTGGTGGAAACCTGGATCGAGGCCGGACGCATCGCGCCGATCGCGCCGCAGCATTTGTTCTTTATCATCTGGGCCGCGACTCAGACCTATGCCGACTTCGCGGTGCAGATGACGGCGGTGCTCAACCGCAAAACGCTTGATGCCAAGTTCTTTGAGGATGCGCGCCAGACTTTGACGGCGCTTGTACTGAACGGGCTGGGATTGAAGCGCTAGCGCCTTTTGCTGCCGCGCGAGGGAATGACGCCGATAGACGCCCCCCACGCCTTCCGATGCGGATGAGGCTTACGTTTCCAGGGGCCGAAGATCCCGATGTCGCGGCGGACAAAAATTTGCCCGTTTCGGTGGCGCGCCTGATCGCAGCCCCACCGCAATCGGCCGGGCCGCGACGCCCGGGAGGCGCAAGGCCGGGGCGCGATCCCTCCTCATCGCAGCCTTGGCGCCTGCGACCGCGACGCGGGGCGCGCGCGCTAGCTCAGCGCCTCTTCGGGATGGGTGAATTTGAGGCCGAGCGCCTGGGCGACTGCCGGGTGCGTGACTTTGCCCCCCGCAATATTGAGGCCGGCGCGCAGGTGTCGGTCACGATGCAGGGCACGCCGCCAACCTTGCTCGGCCAGCGCCAGCACAAACGGCAAGGTGGCGTTGCCGAGGGCGAAGGTCGAGGTGCGCGCCACCGCGCCCGGCATGTTGGCGACGCAATAATGCACGATGCCTTCCTCGATATAGGTCGGCGCGTCGTGCGTGGTCGGTCGCGACGTCTCGAAACAGCCGCCTTGGTCGATCGCGACATCGACTAGGACCGCACCGCGTTTCATCCGTTTCAAGGTCGCGCGATCGACCAGCTTCGGGGTGGCGGCGCCGGGCACCAGCACCGCGCCGATGACGAGGTCGGCATCGAGCACGCTCGCCTCGATTGCTTCGCGCGTCGCGTAGAGCGTCGTGACGCGGCCGCCGAGCTCGCTGTCGAGCTGCGCCAAGCGCGGCAGCGACTGGTCGAGGATGGTGACATGGGCCTGCAGGCCCGCGGCCATGCGCGCGGCATTGCTGCCGACCACGCCGCCGCCGATGATGGCGACCTTGGCGGGCGCCACGCCGGGAACGCCGCCGAGCAACACGCCCCGTCCGCCGATCTCGATCTCCAAGGCGCGGGCACCGGCCTGGATCGCCATCCGGCCCGCCACTTCGGACATGGGTGCGAGCAGCGGCAAGCCGTTCTTCGCGTCGGTCACGGTTTCATAAGCAATGGCGATGACATTCGATTGGATCAGCGCCTTGGCCTGCACCGGATCGGCGGCAAGATGGAGATAGGTGAACAGCACCTGGTTGGGGCGCAACAGCGGATACTCGACGGCGAGCGGTTCTTTCACCTTCACCACCATCTCGGCGTCGCGATAGACAGCGGCGGCACCGGGCGCGATGTCGGCGCCGGCAGCGCGATAGAGCTCGTCGGGCATGTCGATGGCCGCGCCGGCACCCGTTTCCACCAGCACACGATGGCCATGGGCGACCGCTTCGCGCACCGCCGCCGGTGTCATGCCGACGCGATATTCACGCTGTTTGATTTCCCGGGGAACGCCGATGTGCATGCCCCTTAATATAGAGTGCGGGACGACGCCATCCCAGGTTTCTTGATGGTGCGGCGCATGCGGGACTATGATGAAGGCAACGAACGCTTAAAGGAGGATTCCGTTATGGGCTTGCCGAACGGCGTACACCATCTCGCCCTCAACACCGGCGACATGAAGGCGCAGATCGAGTTCTTCACCGACGTGCTCGGTGCCGAGTTGAAGGCGCTCTACTGGATGCACGGCACCAACGGTTACTTCCACGGCTTCTTGAAACTCAACGATCTGAGCTACGTCGCGTTCGTCCAGGCGCCGCAAGGGGCGGTTGCCGCGGGCGAGCCTCCGGCCGTGCCGGTCGCGTCCTCGATCAATCATGTCGCGTTCAGCGTGGCGAGCGAACGTGATCTGATGGCGATGCGCGACCGCATCCGCGACCACGGGGTGGTGGTGATCGGGCCGATCGACCACGGCTTCTGCAAGTCGATCTATTTCGGCGGTCCGGAAGGGCTGCGGCTCGAACTCTCGACCAACGAGGAAGGCATCGACGAACGCGCCTGGATCGATCCCGAAGTGGTCGAGAAATGCGCGATCAACGGCGACGAGCTGCGGCGCTATCTCACCCCGGCCGCCTATCGCGATCAGGGCGGCAAGGTGGCGCAACCGCCCTTGCGGCCCGACAAGCCGCATCCGATGTGGCGTGGAGCGCAACTCGACCGCGCCCTCAAGATGAGCGATGAGGAAGTGACGCGGACCATGAGCGAACCGACGCCGCCGGTGAAAGTGCCGCCGCGCCACGCGCCGGCGATGGCAAAATAGCGGGGCGCGCGCGAACGCGTCGAAGAAGAAGGGCCGGAGCTTGCGCTCCGGCCCTTTCGCATGGCGATGTCGTTCGGCCTATTCGCCTTCGACACCGATCGCGTAAGCGGTCTCGCCGTGAACCGCGTCGTCACCGACTTTCAGCCTCGCCTCATCCATGCGCAGCGGCACGATGAGCGAGATCACCTTGAGGATGATGAAAGTGGCGATGGCGTTGTACACGATGATAAACGCCGCACCGTAGATCTGCAGGATGAACTGATGGAAATTGCCGTATAGCCAGCCCGTCACGTTGACACCCGGTGCGTCTTTTTCGGTGCCAATATATTGCAGCATCGCCGGATTGGCCAAGATGCCGGTCAGCAGACCGCCCATGAGACCGGCAACGCCGTGGGTCGAGAACACGCTCAGCGTATCGTCGACCCGGCTCATCAGCTTGGTCTTCTGCAGCTTGTTCATGGCCAGCCACGGGATGATGCCCGCGCAGATGCCGATAATGATGGCACCCCAACCGTCGACATAACCGGCGGCCGGCGTAATGGCGACCAGACCGGCGATCATGCCGTTGACCGCGCCGATGATGGATGGCTTGCCGTAGGAAATCTTATCCATCAGGGTCCACACCAGGAGCGCGACCGCGGTGCAGGTATTGGTGTTGAGCACCGCCGCACCGGCATCGGCGTTGGCGAAGTAGGGATCGCCGCCGTTGAAGCCGTTCCAACCGAGCCAGAGGATGCCGGCACCGATCAGCGTGACCAGGAGGCTGTTGGGCGGGAAGTTATCCCGGTCGGCCTGCAATCGGGGTCCGATTACAGCCGCCGCGACGAACCCGGACGTGCCGGCGGCGAGATGAATGACATAGCCGCCGGAGAAGTCCGCGGCCCCCATCGTGGCAAGCCAACCGCCGCCCCACAGGCTGAACGCGCCGACCGTATAGACCAAAGTCATCCATACCGGGCAGAAAATGACCCACGCGGCGAAGTTCATGCGGCCAAGAACGGAGCCGCCGAGAATGATGACCGTGATCGCGGCGAACACGAACTGGAAGAACATCAGTGTTGCCATCGGGAAGGTCAAAGCGGGCATGCCCGATGCGGCTGCCGGTACCGTCGCTTGACCCGTGGTGAATGCCGCCGAGGTTGCCAGGCCCGGCGTGCCGAGGAAGCTGAACCATTGCGGCCCGAACGCCATGTTGTAGTCGAACAGCACCCAGACAACCAGAACCGAGGCGAAAGCGTAGAAGCACATGAATGCCGAATTGATGGCCCATTTCTTTTTGACGACGCCGCCATAAAGCACGGCCAGGCCAGGGATGCTTTGCAAGCCGACAAAGGTCGCGGCCGCCAACTGCCAGGCGTTATTGCCTGAATCAAGCCATTTTGGTGAAGGTACAAGCATGAATCTTCCCCCGTTATTTTCGTTGCGAGGAGACAACCAGACCCATTGCCCCTGGGGGCCGAAGGAACCGGCGGACCTAACCGGGGAGGCAAGAGCTATGCCAGTTATGCCAGTTTCAGTCGCAGTTTTGCCCAAAAGACGGACGGCTTCCGGTTTCAAGCAAAGGCGAAGCCGGCTCGGGCCGTCATCTGGCTATAATGCGGGCATTATGATCAAAAAATATGCAGAGGGACATTGATCGCTGCCAATTATCAGTGCGGCATTGCAAGCGGATGAGATTTCGGTATGGATCGAGGCACAATTGGGGGGCGGCATCGATGTATTTTGAGAGGATTTTGGCAGCGGCGGTTCTTGGCCTCGGCGCTTTCCTCCCTTGGCCGGTACCGGGCGCCACGGCCGAAGCACAGGTGACCGCGGTCATGTGCTCCAATCCCGTTAGCGGCGCCCATTGGCAGATCATGATCGATTATCAGAAGAGCACGGTTGATTCCTATCCGGCCGACATCACGGTCGCGGCGATCTCGTGGTTCGATCCCAAAGACGGGGGCTACTACTCGATCGACCGCCGATCGGGTGATCTGATCACCGCTCTTGGATCGAGCACCGGGGGCTGGCTGCGCCATAATCATTGCAGCCTCGGGAAACCACGGTGATCGTGTGACGCGGCGGGTCAGGGTTCGGAATTGATGCGATGGTGACGGTGGGGCGGGACGTCACCGTTCAGGCGAGCGTCGGGTTCGCGTCGAAGACCGGGCCGCGCAAGCAGAACGAAGATTTCGCGGGCGCCGTGTTCGGCCCGGAATTGCCGGCGCCGCGGCGCGATATTGTCGCCGCGATCGCCGACGGCATCGGCGGCGCCAGGGGCGGCCGCGTCGCCGCGGAAACGGCGGTGCGGGGCTTCCTCGACGGCTTTTGCGATTTGCCCGAAACCATGGAGGTGCAGCGGGCTGCGGCCAAAATCGTGACCGCTTTGAACGCCTGGATTTACTCTCAAGGCCGCATTAGCGCCGATGTCGCCGGGATGGGCTGCACCTTTACCGCGCTGGTGCTGCGCGGCCGCGTCGCGCACATCCTCCATGTTGGCGATACCCGCGCTTACCGGCTCACGGGAAACCGGCTGAGTTGCCTCACCACCGACCATGTTCGCCAGGAGGGCACCAGCCGATCGAACCTGCTTTATCGCGCCTTGGGCGTCGAGGAAGAAGTACGGCTCGACTACGCGACGCAGCCGGTGGCGCTCCACGATCGGTTTCTCTTGTGCAGCGACGGCGTGCATGGGTTTTTGACGGATCAGGCCATCGCCGAACTGATGCGCGATCGCTCGGCACCTGGCGACACGGCCCATGCCCTGGTCGACGCGGCGCTTCACTCCGGCAGCACCGACAATTGCACGGCCATGGTGCTCGACGTGGTCGGCGTGCCGACGGCCGAATCGACCGATATTGGCGCCGCCATCAACCTGTTGCCGGTCGTCCCGGTGCCGCTCGGCGGCGAGACGATCGACGGTTTTGTGCTGAAGGCATTGTTGTCCGATGGCCGCTACAGCCGCCTCTTCGGTGCCGAAGACGAGATTGAAGGCGGCGAGGTGGCGCTCAAATTTCCGAAGCCTCAGATCGCCAGCGTCGCCACTTTCCGCGCCGCCTTTATCCGCGAAGCCTGGGTCGGCGCGCGCGTCCGCAATCCCAATGTCGGCAGCTTCATCGAATTGCCGCCAGGCCGGCAGACCTGCCTCTATACGGTCATGCCGCTTTACCAGGGCGAATTGCTGGAGACGCGGCTGTCGCGCCGTCCGGCGATCGGCTTGGAAGAGGGCCGCAACATCGCGATCAAGCTGGCGCGCGGGGTGGCGGCGCTGCACCGCGCCGGCATCATTCACCGCGACATCAAGCCGGACAATGTCATCCTCGAAGCCGGCGGCTCGCTCAAGCTCATCGATCTCGGCGTCGTGCGCGTGCCCGGTCTTGAGGATTTTCCGCCGGAGAATGTGCCGGGCACGCTCGCCTACATGGCGCCCGAAATGCTCGCCGGCGAGCCCGGCAACGACGCCACCGACATCTATGCCGTGGGTGTGACAATGTTTCGCGCTTTTACCGGCGAATACCCGTACGGCAACCTTGATGCCGTGAGCCCGCCACGGCGGACAACGCCAAAAGAATTGTCGCTACTGCGACCGGATCTTCCAGCCTGGCTCGAAGCGGTGCTGGCGCGGGCCATCGCCGGCGATCCGGTTAAGCGCTTCAGCGACATCACCGAATTCGCGCTCGAAATGGAAGCCGGCCCGACGCGCAGCGCCAACCAAATCCACCGGCCGCGCACGCTTTACGAGCGGGCGCCACTGCAATTCTGGCAAGGCGTGGCTGCTTTGCTGGCGATCGCGCTGTTGGTGTCCCTGCTCACGCGCTGAGCCGGTTCGGCGCCACCCTCCGGTGGCGGCGATCCCTTTGGCACGAATCTTGATTTTGCCAGGCGGTGCCTCGGGCGGTGCCTCGGTCCGCGGGGCTGCGCGGCCACGCAATCATTTGGAGGTCTGGTGGATGAGTCGGTTCGGTAAGAAAATTTGTGTTTTGGTTTTGTTGCTCTGCGCGGCCTTTCTGCCCTTGGCGGGATCGGCGTCAGTGGCGCTGGCCCAGGACAACAAACCCACCGCTGGAGCGCCCGCAACCGCGCCGGCGTCGGTACCCGCCGCTCCCGCGGCCGCGGCGGCAGCACCCGCGCCGCCGGCATGCGATGCGACCCATATGACGAAGTGTACGCCCAATAGTGGCGACACGGCGTGGATGCTGACGTCGATGGCGCTGGTGCTGATGATGACGGTGCCCGGGCTCGGTCTGTTCTATGGCGGCATGGTCAGAAAGAAAAATGTCGGTGACACGGTGATGACAACCTTTGCCATCACCTGTCTCGTCACCGTGCTCTACATGGTCATCAACTACAGCACCGCTTTCCGTTCCGGCCTGCCCTTTATCGGGGGTCTCGACCGGATGTTCTTCCAGGGTATGCTGAGTGACATCTCGACCAATATCGGCAATCCCAATCCGCTGGCGCCGACGATCCCGGAGTCGGTCTACGCCTGCTTCCAGATGACGTTCGCGATCATCACCCCGGCGTTGATCGCCGGCGCCTTTGCCGAGCGCATGAAGTTCTCGGCGATGCTGTGGTTCATCGGCTTATGGGCAACGCTGGTTTATGCGCCGATCGCTCACTGGGTATGGGGGCCGGACGGTTTCCTCAGCAGCTCCAACGACAAGGCCCTTGTCCACGTGCTCGACTTTGCCGGTGGTACCGTGGTTCATGTCAATTCGGGAGTCGCCGGCCTCATGTGCGCCTTGATGCTGGGTCGGCGCAAAAACACGGGCCCGGCGCACAATGTCGTCCTCACCTTCATTGGCGCGGCACTGCTGTGGGTAGGCTGGTTCGGCTTCAACGCCGGTTCGGCCGTCGCCGCCAACATGCAGGCCGGCATGGCGATGACGGTGACCCAGATCGCGACAGCGACGGCCGCCCTGACATGGATGTTCGTCGAGTGGGCGGCGCGCGGCAAGCCCACCATTGTTGGCATTTGTTCGGGTGCCGTCGCCGGCTTGGTCGCGATCACGCCCGCCTCTGGCTTTGTCGGACCGGCGGGTGCACTGGTCATCGGTATCGCCGCCGGCGTGTTGTGCTATCTCGGCGCCACCACCTTGAAGGCGGCGTTCGGATATGACGACGCGCTCGACTGCTTCGGCGTCCACGCGGTCGGCGGCGCGGCTGGCGCTCTGCTCACCGGCGTCTTCGCGATCAGCGAATATGGCGGCACCCCCGGGCTGATCGAAGGGCACGCCATCCAAGTCTGGTACCAGTTCCAGGGCATCGCGATCGTCGTCGTCTACGACGTGATCGTGAGCCTCGTTCTCTTAAAGCTCATCGACCTCGCCATCGGTCTACGGGTGACCGACGACGAGGAGCAAGAGGGTCTCGACCTTGCCCTTCACGGCGAGGCCGTGCAGTGACTTGCGGGCGGTCGCCGCAGGTGCGTTGGTTAGTGTGTTGAGTTAAGCGTTCCGCCTCAACAAGCGGTCGCCGGCCCATCATCGCGGCCCGGAGGAGCCGGGCCATGCCTGTTGGGTTGTCCCAGACGGATCCCGTTTGCGGGCGGACCGACACTTATCCTGCGAGCACCAGGTCGCTTGCCTTCTCGGCGACGGCGATCGTGGCAGCGTTAATCATCGCCTGGGGGATCGATGGTATCACCGACGCGTCGATGACACGGAGGCCCGCCACGCCCTTCACGCGCAGGGCCTCGTCCACCACCTTCCCGATACGGCATGTCCCGACCGGATGGTGGAAGGAATTCGCTGCGCGACGGACGAAACTTCGCCGATCGGCGACGTTCGCCCAGCGAGGGCCCGGGTAGATCTCCTGCGCCCGCCATTCGGCGAAGGCTGCGGCGGCTCCGATCTCCCGGGCGAGGGCGGCGCCTTCCGTAAGTAGATCGAGATCTTCAGGCTCGGAAAAATAATTCGGATCGATCAGGGCTGGCACACGTGGATTGTTGGAAGCGAGCGTAACTCGACCGCGGCTGCGCGGATGCATCAGGCAAGGCACGAGGACATAGGCGGGCGGCGCTAGCGGGCCCACGCTCGGCAGAACGAACGCCAAGGAAAGGCACATCACGAGGAGGTCCGGGCTTTCAGCCGGATTGTTGTGCGCCACGTAGAGAAGCGCATCGGCGTGGTTATAGTGCGACAGCGGCACGTCTCGCCGCGCCGCATAGGCGACGCCTGCCAGCAGCAGATGATCCTCGAGATGGCAGCCAACATCGGGCAAATCCAAGGTGACTGAAATCCCGAGAGTCTTGAGCTGGTCGGCGGGTCCGATCCCCGACAACAGGAGGAGCCGCGGCGAATCGATCGCGCCGGCGCAGAGCAGCACCTCGATTTCGGGCCTGACGATACGTTCGGGGAGCCGCACACCGGTGCACCGTCCGCCTTCGATCACGAGGCCGAGCACCTCCGTGTCGACGAGAAGATCGACCAC
>JASHOB010000226.1 GCA_030041335.1 Alphaproteobacteria bacterium | reverse complement strand
CGACATGGTCAAGTCGGGCATCATCGATCCGACCAAGGTGGTGCGCACCGCGCTCCAGGATGCGGCCTCGGTCGCGGGTCTGCTGGTGACCACCGAAGCCATGGTCGCCGAAAAGCCGGAAAAGAAGCCCGTGATGCCACCCGGCGGCGGCGGCATGGGCGGCATGGACGGAATGGACTTCTAAGTCCGTCCGGTTCGGCGAATGGAAAGGGCCGCAGCGATGCGGCCCTTTTTATTGGTCACGAGGGCGGGCCGCCGGCGAGCAGCGCTGCGGCCCACTGGCGATCCGCCTTGCCGGTGGCTTTGCGCTCGATCGCCGGCACCAGGCGAAACCGGCGCGGCTTTTTGTAGCCCGCCAACTCGCTGCCGACCCATTCGGCGAGGTCGGTTTCCCTGGTTTGCGCGCCGGGCCGCAGCGCCACCACGGCGCCGACGAGATGACCCCAACGCGGATCGGGTACGCCGGCGACGATGACATCGGCGACGTCGGGATGTTGCGCGATCACCTGCTCGACCTCGTCGGCAAAGACCTTTTCGCCTCCGGTATTGATGACGCTGGAGCCGCGGCCGATCAGCGTCAGCGTGCCGTCGAGCTCGGCGCGCGCGAAATCGCCGGTGACGACCACGCGTCTGCCATCCATGACGCGGAAGGTGCCGGTGTCGCCGTCGGCGCGCTCGCCGATATAGCCATCGGGCAAGATGCCGGCCGAGACGACGATGCCGGTCTTGCCGGAGCCGGGCGCGATGCGCGCGCCGTTCTCATCCATGAGAAAGGCGTGCGGCATCAGTGTGTAATTGGTGGTTATTGTGCCGTTGATCCTTTTGGTTTCCCAACTGGCGACGGCGCCACCCTCACTCGACGCCAGAACGTCCAGCAACATCATGTCGCCGAACCCGAGCCAATCGGCCTTGGCGTCGGGTGACCAGCGCACGCCGACGCTGCGGACGACCTTGAGACTCGACGCCGCGTCGCGGGCGGCGGCCGGTGCCATGCGACGCAAAGCGTCCGTCAACGGCCGCGAGAACACGTCGCCGACGATCGTCAGGCTCTCCACCCGCTCGCGCTCGATCTCGTGCCACACCAGATCGGGATCGAGCGAGCGCGATGCCGAGAACACCACCGAGCCGCCCCCGGCCAAGGCGCCCATGGTGCCGAAGAGGCCAGTCGAATGCATCAGCGGCGGCAGCATGAGCGTGTGCGGCGCCTTCCCGGCCTGACGCGAAGCCTGCGCTCCGGTGACGATCTGGTCGAAGCCGACGACGTTGCCGGCGTTGCGCGCAAGGAGCGCCAGAAGGTCGCGATGCCGCCACAGCACCGCCTTCGGCAATCCCGTGGTGCCGCCAGTGAACATGATGAGCTGGTCGTCGCCGCTGCGGCGCATGCGCGCCGCCGGTCGAAACCGGGCGATGGTCTCGGCATAATCGACGCAGCCCGATGGCAGCGCCACACCGGACTGGTCGGCGACGCCGACCAAGAGGCGCGGCGCTTGCAGCGCGTCGACCGCCTCGGCGACGGTGGCGCCGAGGCTCTCATGGAAGACGATGGCGGCGGCATCGCTGCGCTCGAAATAATGACGCAGCTCCCGCGGACTGGCGCGATAATTGATGTTGACCGGCACCATGCGGGCTTTGCATGCCGCCAGCATCGTCTCGACATATTCGATCGAATTCCACAGCGCGATGACGATCCGGGTACCCGAATCGAGCCCGGCCGACTGGAAATAGGCAGCCAGTCTTGCGGCGCGGTCATCGAGCTCGTGCCAGCTGACGCGGCGAGCACCCTGAATCAACGCCAACGCCGCGCCGTCGGCATCGGCGATCGCTTCATAGACAGTCGACACGTTTTCGTTCACGGCGCTCTCCCGACAAAATCGTAATCGCGCGGGTGCACCGTGCGGGTGCGCCAGCGGTACTCGAAAGCATAGCCCGGCCAATTGGTGGTGATGCGGCCGAACTCGTTTTTGAAATAAGTAACGCAGATCGTCATGGCCTGCACGGTGTCGCGGGTGCGGCGTTGGACTTCGGCGATAAAGCGGGCCTGGCTGCCGGCCCGGACATTCATGTAGGCGGCACGCCGGGCCCTGAGCGCGCGAATGCACTTGACGATGTAACGCGCCTGGCATTCGAGCATGTAGATGATGCTGGTGATGGCGTTGGTGTTCGGCCCATAAAGCATGAAGAAATTGGGAAAGCCCGTGACGGTGATGCCGAGATAGGCCTCGGCCCCTTCGCGCCAGGCGGCGTTGAGGTCGCGGCCGTCAAGACCGGTGATGCGCATCGGCTGGAGATAGTCGGTCGGGGTGAAGCCCGTGCCGTAGACGATGGCCTCGACCGCGCGAAGCGCGCCGTCCTTGGTGCGCAGGCCGGTTTCGTAGAGCGAAGCGATCGGCGTGTCGATCACCGCGACATTGGGCCGCAGCAGCGTGTCGAACCATTCGTTCGACACCAGCTGCCGCTTGCACCCGATGGGGTAATTGGGTGTCAGCTTGGCGCGCAACGCCGGGTCGGCGATCTTGGCGGCGAGCATGGCGCGGAAGCCGGCTTCGCCCTTAAGCCGCGCCTGCGGGCGCCATTTGCGCCGCCACACGAATTTCTCGAACGCCAAAAAAATCTTGAGCCGGGCCAGTCCGCGCAGCCAACGCCGGCGCTGCAGCCAGTCATCCCACTCGCCGGTACCCGGGAAGATGCTTTTCGGCAGCACGTATTGCGGGGTGCGCTGAAAGAGATAGAGCTGTTTCACCACGGGCGCGATCTTGGGCACGAACTGCACCGCGCTCGCGCCATTGCCGATGACGGCGACAGTCTTGCCGGCGAGATCAAAATCGTGTCGCCAGCGAGCAGAATGGAATTGCACGCCTCTGAACGAGTCGCGGCCGGGAAAGTCGGGAATCTTGATGCGATTGAAGAGGCCGACCGCCGAAATCAGCACCGGCGTCTCGATGCACGCGCCCGCCGTGGTCTCGATGCGCCAGATTGCCGCCGCCTCGTCAAACCGCGCCTGCACAACTTCGGTGTTGCAGCGGATATGCGCGCGGACGCCGTGGCGGTCGACGACCCGATGGATGTAATCGAGAATTTCCGGCTGAGGCGCGAAGGTCGTGCTCCATTCGTAGTCCTGATCACGAGAGAAGGAGTAGATCCGCGAGACCACGTCGCAGGCGGCACCCGGATAGGCATTGTCACGCCACACGCCGCCGACATCCGCCGCCCGTTCGAGAATGACAAAGTTGTCGTCACCGGCACGGCGCAGCGCCATCGCCATCGCGATGCCGCCAAAGCCGGCGCCGATGATGACAATGGGAATCCGTTCCGCGGCCGAAGGCATCAAGGATTATTTCCAGATTGTGGCGGCCGCGTCCATGGCGGTAATGGCGTGGAGCGCGCGCGCCCCATGCCGCGGTCGCTCGCGATCGCCATTGCCACAGCGTCAGAGGGTCAGTTGGCCTTTGCTGCTTTCCGCCCGGGCCTCAGCGCCAGGGATCAACCGGCATGGTGCGGGTGAGACGTCCCCCGATCATTTTCCAGGCGCCCTGGGTTTCGCCGCCGGCGACGACGATGTTGATGTCGCCGGGCTCGAAGATGCGGATCAGCTGCTCGGGCGCGGCTTTGAGACGCGAGGCGAAGGGCTCCACCCCGGCCACCGCCAGCGGCTTGTGCAATGTCTGGATCCACTGTTCGTCCCAGTATTCGCGCGCGGTCTGCAGTGAATTCTGGCTCAGCCACAGGATCAGCTTTTCCTTGGTGTCGAAGCCAAGTCCGGCGAAATAGCGTGCGCAAATCGGGTCCAAGACCAGGACAGGTGGAATGAAGTTGAA
>JASHOB010000225.1 GCA_030041335.1 Alphaproteobacteria bacterium | reverse complement strand
AGGCGGCGCACCAATTCCGACCCAACGACTACAGGAAGAGACAATGAAGAGAAGGACGGTATTTCAGATTACCGCAATTGCCTTCGCGTAGGTGTTGCTGCTGGCACTTCGCCCTTTCGCACAGAGGAAATGTCGCCTGGGTTTTCTCGCAGGTGACAACGGTCGAGCCTTGGCGGGTCCGTTCAATGAGGAGATGAGGAAGGAGGCGGAGAAGCACCCAAACTCGAGCTCGTCATTTCAGACGGTCGGGACCGCACCGAAAAGCAAGTCGCGGGCATCAAGTTTTGTTGGATTTGACATCGACGGGACGCGCGATGGGAATTTGCTCGAAATATTGTTTTGGCGTGACGACTAGGTCGGGGCTCATCGCTGGGAGAATGGAGGCGCGCCGCCAAGATCCCGTTCGATTTCTTAATCTTCGCGCGAAATTTCCACTTTGGGACGGTGCGCATGCTGGTGAGGATCACCTCGAGGTGATTGTTCCGAGACGAAGTGTCATCTTGCGTCTCGTATCATAGCAGGACCGGCAGCCGACCCTCGAGCTCGTCATCAATGTGGGTGCAAATGATCTCGTCGAAAGAGCCGTCGGGGCGGAAGCCAAGGCCCAGCGCGCGCCGCGCATCGAACGCGCGCGGCCATCCCTCCACGATTTTAGCGATCACCGGATCGGGCTCCCGGCGGATCAGGCGCACCGCTTTTTCGCCAGCAATCCGGTGCAACGCATCGATCTGCTCTCCTACCGTGGCAGTCAAGCCTGGCATGGTCAGCGCCCGTCGCGCGCCGAGCGGCGCAAGATCCATGGTCGCCGAATGTGTGAGAAAGCGGACAGCGGCGCGCGGGCTTGCGTGCCAGTGGCGCACGGTCTCCGCCACGGGCAGCACCGCTTCCTGTCCCGCGAGCGGCTCGCGCAGGATGTTCGAAAAGAAGCCGGACGCCGCCTTGTTTGGCTTGCCCGGCCGGATGCAGATTGTCGGGAGGCGGATCGCGATGCCATCGAGGAAGCCGCGGCGCGTGTAGTCGGAGAGGAGCAGCTCGGAAATGGCTTTCTGGGTGCCATAGCTCGTCAGCGGCGTGGTGAAAAACTCGTCGCCGATTAGGTCAGGGAGGGGCGCGCCGAATACAGCAATTGATGAGGCGAAAACGAAACGGGGGCGATATTGCGATTTTGTGGCCTCGCGCCGTATCGCCTCCAGAATATTCCGCATGCCGTCGAGATTGACGCGGTAGCCCTTTTCGAAGTCGGTCTCGGCCTCGCCAGAGACGATGGCCGCCAGGTGGAAGATGACGTCCGGGCGCGCGGCGATCGCACGTTCGGCAGCGCCTGACGCCGCTATGTCTATGACAGAGACGGCAACTTTTCCGGTGAAGCCCGCCGGCTTCTCCGCGGCCGCGACGTCGACCAAGCTCAGTGCGGTGAGCACGCCGCCGTGGAGGTGGCCGGTCTTAGCGAGATGCCCCGTTAATTTGCGCCCGATCATGCCGGCGGCACCGAAGATCAGCACATGCATCGTCTTATCCTTCGGGCGTGGCAGCGCCTGTGTCACAAGGGGCGCCGCTGTCCCATTGCGTCAAGGATAGCGCGGGTGGGGGTATCGATACGATAGGGGTGGCGGTCAAAGGCTGCTACCAGGGTCGCGGGCGCTAAAGCGGGCCCCGATTTCGATGTGGTCCTCGTCGTTGTGCAGGATCGTGCCCGACTACGAGATCGCCGTGGGCCGCTGATCGATGAGATAGCTATAGAGTCCCTGACCGAATCCGAGTGCAGCTGTTTTGGCGACCGCGCCTGGGATGGCGAAGTTGAATGCGGCGTTCAGGCGGACGTCTGCTGGCTGCAGTTCTTTCGCACCAATATCAGCCATCGGCTGCAGATGGTGATGTTTGACGTCAGTCTTTTGCGGGATCGGCCGACGGTCACCTTCAGCGAGGTGCGTCGACTGCGATGCGTGGCTTGGTCGTCGGAGCGAATGCCATTGCTGTACTCAAGAAATAACATTGATAACTTCTCATAAACACTTTAAATTAAAACATATATTATGATCGTTCCTGGTGCCTGATGTGTGAGACTGCAGGGGCTTAGCTTCCTCAAGGAATGGTGGATTTCTCCGGGTTTCGAGCCGCCGTGTTACATTAGCGTTGCATCACGCAAATTTTGTTAGGCCGCCGCCGCGCAGATCGCAGCGTTGAGCCGCCGGGGTCATGCGCGCGTAGGGCGGGCTCGAGCCCGATGACGCGCCGGCTCGGCGCGGCCTGCTGCCCACGGCGTCAGTCACCATCGCCGACACGGACAGCGGCTACGCCAAAATGGCGACTCGATCCCGCTTGCTCACGATACTGTCGAAATATCAGCGAATGCG
The DNA here is from genome assembly GCA_030041335.1 of Alphaproteobacteria bacterium. Classification (GTDB taxonomy): domain Bacteria; phylum Pseudomonadota; class Alphaproteobacteria; order ATCC43930; family CGMCC-115725; genus JAATGI01. Next base: position 10,739 of record JASHOB010000225.1, on the reverse strand, counting down.
CTCTGGTATGTGGCGAGGCGGGAGCGCAAGATGCAGCGCTTCAAGAGCCCGGGTTCAGCACAGAGAAGATTCGCCGGTCTGACGTCGTGGGCGGCGTACGCCGGTTTCCCGTCTCGCCATCTAAATGAGTTTGCGCGCCAGAGACGCGACGCCCGGTCTGCCGTCAAGCCAAGGGACCGAGCCAGGGACATAGCCGTCGTCGACTGCCGTTGCGAGGGCTGGCAGCTCTGCGTCAACCGTTCTCAACTCGGGGGAAGCGATTCCAAGTTTCGACGCGCCACTGCTTTCCAGATTCTACCGGTACGTCCGATCAGATCCGTGATCGCTTGCGGAAGGCCCACAGCCTCGATGAGAGCCGCCTTCTCATTGGTCAGGTGACGCCCGGTTGAGACCGAACACGACTTGCGTGACACGGCGCACCGCCCGGTAAACGCATCCGCAGGCGTGTGTCGGCTCGCGGCGTCCTATGGCAGTTTCTCCGTCCTCGGGTCTGAACCATCACATTTTTTTGTGCACCCAGGGCAGATAAACGATTTCGAGATTATGCAGGCCAGGCGTGTAGGTGTAGCCACTTTTCATGGCGTAGACGTCGACATACTGCCACAGCGTGATGGTAGAAAGGTCATTCTGCTCGAGCACCATAATTTTCTTAATGTAGGGCCCCTGGTCGGCGGGAACGAGCTTGGTGTTGCCCTGCTCGTACAAGCTGTCCAATTCGGGATCGTCGTAGAGTGCGCCTGCGGAGTTTTTCCCGTAGTAAGCCAGGCCGATGCCTTCGAGCGCCGTCGCCAGATTCGCCACGGGCAGGCCGGCGACTGCGACATATTTGGCGGTTGGATCCCCGGCCGATTTGAAGATCAGCCCCAAGAGCTGCATCAGTTCGATGCCTTGAGTCTGGGCGGTGATGTTCAGGTTCTGCTTCAGATAGAGCGAGACCGCTTCCGCTGTTTCCTGGGTGCCGAAATAGACCCCGGCGGAATAATAGAGCGGCATGTTGAACCCGTTGGGATGACCGGCCTCGTTCAGCAGCTGTCGCGCCTTGGCGGGATCGTATTTGTAGTCCTTCAGATTTGGATCGTAGCCGACCTCGTCGGGCATCAGCCGCGGATAGTCGGTCGGCACGCCATGCAACAGGCCTTTCACGATCGCGTCCTTGTCGACCGCGTACGCGATCGCCTGACGGACTCGGACATCGTGCCACGGCACATTCGGATTCTTGAGATGGAACTGGATCGACTGAGTAGGATGGACCGGCAGTTTGACCAGCGTAAAGCCGGCCGTCTTGAGGGCGTCATAAGCGGCATAAGGGGTCGCCATGATCAGGTCGGCCTCGCCGGCCTGCAATTTGGCGACGCGAGTATTGTCATCCTTCACGAAATAAAAGCGCGCGCTTTTGATTTGCGGCTTCGGGCCCCAATATTTGTCATAGGCTTCGAGATCGAGATATTGGCCCGGCACGTAATTGACGATCTTGTAGGGGCCAGTTCCGACCGGATGTTTGGAGAATTCCGCCTCGCCCACGCGATCGTAATAGCTCTTTGACGCGATCGGCAACGGATGCACGGGGAGGTACTGGGCGTCAGGCACCTTGAAGGTAAATTTGACGGTATAGTCGTCGACCGCCTCGACCTTGCTGAGCGAGCGCGTGAAGATGCCGTAGAAGCGGCCCTTCTTGAGATAACGATCGTGGCTCCACACCACGTCCTTGGCGGTCAGCGGATCGCCAGAATGGAACGTGACGCCGTGGCGGATGTGGAAAACAATGACCTTGCCGCCGTCCAGAATGTCCCATGACTCGGCCACCCCGGGGATTACGTCGCCCTTGGGATTCTGGTTGTCGAGCGAGTCATAGACATTGTCCATCGTCGCCAAGCCTTGCGGTGGATTGCTCGATTGCGTCATATCGAGGACATCGGGATCCGCGTTCATCGCGACGCGCAGTTGATCCGCCGCGGCGGCCGGATCCGCGCCGATCGCCAGTGTGCCCGCGGCGATCGCGGCGAAAGTTGCGACTATGCTGATTTTCATCGTCAGCTCTCCTCCCTTGCTGCTGGCGCTCCGGATCGCGGCCCTTCGCCGTCCGGTCGCTCGGTTTGTTAATCGTTATGCTATCCCGTCCGGCAATTGTCCATCGCCGAACCCGACCGTAGCGCAATCTGTAGATCCAATCGCATCCACCGCATGCCTTCGCCACATCATTGAGGCGTGGCAAAGAGCAGCCGATCATGGTGACCGGGCTCACGGCCGACCGTTTACGGAGGCTGGCTTCTGGCCAGATTCTTGAAACTGCTTCAAGTAGCCTCGGCCTCGCTATTTCACGATTTCACGCTAAGGACGAAAAGGGTGTCGGGGGCGAGGACAAGCCGCCGTCGGAACCGTGTAGGCCTCGACGATATTGGCGGCACGTTCGCGCACTTTTATCACCGCGATCGGCGGCTTCGCGCAGGCTTGCGGCCAGCCTCCCGGCGCAAGCCTCGACAGGGCGGCGGGGGGAAATGACGCGCTTCATCGGCGTCTTCAAGTTCGCACCTATGTCCGTAGGCGTGTCAAAAATCGCCTTGGACCGAGAACCGGGTTGGTCCGCGGCATTTTGTTGGCTGAAGTGTCGATCCTAGGTAGCGACGGTGTCAACGCAATGACACCCAAAAGGAACCGCACGCGAATGGGTGCGGTAGGTCCGAACAAGATCGGCAGAAAGCGGCTACTCGCCATCCTCGGTCGTCGTGATCTGCCGTGGATATGCGATCGGCGCTTTGCAACGGTATCGAGTGCGCGGTCCCGCCGAGGGGAGGCCGCTTCCCTTGCGTGTACCGAAAAGTTCGATTCGGACGCATTGGCGCTTTAACTGCCCCGGATCGGCGTAGACGGCGGGAACGTCGGTGGCGAGCCGGGTCGTGACGCTGACAATGTCTTCGAGCAACCTGTGGTCGGCCAACTCCAGGACATCGGCAGTGATGCGGTTGAAGTCCACCGGCTCAAGATGCGCCTCGACCTTCTCGAAGGCACGCTCAAGGGCTGGATCACATTACCAGCGCGTTTGCCGTCCGACCCTTATGTCGTTGAGGATCTCACCAACCTCGCTGGTGTCGGCCAGCTTCTGCTTCAGAAAGCGCGTTGCCGCCCGCCAACCCAGCGATCTCGACGTCTCATTTTCGTGAATTACTATGCAGATTCACAACTGGCGAAGTGCAAAAGTGAACGCCGAAGACACTTCAAGCAGCGTCGACGGGCGCTGTGCACAGCGCCCGTCGAAGAAAAGGAGGAACGGCGATGGAAATGCGGGTATTCGGCCGCACCGGGATGCGGGTCTCGGTGTTGGGTTTCGGCTGCGGCGCGGTCGGCGGGCTGATGGTGCGCGGCGCTCCTGGCGAGCAGGAGCAGGCCATTGCCAGCGCGTTGGAAGCCGGCGTGAATTACTTCGACACCGCGAGACACTACGGCGATGGCGAGTCCGAGAAAAATCTCGGCCGCATTCTACGAAAGCTGAAGCCCTCTGACATCGTGGTCGGCACCAAGGTGCGCTTGCCTTCCGGCGAGTTTGGTCGCATCGGGGACGCCGTAGGGCGATCGCTCGACGGCAGCTTGCAGCGTCTGGGAATAGAGCGGGCAGACATCTTCCATCTGCACAATACTGTGACCATCGCGGGCGGGGGTGAGTCGCTGAGCGTCAAGCAGGTGCTGCAGGATGTGGTGCCCGCATTCGACCGGCTGCGGACGCAGGGCAAGATACGGTTTCTTGGACTCACCGCCGTCGGCGACACCGCGGCGATCCACCAGGTAATTGATGCGGGCGTCTTCGACAGCGCCCAGATTGTCTTCAATATGCTCAATCACTCCGCCGCCGCTCGGCTGCCGGAACAGTATCCGGCACAGGACTATGGGCGCCTCTTTGACCATGCGCAAGCGACCGGGACCGGCGTGGTGGGCATCCGCGTTCTGGCCGGCGGCGCGCTATCCGGTTCGGCCGAACGCCACCCGATCGCTAGCCCACCGCCGATACCGATCGGCTCGGCCGCCAGCTACGCCGCCGATGTCGAGCGCTCCCGCCGGCTGATGCCGCTGGTACTGGAAGGATTCACCCAGAGCCTGACCGAGGCCGCAACACGCTTTGCCATCTCCCATCCTGCGATGGGCACCATCCTGGTTGGCATGGCCACGGCACGCCAGTTCGAGCAGGCCTTGGCCGCTGTGCAAAAAGGCCCGTTGCCGCAGGAGGCGCTCGACCTGCTCGCCACACTGCAACAGAGTTTTGCCGGCGAGGCGAGGTGATGTCGGCGGCAAGAGGAGCGCGTGCGAGCATGCTGGTGCAAGCGCGCGCCTTCCCCTGGGCATCCCAGAGGCCGATTGAAATTACGCGCCGTGCGGCGGGCTAGCGGAGTTAGGCCAGGACCGGTTTCGCCAGCAAATTAGGTTTGGATATATTGGTGGTGCAATCCGCCGACAACCGCATGGGATACGATGCGCGCGGTCCGTTGAATCGGACGCGCTAGCGGTGCGTCCTTATTCAAGGAGCGACGGGTCCGGGTTTCATTATAATACCGGGCGTAAGAGCGGAGGGCCCGGCGCAGGTGCTGGGCGCCACATACCATGAGATGGTCAATGCACTCGCGCCGGATGGAGCCGATCAGCCGTTCGGCAAGAGAGTTCTGCCACGGCGACCCAGTCGAAATCGGCTTGTCGCGAATACTCATCGCTCTCAAACGACGATCTCGATCACGGATCAAGTAGCGTGGCGCCTCGTTCCAGGGGAAAGCCTCGGTGATCTGCCGCGCGATCCATTCCGGCGTCGGGTGCGCCGTTACGTTGACCCAGACAAGCTCGCGCCGAGCCAGTCGGATAATGATCAAGGCGTAGAGCAGGTTGAACCGAACGGTCGCCACGACAACCAGGTCCATCGCCGCAATCTGCGGCCTATGGTTGCGCAGAAAAGTAGCCCAACGCCGACCGGACGGGTCATCATTCCTCTTCCTCGCCATCTACTTACCGACAGTGGACTGGGCGACCGCAAATCCGAGCTTGAGCAGTTCACCGTGTATGTATGGCGCACCCCAAAGCGTTGCGCTGATCGGTGGCCGACCTCCGTGCGGGCGTGATTCCAGCGCCAGTAGCGGCCAAACCCTTCACGATGCCAGCGCACCAGCGTCTTAGGACAGACGACGGTTATCAGCTTGAGGATCGACGTGAACCAGCAATAGAGCTGGACGAAGAAAAGGCGATCAGCGTTGCCAAGCTGAATGCGGCCGTTCACCTTGCGCCGAAGGGCAATGAGCGGATGCCGGAGTGCAGCATTCTCGGCCTCGAGCCGGATCTTCGACCTAAAGAGCGCCGTCAACAGGTTCAGAGCAAGGAGCCTTGGCGCAATCACCACCGCCAACGTGAAACGATTCTCTCAATGGTGCTATGGATAGGGTTTTCGGTACATAGGTGTGGCAAAGCGAGCGCGCCGCTATACTGGCACTTGGTTTATTTAGGATAATCGAATGACTGTACGATCAGGGCGTGAATTCTTGGCCATTCCCGGGCCCACGACGATACCTGACGAGGTTTTGCGGGCGATGGATCAGCCCGCGGTCGACATCTATTCCGGCCCGTTGTTGCAGATCACCGAAAGTCTTCTGACCGATCTTCGTCGATTATTCCGTACCAAGGGGCATTCCTACATCTACATTGCGAACGGGCATGGCACCTGGGAAGCCGCACTGACGAACGTCCTGTCCAGGGGCGACAAGGTGCTCGTGCTGGAAAGCGGCCACTTCGCCGTCAGTTGGGGCTCGGCCGCCGCCAAGCTAGGGGCCGAGGTAGAAGTCCTTGCAGGCGATTGGCGACGAGCGGTTCGGCGTGAGGATCTCGAAAATCGCCTTGCGCAGGACAAGGCAGGCGCCATCAAGGCGATCCTGGTGGCCCATATCGACACGGCTTCGGGCGTCATCAACGACATTTCGGCGATCGGCGCGGCGATTAAGAGAGTTGGCCACGACGCTCTGTTGATGGTCGACACGGTCGCCTCGTTAGGATGTGTTCCATTCGAGATGGATGCATGGGGTGTCGACGTCGCGGTGTCTGCTTCCCAGAAAGGCCTCATGAATCCGGCCGGCCTCGGCTTTATCGCTGCAAGCGATTACGCTCGCGAAGCTCATAAGAAAGCGAACTTGCGGACACCCTACTGGGACTGGACCGCGCGCGAAGGCGAAGCCCACTATCAAAAATACGCCGGCACACCGCCTGAGCAGCACTTGTTTGGGCTTCGTCGTGCCCTGGACATGCTCTTCGAGGAGGGGCTCGACGGGGTTTTCCTACGTCACAGACTCTTGGCGGAGAGCGTACGCCAAGCGGTAGCAGTGTGGTCGGAAGGGGCGGCGCTCGACTTCAATATTATTGAATCGACGGAGCGTGCAGACACTTTAACCACGATCCGCCTGACCGACAGTTGCAGTCCGCAACCGATACTCGATTACTGCAACGAGAAATGCGGTGTTGTCCTGGGCCTCGGCATTGGCGCGCTTTCCGGCAAGGCTTTCCGGATAGCTCATATGGGGCACGTCAACGCCCCGATGATTTTCGGCGTGCTGGGCAGCGTCGAAGTCGCACTCCGGGCGCTGCATATCCCGCACAGGGCGGGCGGCACTCAAGCCGCAATTGACTGGCTTGCCCAGAGAGTTACGCCGTGAACGCATCCGAATGCGCCCATCGCCACGATGGATCGCAGATCCTGTGGATGGACCGTGAACGTGTCATCGATTGGTCCATGGAATTTCCGGGTGCCTGGCTTTGAGCCCCCGCCGTTCAGGCGCTACACTCTGCGGCGCTCCCACCGGGCAGGTGCCTAACGACAATTTTTTCCGCTTCGCGCGCCCTGGTGCCGTCGCGCGATCCTGGCGCTGGGCGGCGCGCCCGGCAGCTGGGCCCGGTCAGCGACGCCGAGAAATGGCGGCACGGTTGCCATAAGGTCGCACGACCAGGGCGCGCTGGTCGCGGACGCTCGCGACGTGGGCGATCCGAAATCCTCTCGGGGAACCGCGCGATGTTCGACGATCACTCCTGGCAGACGAAGTTGGCGGCGTCCTCGGAATTGCCCGAGCCCTTGTATTGCGTGTATTCGGGCCACGGACAGAGCGGCCGCGAACGGCCGGGGAAGGTGTCGCCGGTGGCGACGATGCCCTCGGGCGCGTTGCCCTTTTCGACCCAATCGACCACCGCGCCCAAGAGGTCGAAACTATCGAGCGATGGGCCGCCGCGGCAATGCAGCATGCCTGGCACGAAATAGAACCGGCTCGATTGTGCGCGCACTATAGCCATGCCGCCCGAATCCTTCGCCATGCGCTTATAATAGTCGAGGGTATCGAGCGCCGAGAAATACGGGTCGCTGACGCCGTGGTAGTAAAGCACCTTGCCGCCGCGTGCGAAGAAGGTGTTGAGCTCGGTCCAGTGCACTGTGTCCGTAATTTGCTGGATGCCGTCGGCGGCGGCGGTGTCGACGATGGCGTCGACGTCAATCGTCTCGTGATATTTCGGCCCGAAGGTCGCGGCGGCATTGGTCAATATGCCGGGTGCGCGGCCTTCAGCGGTGATGCCGCTATCCCAAGGAAATGCCGTGTAAACGTGCTTGCCGTGTGAATTGACCGGCCCGGCAAACGCTTTTTTCAGCGCGCCGATCTGCTCCGCGCTGAGGCAGGAGTCCGTCTTGGTGCCCTGGCACTGCAGCACCGCCGGATCGAAATGGCAGGCGCCGACATTGAAGATCAAGCCGTCCTTGACGCCGTCCATCGCGTCGCATGCCTTCAATACGCCGTCATGCACAAGTTTGCGGTCGGACGCTGAGAAGGCGCGCGCTGGATCGGGCTTCCCCGACGCGTCCTTGGGCGCGATCTGCGTCAGAACGTAGTTGAACCAGTTCTGACCGAGGCTCGCCATGCGAACCTCCATCGCCGGATCGCCGACAACGATGCCGTCATATTCCTCAGGCAGACGCTCCGACGCTTCCATGCCCTCGCGGCCGCCCGTCGAGCAGCCGGCGAAATAGGAATGCGCCGCAGAGCGGCCGTAATAGTGTGCGACGATCGCCTTCGCGGTACGCGTCACTTTCAGCACCGTGTCATTCGCGAAATCGAGCGCCGCTTCCTGGTCGGCCATGAAGGACGTGTCCCAAATCGTGCCCTTGTGGCCGTCGTCGGTCGAGACCACGGCGAATCCGCGCGCTAAGCCCGGCGTGTCGCCCGCGGCCGCGGTGCCGAGCGGCGGCAGCACCGAGCCGTTGAAGCCGCCGCCGCCCTGAAACAGGAACCGGCCGTTCCAACGGTCGGGCAATGCCACCGCAAAGCCGATCGCGAAATGGATGCCACCTTGGCCGACGCGACGGTCGAGCTCACCCTCGACCTTGCAATAGGACGGGATCGCGACCGCGACCTTCATCGGAAAGGGCGGCATGTATTGCACGGTGTTGGGCCGCGATTCCGGTACGGCGGTTGCCTTGGTGATGACCATGGTCGAGCCGGGGATTTTCCAGCCGACCATCGCGGCGCATTTCATCGCGGGCTGCGTCGTTGGCGCGGTCTGCGCGCACGCCGGTCCCATCGTCAGCAACACAGTCGCGAGTACCAGCAAGAATGTGCGTATTGTTTTCATTGTTTCGCCCCATCGTTACCATCGCAGCGTAATTGCCGCGTCGCGCGGGAGACACGAAAAAATGGTGGCCGAGCCATGCGGCGTCGTGGTGCCGTCAGTCGGACCAGCCGTATACTCAGTGTAGTAGCCGTTGCTCTGAAAACGCCTCGGGACGTGATTAATCCAGCGCGCGTCAGCTGCGGGTGAAGATTTGACGAATTACTTGCGTAGTTCATCGGCCGGTGATGGCAGCGTGTCGCCTCGCGAGCCAACGAAGCCGTCGGGGCGCACCAGCTCTCCGGCACAATGCCATAATGGAGGTGTCTGTACCGAAAATTAGGTTTGGATATATTGGTGGTGCAATCCGCCGACAACCGCATGGGATACGATGCGCGCGGTCCATTGAATCGGACGCGCTAGCGGTGCGTCCTTATTCAAGGAGCGACGGGTCCGGGTTTCATTATAACACCGGGCGTAAGAGCGGAGGGCCCGGCGCAGGTGCTGGGCGCCACATACCAGAGATGGTCAATGCACTCGCGCCGGATGGAGCCGATCAGTCGTTCGGCAAGAGAGTTCTGCCACGGCGACCCAGTCGAAATCGGCTTGTCGCGAATACCCATCGCTCTCAAACGACGATCTCGATCACGGATCAAGTAGCGTGGCGCCTCGTTCCAGGGGAAAGCCTCGGTGATCTGCCGCGCGATCCATTCGGGCGTCGGGTGCGCCGTTACGTTGACCCAGACAAGCTCGCGCCGAGCCAGTCGGATAATGATCAAGGCGTAGAGCAGGTTGAACCGAACGGTCGCCACGACAACCAGGTCCATCGCCGCAATCTGCGGCCTATGGTTGCGCAGAAAAGTAGCCCCACGCCGACCGGACGGGTCATCATTCCTCCTCCTCGCCATCTACTTGCCGACAGTGGACTGGGCAACCGCGAATCCGAGCTTGAGCAGTTCACCGTGTATGTATGGTGCACCCCAAACCTCGGGCAGGAAACGCGTCAGGCGCCCGCTTCGCGGCGGCCTCGCCACGTCTCCTGTCGCGCCCGACCAGCACTGGTCGTGCCCAGTTTCGCGAGCCGCCCGGCTGTCTCCAACCCGAGGACGGACGTCGCCCCGGAATCAGCACAGATCTTACCTTGCATTAAGACTTTCAGACTTTCGACTCCGACCTGTGAAACGCTAATTGGGGTGGCTGGCTTACCGATAGTCGGTCCCCGGCGCCGTCATGGTCTAAGTACCAGCTTCGCACCGTGCTTTTCTTTCTTGTTGGCAATCTCGTTGAGCATGGTTTTCAGATCACGGATCGCAGCTTCTTCATCGTGCGACAGCTTGCCTATATCGACATGTTTCAGAAGCACAACAAGAGCTTCGCCGATTCGACCAAGTTGCTTACCGTAGCTGGCGACAGACAGAGCGTCTTTCTCGATGTTGGGGTCGGACGATTGCCCAAGGTTGATCGTGAAGTAGTTTGTCCACGGGAAGGACTGGGTGACTGCCCCCGAAAGCGGCAGGTTGAAATCCGTCATGGCGAGCTCCTTGTTGGTGATGATGCATATATCAGTCTCGGGCGCATTGGCACTGCGTCACGGCGTCCGTGTGAACACGGTTTCCGTGTTCTGCATCATTGCAGCAGGCGCGCAAAGCTCAATTCGTGACCATCCGGGTCGGTCAGGTGAAAGAACCACGCATCCCCAATCCGCGTCGCGCAGCGCCGTCTCGGGCCGACACCTGTCCATTCCGCAAATTCAATCCGTTCCGCTTGCAGAGGCATTTAGAATCGGCGAATAGTCCCGTTCGATGACTGAACTACTTCGACTGCTTGTAATCAGCTTGCGTGACTTGTTCCGGTCGCGAGCACTGGCCGTGCCGAAAGCTTTAGATTCGGGGCATATAGGTGGTGCAGGCCGCCGTCCGCGCACGAGATATGATGCGCCCAACCTGCTGTTACAGGGCGATAAAGGGAGCCCTTATTGCTAGATTGACATACTTCACCAAGTGTCAATGGATATCCAAACATTTTGGAAAACTTTTCGGCCAACAAGGCTGACGTGAACAGCGCGCCATTGGCGCAATGGACTTGGAGAAAGTAACATTCACAATGAGGAAGTTGCCCTCGTATTACGAGCATGCCCGCAG
>JASHOB010000224.1 GCA_030041335.1 Alphaproteobacteria bacterium | reverse complement strand
CGCCTGGAGCGTGCCCGCGGTAATGTTCCAGGTCTGCTCGACGCCATGCCAGACCGCGGTCGCCGGATCGAGCCGAACCAGCGCGCCGGCTTTCGCCTCGACGCCGAGTCTGGCGATCCGGTGCTGATTGCCGAACCGGTCGGTGTCGGTCACAACTTTGGGCGTCGCCGACAGATCCACCTCTTTCCCGTCCCGCTCGACCACGATCGGGATTTTGGTGCCGGTATTGAGACCAATGATCTGCTGAATCTGCTCGAAGCGGCTGATGCTGGTGCGATCGACACTGATGAATTTATCGCCGGGCTTGAGTCCGGCAGCGGCCGCCGCCGAGTCGGGCACGATCTGGCCGACAACCGGCTGCGTCACACTTTGGCCCGCGGTGGCAAACACCAGGGCAAACGCGACAACGGAGAAAATGAAGTTGGCGGCGGGCCCCGCGACGACGACCGCGGCGCGCTGCGGCAAGCGCTTGTGCTTGAAGGAAACGTCGCGTTCGCTCGGGCTCAGCTCGCGCGTCTCGGCGTCCGACGTCGGGATAACATCACCTTCGCCGAACATTTTGACGTAGCCACCGAGCGGCAGGGTACTGATCTTCCACCGCGTGCCGGCACGGTCGGTCCATCCGAAGAGCTCCGGCCCGAAACCGATGGAGAACACTTCGACCCGGACCCTGTTCCAGCGTGCGATCAGGTAATGACCCAGCTCATGAACGAAGACCAGGATCGTTAAGACGATCAGGAACGGCACGATGTAGCCCAAGCCACCGGTCAAAAATCCCATTGTGCTACTCGCTTCCTCAAATTGCTCAGCAACGATAACGTCTTAACCCGAGCCTCCAATCGACCATAGCAGGAAAATTGTCGGCACTCTTTGGCAAAATTGTGGTCCGACTATTCAAGATTCATTTCAGAAATACCAGTCGCAAACGCGAGCAAAGCCGCCGCCATGGTCGCGGCAAGGAGCCCATCCAGTCGGTCGAGCACGCCACCATGACCCGGGATGAGTGCGCTCATGTCTTTCACCGCGAAGTACCGTTTAGCAGACGATTCGGCGAGATCGCCACCCTGCGCTGTCAAGCTCAATCCGAGACTGATCAGTGTCATCGGCGCGGCATGCGCACCTGTCGCGAGTGCCGTCGAGAGGCCGGCCACGGCGCCGCCGGCGAGGCCGCCAAAGAGACCCGCCCAAGTCTTGTTGGGGCTCAATCGCGGCACGAGACGCCGCCCCCCGATCGTTTTACCGACCAAATAGGCGAAAATATCAGTCGCCCATACTACTAATAGTAACCAAACGATCGTCACTCGGCCACCTATGGCCGCGAGCCAAAGAAAAGCGACGCAGCCCAAGGCAACCCACAGCGTACCAATAAGGGTCCAGCCCCATTGCCGTCGGTGCGCTGCCGCCATCGCCCCCAGGCCCGCGACTGCCAGCGCCGGCAGAAACCAGCGCAATGCCGCGGCGAGCACCGCAAGCACCACCGTCGCCATGACGATTGCCGTTGTCGGTCCCCATGGTTGGGCGGATACGAGGCGGCCCCACTCCCAGGCCATCGCCGTTCCGGCCAGTCCGACCACGATCGGAAGCCAGGGCGGACCGAGCCACACTGCCGCGAGCCCGACCGGAATAAGGATAATCGCCGACGCAATCCGCCGGCGCAGCGTCGGTGAGCGCCGCCCGGCGGCCGCGTCCATCAGCGCGATTCAACGGTGGCGCCGTAACGCCGTTCGCGGCCGCAAAAATCGCTGATCGCACGCTCGAGATCGGCCTTGCCGAAATCGGGCCAATAGGTGTCGACGAAGACCAGTTCGGCATAGGCGGATTGCCATAAGAGGAAGTTACTGATCCGCTGTTCGCCGCTGGTGCGGATGATCAGGTCGGGGTCGGGCATGCCGACGGTGAGCAGCTGGCTGGCCACCGCATTTTCATCGATATCGTCCGCCGAGAGACGTCCGGCGGCCACCAGGCGGGCGAGCCGTCGCGCCGCCAGCGCGATCTCGCCGCGCCCGCCATAGGACAAGGCAATGGTGAGATGAAGCCGGTCGTTATCCTGCGTCAGACGCTCGCCATTCTCGATCAAGGTGATGATATCGGCGCCAAGCCGCTTGCGCTCGCCGATGATGCGCAGCCGCACGCCATTGGCATGCAGTTCGGCGATTTCGGCGCGCAGATAGTGCCGCAACAACCCCATCAGATCGTGCACTTCGCCGGCCGGACGCTTCCAGTTCTCAGAGGAAAAACCGTAGAGCGTCAGATAGGAAATACCGAGCTCGCTCGCCGCCTCGACGGTCCGTCGCACCGCTTCGGCGCCGGAGCGATGGCCGGCGACGCGCGGCAGGCCGCGCATTTTCGCCCAGCGGCCATTGCCGTCCATGATGATTGCAACGTGGGTCGGCGGCGACCCCACCGGTTCGATCCGATCCATGGGGTCAAACCTGCAGAATTTCCTTGTCCTTTTGCGCGAGTGTCGCGTCGATTTTCCTGATCTCGGCGTCGGTCAGCCCCTGCACTTCCCTTTCGAGCCGACGCAATTGATCCTCGGTGATTTGATGAGCCTTCTCCCTTTTCTTCAGCGCATCGATACCGTCGCGGCGAACGTTGCGCACCGAGACCCGCGCCTCCTCGGCATATTTGGCGGCGACGCGTGTGAGTTCCTTGCGTCGTTCCTCGCTCAGCGCCGGGATCGGCACCCGGATCGTCTGACCGTCAACCTGAGGATTGAGGCCGAGTGGCGCCTCGCGGATTGCCTTCTCGGCGGCCTTGACGTTGCCCTTGTCCCAGATATTGACGAGCAGCATGCGCGGCTCCGGGGCGCTGATGCTGCCAACCTCTTTCAGCGATACCGAGTTGCCATAGGCGTCGACATGAACCGGATCGAGCAAACCAACCGAGGCACGGCCGGTACGCAGCCCCGACAATTCCTTGCGCAGCACCTCGTGCGCGGCATCCATGCGGCGTCTCAGATCAGTGATGGTAGGGTCCTCGGTCACGCGTCTTACCTCACTCCGTGATGATAGTGTAGCGGCCTCGGCCTTGCACAACTTCTGCCAAGCCGCCGTGGTGATGAATCGAAAAAACCAGAATCGGGATGCGGTTCTCGCGGGCCAGCGAGATGGCCGCAGCGTCCATGACCTGAAGATCACGCGACAGCACGTCCATGTAGGTCAAACGCTCGTGCCGTGTCGCTTCCGGCTCCTTCATCGGGTCGGCGGAATAGACACCATCGACCTTCGTGGCCTTCAGGAGCGCATCGCATTCCATTTCCGAGGCGCGCAACGCTGCGGCGGTATCGGTGGTGAAGAAGGGGTTGCCGGTGCCGGCGGCAAAGATCACGACGCGGCCTTTTTCCATGTGGCGCACCGCGCGGCGGCGAATATACGGTTCGCACACGGATTGCATCGAGATCGCCGACTGCACCCGGGTCGGGACATTGTGACGCTCGAGTGCGCTTTGCATTGCGAGCGAATTAATGACGGTCGCCAGCATGCCCATATAGTCCGCCTGGGCGCGGTCCATGCCGGCCGCGGCCCCGGTCAGGCCGCGAAAGATATTACCGCCGCCGATGACGAGACATACTTGGACGCCTAGATCGTGAACGATCTTGGTTTCCTGCGCGATGCCATCGATAATGGTGGCGTCGAGGCCAAAATGCTGATCACCCGTCAGCGCCTCGCCCGAAATCTTCAGCAGAATGCGGCGGTACAGGTTCGCGGATTTCGCCATCGGCCCGGCTTGGTATGCTCTCCCGGCGGTCCCCCGCCGGGAGACCGATCATATAACAGGTGGGGCGCGCACGTCTCGCCCCTCTGTCAACCGAAGGGCGTGCCTTTACCTTTTTGCGGTCGCCGCCACCTCGGCGGCGAAATCGTTGCTGCCCTTGTCGATACCTTCGCCCAGGGCAAAGCGTGCGAACCCTGTGACCTTGACCGCTGCGCCCAGATCTTGGGCGGCTTGCTCCAACACCTTGCTCATCCGCGTCTCGCCGTCGATGACGAAGATCTGTTCGGTCAGCACGGTCTCTTCGTAGAATTTCTTGAGCCGCCCTTCGACCATCTTTTCGATGATGGCGTCGGCCTTGCCGGAGGCGCGCGCCTGCTCGCGCAGGACATTGCGTTCGCGTTCGAGCGCCTTCGCATCGACCGAGGCAATATCGAGATAAAGCGGATTGGCGGCCGCGACGTGGAGCGCGAGCCTCCGGGCGAAATCGGCAAGCTTTGTCGGGTCGGCCGCCGACTGCACCGCCACAAGCACGCCAATCTTGCCAAGATGGGGTGCGAGCGCGTTGTGGGTGTACGACACGACCACGCCCGGCGACACTTCGAGCCGCGCCGCACGGCGCAGGTTCATATTCTCGCCGATCGTCGCGATCATGTTGGTCAGTTCTTCGTCGACGATGCGGCCCGTGTTGGGATAGGGCGCCGCCTTGAGCTCGTCGAGATGGTAGACCCTAAGCGCCAATTCGGAAACCGTACGGACGAAGTCCTGGAAGGTTTCATTGCGCGCGACGAAATCGGTCTCGGTGTTGACTTCGACCACGGCGCCGACATTGCCTTTGGTCGCGACGCCAACGAGCCCTTCGGCGGCGACGCGTCCCGCCTTTTTGGCGGCCGCGGCCAGACCCTTCTTGCGCAGCCAGTCGACCGCGCCTTCGAGATCGCCCGCGGTCTCGCTCAATGCACGCTTGCAATCCATCATGCCGGCGCCGGTCTTTTCGCGCAGATCCTTTACCAGCGCCGCAGTAATCTCAGCCATGGTCGTCTCTCGTCAATTAACCTTCTGCTTGAGGGTGGTCGCCTGAGGGCTCGGTCTCCAGCTCGGCCGCCGCAAGCGCAGGCTCGACCGGCACCTTCTCCTGCTCCCCGAGATCGACCCCCGAAGCCGCCATCTCTGCCTGCAGGCCATCGAGCACCGCACCCGACACCAACTCGCAATAGAGATGGATGGCGCGCATCGCATCGTCATTGCCGGGAACCGGATAAACGATGCCCTCGGGCGAGGAATTACTGTCGAGAACGGCGACCACCGGGATCTTGAGCTTGACCGCTTCCTGCACCGCGATCGCTTCCTTATTCGTGTCGATCACGAACAGAATGTCGGGCAGGCCACCCATCTCTTTGATGCCGCCGAGCGCACGCTCGAGCTTGTCCCGGTCTCGCGTCAGCTCCAAGAGCTCGCGCTTGGTCAGGCCCGCGCCCGGTTCCGCGATGCGCTCGTCGAGATCCTTCAGACGCTTGATCGAATTGGAAATGGTTTTGAAGTTGGTCAACATGCCGCCGAGCCAGCGGTGGTTGACATAATATTGGCCGCAACGCTGTGCGGCCTCGGCGACCGCCTCCTGCGCCTGGCGTTTAGTGCCGACGAAGAGCACGCGCCCGCCGCCGGCGGCGACGTCACGAACCGCGGCGAGCGCCCGGTGCAAGAGCGGTACCGTCTGCTCGAGGTCGATGATGTGGATGCCGTTGCGGACACCGAAGATATAGGACTGCATCTCCGGGTTCCAGCGGCGCGTGTGATGACCGAAATGCACGCCGGCTTCAAGCAGCTGGCGCATGGAGAATTCAGGTAGAGCCATGACGAAACCGACCTTTCTTTTCCGGTTGAGCCGCCGCGGGGCACCGTCGCCGTAGCGACACCGGAGCGTTCGGCCTTCGACTTAAGGCCGGCGCATCCCCGCGTGTGGGTTGTCGAAGCCGCTTAAATAGGGAAGATTGGGACATAAGGCAAGGGGAAGGGAAGCCTGTGGACAAGCTGCGGGTGATCGCCGGGCCGTTTACTTTCGAGGCACGGTTCGAGACCGCCGCGCCCCTGACCTGTGCCGCATTTTCGGCCCGGATGCCGTTTGCCGGCAAGATCGTCCATGTGCGTTGGAGTGGCGAAGGCGTGTGGATCCCGTTGGGCAACCTGCAGTTCGGCGTCGGCTACGAGAACCACACCTCGTACCCGGCGCCAGGCCAGGTCGTTCTTTATCCGGGTGGCATCAGCGAAACCGAGATACTGCTTGCCTATGGCGCCGTACACTTCGCCAGCAAGCTGGGGCAACTTGCGGGTAACCATTTCATGACCCTGACCTCGGGCCTCGACCGATTGCCCGAGCTCGGCCGCCTCTGCCTGTGGCACGGCGCCCAGGACATCAGGTTCGAAGCCGTCTGAGGGAGGACGATATGGCCCCATACACGGCGCCGCTCGCCGATATGCGCTTCGCGCTCGATACGGCCGCGGGGTTATCGCGATTGGCGACGCTGCCGGCCTTTCACCATGTCGCGCCCGACGTTGTCGACGCCGTCATGGCCGGGGCAGCGCAGTTGGCAAGCGAAGTGGTGGCGCCCCTGAACGTGATCGGCGACCGCCAAGGAAGCCAGTTTGAAAACGGCGTGGTGCGTACCCCCCAAGGCTTCAGGGAGGCGTACCAGGCCTATGTCGAGGGTGGCTGGAACGGGGTCGCCTTCGCCGAAGAGATTGGCGGCCAGGGCCTGCCGCGTGCGCTCAATATCTGCCTCACGGAAATGTGGACCTCGGCCAGCATGGCTTGGGCCCTCAATCCGCTGCTCACCGTGGGCGCGGTTGAGGCACTCGAACGGCATGGCAGCGAGCCGTTGAAACAGCTCTATCTCGGCAAGCTCGTCAGCGGCGAATGGACCGCATCGATGAACCTGACCGAGCCTCAGGCGGGCTCCGATGTCGGTGCCATGCGCACGCGGGCAACCCGGGAAGGCGATCATTACCGCATCAGGGGCCAGAAGATTTTCATCACCTACGGCGAGCACGATCTGACTCCGAACATCATTCACATGGTGCTGGCGCGATCGCCGGATGGACCACCCGGCACCGCCGGCCTATCGCTGTTCCTGATCCCTAAATACATGGTCAATGTCGACGGCAGCCTCGGCGCCAGGAATGATCTCCGGGCGGTCAGTCTCGAGCACAAGCTCGGTATTCATGCCAGTCCGACCTGCGTCATGGCTTACGGCGACAACGAGGGTGCGATCGGCTGGCTGGTCGGTGAGGAAAATCGCGGCATGGAATGCATGTTCACGATGATGAACAATGCACGACTGCAGGTCGGGCTGCAGGGCCTCGCCATTGCCGAGCGCGCCTATCAACAAGCCCGCGATTACGCGAGGACCCGAGTGCAGGGCAAGCCGGTCACCGCCACCGGACCGGGTGACTATCCCATCATCCATCATCCTGATGTGCGGCGCATGCTCTTGTCGATGCGTGCGCGGATCGAGGCGATGCGTGCACTTGTCTATTACGCAGCGGCGATGATTGATCGCGGCCATCATTCGACCGATGCCGCGATGCGACGGCAGGCCCAAGCCCGCGCCGACCTGCTGATCCCGGTGGTGAAGGCCTGGTGTACAGACCAGGGCGTCGTCATTGCCTCACTTGGCGTCCAGATCCACGGCGGCATGGGCTTCATTGAAGAGACCGGTGCTGCACAATACTACCGCGACGCGCGGATCGCGCCGATCTATGAAGGGACGAACGGGATCCAGGCCAACGATCTTGTCGGCCGAAAGGTTCAGCGCGAGGACGGCGCGGCGACGGCGCTGATCACCGAAATGCGTGACGGCGCCAATCCGGCGCTGATGGCGGCTATTGATGCGCTCGAGGACGCCACCACTTGGCTGATAGCAAACGCCAAGGACCGCGCGCTGACCTTGAGCGGTGCCGT
>JASHOB010000223.1 GCA_030041335.1 Alphaproteobacteria bacterium | reverse complement strand
ATCCACGACTGCGAATATGCGATCGGCAGCGTCAACTTTACCGGCGATATGCCGATCGTTCTGACCTGCGATGGGCCGAGCCTCGGGGGGTTCGTTTGTCCCGTTACCATCGTCAAAGCCGAATTGTGGAAGGCCGGTCAAGCGAAACCCGGCGACCGTATCCGCTTCGTCCCGATCAGTTTCGGCGATGCGCTCGCTCTGGAACAGGCGCAGGACAAGGCCATTGCTGCGCTCGCTCCTTTGGATCCGCTAACTCCAATCGCGATTCGGGCGTTGAGCCCGACCGTCACCGTGTCGGCCGCTGTTCTGGCGGCACTGTCACCGGAGGGTGACCGGCCAGCCGTCGCCTATCGTCAAGCGGGCGATCACTACATCCTGATTGAATACGGGCCCAACGAGCTCGATCTGCGCTTGCGCTTCCGCGTCCACGCTCTCATGGAGGAACTCGGTGCCCATCCGGTGCCCGGCATTTTGGAGCTTTCGCCTGGTGTTCGCTCCCTCCAGGTCAGGTACGACAGCCGGGTCATTCATCAGCGCGACCTGTTGACTGCCATGTTTACCGCCGAGTCGCGATTGCCCTCAGCCGCGAGCATGCGAGTCAAGACGCGGGTGGTTTATTTGCCGATGACCTTTGAAGACTCGGCGACATCGGGCGCGATCCGTCGATATAGCGAGACCGTCCGTGCGGCGGCGCCGTGGCTGCCTAACAATGTCGACTTCATTCGGCGGATCAATGGTCTCGCCAGCCGAGACGAGGTCCGCGAGATTGTCTTCAAGGCGAGCTATCTGGTTCTCGGTCTCGGCGATGTTTATCTCGGCGCACCCTGCGCCGTGCCGGTCGATCCGCGCCATCGCCTGCTTACCTCCAAATATAATCCCGCGCGCACCTTCACGGCCGAAGGCACCGTCGGTATCGGCGGCATCTATATGTGCATTTACGGCATGGATAGTCCCGGCGGGTATCAACTGGTCGGCCGGACGCTGCCCATCTGGAACAAGTTCTTGAAGAACCCGCAATTTGCGCCCGGCGAACCGTGGCTTCTGCGCTTCTTCGACCAAGTACGGTTCTATCCGGTTGAAGAGGTCGAGCTGACGCGCTTGCGCGACGCGTTCAGGGATGGCGGTGCCTCGATCCGAATCGACGAGGAATGGTTCGATCTTAGTAAATACGAAGCATTCCTGGAGAGCGAAGCCGACGCTATTGCCGAATTCCGTGCTCGTCAGCAGGCGGCGTTCAAGGACGAGGTGGCGCGGTGGCACGTGGACGACGCTTCGATCGCCGCAGCGGTCGAGATGCCGCCAGCCCTTGCCGATCTCGATGGCCAAGTCGTTCATGCCGACATTCACTGCAGCGTCTGGAAAATCCAGGTCGAGGTCGGTCAGACCGTCACGCCGGGCGCACCGCTGATAATTCTGGAAGCAATGAAGATGGAATTGCAGATCGTGGCATCGGTGGCAGGCACCGTGACCGCCATTCATTGCCGGGCCGGCCTGCCGGTCGCCGCGGGCGACGTGTTGATGGTGATCGAGCCGGCATGACCGTGTCGCCGATTCTGCGTGCTGGGCCCGGCGATATCGAGATCGCCGTCGTCGGTGCACACCTGACCGGGATGCCGCTCAATCACCATCTCACAGATCGCGATGCGCGTTTGCTTCGGACGGTCCGCACGCTTCCGGAATACAGGCTTTTTGCTTTGCCTGACGGTCCGCCGTTTAAGCCCGGTCTGTTCCGGGTCAGCGCCGGCAAAGGCTTCGCCATCGAGACCGAGGTTTGGGCCATCGCTCTCGAAAAGTTCGGCAGCTTCGTTGCCAGCATTCCGCTGCCTCTCGGTATCGGCACCACGCGGCTCTCCGACGGCAGCACGCCTAAAGGATTCATCGTCGAAGCCGAGGGTCTTAAGGGTGCCACCGACATTTCCATCTTTGGCGGCTGGCGCGCCTACGTGGCAAGTGCCCGACAGCGACCGGTCTGACATAAGCCGCTCGGTTCAGATGGCGGCACCAACGTGTCGGGAGAGGCCGCCCAGCCTTGACCGACTTGCCCTTAGGGCCGCAGATTTGCTGCAGTTTTTCGTTCCGCCCGTTCGACCGCGGCTTGGACACCATTCGTCCGTCCTTGAAACCGCGGGTCGCGGCCTTGGAGCATTCGGGTGAGCGCTGCTCGAAGAAATTGGCGTGCACGACGCCGCTCAGGATCTCGACCAGCCCCGGAAGTGGATACGCCATGATGGCGGGATAGCCGCTCGCTGCTGTCGGAGAGCGGTGTCAGGCGCAATTGCGTCAGCCGACGGACGAGCGCATCACAACATCGATGCAGGGCCGGCGCGGGATTGATCGGCGTACTTGGGCGCGCGGCTTGAACGAACGATCTTTCAGTGGCGTAAGGTTGACGCCACTTTCTGTTCCAATGCCTCGAAAGCGGCCCAGACGCCCTCCGGTCCGTCCCATGAGCCGCTGCTTGCCGCCTTGGAATATTCGGTGGCACGCTGCTCAAAGAAATTGGCGTGCTCGACCCCGTTCAGGATTTCGACCAGCCACGGCAGCGGATGCGGCTTGAGCGCCCGATAGCCGCCCTCCACTTCCGCGAAATTTGCGAACAGCGGCGTCAGTCGAAGCTGCGTCAAGCGCCAATCGGCGATGTAACGGACATAGTCCTTGATATCGGTGGCACTCATGCCGTCGATGGGTCCCAGACTGAACGCAAGATCGACAAAACGTTCTTCGAGCCCGACCATGGTCTTCGCCATATCCATAATATCGTCGCGCACTGGGCGTGTGACGGCCCCGGTCTCGCGATGCCACTCATGGAACAGGCGGATGATGCCTTCGCAATGGAGGCTCTCGTCGCGCACTGACCAGCTCACGATCTGCCCCATGCCATTCATCTTGTTGTGGCGTGGAAAATTCAACAGCATTGCGAAGCTCGCGAATAGCGCCATGCCTTCTGTGAAGGCGCCGAACATCGCGAGCGTGCGTGCGACGTCGGCGACCGTTCCGACTCCGAACTTGTGCATGTAGTCCGCCTTGGCGCGCATCTCGGCATAGTCGCGGAACGCCTCGAATTCCGCCTTCGGCATACCGAGCGTCTTCAAGAGCAGCGCATAGGCGTCGATATGCACAGTCTCCATGTTGGAGAACGCCGCCATCATCATCTGCACTTCGAGCGGCTGGAAGATCGGGATGTAGCGTTTCAGGTAGTTGTCGCCAACCTCGACATCGCTTTGCGTGAAGAACCGGAAGATCTGCGTCAGCAGCGCGCGTTCATTGTCGGTAACGCGCTTGGACGACCAGTCCCTGATGTCGGCGCCCAGCGGCACTTCCTCACCCATCCAATGGGTCTGCTGCTGCCGTTTCCAGAATTCATAGGCCCAGCCGTAGCGTTCAATATCGTACGTGCCGGTCGCGGTTAAGAGGCCCACGCGGCCGGTGCCAATCAGGTCGCGCGGATCGGCGCGTGACAGATCGGTCACTGACATGCGAGGCACTCCTCGTAATCAGTGCGCACCGGCATGGGCGAGGTCGATGCCGTAACCGACTCGAGGCGGCCAGCGACCGCAGCGCGGCTGATCGACTTGGAGCGGCAATAATAGAGGCTTTTGATGCCGCGCTTCCAGGCCGCCCAATGCAGCATGTGCAAATCCCATTTGTCGATGTCGGCGGGCAGATAAAGATTGAGTGACTGGCTTTGGCAGATGAACGGGGCGCGATCGGCTGCAAGATCGATGATCCAGCGCGGGTCGATCTCGAATGCCGTTCGGAAGATCGATTTCTCGTCGTCGCTCAGGCAATCGAGGTGTTGCACCGAGCCTTCATGCTCGGTGATTGATTGCCAGATTTCCGGCGTGTCGGCGTTTTTTACCGCTAGCACGCGGGCGAGGTGCGGATTGCGCACGATGTAGGCACCGGATAGCGTCTTGTGGTTATAGACATTGGCCGGGATCGGCTCGATGCAGGCGCTGGCACCGCCGCAAATGATGCTGATCGAAGCGGTCGGCGCGATCGCGAGCTTATGGCTGAACCGCGTGGTCATGCCGCGCTCCAACGCGTCGGGACAAGGGCCGCGCTCGGCGCCAAGCGCCACCGACGCGGCATCGGCCTCGCGCCGCAACTTCTTGAAAATGCGCAGGTTCCATGACTTGGCCAGCGCGCTCTCGAATGGAATCGCTTTCGCTTGCAGCAGCGAATGAAAGCCCATTACGCCAAGACCGACCGAGCGTTCGCGCAACGCCGAATACTTGGCGCGGGCCATGCTGTCCGGCGCCGTGGTGACGAAATGCGTCAGCACATTGTCGAGCATGCGGAGCACGTCTTCGACAAAGCCGGTTTCGCCGTTCCACTCGTCCCAGGTGTCGAGATTGAGCGATGCAAGGCAGCAGACCGCCGTGCGCTCCTTCTTGTGATTGTCGATACCGGTCGGCAGCACGATCTCGCTGCAGAGGTTGGAGCTCGACACCCGCAGGTCCAGCTCGCGCTGATGCTTGGGCAGGGCGCGATTTACCGTGTCGATGAAGAGAAGATAAGGCTCGCCGGTAGCGAGGCGTGTCTCAAGGATGCGTTGCCAGAGTTGCCGGGCCTCGACCTTGCGTATGGTCTCGCCCGTCTTCGGGCTTTTCAGCGCGAAATTTGTGCCGGCACGGACGGCTTCCATGAACTCGTCGGTGATGTTGATGCCGTGATGGAGGTTGAGGCCCTTACGGTTGAAATCGCCCGACGCCTTGCGGATTTCAAGGAACTCCTCGATCTCAGGATGATGGATGTCGAGATAACAAGCCGCTGAGCCGCGGCGCAGCGAGCCTTGGGAGATCGCGAGCGTCAACCCGTCCATGACATGGATGAAGGGAATGATTCCCGAGGTCTGGCCGTTGCCTTTCACCGCCTCACCGATCGAGCGCACGCGGCCCCAATAGGTACCGATGCCGCCACCATTCGAGGCGAGCCAGACATTCTCATTCCAGGTTGCGACGATGCCTTCTAGCGAATCGGGTACCGCGTTGAGAAAGCACGAGATCGGCAGGCCGCGCGTCGTGCCGCCGTTGGAAAGGACCGGCGTCGCAGGCATGAACCACAAGCGAGACATCGCATCGTAGAGGCGCTGCGCGTGTGCAACATCATCGGCAAAGGCACAAGCGACGCGGCCGAACAGGTCCTGGAAGCTCTCTCCCGGCAACAGGTAACGATCTTCGAGCGTCACCTTGCCGAACGGCGTCAGCAGCGCGTCGCGGCTCCGGTCGAGCCGCAGATCGGCGGGACGGGGCGGCTGGGCCAGTGGCGCCGGCAGCGGCGCGTGCCGCTCTGGCTTTGCGGCGGCGGGCGGGGAGGGAAACGCGATAATACGGCCGTCGCGATCGAGATCGTAAGCAAGAACGGACATCGACACCCCGTCATCTGTCTCGGGGGAGGACGGACGGAAACTTGCGGACGGGTGGCGCGAGGCCAGTCGATGGCAAGCTCCATCGGGGCACCCCGCCCGAGGATGTTGAACGCCATCACGGCAGGTCTCCTGGCTCGCGGGTCGTTGCAGCTGTCTGGCCTTCCCGACGCCGAAGCATCAGTGACGCAAGACGACAGCCGCTCGCCGCTTACAGTTGCGGGGGCAGCCCCGGCGTTGCCGCTACGGGCGGCGCACCGGGTTCCCTCTTAGCCCAAGATATAGATGTTCCTGGGAACCGTGAACGCTACATATTGGGACCGGATTACCCCGTTCGTCAAGCACGATCCCGCAAGTCCGTCCAGTCGACCCGAGAATAAACGAGCGCAGTGGTTATGCCTCGCGGCCAAGTCCGCGATATTCACCGTCACCCTTGCGCCATGCGCGGATTATTTTCGGTTCGTTCGTCAGCCGCGCAATCTCACTAACCGCATAGGTGCTCAAGGCGATACGCTGTCCGCGTCGTATCAGATCTGTGCCGGAGCGAGCCAACCTGCCGTCCTTGGTCCATCGCGACCGCTCCCGCGCGGTGATGCCGAGTGTGTGCTCGACCAAACGCGCACTGAGCGGCCGGACCGCAATCCTTTCAAGACGCCGATCAATCTCGTTCAGGATGGTTGCGATGGCGTCCCCAGCCGGATCTCCACCATCCAGGATCAAGACACAAGCGCCTGGTGGCATTCTTGCCGGGCCAAGGAACTTGAGCACCATTCTCGCGGCACGACGCGCTTCTTCGCGACGCAAGCCCAACCCGAGCGATTCAGCGAAGCAGCGCTCGAAGGAGAACGTAATCGTTGTTCCTTCTCGGTCGACGTCGAGGAAACGGCTCTTCGGCATCGTCGGCAAGTCAACCATTGCAACAGATATATGGTGTCGGCGCGCGGCTATCACTCAAGCGGCCGCATATGGGGTGAAGCGACTGCGGTTCTCGTCGATCGCGAGGGGGCGCCCCGTCGGCGGGAAGGCGCGCTGTGGGCAAGCTGGGCGATCACAGATTTTGCACCCGGCGCCAATCGGCGTCGCTGCGGCCGCATCGCCAAGATCGAGCCCTTTCGAGTAGACGAGCCGCCCCGCGTGTCGGACATCGCAGCCGAGGCCGATCGAAAACATCTTCGTCGGTGCGCCGTAGCCGGCGTACCCACCCGATACTGTGCGTGCTATCCAGAGATAGGTGCGCCCATCGGGCATCCTCGCAAGCTGCGTCAGGATGCGGCCGGGCTGAGCGAAAGCTTCATAGACATTCCACAAGGGACAGGTACCGCCGACACGCGAGAAATGGAAATCCGTCGCCGATTGGCGCTTCGAGATGTTCCCCGCACGATCGACGCGCACAAAGAAGAATGGCACGCCACGCGCGTCGGGGCGCTGCAAGGTGCTGAGCCGATGGCAGACTGTTTCGTAGCCGACTGCGAACTGTCGCCCCAGCTTTTCGATGTCGTAGCGCTGGGATTCTGCCGCGCTGAGAAATGGGTCATAGGGCAGGATCAGCGCGCCCGCGAAATAATTGGCAAGTCCGATCCGTGCCAGCGCCCCCGCGTCGTCGCTCGCAAACGAACCATTATGCGTGAGGCGCTGAAGAACATCGCCCATTTCCAGAAAAGCAATCTGGGTCGCCATTTGGAACGCTTGCTGGCCAGGCAACAGATGCGGAGACAGGTGAAGTACCTTTCCAACGGAGTCGAAGATTCGCTGCGTTCCCATCCGATCTTCATCAACAATGTCGAGCAGCACGCGCACGCCGTGGTGTCGCGCAAGATGTTCCGCCAAACCGACATTTGTTCTGCCGATAGAGAGGCCGGCCGCTTCGAATAGGCACTCCGCCGCCTGATCTAATTCGGCGAT
>JASHOB010000222.1 GCA_030041335.1 Alphaproteobacteria bacterium | reverse complement strand
TGAAGGTCTCTGATGTCACGGTCAAGCCAGTCGTCGAGCGCCGGCGCCGCGTCGGCATGAAGGCGACGCAATTCTTCGAGCCGCGCCAATTCTGCCGAGAGCGACTGGGCGATCTGGTCGCGTTGTGCCGTCTGCTCGGCAGCGCCGAGTTGATGGAGAAAGCGTAGCTTCAACAGCAGCACCAGCCGGCTCGCATCGTTGCTGGGGGCACGCAGCGGCGCCTCCAACAATCTCTTAAGACTCTCCGCGCCGGCGGCAGACAACGTCAGCAAATCGCCATCTGCGGTCGCCAGGCCCTCATGACGCAGCAATTCGATCGACGAGCCCATCAAATCGAGCGACGGCCCGACGGCGAGGGCGATGAAATGACGGATTTCCGTCGCCAGATCGCCGTAACGCCGCGGCCCTTCCGCCAACAATCCGAGCGCTGCCAGCCGCACCGCCTCGGCAGGAAGGAGCGACTGGTCCCGGAACATGATTTACGCCACCTGACGGCTCGGCAGCCGCGAAAACACGTCCCTCAACGCGGCCACCAAATGCTCGATATCGGCGTCGCTATGTTGCGGTGTCGGCGTGAAGCGAAGTCGCTCGGTGCCGCGCGGCACGGTCGGAAAATTGATCGGCTGGACATAGACCCGGTGGCGTTCGAGCAGGTCGTCAGACGCCGCCTTGCACAGCGCCGCGTCGCCGACGAACACGGGTACGATATGGCTTGCGCTCGGCATCACCGGCAGACCCGCTTCGGCAAGACGGCGCTTTAGTCGCGCCGCGCGATCCTGATGGAGCGCGCGCAACTCGTGCGCCTCTTTGACGTGGCGAATGCTGGCGACGGCACCGGCTGCGATCGCGGGCGGAAGCGCGCTCGTGAAAATGAAGCCGGAGGCGAAGCTGCGAACGAAGTCGACCATTGCCGCGGAGCCGGCAATGTAGCCGCCGACCAGGCCGAACCCCTTGGCGAGCGTGCCTTGAATAACGGTCAAGCGGTGCATCACGCCATCGCGCTCGGCGATGCCGGCGCCGCGCGGGCCGTAAAGCCCGACGGCATGCACCTCGTCGAGATAGGTCATGGCACCATGCTTGTCGGCGATGTCGCAGATCGCCGCAATCGGCGCGATGTCGCCATCCATCGAATAAACCGATTCGAAACACACGAGCTTTGGCCGCGTCGCATCGGCCTGGGACAAGAGCCGCTCGAGATCGGCCGGATCGTTATGCTGGAAGATGCGCTTCTCGGCTCC
This sequence comes from Alphaproteobacteria bacterium, assembly GCA_030041335.1. GTDB lineage: Bacteria > Pseudomonadota > Alphaproteobacteria > ATCC43930 > CGMCC-115725 > JAATGI01. The sequence continues at coordinate 1,359 of JASHOB010000222.1, read as the reverse complement.
GCTATGGCGGATTCCCTGAATCATCGAGGCATGATTGAGCGCGTCGGAAAATATGATGCACCCTGGCATCAGTCCCGCGATTGTCGACAGGGCCGCCTCGTTGGCGACGTACCCGGACGTGAAAATCAGCGCCGCTTCGCTACCGTGCAGGTCCGCGAGCTCGTGCTCCAAGAGGACATGGTCATGCACCGTGCCGGAAATGTTGCGCGTGCCGCCGGCGCCGGCGCCGGCGCGATCGATCGCGCCGTGCATCGCAGCCAACACTTTGGGATGCTGGCCCATGCCGAGATAATCGTTTGAACACCACACGGTGACGTCTTCGCCGATATTGTGGTGGAAGGCACGCGGAAACTCGCCGGCGCGACGTTCGAGATCGGCGAACACGCGATAGCGCCCTTCGGCGCGCAGAGCGTCGAGCCGGCTCTTAAAAAATTGCTGATGATTCATCGCTCTTTTGCTGTCCCCAGCCCCGAGAATAAGCGTTGGACGCCACGTTGCAATCCTTTCCGTGTCTTACTTCGCGAGCCGCTCCGCAGTCTCGTCGAGCGACTTGCCGAGGCGCAACAGAAGCTCGTCAATCTCGCCTTCGCTGATGACGAGCGGCGGGCAGAGCGTGATGACGTCGCCGCCCAGGACCCGCACGATCAGACCATTTTCCTGGCAGCGCGCCATAAGCAAGCCGCCTGCGGCCTTGGCGGCGTCAAAGCTCTGCTTGGCTCGTTTATCGGCGACAATCTCCAACCCGGCGACTAGCCCGACGCCGCGGACATTCCCGACAATCGGATGGGCGGCAAGACGCAACAGCCCGGCCTGGAAGCGCTCCGAGACTCGGCGCACATGAGACAGGATATCGCGCTCCCGATAGATCTTCAGCGTCTCGATCGCGACCGCACACGACACCGGGTGACCCGAATAAGTGAAACCGTGGGCGAAGGTGCCGATTTTCTGGCTCTGCTTCTTTAGCACTTCAAAAATCTGTTCCGACACGATCGTCGCCGAAATCGGCAAATAGCCGGAGGACAGCGCCTTCGCCATCGTCATGATGTCGGGCTTCAGGCCGTAAGTCTCGGTGCCGAACATGTTGCCCGTGCGGCCAAAGCCACAGATCACCTCGTCGGCGACCAGCATGATGTCGTGCTTTTTCAGCACCGCCTGAATCTTCTCGAAATAGCCTGCGGGCGGCACCACGAGACCGCCGGCGCCCATGACCGGCTCGGCGAACATGGCGGCGATGGTGTCGGCACCTTCGCGCTCAATCAGCGCCTCGAGATTGGCCGCAAGGCGAGCCGAGAATTGGACCTCGCTCTCACCCTCATGCCCGAGCCGATAATAATTGGGACTATCGGTGTGCAGAATATT
>JASHOB010000221.1 GCA_030041335.1 Alphaproteobacteria bacterium | reverse complement strand
CGGGTATTTTCCGGCACTACCCCGAGCTTGACGGCTGAGGGTTTGGCGACGTTCTGCTCGGTGTTGTCCCCGGCGCGCGCCCATCGCCTGGCGCAAGCGGGCGCCCCAGGACGGGGCCGATCTCGCCTCTCAGCATCGGCCCATAGCAGCGGCGTGCAACACCCGCTGGATGATTTGACCGAGGGTGCGCCGGCCTTGGTGCTCCGCCATCACCGCGCCGGCGGCAAGGACCGGCGCCGCCACGCGGCCCCGCCCTAGTCCAGCGCCGCGGCGTGTCGTGGCGGTGCCGCACCGCCCGGAATGGCGGCGCCTTTGCGCAACAGGAAGATGAACGGCAGGCACGCCACCGTCATCAACAGCATGAGCTTGAACACGTCGATATAGGCGACCATCGACGCCTGGCGCGTGACCTCACCGTTGATCGCCGCCAAGCCCGTGGTCGAATGCAGGTTCCACAGATGCGCGGTGGGGGTGCGGAACGCATCGGCGAACGGCGTCACATGCGTGGCGAGATCGGCGTGGCTGATTTGCATCTTCTGCACCAGGAAGGTTTCGGCAAAGGAGATGCCGATGCTGCCGGCGACATTGCGGACGAGATTGAACACGGCGGTGCCTTCGTTGCGCAGCGCCGGGGACAAAGTGACAAAGCCGATGGCCGTCAACGGCGGGAAGATGAAGCCCATGCCCCAGCCCTGGAGAATGCTGGAGGTGATGATGAGGCGATTGTCCATGAGCAGGGAATAGCTTGCCATCTGCCATTGCGCCAATGCCATGCAGCCGAAGCCGATGAACAGCATCAGCCGCGAATCGACCTTGCCGGTCAGGCGGCCCACCACGATCATGGCGATCATGGTGGCGGCACCGCGCGGCATCATCACCCAGCCGGCGCCGAGCGCCGAGTATTGCATCAACCCCTGTAACAAGGGCGGCAGCAGGGCCATGGTAGACATCAGGATGGTGCCGAGAATCGTCATAAACACCAGGCCGGACGCGAAGTTTCGGTCCTTCAGCAGTGCCGGCTGCAGGAACGGGTGTTTCGCCATGGTGACGTAGACGCAGAACACCCAGAAAGAACAGAGCGCCACCGCCGCTTCGAGCTGAATTTCTGTCGAGTCGAACCAATCCTTTTCCTGGCCACGGTCGAGCATCAATTGAAGACTGGCAATCGCGACACTCAAGAGGCCGAAGCCGATAAAATCAAACGGCCGATTTCGGCCGTGCTCACCGCCGGGCATGAATGCCTGCGTGCCGAGGAAGGACAGCAGGCCGAAGGGCAGATTGATGTAAAATACCCAGCGCCACGAATAATTGTCGGTAATCCAGCCGCCGAGCGTCGGACCGAGGATCGGCGCGACCATGATGCCGGCGCCCCAGATTGCCATCGCCTGTCCGACTTTTTCGCGCGGATTGATGTCGAGCATGATCGATTGCGACAACGGGATAAGCGCCGCGCCGAAGAGGCCCTGGATAAATCGGAACACCACAATCTCGGGGAGGGTCGATGCCATGCCGCAGAGCGCCGAGGCCAAGGTGAAACCGGCCACCGCCACCTGAACCACGGCCTTGCGGCCAAACCTGTCGCCCATCCAGCCGGAAAGCGGCGTCGCGATCGCGGCCGCGACGATGTAGGAGGTCAAGACCCAAGCAATCTGATCCTGCGACGCGGAGAGACTGCCCTGCATGTGCGGCAGCGCCACGTTGGCGATCGTGGTGTCGAGCATCTGCATCGTCGTCGCCAGCATCAGCGACACGGTGAGCAGGCCCTTGTTCGGGACCTCGAGATTGGGCTTGCTGACAGCGCCGGCCATGATCGCGGACGATCTTATCCGGGCCGCTTCAACGCTTATCCGCGAGGCCCGCGACGGCGCGGGCGACGTGAAAATGAGGGCTCACGGACGCCGCTCACGCCAGGCCCAGCACTGATTTGATGCGCGCCCAGATCGGGCTTTCAAAGCCGGTGTCGACCTCGACATAGACGCTCATGCCGGCGCGCAGCGGGCGTTGCGGATCGGGATCGTCGATGACGAGCTTGACCGGCAGCCGCTGCACCACCTTGACCCAGTTGCCGGTGGCGTTCTGCGCCGGCAATACCGAAAACTCGGAACCGGTGCCGGGGCTCAGGCTCTGCACATGAGCGTTGAAGGTGACATCGGGATAGGCGTCGATGTCGACCGTGGCTTTCTGGCCGACCCGCATATGGGTCAGGTCGGTCTCCTTGAAATTGGCCTCGACCCAGACATTGTCGGTGGCGACCAAGGCAAAGGTCGGCATCGCCGCGGTCAGGAAGGTGCCTACCGGCAGCTTATTCACCAGCGTCACGGTGCCATTTTCCGGCGCACGAACCACCGTATAGCCCAGATCGATTTCGGCCAGATCGAGTTGCGCCTGCGCCTGTTTGACCATGGGGTGCTCGTTGGTGGGGAGATCGGGATCGCCCCCCAACGCCGCCAATGCCGCCGCAATCTGCTGGTTGACGGTCGCGACTTGCGCCCTGGCGACATCGAGCGCATGGCGCGCCTGGTCGAACTGCGCTTGCGACACGGTGTGGGACGCGAGCAGCGAACTCTGGCGCGCGTATTCGCGCTGCGCATAGTTGAGCGTGTCCTCGGCCGATTGCAGCTCGGACTGGCGCTGCCGATAGGTCGCGCGCATCGTGTCGACCTGCAGCCGGGCGGAATTGAGTGCCGCCTTGGCCTTGTCGACGTTGGCGCGGTAGATCGAATCGTCGATGCGGAACAGCACCTGGCCCTTCTTGACGTATTCATTGTCGTGGACTTCGACCGCGACAACATGACCGGCAACACTGGGCGCGACGTTGAGCACGTCGGCCTGGCCGTAAGCGTCGTCGGTCGAAACGTAGCGTCCGGACGTGAGGTACCACCAGCCGCCGCCGATCACCACGACCAGCGGCACCACAAACATCAAGATGAGCCGCGGCCAGCGCCGGCGCGCCGGCGCCGCGACTTCTTCGGGGAGGGTGCCGGGGCGCGGCCGGCTCGGCGCCGGACTGTGACCCGGCGCGGGCGCAGGGCGCAGTGTTTCGGTCGAAGAACTCATGATCCGGTATCCGCCAGTTCGGCCACTCGAGCGCCACGCTCGGTAAGATTGCCGCGAATTCGCACCAACTGATTCAACAAATCGTCGCGCTCGCCTGCCGAGAGACCGTTGAATGCCTCATCCAACAACTCGCCCGCGACGGTTTCAAGCTGCGCCATCATCGGCCGCGCTCGCGCCGTTATGTAGAGGCGATGGGCTCGCCGGTCAGCCGCATCCGGCCGACGTTCGACCCAGCCCGCCTCTTCCATGCGGTCGATCAATCGTCCGACGGTAATCGGCTCGAGATCAAGCGCCTCCGCCAAGGTCGCCTGATTGCTACCCTCGCGCCGGGTCAGCACCATGAGCACCTGCCATTGCGCCCGGGTGAGACCGGTTTCGCGGGCACGCGCATCGAAGCGCTTGCGCATGAGCCGTGCGATATCATGGAGCAGGAAGCCGAAGCGCCGCTCAAAGGAATTCTGTTCCATAAGCCTTAATTATAATAAGCTTGCTTATCATCAGCTTTGGCAATTTTCGCGGCGCTGCCATGCGGGAACGCCGAGGTGGTGGTGGCTAGCCCGGCTTGGCGCCGTCTTTTTTGCGCCGCCATTGGCGCAATTGTTCGGCGGTGATGTAGAGGAGCGGGACCAGGAAAATACCGAATACCGCGGCCGCAATCATGCCGCCGAAGACCGGCGTCCCGACCGCGTGGCGCGTGATTTCGCCGGCTCCCTGCGCCACGACGAGGGGCAGCAGGCCGAGGATGAAGGCGAAGCTGGTCATCGCGACCGGGCGGAAACGGAGCGCCGCGCCGGCGATGGCGGATTGACGAATATCCTTGCCCAGCGCCCGCTGCTCGAGCGCGAAGGCGATGATCAGGATCGCATTCTTGGCGGCGAGCGCGATCAGCACCACGAGGCCGATTTGGGCGTAAACATCGAAGCTCAGTCCCGCAAGCGCGGTCGCGATGATGGCGCCCAAGAGGGCGACGCTGACCGAGAGGAGTGCTGGCACCGGAATGTTCCAGCTCTCGTAGAGCGCGACCAGGAAGAGGTAGGCGAAGAGGACGGATAGGCCCAGCAAGACCGTGGTGCCGCCGCTCGCGGCTTTTTCCTGGAGCGCCGTGCCGGTCCACTCATAACTGTAGCCCGCCGGCAGGGTTTGAGCCGAGACGCGCTCCATTGCCGCCAGGGCCTGGCCGGAGCTGAAGCCCGGCTTTGGCGCGCCGTTGACGATCGCGCCGGTGTAGCCGTTGTAGCGGATCACCGCCTGGGGACCCTGAACCAGGCGGGATGCGGCGAGCGCGCGCATTGGCACCATGGTGCCTTTGGCATTGCGAACATAGATGCGGTCGATGTCGGCGATTTGCCCGCGGAACGCGGTCTCGGCCTGGACATTGACCTGCCACGTGCGGCCGAACACATTGAAATCATTAACATAGTAGCCACCGAGCGTGGCTTGGAGGGCGCTGAAGATGTCGCTGATCTTGACCCCCAGCACCTGCGCCTTGTCGCGGTCGATGTCGAGATAGATTTGGGGCGTGTCGGCAGCATAAGTGCTGAACACGCTGGTGAGTTCCGGCTGTGAATTGGCGGCGACGACGAGGCCGCGCAGCGTCGCCGCCAGGTCGGCCGGTGACTGGCCCTGAAGCGCCTCCAGCGCGTATTGAAAGCCGCCGGTGGTGCCGAGCCCGAGGATCGGGGGCAGATTGAAAGGAAGGGCGATGGCGCCGGGCAGGGCCGCCAGTCGGGGCCGCAACTGCGCCAGAATCGCGCCGGCGCTTTGGCGCGGGTCGGTGCGCTCCTCATAGGGTTTGAGCTGGATGACAAAGAAGGCCTGGTTCGAGGCGGCGAGATAATCGATGAAATTAAGGCCAACCACCGAGAGGACACCTTTGACGCCGGGAATCGGACTGATGATGTCTTCAACCTGTTTCACCACCGCCTCGGTGCGGTTGAGAGACGCCCCCTCGGGCAGGCGCAAGGTGGCGAAAAGCGCGCCCTGATCTTCCTCCGGCAGGAAGCCTTGCGGCAGGTGGGCGAACAGTCCCGCCGACAGCGCCAGCACGCCGGCCACAACAATGACGCCGATGATCGACAGGCGCACCAGCCGCGTCACGATGGCGACGTAGCCATCGCGCACCTTGTCGATGCCGCGCAGCACATAGCGCATCGGGCCGCGGTTGGTTTGACCGCGGCGCAACAGCACGCTGCACAAGGCCGGGCTCAGCGTGAGCGCATTCAACGCCGAGATCAGCATCGACACCGACACGGCGACGGCGAATTGCCGGAACAAGAGGCCGCTAATGCCGGGAACAAAGGCAACCGGCACGAACACCGACAACAGCACCAGGGTGATGGCGATAATCGGGCCGGTGATCTCGCGCATCGCCTTTTTGGTGGCGTCCTTGATCGAAAGATCGGGCTCTTCCTCGATCACGCGCTCGACATTTTCGACGACGACGATGGCGTCATCGACCACGATGCCGATCGCCAGCACCAGCGCCAGCAGCGATACCGTGTTGGCGGTATAGCCGGCCGCGAGCAGCGCGGCGAAGGTGCCGACGATCGAGACCGGCACCGCGACCAGCGGGATGAGCGTGGTGCGGAACTTGCCCAAGAACAAAAAAACGACAATCGCCACCAGCGCGATCGCCTCGCCCAACGTGCGAACCACCTCATTGATGGTGGCGGTGACGAACACGGTGGTGTCGAAGAAGACCGTGTAGCTCAGATCGTGCGGAAAGCGCGTGGCCAGCTGCGTCATGGTCTCGCGCACGCGCCGCGCGACATCGACGGCATTGGAGCCGGGCGTCTGATAAATCCCGAGCGCCGCCGCGGGCGCGCCGTTGAACCTGGTGTAGCGGTCCTGCGACTGCGCCCCCATTTCGACCCGCGCCACATCCCTCACCCGCACGATCGAGCCATCGGGGTTTGCGCGCACCACAATGTTGGCAAATTCCTTGGGGTCGGTCAGCCGCCCCTTGGTCTTTATGGTGAGCTGGAGGCGTTGGGTCTTTTCCAAGGGCGCCGCGCCGATGCGACCGAGGGCTGCCTGCACGTTCTGGCTCTGGACCGCCGCGATGACGTCGTTCGGCGACAGGTTGAGCGACGTCAACTTGTCGGGATCGAGCCATATGCGCATCGAATAATTGAGCGGGCCGAACAACTGAACCTGGCCGACGCCGTTGATCCGCGCCAGCGGATCGATGACGTTGATGGTCGCGTAGTTGCTGAGATAGATCGAATCGAAGGTGCCCTGGGGCGAATAGAGATTGATGACCTGCAGCAAAGCGGCCGATTTCTTGCGAATGACGAGACCGGTGCGCTGCACCTCATCCGGCAATTGCGCCGTCGCCAAAGCGGCACGGTTCTGGACGTTGACGGTGTTGATGTCGGGATCGGTGCCGATGGCAAAGGTGACGGTGAGCGAATAGCTGCCGTCCGCGCCACTCGTGGATTGATAATAGAGCGCGTTGTCGATGCCGTTGACCTGCTCTTCGATCGGCTGCGCGACCGTGGCTTCGATGACCTGGGCATCGGCACCGGGATAGGTCGCGGTCAGCGACACTTGCGGCGGCACAATGTCGGGAAACTGGGCGAGCGGGATGCGGGTGATGGCGATCACGCCGGCAAGCGTGATGACGATCGCGATGACCATCGCCAGACGCGGCCGGTCGATAAAAACGGCTGAGAACATCGCGCGCTAGTTTTCCGGTGCGGTGCTGGCTGCCACGACCTGACCAGGATGGACTTTCTGGATGCCTTCGACGATGACCCGCTCGCCCTCCTTGAGACCGTCGGTGACGATGACCGCCGTCCCTTGCTGGGCGCCCTGCGTGATGCGGCGCACCTCGACCTTATTCGCGGGATCGACGACCAGGACAAAAGTGCCGCCCTGGTCGAGTTGAACGGCGGATTGCGGGATCAAGAGGGCCGGGCGTGGCGCGCCGCGCTGGATCTCGACGCGGACGACGCCGCCCGGCACCAGGAGCGCCTGTTTGTTCGGAAATATGGCGCGCACCGCGATCGTGTCGGTGCTCGGATCGGCTTGGATGTCGAGAAAGTCGGCCAAGCCCGCCTCCGGATAGAGTTTGCCGTCGGACAGCCGGACGCGCACGGTGACGCGTCCCGCCTCCGGTCCCGCCACCAAGAGGCGGCGCTTGAATTCGAGCACGTCGCGCGCGCTCGCCTGGAACAGGACGTAGATCGGATCAAAGCTGACGATGGTCGCGAGGCTGCCGGTCGTCGGGCCGACCAGATTGCCGACGGTATAGTTGGCAAGGCCGATGCGACCGTCGATCGGCGAGCGGATCTCGGTATAGCCGAGATTGATGTTGGCCTGGTCGAGCGCCGCCTGCGCCTGCAGGATGTCGGCCGCGGCGCTGCGCTGCGTGGCAGTCTGCTGATCGACCTGCGACTGCGGCACGAACTGTTTGGGCAACAGCGCCTTGCCGCGCTGGAGCTGGAGCGAGGCGTTGACCTCGATCGCCTTCGCCTTGGCGAGATTGGCTTGCTGCTGCTCGACGGCGGCCTTGTAGGTGTCCTGTTTGATGCGGAACAGCAACTCGCCGGTTTTGACGAGCTGGCCTTCGGTGAAGGTGCGCTCCTCGATAAAGCCGGGAACGCGCGCCACGATGTCAACCTTGTTGATCGCGGTGACGCGGCCGACGTAATTGCTGATGTCGGTCACATCTTGACGGACGACGGGGGCCACGATGACCGCTGGAGCCGGCGGCGCCTTCTGCGCCAACGCCTGGCCGCTGGCGAGCGCCAGGGTGGCGGCGATGACGATATGTCTTGCTCCAAGGCGCATCGATCCCTCGGCGACGCTCGATGTCCTATTCCAAAGCGCAGAATGGCGTCGGAGTCGAGTGGCAATCGCATGGCTTCGCGGCAAAACCGGTTGCTACCGCGGCTGGCGCCGCGGCGAAGCCATGCGCTAAAATGGGCCATGGCCGCGTTTGTGCCGAAATCGGTCGATGATTGGCGCCGGCTCGCGGAACGGGAGCTCGGCGGCGCGTCGATTGACAAGCTGTCCTGGGCAACGCCCGAGGGCATCGCGGTCAAGCCGCTATACACCGCCGCCGACCTCGAGCAGCTCGAAACGCTCGGCGGGATGCCCGGTTTCCCGCCGTTCCTGCGCGGGCCGCGTGCCACCATGTATGCCAACCGGCGTTGGACCATCCGGCAATACGCCGGCTTCTCCACCGCCGAGGAATCCAACAAATTCTACCGCGAGGGTCTGAAGCACGGGCAAATGGGGCTGTCGGTCGCGTTCGATCTTGCCACCCACCGCGGCTACGACAGCGACCATCCCCGGGTCGTCGGCGATGTCGGCAAGGCCGGGGTCGCGGTCGACACGGTCGAAGACATGAAGATCCTCTTCGACGGCATCCCGCTCGACCAGATGAGCGTGTCGATGACCATGAACGGCGCGGTATTGCCGGTGCTGGCCGACTTCGTGGTCGCGGCCGAAGAGCAGGGTGTGGCCCAAGGCAAGCTTTCCGGCACGATTCAGAACGACATCCTCAAAGAGTTCATGGTCCGCAACACCTACATTTATCCGCCGGGACCATCGATGCGCATCGTCGCCGACATTATCGAGTACACGGCAAAGCACATGCCGAAATTCAATTCGGTCTCGATCTCCGGCTATCACATGCAAGAAGCGGGGGCCACCTGTGTCCAGGAATTGGCCTTCACCCTTGCCGATGGGCTCGAATACGTCCGCGCGGCCCTGAACAAGGGCCTCAAGATCGACGAATTCGCGCCGCGGCTCTCGTTTTTTTTCTGCATTGGCATGAATTTTTTCATGGAGATCGCAAAGCTGCGGGCGGCGCGGTTTCTGTGGGCGCATTTGATGGCCGGCAAGTTCGGCGCCACCAGCGCCAATTCGCTGGCATTGCGCATGCACTGCCAGACGTCAGGGGTCAGTCTCACCGAGCAGGAGCCCTACAACAACATCGTGCGCACCACCATCGAGGCGATGGCGGGAGTGCTTGGCGGCACGCAATCGCTGCACACCAATTCCTTTGACGAAGCATTGGCGCTGCCGTCGCCCTTTGCCGCCCGCATTGCCCGGAACACGCAGCTCTTGCTCGCCGAAGAGACCGGCCTCACGCATGTCGTCGATCCGCTGGGCGGCAGCTATTACGTCGAAAGCCTGACTCATTCCGTCGCTCACGCGGCGCGCGCGCTGATCGACGAGGTCGAGGCGCTGGGTGGCATGACCGAGGCGGTCGAAAGCGGCATGCCGAAGCTCAGGATCGAGGACGCCGCGGCGCGGCGGCAGGCGCGCATCGATCGTGGCGAGGACGCGATTATCGGCGTCAATCGCTATCGCGCCGACGATGTCGAAGCGGAACGGGTCGACATTCTCGCCATCGACAACAGCAAGGTGCGCGAGCAGCAGATCGCGCGGCTCGAGCGCGTGCGCGCGACGCGCGATCCGGCACGGGTCGCGGCGGCTTTGGCGGCGTTGCGTGACGGCGCCAAGGGCGCCGCCGCCAATCTGTTAGCACTGGCAATCGATGCCGCTCGCGCCCGCGCCACGGTCGGCGAAATCTCCGAGGCGTTGGAGCAGGTGTTTTCGCGCCACCATGCCACGATCCGCTCGGTTTCGGGCGTCTACGGCGCCCATCAAGAGAACGACGCCGCCTTCGGCCGCACCGTGAAGGAAGTCGAGGCGTTCGCGCATGACGAGGGCCGGCGCCCGCGCCTCCTCGTGGCCAAGCTCGGCCAAGACGGCCACGACCGCGGCGCCAAGGTGATCGCCACCGCCTTCGCCGATCTCGGCTTCGACGTCGATATCGGGCCGCTGTTCCAAACGCCTGAGGAGGCGGCGCGCCAGGCGGTGGAGAACGACGTCCATGTCGTCGGCGTATCGAGCCAGGCCGCCGGGCACCTGACGCTGGTTCCGGCGCTGATCGAGGCGCTGAGGCGGCTGGGCCGCGATGATATCCTGGTCGTGTGCGGCGGCGTCATTCCGCCGCAAGACTATGAGGCTCTGCGCAAAGCCGGCGTCGCCGCGATTTTCGGGCCCGGCACCAACATTCCGGTTGCGGCCGGCGAAATCCTGCATCTCATTGCCCAGCGACTGGCAGCGTGAACCGGCATTGGCGGCGGCCGCCGGTCGCCCTGTCCGCGACGGGCGGCCCGGATTGCGGCCACCGGGGCGGCGTCGATCGCGCCCCGCCGACCCAAATAATTCGAAATAATTTTCGCCTTGATCGGACGCGACATCGCCGCAGGCCGCGGCGGCCACCGAAACCGGGTAGAAACAGGATCGTCCCGCCGATCGCACGCCGTGCCCGGCGCCGGTCCGAGGCCGCGCCTCGCCGATCAAGAACGAGCCGCGCCGATGGCGGATCTGCAACCGCGATCCCTAAGTGGTCATAATGGAGCAACAAATGCGGCATAAGATGGGCGACAAGGCGGCGAAAAGGGCCGCCCTTTTTTCGGTTGCCGCGAAAGGCGTTGCAGAAATGCCACAGGGGACGGTTATTCCGTCTCTGCCCTTGGGTTCCAAATTGAATTGGCTTTCAATTCCATCGATACTGCGAACGAGCGAACTCCATTGGGGGAGCTAAATGAAACGAATTCTTATTGCTGCATTTGTCGCTTTGGCCGCCACCTTCTCAACAAGCGCCTTTGCGCAAGGGTATCCGGAAGCGGGATACGGATGGTGGACCGGGTTCGAAGCCGGCATCCAGGGAGGATACGGCTGGGGCACGTCGAAGGGTTTCGTCAGCACGCCTTCGGGATTAAGCGCGCACTACAGCTTCGGCACCAGCGGCGGAATGGGTGGTGGCCATCTGGGCTATGACTGGGAGTTGCCTCCTGGTTGGGTGCTCGGCATTGAGGGCGACCTCGAAGGCGGCAGTATCGGCGGGAAGCTCCGCAATACCTTCCTTGACGCCAGCGTCGGCTCCCACATGGATTTGGATTCCTCGATCCGCGGTCGAGTCGGCTGGGCCTTTGGTCAGGCCATGGTCTACGGCACGGGTGGTATCGCCTTCGGTGACGTCACGACCCACTACAATGATCCGATTGGGTTCCGCATCGCTGGCGAGGAAACGACCCGCGTCGGCTGGACCATTGGCGCCGGCCTCGCCTATGCCTTCACGCCCAATTGGGAAACCAATGTCGAGTATCGCTACACCAATCTCGGCAATTCGGCCATCGTGCCGGTTGACTTCGGTAACAACAACAGCTTCCGCTACAATATGATTCGGATCGGGTTGACGTACCGGTTTGCGCCACCGCCGCCGCCGCCGGCGCCAATGCCGGCCGCTGCTCCGGCGCCGCCGCCGCCGCCGCCGCCACGGACGTTCCTCGTGTTCTTCGACTTCGATCGCTACAACCTGACGCCCGACGCGCGCCGGGTGATCGAAGCCGCCGCGGCAGCCTTCAAGACCAGCGGCAGCGCACGGATCGACGTCTCGGGCTACACCGACCTCGCCGGCACGCAAGCCTACAATCTGCGCCTGTCGCGGCGCCGCGCCGATACGGTCGCCGCCTACCTGGCGAGGCAGGGTGTGCCGCGCAACGTGATGGATGTGAAGTGGTTCGGCAAAGAAAATCCGCGGGTCCCAACCCCGGACGGCGTGCGTGAGCCGCAGAACCGCCGTGTTGAGATCGTGATGCAGTAGCATCCGCGATCAATAGTAAAGTGAAGGGCCGCTCTTCGAGCGGCCCTTTTCTTTGCTTTGAATGACGGGAGCCGGGGGAGTATCGGTGACATTGCGCGACCCTCAGAGTCGTATCGTCGAACGTGTTGTCGAGCGCATTTTATTTTCAAGCCGGTGGCTGCTGGTGCCGCTCTATTTTGGGCTCGCCCTGCTGCTGATCGCGTTTTCCGTCCATTTGGTGCGGGAGCTGCTCGAGATCGCGTTCACCGCCTTCACCAGCCGCGACGTTGACTTGATCGCGGCGACGCTGACCTTGCTCGATCTCACCTTGATGGCGGGCCTCGTCATCATGGTAATGTTGAGCGGATACGAGAATTTCGTCTCGAAACTGAACGTCGCCGAGGCCGTGCACGACGCCGCCTGGCTCGACAAGCTCGATTTTGGCTCGCTCAAGGTAAGGATACTGGTTTCGATCGTGATCATTTCGGCGGTCGAGCTCCTCAAAGTCATGATGGACATCAGCGAGTACCCCGGCGGCAGGGTGATGTGGATGGTCGCGATCCACCTGACCCTGGTGGCATCGGCGATTGCTCTTGCCTGGCTCGACCGGCTCACTCTGAGCAAGGGCTGAGCGCGTTCCCCAGCGTCTCCCCCAACGGCCGTCGGCCGACGAGACGAGGCCACCGATCGTACCCTGGCGGTGGCGGCCGCAATGCCTTATCTAACTGAGTTGCATGGCGATTCTGTTCCTCATCGTCTTCATCGACCTCCTCGGCTTTGGCCTGGTGATTCCGTTATTGCCGTTCTACGGGCTCCATTTCGGCGCCGGTACGACCGCGGTCGTCTGGTTGTTGGGGGTGTTTTCGCTGGCGCAGCTCGTGTCAGCGCCGCTTTTGGGAAGATTGAGCGACCGGTTCGGCCGCAAGCCGATTCTGCTCTTGGGGTTGGCCTGCTCGGTCGTCTCCTATGTCTGGATGGGAATGGCGGGCGCGCTTTGGATGTTGTTCGCGGCGCGGTTTTTTGCCGGCGCCGGTGCCGGCACGATTGGCGCGGTCTTCGCTTATGTCACGGACACGACGACACCGGAGAAGCGGGCACGCGGCATGGGCTTTATCGGCGCTGCGTTCGGCCTCGGCTTCACGCTGGGGCCGGCCCTGAGCCTGGTCATCAGCAACAGGCCGTCCACGGGCGAACTCGCGATCCCGCTCTTCATCGCCGCCGGCTTGTCGGCCGTTGCCTTTGTCCTTGCCCTGATCCTCCTAAAGGAGAGCCTGCCGCCCGAGGCGCGTCACGCGCCCGGGCAACCGAGCCGCATCGAATTTGCGCGGCGCATCGCTACCGGACGCCCGACCTTGATGCGGCTTATTGTCATCGGCTTCATCATGACCGCCGCATTTGCGGCGCTCGAATCGACCTTCACGTTGTGGGCGCGCGAAACGCTCGCTTGGGGACCGCACGATGTGGCGCTGATGTTTATGTTCGTCGGCCTGGTACTCTCGGGCATCCAAGGCGGCTTGATCGGACGGCTGACAAAGCTGTTCGGGGAAATGCGCCTCCTGGTCATGTCGGCGATCCTGCTGTTCGTGGGCCTGCTGGGCATTCCCTTCGTGCGTAATCTGCCGCCTTTGGTCTTCATCAACATCGCGCTCGCCTCGGGCATGGCGTTGTTTGGCCCGTCCTCCAACAGTCTCATCTCGCGCGAAGCCGCGATTGACGAGCGTGGCGGTATCCTCGGTGTTTCCCAATCGGCCCAGAGTCTCGCGCGCGTCATCGGACCGCTGGTCGCGGGTCCGCTCTATGGCGCATTCGGCCGCAACGCGCCCTACTGGGCCGCCGCCGCGGCAATGGCGCTCGCAGCCTGGCTGGCATTTGGCCTGTTGCGCCGCGAGCCAGCTGAAGCCGGAGCATCGTCGTGAGGGGCGCGCGGCCGGTTCGACCCGGCCCGCCAGCGGAGGTCGGGCTGCGACAGGAACTGGGTGCGGTGCGGCGGCTCTTGCCCTATCTGTGGCCCGGCGACCGCGCGGACCTCAAATTCCGCGTGCTCTGCGCCATGGCGCTCTTGGTCGCCGCCAAGCTGGTCGCCGTGGTCGTGCCGATGCTCTACAAAGCGGCGGTCGACCGGCTGACGCCGGGGCATCACGCCGCGGCGCTGGTCGCGGCACCGATCATGATCATTGTCGCCTACGGCGTGGCGCGCGTCGGCGCGCAGATTTTTACCGAGCTGCGCGACGCGGTGTTTGCCAAAGTCGAGCAGCACGCCGTCCGCGAGGTCGCGCTCGAGACCTTCCGCCATCTTCATTCGCTGTCGCTGCGTTATCATCTCGAGCGGCAGACCGGCGGCTTGTCGCGCGCCATCGAGCGTGGCATCCGCGGCACGGAGTTTCTGCTTTCCTATCTGCTGTTCAGCCTGGTGCCGACCATGGTCGAGATTGGCATGGTCGCGCTGATTCTATGGCGGCTCTATTCGGTCAGCTTCGCCCTGTTCACCCTGGCGACGGTGCTGGTCTATGTCGGCTTCACTTTCGCGGTCACCGACTGGCGCATCAAATTCCGCCGCGAGATGAACGAGCGCGACAGCGAGGCCAATAGCAAGGCGGTCGATTCGCTGCTCAACTTCGAGACGGTAAAATATTTCGCCAACGAGGAGCACGAAGCGCGGCGTTTCGACCGGGCGCTCGCCGCCTATGAAAGCGCCGCCGTCAAGAGCCAGACGACGCTTTCCGGGCTCAATATCGGCCAGGGGATCATCATCGCGACCGGGCTGGTCTCGGTAATGCTGCTCGCGGCTCACGGCATCGTTTCCGGCCGCATGACCGTCGGCGACTTCGTTCTGGTGAACTCATATCTGGTGCAGCTCTACGCGCCGCTGAACCAGCTCGGCATGGTCTACCGCAACATCAAGCAATCGCTCACCGATCTCGAAGCGATGTTTCGCCTCCTCGGCGCGCGGCCCGAGGTCGCCGACAAGGAGGATGCCGCAGCGCTCGTTGCGAGCCGCGGCGAGATCGTGTTTGACCATGTCTCGTTTTCCTACGACCAGCGCCGCGAGATTCTGCGCGACGTTTCGTTTCGCGTGGCGCCCGGCACCACGGTTGCCATTGTCGGACCGAGCGGCGCCGGCAAATCGACCCTGTCGCGGCTGTTGTTCCGTTTTTACGATGTCGATGAGGGCGCCATCCGCATCGACGGCCAGGATGTGCGCGACGTGACCCAGGATTCTTTGCGCCGCTCCATCGGCGTGGTGCCGCAGGATACCGTGCTGTTCAACGACACCATCCGCTACAATATCGGTTACGGCCGGCCCGGCGCCACCGTCGAAGAGATCGCCGACGCCGCCCGGCGCGCGCGTCTCGATCAGTTCATCGCCCGCCTGCCCGATGGACTTTCGAGCCCTGTCGGCGAGCGCGGCCTCAAATTGTCGGGCGGCGAGAAGCAGCGCGTCGCCATTGCCCGCGTCATTCTCAAAGGGCCGCGCATCCTGGTGTTCGACGAGGCGACCTCGGCGCTCGACACCAAGACGGAGCGCGAAATCCAGGCGAGCCTCGACGAGGTATCGGTGGCGCGTTCCACTCTGATGATTGCGCATCGTCTTTCGACCGTGGTCGGCGCGCATGAAATTCTGGTGCTCGATCAGGGCCGCATTGTCGAGCGCGGCGATCACGCCTCGCTGTTGGCGAAGGGCGGCATCTACGCCGTCATGTGGCAACGCCAACAGGAGGCGGCCGAACGCGCGGCCGAATTGGTCGAGGTGGCCGAGTAGCCTCGCCGGTTATGATCAATTTGAGGATCGTCAAGGGCGCGGGCCACGCGATCGGCCCTCGCCGCCTTAGCCCGCTTATTTCACAGGGTCCATTTGCGAGCGCAAATTGACGTGGACTGAGGTGATTTGCGAGCGCCTTTTTGATGATGGCCGATGATGAAGGCGGACACTCGCCAGTGGCGAGTCTCGTGCCGGGACATTACGCCGTATAGGAGTCGTTCCGGCCATGCGCGTTCCTTGTAACCTGAACACGCTGGAATGTTGGGGCGAGCGGTCGGATCAAGCCGCGCCGAGGGCGCGGCAGGCGTCGGCGAAAACGTCCTGATAGGGGCAGCCCGAGGCCATAGCAAACTTGATGCGGCGGACGCTGACGGTGACAAGGGCGCCAATCTTGAAAAGCTTGCGGCGGATGGTGCCGCAGGTGGCGTCGGCGAGATCGGTTGTTTGCAAGCCGAGGCGGCGCACGCTTTCAAGGAGGACGTAAGCCATTGACGCAAACCACAGGCGCAGCTGGTTGGCCCGCATGGTCGCGCTCGAGGTACGGTCGGCGAAGAGATCGAGCTGACATTTTCCCGGTAGGGACGCTCCTTGCGGAGCGCCCCCCGGACAGATCCGTGCAGGCCCCATTCAGGCACACGGCTCCCACCTCGGGTGCTTCACGGCAAAGCGCCGTTCGGGCCAAGGATGAAGGATGCGCGGTTGCGGAAGATAGCGATCTCGGAGGGCGTCCATACGCTTCCACGGCACCGTCGAGCGTTGGCCGCGTCGCATCAGCGCCCGCTTCCACAGCTGTGTCACCCGAACTCGGAAGAGAACGAGAGACCGATAGTTCGTCGGTACCGCATGATAAGCGTTGAAGCCTTGGATCACCTGCGCGAGCCATTTCCCCTGCAGGGGTATGGGTTCGTGCCGTCGGCGTCTCAGCTCTTCCTTCACTCTCTGGAGCGTGGCCTGCATACGATCACGTCGTGATTTTCGCAGAAGCTGAAAATCACCACTGCCTGTCGTTCCGCAGATCAGCTTGAATCCCAGAAATTGAAAGGTCTCCGGTTTTCCAAGTCCACGTTCCCTCCGATTGAGGGCCGCATAGCGGCCGAACCGGATTATCCGTGTCTTGTCCGGATGGAGCGATAACCCGAACGCTTCTGACCGCATTTTCATGTCTGCCAGGAAACGCCTGGCATCAGCCTCATGCTCGAAGCCCAGGGCCGTATCATCGGCGTAGCGCACGATGATCATATCTCCGCGGGCATGGCGTTTACGCCATTGATGCGCCCACAGATCGAACACGTAGTGCAAGAAGGTGTTAGCCATCAAGGGCGAAATCGTCGCCCCTTGTGGCGTTCCCAGCTCACTCTCCGTGACGGCCTCGTTCTCAAGCACTCCGGCCTTCAGCCATTTGCAAATCAGGCGGAGCATGCGCTCGTCGCCAATCCGGAGTTCCAGGAAACGGAGAAGCCAATCGTGACTTACCGTATCGAAGAAATTCCGGTAATCGGCGTCAAGTATCCAGTTCACTTTCCGTCGTTGGATTCCAAACATCAGCGCGTCCAGCGCATCGTGCTGGCTGCGCTTGGGTCGAAACCCATACGAGAACCCGAGGAAATCTTCCTCGTAGATCGCACTGAGTACCGCCGATACCGCACGCTGGAGGAGCTTATCCTCTAGCGCCGCGATAGCCAGCGGTCGCTGACGCCCATCCGGCTTCGGTATATACCGCCGCCGGCTGGGCAGTGCCCGGTACGCACCCCGGTGAACCCGAGAACACAGATCTTGGAGATTGCTCTCCAGATCAACCTCGTAGTCCTGCCACGTCACACCGTCCACCCCGGGAGCCGCCCTACGCGCGAGCGCATAAAACGACCACCGTAGCAGGTCGATATTGACGTGGTGGAGAAGCGCAGTGAACCTTTCCTTCTTCCTCGTCCTCGCCACTTGCCGTACGCGCTCCAGTGCCTGTGACACGAGTTCCCGGCCCTGCGTCCGGTTCGTGCTTTGCTGGCTCGCGTTCCCCTCGGTCCCCACCCTTCGCTCCACCGAC
>JASHOB010000220.1 GCA_030041335.1 Alphaproteobacteria bacterium | reverse complement strand
ACGAACGAGTTGGCGAAGCATACGGCCGAAATCCGTTATATCTTTGGGACGCTGGCCGATCGGGCTTACTACGACAGCACGGACCAACGGCTTGCCGCCATTATGCAGTATGCTTGGCTCTCATTTGCCCGCACGGGCGTTCCGAATACGCCCGGCGGAGCGGCCTGGCCTCGTTACGACGCAGCAGATCCACGGATTGCGTGGATCGAAGACGGTATCGCCATCCGCGATTTCCCGGTCCCGCCACTCATGACGGCGATCAACAAGTTACGCGAGCGAAACCGGCATTAGTTCGCATTTTGCGCGAGAGATGCTTACGGGAGGAAATCATGGCTATCCCATTTAGGGCCGATCACGTCGGCAGTTTCTTGCGGCCGCCGGAGCTGACGCAGGCCTCTCGCGCCCTCCGCTCCAGCGAAATCTCCGCCGAAGAGCTCAAACAGGCAACCGATCAGGCAATCATCAGAATCCTAAATGTGCAGCGGGACGTCGGTCTGGAAATATACAGCGACGGCGAATATCGAAGGGACGCTTGGCAAACGGGGCCGCTGCATGCTTTCGCTGGTTTCGTGGACGCCGGGGAAGCCAGTCTCGCGGCGCCGCAGAATCAGAATCGCTGGCGTGGCGAGGTCAGCGACGTGGTGCCCATGGTCGGGAGCGCGGCTGCCGCGGTCGCCGGGCGGCGGCAACTGCCAGTGATCGGCGGCAAGCTCAGTGCGCGCAGTCGCCTCAACCGCGAAGAGGTCGCGTTCCTCAAACCCAAGGCACCGGGCGCGTTCAAGATCACGAATCCCAGCCCGACTTGGTTCTTACGTCATTGGGCTCCCGGCGTCTCCGACAAGGTGTATGCAACACGGGAGGATGCACTCGCCGATCTCGTCGCGATCATGAAGGACGAAATCGCGTTTTTGGTTGCGAACGGTGTTCCCTACATCCAGATCGACTCAATTCGGTACGTCTTCGACTTCACCGACGAGGAACGGCGGCGCGAATGGCGGCAGTGGGGCGTCGACCCCGATGCCGCCATCGAGCAAAACGTGATGGCCGACAATGAATTGATCGCAGGATTGAAGCGGGACGGCGTTACTTTCGCGCTTCATATGTGCCGCGGTAATTTCGCCAGCCGATGGTACGCCGAGGGCGGCTACGACCGGATCGCGGCCCGCACCTTCCCCAAGCTCGCTTTTGATCGTTTCCTGCTGGAATACGACACGACGCGCGCCGGTGGCTTCGAGCCGCTTCGGTTCGTGCCGAAGGACAAAGTGGTGGCGCTCGGATTGGTCTCCACGAAAACGCCGCAGCTCGAAAAAACCGACGACATCCGGCGGCGCGTCGACGAGGCCAGCAAATACGTTCCCTTGGAAAACTTGGCCTTGACCGCGCAGTGCGGCTTCGCGTCCGTCGCGATCGGGAACGAGTTGAGTTGAGACGACCAACGGCGAAAGCTCGAGCTGATCGTCAATACAGCGCGTAAAATTTGGGAGTGAATCGTCCTGGAGCTCAGTGCACCAACCTTTGGCCACATAACCCAAGTATGTGAGGTCGAGGTCTCAAGCGGCTGTTTTGGAGCAGGCGAAACCCTTGGCCATTCATTTCAATCCCGCAAGATACGGGGTTGAGGTGTCCGCTGTTGCCACTAACCTTGGAAGATCTTGGTCAATCGACAACACACGGAGTTGGAGCCGATCAAAGCTGGCGACTTCTGCTTTCGCACAGAGCCGACAATAGGCTGATCGTGATCAATGACCAGCACTCGGGTCCGATCGGGCTATGTGTCGATCGTCCGCTTTTGCAACATGCGAGCCTGCAAGCGGACCGGCAGAAAGCCACCCAGAGCCGCCGGTCTGGTCTCGACCCTAATCAGCCATTGTGTGCCTTCAAACGAACTGCCCGGTCGTGCCCCATTGCTGTCGTTCGCGGAACGTGGAAACCTGGCGACATCAAGCAACTGAACTGATGCGAGGCACGCCAATGAGGTTCACCCTGTCCAGTGCAGTGTGGATCGTTGTCCCGTTTGCCGTCGCCTTCGTACCGCTCGCCCAGGCCGGGTCGCTATTGTCGCCGTCGCCGGAATGGGCGCAGGTGATGCCGCCCGCTCCCGTCGCCGGAACCCGGATGACCGCCGAATACGTCACGCAGGTCGGGCGCATGGCCTATTTCTGGGCATGGCCCATGATGAATATCCAGAACCGGCTCGTGACGTTCACGCCGGTCAAGGATTTCATGCTCAGCGGCGGCGTCCTGCCGGTCGGGCCGGTGAACGAGATCACGATGCTGACTGACTATATCGAGCCGTCCGAGCGCGCGGTCGCATGTCCGAACCAGGACGTCGTCTACGGACAGGCGGTCCTCGATCTCTCCAAAGAGCCGGTGGTCGTCCAGGTTCCGGATTTTGCGGGTCGCTTCTTCGTCTATCAGATCGTCGATCAGCGCACTGATTCGTTCGCCGAGATCGGAGCGATGTATGCGACGCAGCCGGGCTTCTACCTGCTCTCCGGGCCCGATTGGAATGGCGCGGTGCCGAAGGGCATCGCCAAAGTGTTCCGCTCGCCGACCAATGTCGGCTTCCTCGTGCCCCGCGTTTTTCGCGAGGATACCGATGCGGACAAGCAGGCGGTGCAGCCGCTAGTCAATCAAATCCTCAGCTATCCGTTGAGCCGCTACACCGGACAGATGCAGACCCGGGACTGGTCGAGGATACCCAAGGTCGGCGGCGGCGAAAGCGGCGACACCGAGGTGGCCTGGGTAAAGCCCGATAGCTACTTCGATCAGCTTCCTGCACTCCTCAACAATCTCAAGCCTCTGCCTGGTGAGGAGGCACTTTACGCGCAGATAAGATCAGTGTTGGACGCCGCCGCGCATGATGCAAAGTTGAAAGGGGCGTTGAAGCGGGCGGCGGCGGATGCCGAAACGCAGTTGGTTGCGCCGCTGTTCGAGTTCCGCAACTATGGCCTTCCGTTGGCCTATAACTGGACGACGCAGGATAACGGTGCGGCGTTTGGCACGGATTACTTCACGCGTACTGCGGTCGCGAAATCCAACATCTTTGTCAACAAACCAAATGAGACGAAGTACTTCTACCAGGATCTCGACGAGGCAGGAGTTCGGCTCAACGGCGCCAACCGCTACACCGTGACCTTTGCTAAGGGCGGGGCCCCGCCGGTCAACGGATTCTGGTCATTGACGCTCTACAACCGGCACCATTTCTTCGAGCCGAACGAGATCAAGCGCTACTCGGTCGGCACGAAGAACAAGGACCTCAAATACAACGCGGACGGCTCGCTGACGATCTATGTGCAGGCCGCGCCGCCACCCGAGGACCATCGGGCCAACTGGCTCCCCGCGCCGAAGCAG